>CALEDH010000029.1 GCA_937949785.1 uncultured Sulfolobales archaeon | reverse complement strand
GTAGCGGCTGCGGCGGTTGAGGTAACAGTTAACACGGTTGTTGAGGTAACGGTCTTAGGCGGTGGTACTGCTGAAGAACCTGCGAAATAACCACCAACACCAGCAACGATGATTAAAACAACTAACATACCTACTAAAGACTTCTGAACACTCATAATAAACACCTCGGTTTACTATAATTCAAAATTAATAAACCTTAGTACGAAACGATGTCTGATATATATTTACCAACACGCTGCTTAAGGCACCCTATCTTTCATGTCTTCGTAGAGTCGTACCATCCTGTCGGCGAATCAGAGCCTGCCAATGTTGTGGGCCGCAAGTCTAGGAACGTGAGACCCCACACGTACAGTGCGATTCCGACTGCAGTAACTGCCCTCAAGACCCTTGATACCCTGCGATGGTGCTTAGGTATCTCAATATTATCTTGATTAACCCCACACCCACGCAAGGACTACCGTCACAGTGACTACCGCCTACCACCCTATCCAGGCCCTACTCCACAGAGCCAGCGTGAGGGGTGCTAGGAGGGGGAGGCAAGTATACCTGCTCCAAGGGTTCAAATACTTCCTGAAAGTCTTCTCATCCATCCTGAAGAGCTTGGCGATGGCTTTCTCAAGACTTATTAACGACACCATGCTTTGCAGTCGTAATAATCCTAATAAACCTAACAAGACCTTACTAGCTTCACCTAACCCACCATCGATAACATTGTAAAAACTGCGGAACCTTCCATGAATACGAATTCATCTCTTGTTCATGAAGATCTTATACCGGTTCAGAGGCCCAGAACTAGAGGCAGGTCTGGGAGACGAATTTATCTCCCACCGGCTACGCCAGGCCCTCCCAGCGACATCCGGAGCGAGCTTATATGTTCGTGGAACGGTCTTCAGGCAGCCTTAGAACCCTACAGTGAAGTTCGACAAAAGTTCACAGCTGCGACAGCTTTTCACTGACTGGTTAGAGTCTTTAAGACTTGAAGAGCTGATTAAGTAGCTGCCTAGTGAGACCTAAAGCTCTATCTAAAGTCTTGAGGGACTTAAAACCTTACGTTTAATGTTAAAATAAAATCTGTGTGCTCTAGGTTTAAGTATATTCTAACTTAGTCTTCGTATACTTATCTAATCTCTCCCTAACCACTTCAACCCCTATACCTACTTTTTCAGGAACCGAGATCGTCCCATCCCTCCGCACGATCCAAGGGGGTTCTACTACGTCTTCTTCCCAATACCTACTACTACCACCTATATCGCTTGGATACCTAACGTTTGGGAGGGTTGCAGCAGCTACTAGGTGCCCCCTCCCAATACCTGTTTCAAGCATGCCGCCAATCCATATCGGGACCCCTGCATTCATGAGGTAGTCGTGGATTAGCCTAGTTTCATGTAGGCCGCCGACACGTGCTGGCTTTATATTTACAACTCTACAGCTACCTAGTCTTACAGCTACTTTAGCATCATGTAGGTTTTTAATACTTTCATCTAAGCATATAGGTGTTGTGAGCTGGGATTGCAGTTCTGAGTGTTCGATTAAGTCCTCATAGCTTAGGGGTTGTTCAACCATTAGCAATCCATGCATATCCAGGTCTTTAAAGATGTTTACGTGGTCTAACGAGTATGCTGCGTTAGCATCTACCTGAAGCGGTATATCACCGAACTCCTTCCTAATCAGCTTTACCGGACGTACGTCCCAGCCAGGCTTAATCTTAATTTTAACCCTCCTATAACCCTCATCTAAGAACTTACTTACAGCTTTAATTAACGCAGCCTCATCACCGATAACACCTATGCTAACCCCGCTTGTAATGTAATTCCTAACACCTCCTACTACTCTGTAGAGTGGTAGGCCTTCAAGCCTAGCTTTAAGATCCCATAAAGCCATCTCAACACCTGCCTTAGCCATCCTATAACCCCTAACACCCTCAACAGCTTCTAAGAATTCCTCCGGACTGTTCAGGGAGCCTAACATAAGTAGTTTAGGTATTAAGAACTCCTTATATACGTAGAGGGTTGTGCCCACTGTTTCATAGCTATACCAAGGTCCTTCATCAACAGGTGCCTCACCCCAGCCAACCTCACCGCTCACATCCTCAACCTCCACTATAACTCCATGCCTATCAACGGTCTTACCGAAACTGGTTTCAAATGGTGCTTTCAAACTCATAACTACGTGGTAAACAACTACCTTACGTAGTTCCAAGGTAACTCACCCCCTAATAACTTCTCCACATCACCCCTCCATAATAAATAGTAATTCCTCCTAAACCCGCCATTAAAACTACTTAAAAACTCAACAACTACGTAGTTAGACCTATTTAAGTAGTGATTGAATACCTCCCTCAACCCAAACCTCCACCTAATTAGTAATTCATTATGCGATCTCAAAGTGTTTAAGTCATTAGGGATCTCAGCAAGTAGTAGTTCCGACCCCCTATTTAAGTGGTAATCAACTAGTACGGGTAGGTTACCCTCAAATCTAACCTCAGTCACCACATCAGCACCTAACTTAATAACATCATCTAACGTAGGTATGCTTAACCTACCGTCTAACTTACTGCTGACTAACTTACTTCTAACCCACCACTCAGCCTCAAACCTATCTGTCGGCATACCGGCGTTGAGTGAGTCTCTTAACTCGCCGTAGTAATTTACGTAGAACTTCCTGACGATAACCCCTAACTTCCCTACGTTAAACCTAGCGTTAGGTGATTGAAGGGGGTCATAGGTCCACATGATTAGGTCTAATCCCTGATTAACTACGTACTCCCTCTGAAATAACTTTAACACGTATCCAAGACCTCTATACCTATACTCAGGTACTACACCAGTCATATGGCTGTAGTGGTATAGCTTACCGTTGGAAGTCATAGCTAGGAAGCCGAAGACAAAGCCAACCAACCTACCGCTATCCCTCTCAAAAGCACCTAATACCAACCCACCTCTCCTATCAGCAGCTATTAATACATGATGCGCTACAACGCTGCTATAATCTGAGATCCCCCAAACCTCAACCTCAGCACTTGTAATCATTCTATACTCCTCAGGTGTTCGAAGCCTTCTAACCTCTACCACCTTTCCATCGACAACGGCCTCAGAGCTCATCAAAACCGCTCCCATAATGATTCAATCAAGACCTAAAAATACTTTACCTAGCAGTTCAACATAGCTACTAAGCTTTCACTACAATCCCTAAAGAATTCTCGTAATCTCAAGCACATCACATCTATGTACTAGTACTATAGGAACCGATGTTGAACGTAATGTCAGCGGATTTAAATCCCTATGTATGAATACTAGGCGTCTCACTCCAGCTTCTTCAGCAATCCTCACAGCATCACCTACGGTACTATGACCATGTCTTAAAGCCTCATCTCTGAACTCATCTTCAAAGCTTGCCTCATGGATAAGTACGTCACACCCCCTAATTAGGTCGACGAAGTCCTGGTTAGGGGATGAATCACCTGAATACGCTATACATATACCATCAACATCAAATCTAAACATCAACGCTGGGATGGGGTGTGAAGCGCTTACAGTAGTTAAAGCAATACGGTCTAACCATAACTTACCCCTACTATCAACCACCGTAAACTCTACTATGGATGAGTAGTTTGGAATACCAACACTCCTTAACAATTCTTTAATAGCATCGTAGACATCGTTAAGTCCTACAACCCTAACCTTAGTTCCTAAACGCCTAGCGTGTTGAAGTATTGTAGGGAGACCCAATATGTGATCGCCATGCCTATGGGTGATGACCACGTAGTCTAAGTCCTTAACATCGTAAGGTGTGCACATCCTTAAGGAACTATAAGTACACTCACCTACATCAATTAAAACCCTACTACACTCACTTACTAGCAGTACTGACGTGTGATTCATAAACGGGTTTGAAGCCCAACCACCTAACCCTAAGAAAAATAGCTTAACCACTTAAACCCCAGATAAATAGCTAATCAACCCTTAATGAGCTTTAAGACCTCTGCAGCTGTCATCAACTTAGCCCCGTAGAACTTCTCCATGAAGTTCAAGCCCCAAACGTGATACTCGTCTGTGAACGCCTCTACAGCATCTCTAACCACTATTAAATTATAACATCTAAAGAATGCATCAGCTGCTGTATGCAGTACGCATAGATGGGTATGTATACCTGTAAGCATTAACGTATCCACACCTAACTCTCTTAGAAGTGGGTCAAGCCCTGTTTCGAAGAAAGCACTATACCTCCTCTTACTGACTATGAAGTCCTTATCAGTAGGTTTTAAATCGTCAATAACTAAAGCACCTTCAGACCCTCTGACAGCATGCTGACCCCAAAGCCTGAACTCATGGTCAACTCCAGCTATGTGGGAATCGTTAGCGTAGATTACTGGAATATCAGAATTCCTAGCAGTTAATATTAACTCCTTAATATTAGGTATTATCCGCTGAGCCCTCTCACATTTAAGACTCCCGTAGACAAAGTCTTTAAGCATGTCGATAACTAGTAACCCATATTTATGCATGGATAACCCAAGACTTCCTAAGCAATCATATTTAAATATATTTCTTTCATTAAGTGATTACGGTTAAAAAATGCTTTACGCTTTAAGGTTAAATCCTTAAACTTCTCAACGTCGCAATAATCTGATCTACTAAGCCTTCAAGACCTAGATCCTTTAGAGATAATTCTAACACCATATCAATTTTCACAGGTATTTTAACGACTTCGTCGAACATTAGATCGACAGACTTGTTTATAGGTACTTTAACAAGCTTAGATATGTTAAGCGGTATGCTACCAACTATTCTTACATCGGTACTAGCTACGTACACCCCGCTAGCATTCAACATCACTGGAAACTCACCAACCATTTGAATGGGGATTTCTATTTCCTGAACTTCATTGTTTAAGGTTATGTTAGACCTCGTTATCAACGAAGTGTTTAAGGTAACTACGGAGACTACATTGGACATGAGGTCACTTAGATTTATAGGTATTTCTAACCTCTGAGATATGTTTACTGGGGCGGTTAAGGACTCATTAATAGGTATGTCGACGGTAGTTGATATATTTATTGGTGCCTTAAGCTTAATAGGTATATCAACTACCCTATCAACATGTATAGGTACTGAAAACTTCTTCGTCTTAAGATCTGCTAGGACTTTGATGAAGTTATCCACCTGGGTGCTAACTAAGTTCTTAACAGTGAAGTATGCTGCTAGCGCACCACCGACGACCAACACCAACGCGATTACAGAAAACGCGAGGGCTATCTTAGAAGCTTTATCCATTTTAAACCATCAAATTAGGTAGATTTAAGTGTTTAAATACTTAATTAATAACTGTCAACCCTTCTACGAATTTCTCAAGGTCATATAGTATTAAGCGAAATATTTATAATGGTGCACCTTATACTTAGGTAGGTGTACCTAATGCATATACCTGATGGCTACTTATCGCTACCTACAGCGCTTACATCTATGATTACTACGTTTACCATCATATCACTAGCTATTCATAAAGTTTATAGGGGTAAGTCCTTAACGCATGAGAGGATCTCATTACTCACTGCTTTAAGTGCTGGGATCTTCGTCGCGCAGATGATTGCGTGGCCAATACCTGGTGGGACAAGCCTACACTTAGTTGGCGGAGCGCTAGCAGGTATAGTATTAGGTCCTTGGTTAGGTATGATTTCAATGGCTTTAGTCCTCCTAGTCCAGTGTTTACTATTTCATGACGGTGGGATAACAGCTTTAGGAGCTAACATACTTTGTATGGGTATCACAGCTGTTCTATCAGGCTACACAGCATTTAAACTACTTAAACCTTTAGTAGGGGAATTCATTGCTAGCGTTATCAGTGGTTGGTTAAGCATTACGTTAGCTGGAATGATGTGCGGTGTCTTACTAAGTATCTCATGGGGGTCTCCATTACCGACCTACATTATGGCTATGTGGCACTCAGTCCTCGGGGTCTTAGAAGGCTTAATAACAGGCTCCGTAATCACCTACCTCAACGTCAAAGCACCTCATATCTTAGGTGGTCTTAAATGATTTCAAAGAAGGTAGTCATACTACTATCAACTCTGCTAGCCATAAGCCCTATATTCGGTATCTACCTAGCCGATCTAGTAGGTTATCACGAACCTCTAGACATAGTTGCTGAGGGGTTAGGACTTACTGAGGAGGAGTATACTTGGACACCTCTAAAGGACTACACATTCCCAGGCCTCCCAAACTGGCTTGGCTACATAGTTTCAGGAGCCGTAGGCGTTTTAGTAATCATCGCTACCGGATTTATTGTTAAGCACTTCGCGGTTGTTAGGAAATGAACCCTGCTGTGAGGAAGTTTTTAGACTCTGTCAGTGAGGTATTAGATTTGATGAGTTTTAATGGTGTTGAGTGTAATCAAACATTATTCTTCCTATCAGCCCTAACAGCATTATTCCTAACATCATTTACAACCGGTATTGAAGTTATAGTCATATCACTTATAACTTCTGTAGTCCTCACAGCGTTAAGCCGTGAGTTAAGAACTAATTTAAGCAAGTTATTGTTAGCACTAATCTACGTAGTAGCGTTTTCACTAATAGCTCTCTCACCTCTAATAATTAACGATCAATTAGATCTATACCTACTCTACGTCTTCAGGGCCTTAAGCGCTACCATGTTATTGATAGCCTCTACAGGTATTCTTGGATGGGTAGGTATTAGTAATGCGTTAAGGAGTCTTAGACTAACAGCGCTAGCTCAATTCATCATCATTTACGTAAGAATGTTATCAACATTAATGAAGAGTACCTTAAAAACACTCCTATATAGGGAAGCTAGGATGTTTAGGAAGCCGGACCTGGAGGACCTACCAACGTATTCGTCGTTAGTAGGTGATTTATTCTTGAAGGGATATAGTGTTGGTTGGAGGACATCACTGGCAGTAAGTGCTAGGACTTTAACCAACAGTAATGCTGAGTACTTAAAGATAAACTTCAAGCTAACAAAATTAGACTTATTTATGGTCTCAATAGCTATAATTGAGGCGATGACCCTATTACTAAGCGGTACGACCCCCTAGCTGTACTAGTACTCGATAACATTTGGTTTAGATATTCAAAGGGTGATGAGCACCTATTAAGAGGTGTTAACTTAGAGTTAAGGAGGTCAGAGCTCTCAGTAATTAAAGGTCCTAACGGGTCTGGGAAATCAACACTCCTACTAATAGCTGCTGGGCTCCTAATACCTGAGGAGGGTGAGGTACTCCTATACGGTAAACCTCTGAGAGACCAACTCCCTCAGGCTAGGAGGGATATAGGGATAACGTTCCAAGACCCTGAAGACCAGTTTTTCAACTCATCAGTATATGATGAGATAGCCTTCTCATTACGGCAGCTTAGAATGTCGGAGGAGGAGGTCAGAGTTAAAGTTACTCAGATAGCAGAGAGATTAGGTATAGAACGTCTGCTAAGGAGGCCTCCATATAGGTTAAGCGGTGGTGAGAAAGTGAGGGTTGCATTAGCATCTATACTAGTATACGACCCTAAAATACTCCTACTTGATGAACCAACAGCCTACCTAACAGAAAGTGCTAAGTCAGAGTTGATGGAGTTATTGAAGACGTTAAGAACTTCTGGTAAGTCAATACTCATAGTTACTAATGACTCAGACATGACTAAGCATTACGTAGATAACACCTACATATTAGATAATGGAGTGCTGAGGAAAATACCTACTCCTTAAGTATACTTCATATGATATATAAAGTCCTCTGAAAGAGGTTATTATAGTAAATTGATGGCATTGGTCATCCTTACTAACTTATTATTAATTATTATGAAGGTGTCTTCGAATTTAACACTCCCATATCTAGGCAACATTATTGGGGAGTGAATAAATGCTAGTGCCATACGTTCCTCAGCAGCTGTAGCTCTATGCGCGGCGATTATCGTGGTTATAGGGTATTCTTCTGGCTGTAGCCCGACGCCGTGGGTATAACCTACAAGTCTATTCTTCAGTAAGCCGTACTTCATATATACTTCATCAAGACTCTTCATAACCTCAGCAAACCTAACGCCTGGTTTAGTTAATTCATAAGCTCTTTCGTAGACCTCTTTAACACATTTTAAAGAGTTTAACACAGCTTCAGGAGGTTGGAGGCCTACGTAAGTAGTTGCTGAAGTATTTGCGTAGTAACCGTTGTAGTCACATGCTATAATAACAGTTACTAACACACCCTCCCTCACCTTAATATCCTTAGAAGGTTCTGAATGTACTTTGGGGTGAGGTCCTGAGTTAACGTATATATGTGGTTCTTCACAACCTGATTTATATGCTTCGTAATATGCTTCAGCAGCTAACTCAGTTTCAGAAATACCCCCTCTAATAGAACTTAACGTCCTCTCTAAGACCTTAGATGCTATGCTACCAGCCTGCCTTATACATTCGACCTCGTAATCGTCTTTAATAGCTCTTAACCCGCTTAATATAGGCCCTACGTCAACAACCTCTACGTCCTTATTAGCTCTCTTAAATAACTCGTAGAGTAGTGAGTAGGAATCTCTCTCAACGGTGAATACCATGCCAACCCTTCTAGCTTTAAGAGACCTAACTGCAGATGTGACCTTAGACATTAAGTCCCCTCCCTCTAAGTAGGTAATAACTTCAACATCCTTAATCACCGCTCTCTCCATAAAACCCTCCTCCTCACCACTGGCTATGAACACCTTCGGAATACCTTCAGCAGGTATTAACATAGCAGGTCTTAACCACTTAAAACCTAATAAGTATTTATAGTCGGATAACGTTCTAATCATAGCGCAGTCAATACCTAAATCCTTAAGCTTAGATTGAAATCTCTGCAACCTACTAAATATAGTTGAAGGACTAACCATAATTAGGTACCAACTATTTCTAGTAGGAGGAGATATAAAGTTAATAGGTGAGACGTCTAGGTCTTCCTAACTATGAGGAGGTATGCCAGTGAGAGGAATGCCCCCGCATATGTTAAAATAGTAAACCTCATTAAGCTGATATCATGTTAGTAACGGTAGGCCTCATGAAGTCTTACAGAATTAGTGATATTGTGGTACTACTAATCGAAGGTGATATTACTGAGTTGGAAGTAGATGCCATAGTCAATGCAGCTAATCCGTATTTAGAACATGGTGGTGGGGTAGCGTTAGCCATTGTTAAGAAGGGTGGTTACATGATCCAGGAGGAAAGTAGGGAGTATGTCCGGAGGTTCGGTGCTGTACCTGTTGGTGGTGTTGCAGTAACTAGTGCGGGTGGTCTTAAAGCTAAGTATGTAATACATGCTGTAGGGCCTGTCTTCAGGGACCCTGAAGGTGATTTCAAGCTAGCCTTAGCTATTAAGTCTTCACTTGATAAGGCTGAGGAATTAGGTCTTCAATCAATAGCTTTCCCAGCAATCTCAACAGGTGTTTACGGATATCCTTATGGGAGGGCTGCTAGAATTATGGCTGAGGTGATTAAGAGTTATACCTATCGAAATCTTAGTAAGGTAATAGTATGTTTGTATGGTATGGAGGCATATAGGGAGTTTGAAAAAGTCTTTGATGAGGTTATGTCTAAGTGACTTCCTATGGAGGTCCTTAACGCTCTGCACCCCTAAGCCTTTGGAGTAAGGGGATAGATTTTATCTTATCCTCACTTAAGTACTCCCAGAGTATTCTAGGAGGTCTTACCCTACTTCCTACAGCTTTTAAGGTCTTAGTAGGGGTGATGATATAATCAACGGTGAAGTCCCAAGGTTCTAGTGGTATATGTTGGTCTACTACCTGGACGTCGTGGACAGTAGTTATTATTGGTACTTCATGACTTAACTTACCATATTCTACTAAAATTCCGTACTCTAACTCTGAGTACCCCTCACCCTTACCTAACCTCTCACCATATATACTAACCACAGCAGAGCCTGTAACAACTAACCCTACCTGCAGTAGGTCTTCAGGATCTACATTCCTACCATACCTAAACGCACCGCTAATAGTTGATGCAATTGAATATGTGTTAGGAGGTAATCCCTTAGGGTTAATGAGTAAGAAGCCCTTAGATATCCTCGGAGTAGGCATTATAAGGATCTTACCACTCCTTAAGACTAATTCACGAACAGCTCTCTGAGGGGAGTCAGGATTAACCTTAACTACCCTAGCCTCCTTAAACACCTTAGTCTCAGCCAACCTTAAAGCAGCTTCCTCAGCACCTACGAAATTAGGTATCCTACCAAAAACAGGTCTAGGAAATCTAGCTATACCTCCCTCCTCCATAACCCTCCATACAGTATTTCTAAGCGCATCCCTAACAGACTTCTTATCAACTTGATAACTATCTAACATGATATAACACCTTATAAGCTTAGTTAAATCACCGAAACAACTTCACTATATTAAGATTATAAGGTTTAAATTAAGATGTAGTCTATAGGTCTTAGATTAAGTATTAATGCGTTAATATCTATACATACCTCCTACCTCTTAAGTACTTTTTAGAAGGTTTGTACCTTATAGACTCAACCATAAGCTACATAAGTTCTATGAAGTCTGTATGGTTATCTTGAAAACTGAGTTATTAAGATTAAAATAACTTATTAATATATCTGAGTGAATAGATATGGTGAAGTATGTGGGTCTTATTCAGGAGGCTAGGTCCTCAGATAGGGTTGAGGAGTTAATCGAAGTTTCAAGGGTTGAGGGGGTAGATTACGATATTCTTAGGAGGGGGGTAGCATGTGGGAGGGTCATTGTTCCTAGGAATTTACGTAGAAAGGTTAAAGTTGTTGGGGTTGGAGAGGGGATGAAGACGAAGGTAAACGTTAATATAGGGACTAGTGGAGCCCTTATGGATATAGACCTTGAATTACGTAAGCTTAAAGTAGCTATAGAACATGGTACTGATACCGTGATGGATCTAAGTACTGGTGGGGACTTAAGTAGTGTTAGGAGGACCTTAATTGAGGCTTCTGAAGGCACTCCGTTCGGTACGGTACCAGCCTATCAGGTATGGATTGAGGGTGTGATGAAATACGATGGCACTCACTTCCCAGAAGACTACTTCCTCAAGGTATTGGAGGAACATCTTAAGGATGGTGTAGACTTCATGACAATACATGCTGGTATTACGAGAGAACTCGCAGAGAAGGCTGTGAGGGGTAAGAGGTTAATGCCTATCGTAAGTAGAGGGGGGTCTATGATAGCTGTATGGATGTTTGAAAACGATGCGGAGAATCCATTCGTTAAGAACTGGGACTATGTGTTAGAACTCTTCAGCGAATACGATGCTGTTATTAGCTTGGGGGATGCGTTAAGACCTGGAACACTTGTTGACGCTCATGATGAGCTTCAAATAGCTGAGCTAGTAAATAATGCAAGACTTGCTAAGCTTTCGGTGGAGAAGGGTGTACAGGTGATGATTGAAGGGCCTGGACACATGCAGCTAGATAAAATAGCTGCTGATATAAAGTTGATGAAATCTCTAACAGGAGGACTTCCATATTACGTATTAGGTCCTCTTGTTACTGATATAGCTCCTGGATATGACCACATAGTCTCTGCTATTGGAGCAGCGATAGCAGCAGCTCATGGTGCTGATCTAATATGCTATGTAACTCCTGCAGAACACCTAAGCCTCCCATCCCCGGAGCAGGTTAGGGATGGACTCATAGCTGCGAAGATCGCAGCACATGTAGGAGATATTGTAAAGTTAGGTGAGAGAGCCTTAAGCTGGGATAGAGAGCTTAGTGTTAAGAGAGCTGAGCTTGACTGGGAATCACAGATAAAGCTTTCAATAAATCCTCTTGAGGCGAGGAGGGTGAGAGAGCAGTACTTAGCTGCTATAAAATCCTGTACTATGTGTGGGCAATACTGTGTTTTCATCCTACTAGAGAAGTACCGTAAAGGTCTTGGGGAAGGTAGATATGGAGAGAGGAGCTGAACGTGTATGGGTCTGGAATACCTGGGTTAAGGCACCGATCCTAAAGGGGGCTGACCTACTAATATGCTCAGCCTGTCTTCCAGTAGTTAACCCTAAACTATTTGAAGAGTTAAGTAGGGGAAGAACAGTCTTATTCGCCTGCCCCGAGCAGGAGAATCCAACATACTACGGGAAGATAGCAAGCATGATAAGGTCTTCAAGACCGAGAAGCATAACAGTAGTTACAGTTGATGGAAGCCCCCACTGCTTCGCCCTCCATGCCAGTATTAATGAAGCAGAATACATATTAGGCGAGAGGGTAGATAAGGAGCATTACGTAGTCATAGACTCAACACATCTTATTAAAATAAACCCAGACGCTGTAAGGATTGCAAGATATCTTAGCATAGTTCAGAAGTTAATTGAGAAGATACCGGAGGCTGTTAAGGAGCTTGAGAAGCATAGCGAGGAGTATAAACTTCTACACAGCTTAAAGGAACCTAAATGAGACCTCTTTGAGAACATATAAGAAGCTTATTAAGGCTTTATCAAATTATAAACTGTTGAAGAGCTGATGAGATAGGCTTAAGAACTCTTAAAGGGAAAGCTACTTCTTTATCATGGATAAGAAGAAATTGTAGACCTTCCTCTCACTAGTTATCTCTGGGTGGAAGCTAATTGCCAGTATGGAGTCCTGAAGTGCAGCTGCTCCAAACCTCCCCAACCTAAGGTGGTTGACATACGCTATCATCCTAGCTGAGCCCCAGGTCTCCACTATTGCTGGAGCCCTTATGAAAGCAGCCCTCACCCTACCTACCCCCTCTACTTCAAGTTCGGTCATGAATGAGTTTACCTGCCTACCGAAAGCATTTCTAATTACCGTCATATCCATCAACCCTAAACGAACCTGACTTGTCTCACCTACTACTCTATCTATTACCTTCTTCGCAAGTAAGACAGCACCAGCGCATACTCCCATAATGGGAGTACCACTATCTGCTAACTCCTTAATCGGTCTCTCAAGCCTCCTCATCATTACTAAACTTCCTATAGTTGTAGACTCACCCCCAGGTATTATTAGTCCATCTATCCCCTTAAGATCTGCTACATTTTTAATCACTACAGGCTCTACCCCCATCTCTCGGAGTATCTCTATGTGTTCGAGGAAATCTCCCTGTAATGAAAGCACTCCTATCCGTACCATCTTACCCACCTCTTACCTGCATGAGTTGTTCAGGCTTTAAAGTCCTTAGGTCTATCCCCATCATCGCAACCTTCTCCGACACCATTCTCTGAGCCTCAACTACTGTTTCTGGGTCATCATAAAACGAAGTCGCGAGGACTATTGCCCTCGCCCTATTCTCAGGATCTTGACTCTTAAATATACCAGACCCTACGAAGACCCCGTCGGAGCCGAGCCACATCATTAATGCTGCATCAGCAGGTGTAGCTATCCCACCTGCAGCAAAGTTCACAACAGGAAGTCGGCCGAGCTTAGAGGTTAGGAGTGCGAGTTCGTAAGGCACTTTATTCTCCTTTGAGTAATACCATACAGCCTCATAATCTCCTGAGATAAAGTACCCTCTAAGAGTTGCTATATCTCTACTAACAAACTTCATATGTCTTACAGCCTCAGCTACATTCCCAGTCCCAGGCTCACCCTTAGTCCTTATCATTGAAGCTCCTTCACAGATCCTCCGTAATGCTTCTGGTAGGTCTCTAGCCCCATTAACGAATGGTACCTTAAAATCCCACTTACTTATATGGTTCTTCTCATCTACAGGGGTCAGTACCTCACTTTCATCTATGAGGTCTACTCCTATTCTCTCAAGGAGTCTTGCCTCCTCAGTATGCCCTATCCTACATTTAGCAGAGACAGGTATAGTGATCGATTCCATCACCTTGAGGATCACGTTTAGATCTGCAGTCCTCGCTACTCCTCCAGCCATCCTCACATCATATGGTAGCTTATCAAGTACCATCACCCCTACCGCTCCAGCATCCTCCGCTATCCCCGCCTGCTCCTCATTCGTTACATCCATTATGACGCCGCCCTTAAACATTGAGATGAAGCCGTATCTAACAAGAGGTACTGCTTCACGTATCGGGATTACCTCCCCTCCCTCATCTCTTATACTATCTCTAAGCTCTAGTAACGAGTATATGAGGTTGTTAAGCTTCTCGAGGAATTCATATGAATTAACTAGCTTCACTTAAACACCATATAACTAGTGGGGAGTATGAGTTAATCAGTTTTAGTGAACGTTCAATAAGGACATAGCTTATAGGCTTTAATCTTCCTCTTCCCTCTTAATAGGACCTCTCCACATACCTCCTTACGAACCTCCATAGCCCTTATAGCTTTGTATATAGCGCGAAGTGTGTAGAGAGGTCTCCTCTTCCAGATTTCATAGGCTGTAAGAGCTTCCCCCTTAGAGAGAACTTCAACTACGAGCTTCCTCACCTCACTACCCCTACTCCTTAATGGAGGTCTATACCCCATGGTTACTATAGCAATAGAGCTGCCTAGATTCTCAGCTACCAAGTAGCTGAGGGCGACGATAGGCTTGATCTTAAATCCCCTTCTTACAAGCTTCTTAAAAGTTTCAAAGACTTCTGTCTCAGATACCTCGACAACCCTAACCCCTCTAATGTTTTCTAAGTAGGAAGGCTTCAAACCCTTAGGGACTGCGGCTACTACCTCATAACTTACATCAAGCCCTACCTCACTAAGATCTGCTAACCCCTTAAGGAGTGATAAGGCAAGTACCCCAGTTGTTGTAGGGGTAACTACCCTCTCTACCCTTACATTCCGTTCATACATCTCAAAGATTATAGTCTTCAAACCCTCTAAGGTAAGTGGGTTGAGGTAATGAATTAAGGTGGACTCCACTACCTTTCCTACATCGATGCCCTGCGAAGCAAGTAGGAAGGCATCCTCATCATCTATGTTGAACATATCCTTAGCCTCTACACGAACCTTCACCCCAAGCAAGTAATGTATAAGTGACCTGGTGAAGTCCTGAACGTATTCCACGCAGAGCTCTGTAATACCCATACTCTTTACGTAGGATGCGATGATAGAAGAAGCCCTATCTGCATACGAGCCAGTTGGGTTAAAACGCTCATTCTTTACAAGAACACCATCAACAACAGTGATGGGAGTTAACCCCTCTCCTAATGATACCCTAATTGGAAGGAGAGGTAATAAGGAGGAATACCTCCAAACCCCTCTCTCATCACGTCGAATCTGAAAGCGAGCTCCCTCATAGCATATTGAAAACGGCCCACCGCACCTCGGGCAGGAAGTCTGCAAAAGTTCTGACTCCTCATAGGTCATAGTTAACCCGCAATAGATACACTTAAGACTATACAGAGACTCCCCCTAAACAATTTACTATACATTATTATACATAATAATTAATTATACATAATAATTAAAACGGTTTTTATTTTGAAGCCATAGGGATTGCCTAGCCTAAATTTAAAGTCCAGAGTATCTATTCAGATTTAGGTGGTATGAATTCCATATCTAGGCAGCGAGCTTTACGTAAGGAACTTAAGATTTAGGAATAGAGTGGTGTTACCGCCTATGGCATCTGAGTTAGCCGGTCCTAACGGTGAGGTTACTGATGAGTTATTAGTGCATTACATGTTAAGGTCTTCATGCGTTGGTTTAGTAGTTGTTGAACACTCATACATATCACCTGAAGGTAAGTACAGTCCTAAGCAATTAGGGATCTGGCATAACGATTTAATTGATGGTTTAAGCAGGCTTTCAAACATTATTAAGAGGAATGGCGCTATCGCAGTTATACAGTTAAACCATGCTGGGGGTAGGGCAGATCCGAGGGTATGTAATTGTAGGCCTATAGCACCCTCGCAAATCCTAGTTCCTAACGGTTTTGAAGTACCGCGTGAGATGGTTGATGAGGACTTCGAAACGGTTTTAAAGTCCTTTAGAGAAGCTGCTGTGAGGGCTGTTAAGGCAGGGTTTGATGGTGTTGAGGTACATGGAGCACACGGCTTCCTGCTCAACCAATTCCTATCACCTATAACTAATAGGAGGTCAGATAGGTTTGGAGGTACTCTTGAGGGTAGGATGAGGTTTCCATTAATGGTTGTTGAGGAGGTAAGGAAATCCGTCGGAAGTAAGTTACTTATGTATAGATTAGGTGCAGACGATATGATGAGCGGTGGATTCACTGTTGATGAAGCAGTTAGGGTAGCAGTTAAATTAGTAGATATCGGAGTTGACATAATTGATGTCTCCGGAGGACTATGTGGGGGGAGACCTCCAGAACTTCAGGGAATTCAAGGATACTTCATACACCTAGCTGAGAAGATTAAAAAGCATGTTGAAGTACCGGTAATAGGTGTTGGAGGTATTAAAGACCCATACTTTGCTGATGAACTAATTGTTGAAGGTAGGGTAGACCTAGTAGCTGTTGGTAGAGCACACCTAGTAAACCCGCAGTGGTGCTGTGAGGCCCTTAAAGCCATAACCACGTATACCAACCCGTAATCCATCAGTACTTATCTTAAACACTCCTACGTAGTGAGCATCTATCTAAAAAGCTTTAGACTGTTTTCAAAGGAGTCCCCCTTAGAACTACCAGCAGAACTGAGGATACGGAAATGTAATCGTAGTGAAATAGCCGCTCTAACTAAAACGGTAATACTAGAGAACAATTATAAAGCAGTACAGGGGAAGTAAAATTAGGTCTAAGCAGCCTCATACACTATGATAAGTAGGAGAATACTAAATAAAACCCTTCTTAAGATGCTCAACAAGAACTCTCGGCAGAGGTCCAAACATACCTTCATCATATCTAGGCAGTTTGTTTAACATCTCTCTAAGCAATCTCTCACCAAGCTCCTTCAAGCTATCCACACCATACACCTGTCTACATATCCTAGTTAACACTTCATCAATTTTCACACCTCTATCCCACTCCTTAAGCAACTCCCTTCTATGGTGGCTCCTAATATGTTTTAAGGCTAGCTTCTCAGGACTTCTAACACCAGCTAAGTGTACACCTAGAACCTTATCGATAAGGACTGGCTTGTAAAGCCTTAACGGAGCCATTAAAGTCTCTAAATATACACCACCTTGGTCTAAGTACTTATAGGTAAGCTTACTTGAGTATGTGAATAACCAATGCTCTATATGGTATGGATTATCACTGCAAACGTGGTGTACATCCCCGCAGAGTAGTAAGTATTTCCAGTAGATGAGGTAATGTCTTCTCTGATCGACTGATTCGACCATGCCTTTAATTTCCTTAGCTGCGTGTTCGTGAAGTACCATATCCGCATCTAATGCCATTAACCACTTATATGAGGAGTTCTTCATGGCTGTCATCTTAGCAATCCCTATGTTTCCTGGAGGTATTCTGATGAGTTTCACCTTAAGTCCGTGGACCTCAGCAACTTCCTTAACAATCTCCGGAGTCCTATCGTTAGAGGAGTCTATAACGACGTATTCATCTACGAGGTCCTTAGCTGAGAGCATAGATGGCTCTACCCATTCCTCCTCATTGTAAGTACACATCATAGCTGAAATCCCATCATCCCTACCAGTAGAGTCAGCGTATTCGTAGAGGCCAACATGATAGGCTAAACCAGAGAGGGCACTCCTCAGCAGGAACGTACCACTCCTACCTAACATTCTCCTCACTAAGACAGTAAAGGAAACCATAATTAACTACCCCTACAACCTTCATATACTTCACTAAGACCTCCCTATTAAACATAAATAAATAAAGAAGGTATAAAGGCTTGTATAGTAGGAAGACCTAATACGAAGGACTAAAGCGATTAAAAGAGTTGATGGGTCTTAGTCCAAGAATATTGAATTAAAAAATGGTAAAGTCTTGGATGGGTCCTCCTTAGCAGCCCTACAGCCTTACTTCATCTATGATCTTCTTCGCCACGATCTTTACCTCTCTTTCTAGGACGTCAAGAGTTGCTATTTTTTGTATGTAGTTCGATAATATCACTTCGTAGTCGATCCTTGCCCCAACCCCTTCTAGGATCTTCGAAGCACATCTATTACCACATCCATTTATGACTATGTTTCTCATAGCCTTCAAGGCTATCTCTGCATGTGCTTTTGAACCAGCACCTATTGCAGACGTACAGCACATCCTACCCTTATCCATGTCTGTAAGTAAAACTCCGACCTCATATGCTATTCGGCCAACATTAGCAGCACCGCCGCAGACCCAGATCATGTTATTGTGTTCAGCAGCTTTATGGCAGCTCTCAAGTAACTTCCTCGTAACCACTTCCTCCATTTTACCACCATAGTCATTAAATAGATGTCAGGAAGGGATATAAGGCTAACTACCTAGAGAACCCTCATAGAAAACGCTGAGATCCTCGGAGTTACCGGAGGAGGTTCCGATCACGGTTTAATCTCTATGCTTAGCTCCGAAATCGTCGTGGTGGGAATTACGAGTATGCTGGTCCTCATACCGCAACAGCCATCGACTTCTTAAGCATCATTGGGTTGAACATACGAATCGATTACTACGACAGTGGCAACGATAGTAGGCCCTATCATCGACGCGTTAGTCGAAGTAGATACGTAGTAGTCGTTGATAAGGAGTCCTTAAAGCATTGCTCAGGATAATCCGACCCTAGCGTATGCGAGAACGGTTACGAAGTCGTAAGTCTTCCAGTTCTTCTTACCGACTATTGAGTACTTCCCTCTCTCCATACATCTTAATGTCCTCACATTTTAAGCGCTGCATTAAGTGGGAATTCCTAATCCTAGGTTACATTAGTATTTAAAATTTAATGACGTAGATGAGGGGGTGGAGGTTGTTAGGAGTGGTTAAAGTGTTGAGCCTACTAACTACTAGAGTCCTTATAGCACTCTTCCTCTGCTTTCTGATTGGAGTTACTGCTGGCTTAGTCGGTGTTGGTGGGGGAGAGCATAGGATGCCTGTACTTCTCTACCTCCTCAGACTTCCAGTAGTTACTGCTATTACTGCTAACCTCCTCATAGGCTTCCTAACAGTCTTAACCTCCTTCTTCAGGAGGTTTCAGCTCGGTCTTCTTGATGGGAGAGCTCTTGATATTGCTTTAACTATGTCTGTAGGCTCTATCCTAGGTGCATATTTAGGAGCTCTAATTACAGGTAAGATCTCTGAGAAGATCTTAAAGAGATTCTTAGCTGTCTTCCTAATTATCGTCGGGTTTAAAATGCTCTTAGAACCAGTACTGAATATCCCAATCCCATCAATACATCTAACTAAAGCTCTGGAAGTCATGCTAGCTATACTCTTCGCTATCCTCATAGGGGTGATATCAGGTATCCTCGGAGTTGCTGGAGGTGAGTTCAGAATCCCAATTCTAATCTATGTTTTTAACTTCGACGTAGTTATTGCTGGAACGACAAGTCTCCTCGTCTCCATACCAACCACAGCTACAGGCTTCTTTAAACATAATATGATGAGACATACGAGTAAAAACGTCATAATCTTAGCGGTAGTAATGGGAATTAGCTCAGTTACTGGTGCGTTGATTGGGAGTACGTATGTAGTAATAATTAGTAAGGAAATCCTTAAGATGATGCTTGGGATAATCTTACTACTAGCATCTATGAGGATGGTTACAAAGCCATAAACATACTCTTTTAGTATTCTCTAATTATATCGCAGACCATAATAGTTTTCTACGTACCTATTACGTTATATTGTGAGGTATAACTTTTGATGCAGATCTTCACTTATTAGACTGTTAGTTAGGTAGGGGTTAAGAAATAGGAGTGCTATGCATCCTAACTAAAGTTTCACCGCTTACTATCAGTGGGCTGTTCTTAGGCACTGAGAAAAGCTCTGAGAGGATATCACATTTAGCTCTGAGTAGATGTATAGACTTGACATGTTGGTTAGATTCTACGTATGCTTCAGCGTTTGCTATGCCTTTAGATATTAGGAAGCCTTCCTTAACATATGTTGATGGAGGTATACTGCCTGGTGTAGTAGTAAGTTTAATACCTCTTGGCAGTTCCCTCTTAATAGCTTCGTTATAGGTTATATCTACTTCATAACTCTCACTACGTACTGCTAATACGACCTCATAACCGTTCTTAATTAGAGTTTCAGCTAAGATTAAGTCTACTTCAAACTCACCAACATTATCTAGAGCTAATACTACCTTATCTTCAGGTATCCCCCTGAATTCATTAATAGCTGGTCTATCCCATATCACATCTTCTAATCTTCTAGGTTTGAAGCCAAGTACTGAGGTATCGATGATGTTAGCAGCTGCTGAGAATTCTAAAGCTTTGATTAAGTCCCACCCATGATTACTTAAGTACTCCCTCACATATCCAGCAACTACAACTGCCTGTGCTGATAATGCTTCCTTAACCTTTAGGTAGGGGTCTTCAGACCTCAGCAATGTCTTCACGTAGTTATATGAGTTGGTGAAGGCTTCAGACCTACTAGCCCCTATAACATCTCCTAAGTACTTTAGGAGTTGAGGTATTAAATCTCCTCTACCTAGGTAGAGTAGGTCCTCACACCTAGATTCTATTAAGCATAACTTACAGTAATCACTTACCCACATAGTTATTTACAACCTCTACAACATGTCTTAGGTCGTCAATACTTATATCACCCATAACCCCTATCCTTACCGACCTATCCTTAATCTCCCCAACACCTCTAGCGATAACGTACCCCTCACTTCTCAGCAGTTCTACTAACTCCTGCATGCGGTCTGTGTAGAATGCTGTTACCGTATAACTCCTATACGGTGGTTCTTCGGCAACGGCTTTTAAAGCTAGCCTACTGTAGAGGTATTCGGCCTTCATCTTATGGAGTTCGTAGTAATTATCTAACCCTATTCTCAGTATGTAGTCTAGTGAGGCATCTAATGCGTATATGGTGTTGATAGGTGGTGTGTACGGTGTTTCCCACTCCTTAATAGTTTTTAAGAACTTGTTAAGATTCATTGACCTAGGTACTCCGTGTTTAGCTCTAGGCTTAGAGTTTAGGTATAGTATTGCAGCTCCTGGAGGTGCTAGGAATGCTTTCTGAGATGATGTAGCTATAACGTCAACTACACATTTAATAGGTTCTACAGGGATACCAGAAACGCTATCAACTAGGAGTAGAGCGCCTAATGAACTAGCTATATCGCGGAGCTCACCTAAATACCTATTAGCAGAGCCGCTACCTGTCTCATTATGAACTAAAGCTATTGCTGAAACATTACCAATCCTCTTAGAGAAGTCCTCAACGACGTCGGGAGGTGGTACCCTACCAACACCTAAGCTAAGCCTGAAGACCTCAGCCCCCCTACACTCTAAAGACTCAACCAACCTCTCGCCAAACTCACCGTATACTAACGCAACAACCCTATCGCCTGGGTTAACGTAGTTATAAATCATAGCATCAATAGCTAAGGTACCAGTACCGGGTAGTATTATAGGCTCACCGCTAACCACCCTGCCGAGCTTCTCGACAACACCTCTAAATACTTCCTTAAACTCATCAAGCTTATGGAATTGTGGGTGCTTTCCATAAGCATCGATAACTGACTTAGGTATTTGAACAGGACCTGGCGTTAAGTACTTCATAACTAAACCACCTTAAAGCCATGCAAGTGATTAAATGTTGAACGCTCTAAACCTAATTTAAATTTATTTAGTGAAGTACGTTCACTCATTACTAATACGTACGTAGTGACAAAGAGAGACCACCATCACATCATTAACTAGTAGTTTATAAATTTAACGAATAGTAGTTAATTAACGCTCTCAACATGGTTTAATTCTTAGAATAGTCTATGTTTACCCCACATTTAAGCTTAGGGATCACTAACTTTAATATAGAGTAAAACAATTAATCAATTGGTGGTCTTTATTCCTATCTTAGGGCGTCGGAGGAGATTCCAATTTAAGGTTTCAGATATTATGAACGTACCGCCTGTAACTGTACATCATAGCACATCTATAAGTGAGGTAGCTAACCTAATGTTTAGTATGGGGGTAGGTAGTGTTATGGTTGTTGATGAAGGGGGATCTATAGTCGGGATATTCACTGAGAGGGATTTAGTGAGGTTAGTTGCTACGGGTAAGTTCTCCGCCGACCTACAGGTCTACTCAGTTATGACTAGGAACCCCATTACGATAGAGCCTAACGCATTAGTTTATGATGCGTTAAGGAAGATGAGGGACTATAATATAAGGCACTTACCAGTAGTTGACTCTGAGAATAAGCCTATTGGTATGGTATCCGTTAGAGATATATTAGATGCGATCTTAACGTTTACCGAGCTCTTCGGCTAAGAATTAGAGTTTATAGCGGGCACATGGTGATGTGATGTGAGTAGGGGCAGTGCGCGCATGTCGGTGTATTACCCCAGCAATCCATCATGTTGGTAAGCGTGTAGCTGCAGTACTGGCTGAGACTACAGTCAAGGCAGGAGGGTTGTAGGAAGAAAGCGGTTCTAAGCCTAAATAATACGTATCTATCCTTCCTCCATATATCAACCAGTTTTTCCTCATCTACATTACCAAACTTCACCGCATTAATAGTCCTATCAACTTGTAAGAACGTGTTCCGCCAGTTATGTGCGTAGTTAATGCATGGGGTTACGTAACCATCCCACCTAACGAACATCGCGTTATTAGCTATGAATGGACATGACCTCTCAACAGTAAACCTATGCTTAGGCATGACTACGTATCCACCGGTAGCTAATACTTCCTTGGAAATCTTACTAAACACCTCTGATAACTTATCATCAGTTAAGCGATCTCTAATGTACATCGCCATAACATCTTCGTACTTCTTCGAATGCGGTATTATGTGTGAGAAAACTATCTTCCTAAAGCCTAATGACCTAGCAAATGAGGGGACCTTAGGTATGTCATCAACGTTTAAAGCGTTTATAGTAAACCACATAGTTAGGTAGGGCTTTAACTTATATCCCTTCAACTCATTTAGCCTTAGTATACCGTCTAAGACATTGCCTAACGCACCGCCTACACGTATACTCTTATAAACATCTGTCTCAACAGAATCTACGCTTACTACTACTTCATCGACCTCAGCTTTAAACAACGCATCAACATACTTACCGATTAGAGAGCCATTAGTATTTAAGACTACATACAGTCCTAAGTCCTTCAACTCGTTGATAAAGCTAATTATCTCCGGATGTGTTAGGGGCTCCCCCCAACCACTAATAACTACTTTCTCGATGCCGGCATCGCTTAACCCGTTAACTAAGTTATTGAAGGTATTCCTACTCATCCTACCCAAGCCCTCGTTAAACATGAGGTTTCTGAAGCAGTGGATACAGCTATAATTACACTCAGTTGTGACCTCGATAACTACCTCCCTAGGCTTAGAACTGCTCTTAAATACTAATTCCCACTCACCATAACTTAATTTACTCAAATCTGAACACCTAATCTTAGTTTGAAAAATAAAAGTAGTAAGTTTATATTAAAATGTTAATGTCGTTTTACTACCACCTGATCAACTACCCTGGTAGTAATCCTTCATCCTCCATCAAATCTGCAACCCACTTAAGTCCTAACTCCTCTAACTTAGACCTCGTCGGCCTACCGTTAATCCACCCTCTAACATCGTAGTACTCTTTAAGCATTTCCTCAAGTCTAACTACATGTCCTTTAGCAGGGCCTTCGGGCATAGGCTCTTCGAGAAGTCTCTTAGGTAGTGTATCATATTCTTTACCGTCTCCGAAGCTTAACGCGTTAAAGGCTCTCTCAGCGTTGTATATCCTCTCACCTACGAGTTCAAAATCAGTGGTTGTCATGTCCCAGCCTGTAACGGCGTTTAAGAACTTTACGAATTCCTCAGTCCATATTGCGAAGGTATCAAACTTACATACTATTAGGCTGTCAAGTACTGCGAAGACGTCTTGGAAGTTCTTAAGCATTGCTCCCTTACCCTTAGTCTCAAACCTATCAACTAATTTAGGAACGCCTAATATCTCAGGTGAGATCATATACGCTCTTAAGTGGCAGCCACCCCTATTACTTGTTGCGTAGGCAAGGCCGTGGCCCTGAGCACCTCTAGGATCGTATGCAGGTAGCTCCTGCCCTCTAACAACCATAGCTAGTTCCGGAGCACCGTATTTCTCAGCTAACCTCTTCGCACCCTCAGCTAGGTCGCAACCTATCCCAGACCTATAAGCCATCCTCCACATAAGCTCTACTAACACCTCACCATTACCCCACGTAACGTTTAAACCCCTCAACGCTTCCTTAGGCACCTTACCCTTCTCAACTAACTCCATTAAAGTACCTATGACGTGGCCTGCGGATATTGCGTCAAGACCTAACTCATTAGTTAGGAAGTGTGCCTTAGATATAGCTGCTAAGTCTGATACGTAGGTCTGAGCACCTAAAGACCACACGGTCTCATATTCCGGACCTCCACCCTCACCGGTGAAAGGTGGTTTAACTACCTTCGAATATCTAGCACAGCCTATTGGACAACCCCAACATATCTCCTCACGCTGCTTCTCCCAATCAATAACTTTCTCTACAATAGCCTCACCACCAGTTAAATGCGCTTCTGGGAACACACCTGTCTGGAAGTTCTTAGTTGGGTATATACCAGCATTATTTATGATGTTAACTAATACTGCAGTCCCGTATTTAGGCAATGCCTCACTAGTTATCGGGCTTTCCTTAATCTTCTTCATAGCTTCCGCAGCAACTTCCCTGAACTTATCTTGATTCGCTATCGGAGGTCTCTCCTTACCGTAAACAGCTATAGCCTTAACCTTCTTAGAACCCCAAACAGCTCCATGACCACCCCTACCAGCAGCCCTAGCCTTATCGTTTATCAAGCATGCAATCCTAGATAGGTTCTCCCCAGCCGGACCTATACATGCAACCTTAATCTCCTTAGCCTCAGACCTCCCGACCTCCGCACTCAACTCCTCTACAACTACATCTGTAGTTGTGTGAGTATCAGCACCCCATAGATGGCATGCATCCCTAATCTCCACCTTACCATCATGAACCCACAAATATACCGGATGTTCTGAAACCTCCTCAAGAACTACACCGTCAAAACCTGCGAACTTCATATAGGGGCCGAACTTACCTCCTGACTGCGCATCATGTATAGCATTATTTAACGGAGACTTGGTGACCGAACACCACCTACCAGATGCTGGGACACCAGCAACCCCTGTCAAAGGCCCTGTCATAACGTACGCCTTATTCAGAGGGCCGAACGGATCTGCTTTAGGCGGGATCTCCTTTAGAGCTAGGTAAACTCCTAACCCCCTCCCACCAATCCACTTCTTCAGAATTGACTCAGGCAATGTTTCATATATGATTTTAGAAGTCCGTAGATTAACCCTTACAATCTTACCCATATAACCGCCGGGCATTTATAGAAACACCTCTAAGGTACTATTCATTACAAAGATAATAAAAGTTGATGAGCAATACTTTTTCAACATTTTAAAGTTTTTAATAATTAATAAAATAATTACATTATTGGAAACTTACGGTTTTTACGTTTATGAAAATCTATCGATGACGACCCCATCAGTAGGGTCTAAGCGAAATACTAAATTACATTTAATCATGCTATTGATTAGGTCGATACACACATCGTCAACACTTTTCACAAGCTTTAATATGAGCTCAGCAGTTGTTAGAGGTATTTTAACACCCATACTATTAGCTTCTGCAAGGATCTTCATAATAGCATCATTTATCGATATCTCCCTATATACTATGACGGCGTTATTACCTGTCAATTCATTATATAGTTTAACCGTATTAGCAGACTTACTTACAACTCTCTTAGCAGATCTGATTAAGGCGTAGATATTAGATCTTGAAACGCCTAAGGTATGGGCTATCTCATCTATGCTTAGCCCCTGAGATAGAAGTTTAAGTACTTTGACCTGCCTCTCAGTAAGGTAGGTACTCAAGACCTCCACCCGCTACGGGTGGGAATATCGATACCTTATCACCGTCTCTTAATAAGGCATTCAAACCACCTTTAAACTGCGCGTGTACACCGTTTACGAATACTATATAACTACCAAGCAAGTCACTTAAATCCCTACCTGCATCAACGGATATTAGGTCGTAGAGGTCTTGAAGCCCTTTAACTAGTTTCTCTAAAGTTATTTCATGTGCGTTGATCTCAACGTATTTTGCTGTCCAACCTAATCTCTCCTGCAGAGTAGCAAATACCTCAACTAACACTCTCATAACAACCAATAACTATATCGTTAAGAACTATTTTAACCTTTACCTCCACCACGTAATTCGAAAGCGTTCAGTAATCTTATTTATTCTATTAAAAGGAATTTAATTAGTGGTTTAATGGTTGAATGCCCTTACTGTAAATTTAAGGGGAGATTCAAAGAGTCTAAGAAATGGGGGTCCCCTTTCTACGAGGTTAGCGGGCTTCAATACCTTAAATGCTGAGGATACCCCGAGGTAGCGGTCGAATGTCCACCGTTATGAAGACAAGCGAGTTCGTAATAAGGATCAAACCTAGGGTTAAGGCCGAAGCCTAGGCTAAGGAGATTCCACCGCAGAATACGTCGTATTTACAATATAATTATGAATTAAACTACAAGTTTTCAAGTTTAGCTGCCAACCTCTATAACCACTCACACCGTCTCAGCTAAGGCCTCGTCGAAGACCTCCACCGCTAATGGTGTGGGACAGCACATCAAACGTTTCTAACTAATCCCTAAGTAAAACAGGTATTTAGTAAATGCTTGAAAGCCATATCCACGTTGAAGTCATACCAGTCAGCTTACTTGATTCACTGTATTCCGGCTACGGTCCTAGAAGCGTTTCTTGCTTTGATGGCTTCCGGCTTGAAGTCTTCTCAACCGCTTTAAAGAGCATAGAGTCGTCCTTCCTGAATAGTAAGCTGTGAAGCACTACTCATCACATCTACGTTGAATTTCCTATAACGCGTTTAAACACCCCCTAAATAAAGTAGATGCTTTGGAACATCATTTAATTTACTGCGGTGAGGAGGTGAAACTCTACGTAGCTATCCATCTCAACACTATATAATGATAATTACATTAAGGTTTATTAATTTTGAATTATAGTAAACCGAGGTGTCCATTATGAGTGTTCAGAAGTCTTTAGTAGGTATATTAGTTGTTTTAATCATCGTTGCTGGTGTTGGTGGTTATTTCGCAGGTTCTTCAGCAGTACCACCGCCTAAGACCGTGACATCAGTAATCACTCAAACCACTACTACTGTCGTAGCAGCTGCTACAGTAACTACTACCATCACAACCACACTCCCACCT
>CALEDH010000028.1 GCA_937949785.1 uncultured Sulfolobales archaeon | reverse complement strand
TTCTTCAGCAGTACCACCGCCTAAGACCGTTACCTCAACAACCGTGTTAACTGTTACCTCAACCGCCGCAGCCGCTACCGTAACCACCACTACTACTGTAACACCGCCACCTGTAACCGTAACTATTACAGCTACTCCAACATTCCCACTACCTGAGTGGCCTAGTAAGGTACGCTTCATTACAGGGGTTTTCGGAGGAGCTTTCTACACCTTAGCTGTCCCGATGGCTGATGTTATTAGGAGGGAACTTAAGATTGAGGTCGAGGTCATACCTGGTCCTGGAGCTGTGGCAGCACCTCTGTTCATATCTAAAGGTGAGGGGGAGATTTCGATGACGTACGATTATCTAGGAGCTCCGGCTAAGGAGAACGACATATCAATATTTGGTGAACCTCTTAACTTCAGTAGGGTCACTGCAGCTGCAGGCGGCTTATACCTCACTTACTACTACTTCGTAGCTCAAAAGGAATTCCCGGCAAACACTTTCGACGACATAGCTAAGATGATTAAGGAGGGAAAGTCTGTTAGATTCGGCGGTGACGCCGCAGGTTCTTCGGAGGAGTTAATGCTTAGATACGTACTTAAGTATTACGGATTAACCTACGATGATGTGAGGAAGGCTGGTGGCACCGTATACGCAGTTGGTGATGACCCTGCTGCACAGGCATTTAGAGAGAAGAAGATAGATGTCTTCTACCAAGCTGGAGGGATACCGCTGAGAACTATAACAGATGTCGATACAACAACGGAATTAAAATTCATAGTCTTTACAGACCCTCTCATAGAGTGGCTTGCTAAGAACCTAGGAGTTTTAAAGGGGATAATACCTAAGGGAAGCTATAGAAACGCTGTGAGCGATGTACCTACAGCTCTTGGCTCAACTATACTAATCGTTAGTAGGGAACTACCGGACAGCCTAGTATATCATATACTTGAAGTATTAGCTAAGAATAAGGATGTCATAGCCGCGGCGTATAAGGCATTCGCTGCTTACGACCCAGCTGTCGCATGGAAGAGAGTAGGGATGTGGGAACTTCATCCAGGAGCTATTAAGTGGTTTAAAGACCGCGGATATATGAAGTGATGATATACTTAATTAAATTAATCACATTGTTTTTAAGTTGATGTATCTACGTAGGTCTGTAGTACTAGCCATTCATTATTTTAATTTATTGCTTAACATTTTGGCTGCGAAAGATTTCTAAAAATATTTTATACTGTAACCGCATTATATTTTAGGTGTGTGATTTTTGAATGAAGTCAGAGTCTACGATGTTACAGCTCAAGTTGGTTACGGATTTCCTGTAGAGTCTTTAGAGGCAGCCCTTAAGTGGGAGCCGCACGTATTAGTGGCTCAGGGCACATCCACTGATGCAGGTCCGTATTACTTAGGGGTCGGCACATCTTATACTGAGAATGAGGGTGTTAAGAGGGATTTAAGGTTAATTATTAAGGCTGCTAAAGAATATGGAATACCTTTCATATGCTCAGTAGGCGGTGCGGGTGCTGATATACATGTTGAAAACGTGTTTAACCTAATTAACATCATAACTAAGGAGTTAGGCATTAAGTTAAGGGTAGCATTCATCAGCGGTGAGATCGATAAGGAATGGCTTAAGAAGAAGTTGTTAAGCGGTTCTAAGGCTAGGAGATTAGTAGGTATTAAGAGGCTTTCTGAATACTTAACCGTTAATGATGTTGACGGCAGTGTTAGGGTAGTTGCTCAGATGGGTCCTGAACCAATTATTAAGGCGTTAGACCTCTACTTCAGAGGTGATGTTGACGGCATCATTACTGGTAGGTCGTTAGATGTAGGCATCGTTGCTGCTTACCCCCTTAAATTCGGACTCCCTAAGAATTTGGTCTACCACATGTCTAAGATACTTGAATGCGGTGCGATAGCAGCTGAACCAGGTAGTAGTAGTGACGGTATCTTCGGTATAGTGAGTAAGGATTACTTCTTAGTAAGACCTCCTAACCCTAGGAGGAGGTGTACGGTTACTAGTGTTGCAGCTCACTCCTTCTATGAGAGGGATAACCCGTTCATGGAGAAATTGCCTGAGGGGTACTTAGACGTAACTACAGCTAATTACGTTCAGTACGATGAGAGGACAGTGATGGTCAGCGGTAGTAGGTTCGTCCCCCAACCGTATACAATTAAGTTAGAAGGCGTTAAACTCGTAGGATTTAGAGCGATAAGCATTGCAGGCTCTAGAGACCCAGTCTTCATCAACATGATTAATAACATCGTGGAGGAGGTAATTGAGGTGGTTAAGGATAGGATGAAGCACATCCCAGAGCATGAATACTTCATTAATTTTAGGTTATACGGTATTAACGGAGTTATGGGTGCTCACGAACTTATAAAGAGCCGACAGCCGCATGAGGTCGGAATAATCATTGATGTAGTGGCTAGGACTCAGGAAATAGCTAACTCGATATGCGCTCTTACAAGGGCTACACTACTACACCACGGATTTGAGGGGAGGAAGACTACTGCAGGGAATATAGCGTTCCCGTTCTCACCGTCAGACCTCCCAGCAGGACCTGTCTTCGAGTTCAACATATGGCACGCCCTAGAGTTAGAAGACCCGGTAGAGCCGTTTAAGACCGGCTTAGTTGAGTTTCCGAGGTGATCGGCAGTGGTTAAACTATATGAGGTAGCTAAGGTGATTAGAACTAAGAACGCTGGCCCCTTCAAACTAACTATAGATGTATTCCTTAAGGATGTCGAGTCTTACGCTAAGGTGAAGGATAAGTTAAGCAGAGAGTTAGTAGCCAAGCTTTACAACGTAAGTGAAGATCTTATCGAGGGTATTTACTTCGTCGACACTATTTTAGGTGTTAAAATAACTATGATTAAGGAAATACCTTCAGACGACCTGAGGACTTCAGACGTGTATGGGGCGCAGCAACACGGACCTCTCATCAACTTAGACATCGAGTAATTCCCGAATCAATTCTTTACGCATTGATTTTATCGGAGCTTAACACGGTACCTACCTGATTTTTCTTAGACCTCCTATAATGTAAGGCAACTATCGTAGTTATTAGCATCAGAGCTATGAAGTCTAATTCAAGCGATGTCGGCGCAAACATTATTAACCCACCGGCAATTAAACCCATCCTCTCAAGGATGTGCATGCTTTTCCTAACATATCCCTCCATACCTAAAGCTATTGAGTAAATAGCTATAAATGCTGTCACTATGTTCTCCATAATCATTAGCGGGGGTTCTTCGAAGATCATTAGGAGTCCAGGCTTAAAGACAAGTATGAATGGAGTTATAATAGCAGCTATTCCTAACCTACATGCTAGGAATCCTAACTTTAAAGGGTCGTCCTTAGCTATCGATGCTGCTGCGTAGGCTGCTAAAGCTACTGGCGGGGTTATAGCTGATATCGTCGCATAGTAAAATACGAAGAAGTGACCTATGAATGGGGCTATGCCTAACCTATATAAAGCCGGAGCTGCTAACGCGATAACAACTAAGTAGGCAGCCGTAGTAGGTAATGCCATACCCATAATTAACGTCACTACTGCAGCCACCATGAGAGCCACCGCCATACTACCTAAGGATAGGTCGTATATCAACACGGTTAACTTATCGCTTAGTCCTGTGAGTGCGACAGCACCTACAACTATCCCAGCTGCGGCAGCACATATTATTATTGTTAGGCTGTCCTCAGCTCCTTTCGCTAGAGCTGTAAATATTTTCTTCGGCGTCATCCACGTCTCCCTCCTCACAAAGCTTAAAGCTATCGTTATGAACATAGCTATGAATGCTGCTGTTACCGGCGACCACATCATCACAGCCACTATA
>CALEDH010000027.1 GCA_937949785.1 uncultured Sulfolobales archaeon | reverse complement strand
GTAGTTGTTGCTGGACTCAGAGTTTAAGGTATAACCTCAAAACCCGTAAATAAGCATCTAACACTACCTAACCAGCAGTCCCCCCAACAACCATCACCACATAAGTAATTTAAGAAATTACGTAGTTATAACTAGGAACTAGCTGCCACCCTACTTAAAGTTCAATAAAAAATAGCTATCTAATTTACTTCTTAACCATGATTTCTACGTGCTGTCCTCGCCTCCTAATAATTAATTCCTCAATAACGTTAACATCGTTACAACTCCTACACTTACTTACATATCTAACATGTTTGAATCCGTTGACGTTGCTTTCAGATTCCATGAGGGTCACCATCTTACCACCGCATTTAGTGCATATACCATCGCTGCCTTTTCTAAGCATACCATCATCACTCTCAACCTAACTTACAGTGCTGTCCTACTCCGAGGAATAGTAGAACTGTAGCTATAATAAACTTAATCTAAGCTATGAGTACAATTTATATTACTCAAACACGATGTTATTTATGAGGGACTACCCCACGGTATTAATTGATAGGTATGGAAGACAACTATTAAATGCTAGGTTTGTAATCACGTTGAGGTGCAATTTCAGATGTATTTTCTGCCACCGTGAGAACTCCCAGGAACGTGAGGCTGAATTAAGTTCTGACGAGTTAAGCGTATTAGCAGAGGCGTTTGCTAAACTAAACATAAGGAAATATAAGATCACAGGTGGTGAGCCTCTCTTAAGGGATGACGTAGCTAAGATCGTTGAGGTCTTAAGTATTTATGGTGAGGCTGAAGACATTTCAATGACTAGTAACGGCTTCTACCTCAAAGAACACATCAGTAAGTTACTAGATGCCGGCCTTAATAGAGTTAACGTAAGCCTTCACTCCATGAAGCCGGAGAGATTTGAATTCATAACAGGTGTTAACGCCTTAGAGAAAGTGGTTTCAGGTATTAAGGAGGCTCTTAACCATGGCATAGGTAAGATTAAGATAAACTTTGTAGCGTTGAGAGGGATTAATGAAGATGAGGTATGGGATATAATTAAATTTGCTGAGGGTTTAGGAATACATGTACAGTTAATAGAATTACACCCGGTTGGAAGGGGGAAGGACTTATTTAATGATTACTATGCATCCCTAAGTAACGTTTTAAAGTACTTACATGAAAAGGCTAGTAAGGTCATGGTTAGAGGTGAATTACATAACAGGCCTATCTACGTATTGCCGAGCGGGACCTCTGTAGAAGTCGTTAGACCTGTCTTAAATTCAATATTCTGCGCTGGCTGTAGTAGGATTAGAGTTTCACCAGCCGGTAACTTAATGCCATGCCTAAACAGCGACCTCAGAATTCCTACTGCCGACATAATTAAAAAAGATGTTGAGAGAGGTGAGAAGGTCGATGAAATCACTAAAATCGTTTTAAAGGTTAATAACCTTAGAAAGCCTTACACCTTATGGCCTATTAAAGGCGATGTCGAACATGAGTATCTAAACCTCATTAAATTGTATGGCCGTGCTAAAACGTTTAGATTAGTACCTTAAAATCGACTTGTTAGATATGTGTAGGTAGGTGGGTGTATGGAGGTTGTAGTTACAGGTGGTGCTGGATTCATAGGTTCTTACGTAGTTGAAGATCTGGTTAGGAGGGGATTCCATGTTAGGGTTATTGATAACTTAAGTTCTGGTAGATATGAGTACATTAAAGGAATTGTCGATGATGGTAGTGTTGAGTTCTATAACGCTGACTTAAAGAACTTAGATGAAGACGTGAGGTACCTCTTTAAGGATGTAGATATAGTCTACCATCTAGCTGCAAATCCTGAGGTAAGGGTATCTGTTAGCGAGCCTAGAGTACATTTTAATGAAAACGTCTTGGTAACTTTTAATGTTTTAGAGGCATGTAGGTTAAATAATGTTAAGCTATTAGTGTTTACAAGCAGTAGCACTGTATACGGGGATGCTAAACTATTACCGACCCCTGAGAACTACACGCCATTAGAACCTATATCAGTTTACGGAGCTAGTAAGCTAGCGTCGGAAAGTATGATAATCACTTACAGCAAGCTCTACGGAGTTAAAGGACTTATATTAAGATTAGCTAATATAGTCGGTGTCAGACAGACGCATGGCGTTATCGTTGATTTCATCAGAAAACTACGTGGAAATGCTACCAGACTAGAGATTTTAGGTGATGGAAGGCAAAGGAAGAGCTACCTACACATAAGTGATTTCTTAGCCGCGTTAAACACGACAGTAGATTACCTAATACGTTCAAGCAGTAGCTATGAGATATTCAATATAGGGAATAATGACTGGATAGAGGTTGACGATATAGCTCGTGAAGTTATAGATGGATTAGGTTTAAAAAATGTTGAATTGAGTCACATAAATTTAACACCTGATGGTAGGGGTTGGATAGGTGACGTTAAATTTATGTTATTAGATATAAATAAGGTCGTCGGGCTTGGTTGGAAGCCTAGAATGAGTTCTAGAGATGCCGTGAGACGTACTGTTAATGACCTAGTTAAATCTCCAGCTAACTATTATAAATTATTATAAATAAATTATTACATTTTATTAAATCTCTTAATTTACCGTAACATTATAAATTAAGACAAACTATTTACGGAATTTATAATATTAGATTTTTAAGACTTACTTTAATGGGTGATTCGGTGGTAAGATGATAGTTGAAGTAGCCTTAATCTCAGGTTTAATAGCTATAGCGTATGCGTTACTGCTAGTTTATAAGATCTTTAAGATCTCGCCGGGCGAGGGTAAGATGGTTGAGGTACATGAATTCATTAAAGAAGGTGCTTCAGCATACCTTAAAAGGCAGTATAGCGTTATAACATCAATAGCTATAGTCATTACAGTAACTATGACTTTAATCTCTAATAGGTTAGCTATTTCCTACATATTAGGAGCTATTTCATCTATATTAGCCGGCCTCATAGGCATGTACGTAGCAGTTAATGCTAATGCTAGGACAGCGCATGCTGCTAAGTCTTACGGATTGAGCCGAGCTCTTGATGTAGCGTTTAAGGGTGGTTCCGTTATGGGGTTAATGGTAGTAGGTATTGGTACATTAATGATTGCACTTCAATACTTGATTTACGGCGGTAGGCCTGAAGTCGTAAACGATATAATAGGGTATAGTTTTGGGGCTAGTACTGCGGCGTTATTCGCTAGAGTTGGTGGCGGGATCTACACTAAAGCAGCTGATATAGGGGCTGACTTAGTTGGTAAGGTTGAGAAAGGGATTCCTGAAGATGATCCGAGGAACCCAGGAGTCATAGCTGATAACGTAGGTGATAATGTTGGAGATGTTGCTGGTATGGGTGCTGACCTCTTCGAATCGTATGTAGGGGCTATAATCTCGACGATGGTTATAGCAATTACTACCTTAACTACTGGTAACGTCCTACCATGGGTATTATGCCCGTTAATAATATCATCGGCTGGTATAATTGCCTCAATATTAATTACCTTAGTAGTTAGGGTTAAGGAGGGTGGAGATCCCTCAAAACCATTGACGCTGGCCAGCGTTATAGGGGCTATAATCATAGCGATAACATCGTATCCGATAACAACTAATATGTTAGGCTTCGATGCAGGTATTAGGGTTTGGACTGTGATAGTGGTAGGTTTAGCTGTCGGAGTCACTATAGGTCTAACATCCGACTACTTTACTAATAAGGATAAACCACCAGTCGCTAAGGTAGCAATGATGTCTCAGATGGGTCCTGCGTTAACAATACTTAGCGGTTTCTCATACGGATTTTTAAGTACCACTATACCGGCGGTAGGCGTTGCGTTAGCAGAACTAATATCGTTCTACATACTCTACATCTACGGTGGTTTCTGGTACGGAATATATGGCGTTGCGTTAGCAGCTGTAGGTATGCTAGCACTTACCGGGGTTGTTGTCTCAGCAGACGCTTACGGACCGATAACCGATAACGCGGCTGGTATTGCAGAGCAGGCTGGTCTAGGTAAGGAGGTAAGAAGTATTACAGATAAATTAGATTCGGCTGGGAATACTATGAAGTCAATATCTAAGGGATTCGCCATAGGTTCAGCAGCACTTACAGCGCTTGCCTTCCTAGCGGCATACTCAAGTAAGTTAGGATTATCCATAACCGATATAAAGGTTAACCTCTCGCTAATAGATCCTGCAGTACTTTCAGGAGCCTTCATAGGTGTAGCATTACCAGCACTTTTTGTCTCACTAGTAGTAATGGCAGTAAGCGATACTGCCTTCGTACTCATAGATGAGATTAGAAAGCAGTTTAGGGAGAAGCCTGGAATCCTTGAATTTAAGGAGAAGCCGGATTATGGTAGAGTAGTAGCTATGGTCACATCAGCGGCTATTAAAAAGCTTGTACTTCCCGGCGCAGTTGCCATAGCATCGCCGCTAATTGTAGGCTTCATTCTAGGACCATACGCGTTAGGGGGAATGCTATTCTCGTCTATAATTACTGGATTATTATTAGGGCTCTTCCAAGGCAATGTCGGCAATACATGGGATAACAGTAAGAAACACATTGAGGAGGGGAAGTTCGGTGGTAAAGGAAGTGATGCTCATAAAGCAGCGGTCATCGGTGATACCGTTGGCGACCCACTTAAAGATGCTTCAGGACCTTCGATAAACATACTGATAAAGTTGATGAGCGTTGTCTCATTAGTATTCATAGTTTATATCGCTAATTACAACTTACTGGGGATATTACTACATTAGGTGGGAGCTGATAATCAATAATTTCTAAACAATGCCTAAATACGGTTTTAAATATTTAATAATTGACTGCACAATGCTGTACGTAATAAAGGTAAGTGGGGAAATACCGTTAAAGTCACGTAGAACTAGGCCGAGATTTGAGAGTAGGTTAATTAATAATATTAAGGATGCATTAATTAGAAGCGGCTTCAAATACGATAAGATATCGATTTCCGGTGGTGTTATCTATTTAGAATGTGATGAGGGTGCTGAGAAAATTATTAGTGAGGTATTCGGAGTTCATAAAGTATGTATTTCCACTAAATACGTAATTAGAGACTTAAGCGATATCACTAACTACTGTGAGAGTTTCTTCAAAGACTTAGTTTCAGGTAGGAAGTTTGCCGTAAGGGTTAGGAGAGTGGGTAGACATAACTTTACATCACTTGACGTTGCAAGAGAAGTCGGTGACGTGTTAAGGAAGTATTCAATCGGTGTAGATTTAAAACACCCCGATGTTGAAGTATTCGTTGAGGTTAGGGATGACGAACTTTATTTACACCGTAAATGTGTTCCAGGGGTTGATGGACTCCCAATAGGTGTTGAGGGTAGGGTCTTAATGTTAGTCTCCGGTAGTTATGACTCAATAGTAGCCTCTTGGTTAATAGCTAGGAGGGGTGTTGAAGTAGACTTCCTGCACTACGTTATCGGAAGTTATGATAATACGATTAAAGCTCTTAAAGCAATTAAAAAGTTAGGTATGAAGTTCTACGGCTATCGACCGAGGGTATTCTTAGTTGACTTAAACACCGTCGTTGCCTACATACTAAAAAGTGTTAGGAAGGACTACAGCCAAGTCGTCCTCCGGAGGTTAATGTATTTAGTTGCCTTAGAACTAGCTACTAGATATGGCTACGACGCCATAGGAACTGGTGAGTCCGTAGGGCAGGCATCATCTCAAACCATTAAGAACTTAAAAGTAATTGAGGGAAGCATACAGTCAAACCTTAAATTACCTATTTTAAGACCGCTGATTTCTATGGATAAAGATGAGATAATAAAGCTATCTAGGAAGTTAAACATGTATGAAGAATCATCTAAAGTTCTAGAGCTATGCGCTATAACTTCCGGACCTGTCACAACACATGCGAATTTAAACACGTTAATTAACGAGTCATCGAAATTAGGTGATGATGTAATACCTAAATTAGTTGAGTCAGCTAAAGCCTATAACCTAGTAGACATAAACTTTTACGAAGTTCTGAAGGAATTTACATTAGAATTAGACTTCATACCTGAAGACGCTTTAGTTATTGACGTCAGAAATAAGAAGGACTTCGAATTATGGCATTATCCAAACGCTATCAGCATCTATGACATAGATGTAAAATCACTGCCTACCGACAGACCTATCGTATTTTACTGCGATAGCGGTCAGGTAAGCAGCGCTTTAGCAGTGACTCTGAGGTCTAAAGGTTTTAAAGCGTTTAGCTTGAAGGGCGGTCTAGGTAAGGCGAGAGCGTGTATGTCAGCTGATGATGGATAAAACTATAAACCAATTGAAATCCTTAACGTATAGATTTTATGATCATTTATAAGTCTTTCTATAATACCCTCTAATTATGGGGGAGCTGAGTGTTTGGAGAGGAATTAGCAGACCTCAGTATATTCATTCAAACATTAAACGGAGGGAGTTCATTAGCTCCCTGGGTTCCTACTAGAGATGAGCTCCTACCCTACATAATGAATTTAGCTAAAGTGGGGCCTAACGACGTTCTCTACGACTTAGGCTGTGGTGATGGTAGGGTGGTAGTTGAGGCTGCTTTACGTGGTGCTCGCAGCGTATGCGTTGAAGTGAATAAAGAGTTAATATCAAGGGCTGAGGAGAGGGCCAGGAAGTTAGGGGTTATGGATAAGGTAAACTTCATTAACGACGATTTCTTCAACGTCGAGTTAAAGAACGCCACCGTAATATATATGTACCTACTCACATCTGTTAATAAGATGTTAAAACCTAAGCTAAGCAGAGAGATCAGAATCGGCACACGTGTTGTTACGTTAGATTTTGAGATCCCTGGCTGGAAACCAGTCCATATACTTAGGATATCACTTGGTTACAGAGATGCTACACTATACCTCTACATTAAGGGTATTTCCGATATCTATGATTTAAGTATATAATTACATAGGCTATTGGTAGGAGGTCAGCGGTCCTATAGAATCAAAGTTTAAAACATTGAAAAGTATGATTTTATGGTTGATGAGATGTTTAGAAGCGCTTTAAGGGTATCTAATGTTAAGATGGTAGTGGAGTTAATTGGATTAGCGATTTTAATAACATCAGCTACTGTTGGGTCCTACCTAAGACTACAACCTGTTTACAACGCATTAAAATATGGTTATGGTCCTACACTATACGAGATGGACCCCTACTTAAATTATTGGATTTCTAATAAATTATACGAGAACGGCTCCCTATACTACTTCCTCATGACCCAGAACAACCCTGATACTAAGATTTTCTGGTATCCTTGGGGTAGGGATATACCGTTAACCGAGTTGCCAGCACTGCCTTACTTCTCACTAATTACCTACTATGTAGCTAAGTCTATAAGTCCTAATCTAACGCTTTACGAGTGGTTAGTCTACCTACCTATACTGCTCTACATCATTGGTTTAATCGGTATCTACCTTACAGTACGTGAGTTAGGCGGTCCTCTACCAGCAGCCATATCTTCCTTAACAGCAGCGTTGATGTTCGTAGATAGACAGGTAGCTGGATTTACGGTTAAGTATGTCTTAGGATTAGCTTTTATCTTCATAGCCGTATATTTCCACGTAAGAACTATTAATAGGAAATCTGAGAAGTCAGCAATACTAAGCGGTGTTCTCCTAGGCATATCAGCTTTAAGTTGGGCTGGGTTTAACTTATTAATAGCTGCTATATTCTTACAGTACATATTAACACCGTTGATTACCGGGGTCTTAGATAAGAAATTAATTAAGTTATGGTTTTACGAGGTGGCTCCTATAACACTCTTAATATTGATTACGCCGTCATACTATAATGGCTTTGAATACTTAGTAAGGAATGCAGGCATTATAATTCCATTAGGTACTGCAGTGCTAGGCCTAGCGTATGTAATATTCTATAAACTACCTTTAAAGCGTGTGAGAAGTAGGGGTAAGACATCGCTAATCACCCCTCGTTCTATCTACTTCTCCGTAATTACGGTATTCGGTATCTTAGGATTAGCCACCCTACTCACAGGTTTCATAGGTATAGGTGGTAAGGGGTTGGCTGCTATGGGCTTAGGAGGCGTAGCAGGTGTCCTCACAGGTACTATAGCTCAGTACAGAAGTGCTACACCATCAGAATTTATGTACTTAGGAGGTCCTCCAATAGTAGTTACGTTTATAGGGGTACTATACTTAGCGTATAGGAGTTTAATCCGTAAGGATAGTAGTTCCCTATTCCTAATACTATTAACGTTGATATCAGTTATAGCGACTTTAAACGTAGCTTACTTCTTCTCATATAGCGTGTTAGTAATCGCACTAACATCCGGACTCATAGTTGGGAAGTTATTAATACCTAGAATATTTAGTAGTAGTAAGTCAGGTTGGTTTGTTAGACTTATATCTTCAATTATGATAGCCTTATACGTAGCTGCATTAGTACTTCAAGGCCTATATTATTGGGCCCCGTCGTACCGGTCCGTAGTACCAACTATAGTAGAGTCAGGGGTTGGCCTAAACGTTAACGCCCCTTCATGGATAAACACCCTTAGTTGGATTAAGGGTAACACGGATAAGGACTCAGTCATCGTTGCTTGGTGGGATTACGGTTACTGGATCTCAGTAGTTGGTGAGAGGGCTTCAGTAGCTGATGGTTCAACTCTGAACTTCTCGCAGATACATTTATTAGCTAGGGCATTAACTAGTGATGAGGTCACAGCAGCAAAAATATTAATAACTAACTTCCGCATACCGCCTAATAAGTTATATGTAGCTACTTACGAATTCTTCATAGTCGACGATAACAGTAAAAGAGTGTATTTGGGGCCATTAGTTCTTTCAGGAGGTGGTGGTACACCGATATTCTTAGGAGCTGATGGTGCTAAGGGGATTTCAGCGATATATAGGATTGCCGGTGTAAATATAGATGATGAGATAGATAAGGGAGGGGGAAAACATGTTAAAATCTATCGTTACTCAACTACAGGCGGTTACATCTACAACTACGTGCTTCCGAATTGGAGTTCCGACGACGTAAAGGAAGCCCTCCTATATAAGATACTAGTTGATAGTGCTCGCAGTGTTTGGGGGCCTTTGGGCTATAAAACATACGATATTTTCGTTAATGTAGGGGAGCCCATAGAGATAAACACCACTGAGATGATGTTATTCAAACCATCATATATATCTATTTCAGGGATAACATCGAATATCTACTTAATAACATCTCTCTACAAACTAGATGAAGCAATGTTACAGTCATTACTTTAAGCGTTCCTCCACTAACAATGCTTAGCTATCCGTGAATACCTCTCTCCTTATTAGATAGCCCGCCGGTAAAACATAATATCATCGAACACAATCCGCTGTGAACAGGTTAAAACTCACCGACAACATCCATCTAAAC
>CALEDH010000026.1 GCA_937949785.1 uncultured Sulfolobales archaeon | reverse complement strand
GAGAAATTGCTAGAGTTCGTAAGATCCATAGTTACAGATTATGTTGTGAGACAAGTTCTCCATAACGGAATTGCTGGGGAGCTTTCGCCATTAACTAAGTTTTATATTCTCTGGAGGTGGACCTACGGAGAGCAGATCGTCCACTTTGATGACGCGAGGAAGCTTGCTCAAGGAGTTGGAGTAGACCTAGCTTCTGAATGGAATAAGGGCTTTATCAAGAAGGAAAAAGAATTCATAAGGGTTCTGGGTCCTCAAGATAGAAAGCTCAATGAAATAAGGACCAACGAACTCATAGATGTGTTGCATCGTGTCCTCATACTGTGGAAAGAGGGAAAGAATGAGGAATTAAAGAGAGTGCTTATTGAGACGGGATGGGGTTTTAAAGATTCGTTCTATAGGGTCGCTCAGACCATTTCGGAAACATTGCCTCCTGAAAGCAAGGAGAAGAAGCTTCTGGATGGATTTTTATCTAGAAGGGAGAAGATCGTGTCTGAAGTTAAGTCTGAGCAAAGTACTTATAAACAAAAAAGTTTAATAGATTATATGAGGTGAGCTTATATAAAGTCATTTTCTTCGATAGCCATTCCACATACTGATATTATTAAGGGGAGACTTACCGAGGATGTCTTCGCAGCCGATCTCTGGGAGGTTTTTAATGGGAGGGGACCCGAAGATTACCGGGATCCAGATATATTCTTTAGGAAGACCTATCTCACTGAGGGTATAAAGAATTTACTAAATGTAGCTGAAAAGAGGCTTAAGGGTTTAGGTGGCGATCCTATAATTCAGCTTCAGACGCCTTTTGGGGGTGGAAAAACACACTCTTTAATCGCTTTGTACCATAAAGCTAGGTCCTGGAAAGTTAAAGTCGTTGTCTTAGACGGTACAGCTTTAGATCCTAAAGACCAAACGATATGGGGAGAGATTGAAAGACAGCTGAGAGGGGAGGTAGAGAAGTTTAAGGGACAGACACCTCCTGGAACTGAGAAATTGAGGGAACTTCTTGAACAATATCAGCCACTTCTTATCCTAATGGATGAGATTTTAGTATATACTACGAAGGCTGCTGGAATAAGAGTTGGTGATTCTAATTTAGCGGCACAAGTCCTTGTTTTTATGCACGAGTTAACTAGAGCGGTTAGATCCATTGATAGATGTCTTTTAGTCTTAACTTTGCCTTCGAGCCTTCTAGAACGTTACGATGAAAATGCTGAGAGGCTTCTCCAACAACTGCAGAAGATAGTAGGTAGAATGGAAAAGGTTTATGCGCCAGTAAAAGATGAGGAGGTAGCCGCGATAATAAGGGCTAGGCTTTTCAGTAGTGTTGATGAAAAAGAGGCGCAGAAAATAATTGATAAGTTCCTAGATTATGCGGAAAGAGAGGAAATACTGCCAAAAGGACTAGAGAGGTCAAAGTACAGGGAGATGTTCTTAAAAACCTATCCCTTCCAGCCTGAAGTGATCGATGTCCTCTACACTAGATGGGGTTCTTTTCCCACTTTCCAGAGAACTAGAGGTGTCCTAAGGTTCCTCTCCTTGGTTGTCTATTCTCTTAAAGACTCAAAAATACCCTTTATCAGACCGGGGGATTTCGATTTAAGCAACGATGAGATAAGGAGGGAATTAATAAAGCACATTGGCTCGCAGTATGATAGCGTTTTAGCTTCTGATATTACCGGCCTCGGAGCCGGAGCCAAGAGAGTCGATAAAGATCTCGGAAAAGCCTATTCAGCTTATAGATTTGGGACGAAGGTGGCAACCACAATCTTCCTTTACTCATTCTCAGGAGGTGTGGAGAAAGGGGCAACGATAGCTGATGTGAAGCTTACATGTTCTGAAATGGAGGTGCCGAGCAGTATAATTGACGAAGCTATATTAAAACTAAAAGAAACACTTTTCTATTTACAATCTAATGGAAAACTCCTATTCAGCGATCAGCCTAATCTCAACCATATCCTACTCACAAAAATGGAAAATATACCAGGTGAAGCGGTAAGAGAAGAAGAAAAGAGGGCCCTTTCCAATCTTCTTTCAAAGAGGTATTTCGAGGTTTACCTTTGGCCAAAAGATACAAAGGATGTCCCAGATACCAGAAAAATCAAGTTAGTGGTTCTTCAAAACGATGACAAAAAGCTCTGTGAAAATATTGTCGAAAACTACGGAGAAAACCCAAGGGTTCATAAAAATACTTTGATTTTCTTATGTCCAAAAAACTCAGAGAGGGGAAGCTTCGATGAATTTTTGAGAAGGAAAATCGCTTGGGAAGCTATACAAAAAGATGAACTGCTTGCCTTAACCGAAGCCCAGAAGAAAGAGGTTGAGGAGAAAATAACTTCCTTGAGAAGGGACGTTGGAAAGAAGATAAGAGAGTTGTACAGGATTTTATACCTTCCTTCCAGGAAGGAGCTGGAAGAAGTAGATATGGGGGTACCTGTTATAGGTAGAGAAACAACTTTAGACGGAGAGGTTTTTGACAGTCTCGCTGGAGAAAAAATAGCAATTAAGATTGACCCAGGTTTTCTGGAGGAAAGATATCTCAAAGGAAGGGATTACACCCATCTGAAGAGCCTACTGGATTCATTCTACAATACCCCTGGGGAACTGATGATACTTTCGGATGATGTTCTTAAAGAATGTGTAAAGAGAGGTGTAGCTGAGGGTAGATTTGCATATGGGATTTTAGAGGGAGAAAAGCCTATCCGTAAGTACTTTAAGAGCGAGCCTATCCCGGAGATTACAGAAGATAGCGTTTTAATACGACCAGAGTTGTGCGGTATTGGACCTGTAAGCGAAAGGGAATTACAGAGCTTTGTTGGTGAAATCGAAAAATTAACGAGTTTAGAAGAACTCTACGCAATAAGAAAGCGAATACCATGGAATAGGTTGACTGAGGAGCAAAAATCTACTTTAGAAAAGAAAATAGATGAGGAGTATCAGAAAATGAGAGGAGTAGAGGAATATAGCTTCATACACTTAGTGCTGGAGCCTCCTCCCGGTAGGCTCTCAGACACTGTGAGAATGGTCAACTATCTTAGGGAGAGGTTTAAAGAAGTAGTTGTAAGAATTGAGATTTTGGCTAGGGAGGGAAGTATAAAGCTGGATGAATATAAAGCAAAAATAGAAGAAACTATTAAACAAGCAGGGATAAAAGTAGTAAAAGAAGAGAAGCGTTAAACATACGCCTATCTTTTATTTAAAAACTCGGTATACTGGTGTAGCGAGGATTTCATCTTTTTCTAGCCTCTCTACATCTGCATAGCGGAAGGCATAGAGTTTTCTGTTAACTTCAAAGAATTGAAAGTCTCTATAATTCCCCCTTCTTATCTATGTTACCGGGTTTGGACTTAAGTTTCCTCTCTTTCTTTTCTGATTGTACATTTTTCCGAGAGCTTATCGTGTTTTGACCTTATGATAACTCCGCAATCCGCGCACTTCCACTCTATAACCTCTGTCCTCTCACTTTCATAGACCACTCCGCCTGTAAAGTATGTTCTGTGATGGCAGATTTGGTAAAATATGTTTCTTATTTTAATCTTCATACTCGCTGTCGATTAAGGCGTAAAGCCTGTACTTTAACTTCTTTAAAGCATCGATCAATGAAACAACTTCTTCTCTAGTGTTGTTGTTCATGTCTAGCAGTGATAAAGTAGAGCCTTTAATCTCTTCATGCTCTTTAAGTAAGCTTTGTAATGCTCGATCTTATCGTCGCAAATAGCAATGATGGAGTTCAGCTCCCTTTCAAATATTTCAATATTTTCTTCCATGCTTTTAAAATGTTTAGCAATTAATTGACCTGCTAATTGTTTAGCTATTAGAGTGGGAGGGAAAAAGGAAAAATAAGCCAAAGAGGAACACCCTTTAGCATTTTTAAAGAGCTTTCACAGAGGCTTCATAGGGGCTAGCCACCCTTTCAGTTTTCTCCTCTTTTGAGCTACTCCCATTTTTCTTCCATGATCTCGTCAGAAGCTGGTGTTTTCCCGCCAAACTCTTCAAGCCTCCTCGTTCCATCAGACCACTCTACATCATTGATTTCAATAGCTTGCCTCCCGAGATGCACCCTCTTTAATGCATGTGGTAGGATTAAGCCATTCTCGCAGACCATCCTCAGAATGAAAGGCTTAACTCTTAGGGCTGAGGCTCCGACTTCAGAGTTCCTTATGATTAACCCACCGTTAACTATGTCTCTTTGCCTTACCTCACCTATTAAAGTTCTATCTAAGGCTTTAATGTAAAGCATTGTCTCAGAGAGGTCTATCCTGTAGGTCTCAACAGTCTCCTTCCTTTTAAACTCATCTAAAGCTAAGAAGACTAGGTCGTGGTTGTCAATTATCCGATACCTGCCGGAGAGGATTACCCTAATCTCCCCATCTAAAACCCTTATCAACCACCTCTTCCTCTCCCCTAGCCAGGCATTGATGTTCTCCGCTAGAAGCTCGAACTTACCGGCATCCCTCATTCTCTCATAACATTTCCTGAGGATGCCGAGCTTATCTGCAAGCTGTCCGTGGGCCCAGTCTGTTAGGGGGAATTCTCCGTAGCCAGATATCTTAAGCCAGCTATCCCTCAGCCTCTCAAACTCCTTAGCTAGGCTTACCAAATCCATTCCTCCTCTCACCTCCGGCAAAGCAACTCCACTCCGCTAACTAAGCTCCAAAAATTCGGGCCTGGTTGCCGGAGCGAGTCAAGCTCCGAAAAAGCGAAGCAAGCGGTAAAATCTGAGCGAAAAGCCCTAATATTTCTCTTTATCTAGCTTCTTTGCTTCACCCCGCCTTTATCTCCTCGACTTATTCAGGATCTAAAACCGTTTTCTACGTTCTTTGACATACTCCTTCTCTATATGGCGGTTTCATCTTTTTAAGCGCCATTTTGGATAAAGCCTCTCCAAAATATTAGAGTAACTTTCTCCAGCCTTCCAAAGGTTAATGACGTGAGCAGATAAACAGGCTGAGAGAGAAACGCCGAGCATATCGGAAACTTCGCTACTCAAGTACCAGTCGATCAACTCCTTGATTTCCTCTAGGCTGTGGTTTTTCAACCTCGCCCTAACGAGCCTCCCTTCCTTCACCAAGTCGAATTCCGGCAAAGCCTTTGGTGCTTCCAACTACCTCCTTAAAATATCTGAAAACCTCGTCAACGAGAGAACCATTTATTTTCTCTTTTTCTTTATTCTTGTTTTCTCTCATATTATTTTCTTTCATGTGAACTGAGTTCACCGCCTCAACTGAACTTGGTTCAGCACCCGACTTACCCTCTTTCACGTTTTCAACCCTCAAATAATCCTCGAAGTCAGTTAGGATTCTTACATAGTTATTCTCTTTATTCTCCGTTCTTTTAAGGCTCGGAAATCTCTTGCTAGAGCTATTAGTTCTGATTTTCGGCCTCCGGAGCCGGAGGTCCCGGGTTCGAATCCCGGCGGGTCGCCTCGCCTTTAAAGAGTGTCAATATTAACATAGAATACAGAAAATCGTTATATATGATAACACGTAATATCATATATTATTAGGAGGTCGACTGTGGGATGAGTAATATTGAATTAGACGATGTAGATCTAGATATAATTAACCTGCTTAAGGATAATGCTAGGTTAAGTGTTCGGGAGATATCGAAGATCGTTGGGAAAGCTCCTTCAACTATAGTAAGTAGGTTAAAGAAGCTTGAAAAGGTAGGGGTGATTAGAGGCTATGTAGCCTTAATCGATTACTCAAAGCTGAATTATCAGGTAAACGCAGTGACATTACTACAGGTTGATGGAGCTCATATAGAGGAGATTGAGAAGGCGCTTTCTTCAGAGCCTAATGTTAGGGCTATCTACGATGTTACAGGAGAGTATGACGTGATAATATTAACCACTTTTAAAAATGTAGGGGAGTTAGACAGATTCATTAAGAGGTTGTTAAAGATGCAGCATATAAAGAGGTCTGTAACTAATATAGCGCTTAGAGTTGTTAAGGAAACACCTAATATTAAAGAACTTATAATATACTAGATATGGTATTTAAATTACCTGAGTAAAAACAGGTAGAACTTAATAAAACTGAGGCTGACGGCATATATGACGTCATATAGTTTTTCCTCTACGGTATAACTTCGTTATCTTAAGCTTATTAATACGTATAAGAACCTACGAGTGTGTTAACTATGACGTTGTATTGGGGGTTTGAAAGAAAGTTAGCGCTGGCTTTGATGCTTTCAGGTTTAACCATAGCTCTATCACCGATCTTCATTCCAGTAGGCCCTACTAGGGCTTTGCCATGGCAGCATATGACTAACGTTATATGCGGTGTTTTATTAGGTCCTTGGTGGGGTGTTGGTGTAGCGTTCCTAATTAGCTTAGTGAGGAATATGTTGGGTTTGGGGACGATATATGCTTTCCCTGGTAGCATTCCTGGGGTATTATTAGTTGGTTTGACCGCTATCCTATTTAAGAAGGCTAAACTCCCACCTGAGTATGCATCGTTTACCGAACCAGTTGGAACTACTATAGTTGGGTTCTTAGTAGCTTTCTACGCGTTCACCCCTTTTATGGGGCATTATGAGAGGTGGGCAGCTGCGTTAACCACTATATGGCTTGGCTGGTTAGCTAGTTCGTTGTTAGGGACGGTAATAGGTTTTACATCCTTAACGGTGCTTAGACGTGCTAAAGTCATTTAAACTACTGATCGTTGGGGATGTGAGGAGGGGTAAGACAACACTAACCAGTAGAATCGTTGACGTGTTAGCTGAGGTATGCGGTGAGGGGAAGATAATGGTATTAGATTTCGCCCCAGATTTCGGTGGTGTGGGAAGTAAGGTTAACGTTAATAGTAATGTGAAGATCGTTAGGCCTGAAGGACTTAAGGCTCCTAGGCTTATGGGTAAAGACTGCGACACGGTTTGGAAGTTAGCTAAGTATAACAGAGAACTTACTGAAGGAGCTATTAAGGAATACCTATGTAACCCCACACCTATTCTAGTGATAAATGACCTATCAATCCATCTTCAAGGCGGTGATCTAAGCCTAGTGCTTGAAGCAGCTGGGAAGGCTGTACTTTTCATAGCAAATAGTTATTACGGTACTTCACTACGTGATGACTGCGGGTTAAGTGGGTGGGAGAGGAAGCTCGTAGAGGAGATGATGAATAAGGTGGATTATGTTTGGCTCTTATAGATATTAGAGACCTCTACTATAAGTACCCGACGTCAGATACTTGGATACTTAACAACATTAACTTAAAGATCGGTAAGGAGAGAGTAGTAGTAACAGGTGGTACTGGAAGCGGTAAAACAACATTACTTAGAGTGATTGCAGGCTTAGCAACTAAGGTATATGGCGGTGAGCTTATAGGTGATGTTAAGGTTGTCGGTAAGGTTGCGTACGTCCCGCAGGACTTCGACCTATACGTCCTAATGCCCACATTGAGAGATGAACTTACATATGTTTTAACTAGTCAGGGACTCACACCGTCAGAAGCAGAGATAAGAAGGTTAGGTGAGTTATTAGACGTTAAAGACGTTCTCGACTGTAACGTCATGAAACTATCCATGGGTCAGCGGCAGAGGGCAGCAGTAGTAAGCGCGTTAGCTCTTAGGCCGGATATCCTCCTCCTAGACGAACCGTTTGCACATATAGACCCTAAAGGTGTGGTGGAATTGCTGAGGGCCCTCAGCAATGTTGATATAACCATAGTACTTGCTGAGCATAAACTGCGCTACCTAACCAATTGGGTAGATAGGGTTGTGTTAATGAAGGATGGATCGATAGGTTATGACGGACCTCTGACGGACCTCTCAAAGTTAGACTTAGATGTTGAGTGGCCTTTAAAACTGGTTATAGAGGGGTGGTCTAGTTAGGGACAATCCTGCTAGATGATGTATGGTATAGAGATATAATTAAGGGGGTAAGTTTAAGGGCTGAGAACGGTATTACAGCTATTATAGGTCCTAACGGCTCTGGGAAGACCACCGTACTTAAGATCATTACAAATACGTTAAAACCTGATAAGGGTAAGGTGGTAGTTCCGGGTAAGGTGGGTAGTTCCTGGCAGAACCCGTACTACACCTTCGTGAAGTCTACTGTAGTTGAGGAATTCCTAGAGTACTTTAGTGATATAGAGGATGTTGAGGAATTCCTAGATGCTTACAACATTAAAAACTTAAGTAGTAAGCATACGTTTAAGCTATCTATGGGTCAGGCAAGGCTTATATCCATCCTCATAGCAATTTCATGGAATCCCGAAGCGTTGGTAGTTGACGAACCTACGAACGGTCTTGGCTTAAGGGAGAAGAAGATGGTGGAAGACTTACTGAGGTCCGTTAAGGTGCCAGTCGTTATAGCATCACATGACCTTGACTTCGTACTTAAGATAGCTGACTACGTTTACGTAATGAATGAAGGCCGCGTAGTTATTGGGGGACCCACGGTAGAGGTCTTCTACGGTAATTGGATATCATCACTTGGTTTTCCCGAACCGTACGCAGTGATAGTTGGTAGGAAGTTAGGTAGGAGGTTGAGGTATATTGGATGAGGTAGGTATGAATATCCACCCAGTAGTCAGCTTTACGGTTATTGTGTGGGTGATGGTTGCGTTATATATAAATTTCCTAGTAAGTGCTTTAGCGCTACCAATAATTCTAACTGCCTACCTCATAGCTTCCCTACCCTTAGAACAGATCCGTAGGTTAGCCATAATGTATTTATGGGTTACTATCCCACCATACATCGTTTTAACGTTAATTTACGGACCTATAGAGGCTGTAGACATCGTTTTAAGGCTGTTTATCATTGCTTCAACGTTTACAAGCGTATTACGACTAATAAAGCCTATCGAACTCACATATACTGTAACTAGGTTAGGTATCCCCACATTAGCCGCATTAACTATACCTATGGTGATGAAGTTAGCTGACTACATGAGTTACAGCGTAGGTGAGACCTTAGTAGCTTTAAAGGGGAGGGGTTTGAGGGGGAGGAAACTCCTGATAAACCTACCAGTACCTCTAATAGTTCATGCGGTGATATCATCAGCCCAACTCGCTGAGTCCTTAACTCAAAAGCAGTTTAAGAATGTAGGCGTACTTGCTGGGAAGTCCGTTGTAAGGATATCAGACATCATAATCGTCGCATACGTCTTAGTAAGTATAGCTGTACTACTTATTCAATCACTATGATGTGTTAGTAGGAGCATATTCTAAATTAGGTATGATTAAAGCTATTGTCGATTAGGTGACGATGACTTAAATAGTTTTTCAGCCCACTCATGCAGAACCTCACCCTCAGCTTTAGAACTCTCAACTAATTGGTATTCTGCATAGCCTACCTTCCTAGAATCTTTGCTGAATCTACAACTCACTAACTCTACAGCCTTCCGACTTGGATGTGTTTTAATGTTAATATAGGTTCTAACTATTGCAGCAACTGCTGCTTCCTGAAGCACTATAATTTGGTCGTTAAATTCTATGACTAGCCTCATGTGAGAATGTCCTTCAGGAATTATTCCAATAACCCTCACAACCTCACTATTCCTATACACTCTAACTGGTTGTGCCTTACAGCACATACTGAGATTACCTCACGTCAAATCGTTTCTAAGCCTTAAGTATGTTGAAATAGCTGCGATTGTCTTAACATCAACAACCTCAGACCTCATCAACGTATCTAACGCTTCACCCACCTTCAACCTAATCACCTCAATTAACTCCCCTGGCTCTGGTTCTGAACCAACGTATTCTAGGTCTGTAGCTACGTATATGTGGAGGACTTCATCGCTATAACCTGGGGCCATATAGACAGATACGAGTTTCATAACCTTCCGCGGAATATAACCGATCTCCTCTACTAGTTCTCTCTTAACAGCGTCCTCTAAAGACTCCCCGACCTCTACCCTACCAGCAGGGATTTCAAGTACCCACTCATTAATCGGAGCTCTGAACTGCTTAACTAATATAATATCATCACCCGATATTGGAAGAGCTGCTACGGCCTGGCCGAAGTGGACTACATCCCTGATGAATTCCTTATCTTCATGTAGGTAAACTCTTTGAATTAACGTTACCCTTATCCCTCTACACAGTTTTAACTCTCTTAGCAATTTAACCAATCGTAACACCATTTAGAGGAGTTTCTTAAGAACATTTGCAGCTAAACCGCTTTCCTCTAAGATCTTAGCTAATTCTGTGTTGACGAGGTCAAGTCCTGGTATGCAGTTAAACCTTTTTAGGTATGCTGTTACCTTTATGGAGAGATTAACATCGTCTTCCTCAACATCTACATCAACCTCACCTTTTTCATCGCATTTAAGTAGGTGATTCGATAGTCTATCATTCATACCCTTTACTAAGCTCTTAACGTAATCCTTAATCCTACTCACCTCGTCTTCAGAAAATCCCTCGAAGCTGAAGGCTGAATGGAATTCTATAGTAACACCTCCGTCATGGATGAGCAATTCAATACAACTCACTAGGTTTTCCTCCATTGAAACTTCAGTACAATCTAAATGTATTAACACTCCTCTAACATTACCTAGCTCATCAACAATTCTCCCAGAACCGTGTGTGAAGGTGAACCCCTTACTCCAAGCACCTATTAATTCATCAAGTACTAGTATCATACCGTAAAGTCCTGGAGGGATAGTAAGGACCCTACTAACTATGAAACTAGCTAACTCATATCCGTCTAACCCAATACGTTCCTTCAGAACGCCCACTTCCCTCTCTACTACTTCCACTAAAGAGCTTAGGCAATCAAGATATATCCTAAGTAAGTCTTTAATGCTTACGTTGAGTAGCTTAGCAGTACTTTCTAAGTATTCGTAGGCATTATCATCTACCTCAACTAGTAGTTCCTTAACCAAGAATGACACCAGATCATTATTATGTAGCATATTAAAAGCTGTTTGGGCGGTATCGTCAAAGTTTAAATGCCTATAAGCCTCACTATTTACTTGGTGGTGTTAACGTCTGAGCCATCAGATATTAAGTATACTTCTCAAGTCATATATGTAAAATTTGCTGACAGCTCTAAAGCATTCTTAGGCTATAAAGTAGAAGGTGATAAGATGTTCTTATTGGAGACCTACACGCCCCCACAACATAGGGGTAGAGATGTGGCTAATCTCCTAATGGATAAGGCATTAGAGTTGGCTATGGAGAGAGGACTTAAGATCGTGCCAATATGTTCTTACTCTATATACTACTTCATGAAGAATCCTAACCTAAGGGATATCCTAGCAGAACCCTATAATACCATGAAGGAAGAAGAACTTATGAAGTACTATGAGGGGAGGGTTAGGGAGGAAGGGTCTAAACGTAGTTAGGGTTTTTTAATCGTATTACGTTTACCACATATAGTTTTAATGATTGTCTACACCTACCTAGATGGGGTGGTTTAACTGCTTATAACGTCTATAGACTTAGGTACTACGCATGTTAAGGCTGCACTTCTAAACTTCGATGAGAGGTATGAGACCCTCACAGTTATTAGAAGCTTAAATTCACGGATAACTCCGATACGTTCAGAACCTCTAGCATATGAGCATGATCCAAAGGAGGTGTTAATTACTGTTAAGCAGTTGATTAGGGAGGTCTGTAAGGGGGTTAAAGTAGATTCTATAGTGCTTACCTCATACCTATTCGGTTTAATATTAGCTAATAAGGAGTTGAAGCCCATTACAAATATTATCACATGGTTGGATGAGAGAGCTTACGAAGTCTTAAACGACTTAAGACCGTTTTCTAAGAACATATATGAGAGGACTGGTTGTCCCCACCTCCACGTATATGCGTTACCTAAACTACTATGGTTAAAGAAGAGAGCATTCAACGTCTTTAAGGAGGCTAAGTACTTCATAGACTCTAAATCACTTCTTATGAACCTACTGACTGGTAGTAATGTTACAGACCTATCATCAGCGTCTGGTACCTACCAAATGCTTAGTATAAGGGATTTAAGATGGGATGACCTCAGCTTAAACCTAGTTGGTATTGACGAATCATCGCTACCTGAAGTACGGGAGGGTTATTACTCAGAGCTTATGAAGGGAGGACTTGCTAGTGAGTTAGAAGTAGGGGGAAGGGTTCCAGTAGTCTTAGGTGTGTATGATGGTGCGTCAATGATTTACGGCTTAACAGGGGGTGCTACTGAGTTAGGTGTGGTCAATATGGGTAGTAGTGCAATGATCCGAGCGGTTATCCCAGAACCTATCCTAGACTCATCACACTTCATGAGATTTCAAACATACTACCTAACCGATAGGGCCTGGCTAGCCGGTGGTGCGATAAGTAATGCTGGTATCGTGGTTGAGCATATCATTAGGCTGCTCTACAACGTAGAACCTGATGATGTAGGTACGTACTCACAAATACTTAATATGTTAAACACTACTTCTAAAACACCTCAGACATTACTTTCAATCCCCCTGCTGTACTCGGAGAGGCTTCCGTTAAATCCTGCCAGAAGGGTTAGCATTGTAGGGTTAGAGAGTACTTCTAGGAGGGAGGACATAGTTCTATCTGTAATTGAGGGAGTGGTTATGCTCTTAGCACTACTGTATAGTGCTATGGAGGAAAACAACGTCTTAGTTAATGAAGTAAGGGTCGGAGGTAGGTTAACAGAGTACTTATTTGTTAGGAAATTACTTGCAAACATCTTAGAAAAGGAGGTAGTTTATAGTGGGTTAGGAGATGTATCACATTTAGGCAATCTCTTCCTATTCCTAAGGTCTATGAAGCACGCTGGGAGGAGGGAAATAGAAGGGCTGTGTAAGAAAATGCTGAGAAATGCTGAGAGGATATCACCAACATATGATGAGGTAATTAAGTATAGAAACCTCTTTAAAGAGTTTAAGGAAGTTATTAATAAACTCTATAGCTAACCTACCTAGACCTACAATGTTCATAGCTCCCGCTTAGTCTGAACATCCATAACGATGACTTCATCCATACCTATGCCTTTAAGTACTTCTTTAATCCTAGTAGAGATAGAATTCCATAAAGTATGATTTATAAATTTACAGAAGAGGCATCCAGGATCTGAGGTTAGAAAGTCTACGAATACTATAACCTTCCTACCATCCTCAGAAAGTCTAAAACCCCTTATAACCCCGCTTGACATTAAATCTATATCAAATCCTGGGACTTCAACCCTGCTTAACACTTCCGCAATAACTTTAACTACATTATTAGACATTACTAACCCCCGTATTAGGATATTTACTGAGTTAATAATTATTCGAGCTGAAATTAATTAGTGTTAGGGTTACGTGCTTCATACTTTTTAGGAAGTCCTCCACCCTTATATTCTCATTTGGTGCGTGAGACCTAGAGTTATAGTAACCTACTCCAGCACCGGTCATCGGAATTCTAGCGACATTTGTAAATAGGTATATAGGGCCTGAACCACTTGAGATTGGAAGTAGTTGGGGGTCTACACCATATACGTTCTTAGCAGCCTTAACCGATGCCTTAACTATTCCCTCATCACGCTTCGTATAACCAGCCGGGTACATGCTATCTACTAATATCTCTACGTCGTGGTAGTTCAACTTCCTCAAATACTGTATGAGTAGGTCTAAGATCTTCTCAGGACTTTGACCTGGAAGAGGCCTTATATCTACTTTTACTCCAGCTATTGATGGGACTATGGTCTTAGTTCCCTTACCAGTATATCCAGAGTAAAGCCCTGAAATATTAAGCGATGGCTTCATATAAAGCTCTCTTAACAGGTCAACGCCCCTCAACCCACCAACAAACTCCTTAAGCCCTAACTCATACATCATACTCTCTAATACTTCGAAATTAAGGAACTTAATGAGTTCTTCAGCATTGGAAATGAATTCTGAGTCAATATCGTCGTAGAAGCCGGGGACTAAGACAACTCCGTCCTCAGTCTTAAGATGTGTTAGTAGTTTAGCGATCCTCCAAGCAGGGTTCGGTATGATTGGGGCTAACCCGCTATGCACATCCCTATCAGCCCCTCTTAAAATTAATTCTAAGTAGAGCATCCCCTTAAATCCGAGGGGGATTTCCAGCCCACCATCCCTACCTACGTAAGCGGTTTCCCAAATACCTCCATCAGCTTTTACCCACTCTAAGCTATCTTTAACTATGTTGGCGAGTGTAGGGGAACCTACTTCCTCCTCACCCTCTATTAAGAACTTAATACGTAGGTCGAGTAGATCTAAGTAGTTGAGTAGTGAATCTACGGCACCCACCCTAGCGACTATATTACCCTTATTATCGGCAACGCCCCGCCCTATAAGCACGTCATCCCTAATTTCAAGTTTAAAGGGGTCCGAAGTCCAGAGCTCTAAGGGGTCCGGGGGTTGGACGTCGTAGTGGTTGTATATGAGAACTGTTCTACTGCCTGAACCTACCTCGCCGAAGACCGCGGGAGCACCACCACTCTTTACGAACACCTTAAATCCTCTCTCCTTCAGTAAATCAGATAGGTACTCAGCACAACCCATTACGCCGTCTATATCATAAGAAGCTATAGAGCGATATGAAACTACTTCCTTAAGAATTGAGATATAGCCCTTCAAGTTCTCGTTAAGGTAGTTCGTAGCCCTCTCCTTAATCCTATTAAGATCGACCTCACCCAAACACATCAACCCCTATCCTAATTCACCATACGTTATTAAGCTTAGCTCTATGAACTACTTATGAGTGAGTCTTATCTGTAGATAGAAGGCTATAAGATGATGGTAGGGTTAGAATTAGGTTGGGAGGGTATTTAAGGGGAATTCGTTTAATACCTTTCTAGGTGTTAGAGGTAATGCCTCAACGACCCTACCAATCCCTACCTTTCTCTTCGAGAATGAGTGACGTAGTAAGTACCTACCATACATTCTCACGGCTAAGTCCATAACCCATAAATCGTTGAGCTTCCCATCATCTAGCTCGACCCATCTAACTAATCCGTTGATTATATCTTCGAAAACCCTCTTCGTCCCTAAAGCCCTCCTCATAAGTCTTTTACTATATTGATGTAGGTCTTTATATAGGGCTGGACAGAAATGTACTGATATACTTAAACCTAGATCCTTAACGTTGTTGAGGATTTCCATGGCTGTTTCCTTCGACCCGGTGACAGACCTCCCATCAGGATTTACTTTAAAACCTCTAATGAGGATGGATTGGAAGTTTGACTCGCTGACTTCAAGTTCGTTTAGGTTTACGTATTTCACACCAATGTTATCAAGGTCTTTGATTAATCCTACGATGCTTGATGTCTGACCTGGTAGTACTGGGTTCTCAACAACTACGTCTAATGAGCTATTAATGGCTGCCTTAAGAGCTTCTAAAGATCTACGTGATGTTATATGTATTCTAATCTCATCTAAACCAGCGTTTTCAAGTATGCTAACACTTCTTTCATCTAACTTAGAACCACTCGTATATAGATGTATGTGGAATTTACTTCCGAAAACATCTTTTAAGTATTTAATTACATCAACAACCCTACTTAAAACCTCTAACGGATCTCCCCCAGTAACCCCAACACCTTCTGAGAGGGAGCAGGCTACCTCTCTCAGCATATCGTTCTCACTTCTCACCTCAACCTCGTTAATGAATACTACATCTCTTAAAGCCCTATCCCTAGATATGGGGCAGTAGAAACACCTCTCAGCACATAACCCAGTTATAAATAGCACTGACTTAGAACCCCTAAAACATAGCTTACATCCAACAGGTAGATCACCAATCCAATACCCTAACTCCCCGCTACCTCTAATACCTACCTCAACCCTAAATATACCTAACTAACCGCTTATTAATCTAATAACAATGAGACACCGAACTCCTCCACTGCTAAGGCCAGTAACCGTCCCGATCGGATATAAACTCCTGCTCAACTCTTATCACATCATAGGAGGGTTTTCTGGTGAACGTTTAAGTTAATAAAGTTTAGTAGGTAGAAGTAGTTTAGTTTCCCTAAGCATCCGCTTTATAAAGTTAAGCATGTTGATCCTCCTCCACTCCGAGCATCTTAGCTAGGTCATATATGATCGGCGGCCTCCAAAACACTCTAGATAAAGACTTAATTATCCCTAAGACCCACGCGATTAGAAGCGATAATTGTATGATGGCAGCTATAAGCCAACCGATTAGGGGTATTAAACTTAAAGCCACGACGATTATCCCCGAGATAATGAGGACTACGAAAAAGGATAGTGAGAGATAGGCCCAAAACCTCGCATACCTATACCTAGGCTTCAATATAAGTACGAGTATCGCGCCAACTATTGATGCGAACCATCCTATAAACCCCCAAATCATTTCATCTTCACTTACTTCTGAGTTCAAAATATGGCACCGCTATCTGTTATTAGGTGACAATGTTTAAAAGCTATTAGTAGGTTATGCTGCTGCCAACTATCAAGTGTTTAGTCGTCAGCCCCACTCATACTAGTATAGGAATCGCTCAGACGTCCGACAGGTCGTAAAACTACTTATATGAATTCTAGCTGAAGAACACATCATGTTAGACTCTACCATCATTTTTAATTAGGTTTGCATAATAGTACTAGGTTGACTGTGCGGTATGTGATGATGTGTGGAAGGTCTGATATGTGATGAGTAATATGATAAAGCTTACTGATTTTAGAACAGCTGGCTGTGAGAGCAGTCCGTGAAGCATTAGTCGAGGTAAGTAGGTAGTAAAATAAACTGTCCAGCGATGAATGCTATTTAAAAGAGGTGCTAGCAATAAAGAACTGCAGGGTTATTCTACTAACATCGTTGTATGTAGGACTTTATATATTGAGGAATCGCTCAATCTTAAGTTGTAGGTCTAAAACCCTCTCATCAGGTATTAATCATCTGTGCGTAGCGCCTCACTAACACCTAACCTCATTTAAACTATTTAATCCTACCCATCCTAAAAATACTGAAGACAGTATCATCGCGGTATGGGGTAAGATATTGCTTAGAAGTAATTCAATATATAAGTGGGTCGTACTCACAGCCTCTATCACAACGTACATCTTCGTTGGGGCGTCGCAGTTAGCATCAGTCTCCCCTTCAATCCCTATATTTATGGAGTTCTTCAACATAAACGCCACCATCGCTGGATTACTTACATCTGTGTGGGCATTAGCTAGGACTATAATCTCATTACCTGCTGGTGGTATAGCTACTAGGTTTGGTGGGAGGGATGCGTATGTTTTCGGAGTTATCACATCGATCGCTGGTTGGATCATAGTTACGGTAGCTCCGGATTACTTAACTATATTAACAGGTAGGTTTGTTATGGGTCTCGGCACTGGGACGATGAGTGTAGCGGGTCCGATAGTTATCTCTGAATGGTTTCCAAAGGGTAAGTTAAGTACTGCTATGGGTTTGTGGTCTATGGTGATGCCTTTAGGGATTCTATGGGAATTGCCGTTGATCGCTTGGTTAATCTCCATTTGGGGCTGGAGGCAGACATACGCGTTATTCCTCATAATTTCCTCAGCTACGTTAGCACCACTTCTTATCATATTGAGGAAGCCCCCACCATATCCCTTAATAGTTGAGTCAACTGATGAGTCACCCAGGATATCTAAGATTTTAGGCGATCGCTCATTTGTAGCGGCATGTACGGCGGTGTTCTTCGGACTCAGTATATGGGGCATATATTCAACATATGTGGTTAAGTGGTGTATGACTATGGGATATAATTATATGACTGCATCATTACTTGCATCAAGTCTTTACATCGCATGTGTCGTAGCGGAAGTAGCTACTGGCCATCTTTCGGATAAGCTATTACAAGGTCGTCTGAAACCGTTTTTCTTAGGGGGAGCTCTCTTAAGCTCTTTAGCAACTTTATCCCTCCCTTATGCCCCACATGAACTACTAATTACGCTGTTAATTATAGTATCAGTAGGTATTGGGGTCGCACCAATAACTGTAGCTATGTTCGCCATACCAATTAAAATTGTTAAACCTGAGGAGAGAGGTATTGCGATGGGCATTGCTGGAATGTTCATATACTCCTCCTACATGCTGACGTTATTGACTGGCTACATATTCGATACGTACGGATTAACTGCAGCAATCATCATCACGTCATTAATAGGATTCATAAGCACCTCCATTACAGCCTTAGGTATTAAGCTCAGGATTTAAATATAACTAAAACTCATATGATTGAAAGTAAGGTTCATATAAAGCCTTCTGAACGACTTACCTAGTACGAACTTATTATACCTCAGAAGTTAAATTATTGAAGTCGTAGTCATTCTCACCGAAGTTAAAGTATTTTATAATATTTTTTAACATTTATAACATTTAATTGTTGTATTGATATTAAATTTTATAACATATCGATAGTAAAGAATATATACTTCTTTTCTTAAATAAGATAAGAAGGTGTGATTTGATATGTCTTCATCAGAGGAAATTATGTTAGGTGCTAAACCAATTAGGGTTGTTGATAAGCTTCCAACTCCGGAGGAAGTCTTCAACATACCTAGGCTGACTTGGGGTAATATGATGACTAAGGTCTTAGGACCTGCAGCAATTCCGTTAGGTATGGCTATAGGTTCTGGTGAGTGGTTAATGGGTCCCACAGTAGCAGCTGGGTATGGGTTAGGGCTCTTCTGGTTGGTTTGGGTTGCTATGATTTTACAGACCGTATACAATGTTTGGTGGGCTAGGATGACCGCTATGACTGGCGAGCCTATAAACGTATTACTAGCCAGGGTACCGCCTAAGAACTTCTGGGCTATGACGGGTATGATATTCACATTCTTAAGGCTGTTCTGGCCTGGTTGGGCTGCCGCAGCTGCTACAGGTTTGATGGCCATCGTACTCGGTAGGATTCCTGGAGCAGCTGAGGCTGAGACAGTACGTTGGGCTGGTGTTGCGTTATTCTTCTTATGCGCGTTCTTAGTCTTAATAGGGGGTAAGATAGAGGGTACTTTAGAAATTGTTGAGAAGGCTATGATAATCTTCATACTAGCAGCTCTGATAATCATCCTAGTACCTATGAGCGTTACCCCAGAGGCGTTAGCGGAAGCAGGTCGAGGTATGGTAAGCATAGGCTACATACCTCCAGGTATTGACATATTGTTATTCGCTGGTTGGTTCGCATATATAGGTGATGCCTGCGCAGCTAATCATGAAGCCTCCGGTTATTGGAGGGATAAGGGTTATGGAACCGGTAGTTTGGTAGGCTTCATACCGGCAGTCATAGGTGGTAAGAAAGTACTGTTAAGCCCTGTTGGTGCTATATTCAAACTAACACCTGAGAACTTGAAGACCTGGAAGGTTTGGGATAGACTTGTCTCTATGGATCAGTGGATCATATTCTTCACTGGAGGGATGCTTGGAATGTACCTACCAGCATTGTTTGTAGCTTCCTTAGTCCCACCCGGTACTACATTACCTGCTTGGGGAATTGCTGCCCACGTATCTAGGGAATTCGCTGCTAGGGTGGGTGGTGCTTGGGGTTACTACTTAGTAGCTCTCACCGGGTTTATGGTACTCTTCTCAACTCAGTTAGGAGTTGTTGATAGGTTAATTAGGGTAATAAGTGATGTGGGGTGGTCAACCGTAGATAGCATACGTAGGTGGGCTAAAGGAGATATTAGGAAGTTCTACTATCCAGCGCTATTCATATACTTGATATTCGGAAGCATATCACTGTGGCTTGCAGCACCTTTAATAATACTCTTAATAGCTGCTAACATAGTTCATTTCTACGGGTTATGGTTAATACCGGCATTGACGTACATTGATAGGAAGATATTGCCTAAAGAGTTAAGAGCGCCTTTGTGGATGCCTATAACTTCATGGATCTTATGGGCATTCCACCTACTATTTGCTATAGCACTTACACTCTACTACGGATTCGGTATTAAGATATTCTAAAACGAATTCTTTTTAACTTTTTCAAACGTCAAACATGTTTGCTTAGATCGAAGTCATATCTTAGGATAGCTACTATCCCGCCTAAACCTCTAAGTCTAACACTTAGCGGTGATTCACTACCTACGATCCTTATAGCCCCACCGCTCTCTTCAACCAAATTCAAAATACCTTCAACCTCTTCAGAACTATCACCAGTTAGTACTTCCTCAAGAACTAATAGCTTAGCTATGGCATTGGAGGTAGCAGCTAATTTAACGTCGTTAACCCCGTAAGCAACCTTAGAGGGTCTGCTTATGAGAAGCTTCATAAACTCCTCAAACACCTTCTCAGATTCTATTACGTTAATCTCTCTTAACAAGTTCTTAACGCTGTCCCTCCTAACTAACTCCTCAACGCCTACCCTCCCACCGCTTGAGACGCTGTCCTTAAGTATAGGTATCTTAGTGTTTATTCTTTCCCTCAGCTTCGTAGTTACTAAGTCCTTCATGAATGCTGGGCTAGCTATTACGATAGCATTGCTGTTCGTAGTGTTTAACGCTCTAATGATCAGTTCGGTGACTTCATCGGTTAATAAGTCTAAATCTCCTGAGTTCTTATTGAGAGACGGTAGGCTTTTATCTATTAAGTATTTAATGCCTTGGTCGTAGAGGATAGCTATAGAGATCTCATCGAGGTCGAAAGCTACTAATAACGCGTTCAACCTCCTACTAGTATTTCTCTCTAAGCGTTTAAGCTCAGCTGAGGTCCAACTACGTTTAATTATTTCAACCTCACACCCAACATCGATGTTAAACGTGTGGTGAGAGCCCTTCAAACCGTATTCTTCAGGGCCGTCTACTATTACCCCATGAACCCTTAACCTACTGCTAAATGCTTGGAAATACATATTCTTAACCTGAACGGCGAGTCTCATCGGTAGACGTCTCTTACCCTCACCATCAACTTTAACATCCCTCATAGTATATGAGATGACAACATCGCCGTTCCTAACTACAGTTTTAAGTATCCAGAGGTCATCCTCATCTTCAACCCTGACCCTAACCACACCCCTCTTTAAATCCCTATCTAATACCTTCATCCTTACCGAAGATCTTAACGCTAATTACGTTAAAAACTATAGGTGAATAATGTATAGCATCAGTAGCAGCGTGCCGGAAACCATGAAGGCGTTATTAACGAATTCGTTATTAGACTTAAACAACCTTAATGCGATGTTCCTATTGCTAAATGGGTAGAAGGGGGTGAACTCCATATACGTCATTAGATCGCATAGTAGGTGTGAGACGCCGGAAAGTATTGCAGAGTAGAAACCTAGGTTGAAGTCGTTAAGCAGTGCTGAGGTTAGATATCCGAGTGGAAGCGATGTGATAGCAACGAAGAGTATGTTATGCGTATACTTCCTATGAGGTAGGCCTAACCTTAAATCTATGTCTGGGAGGGATGAAAAGGCAGCGGAAAGTATTATAACCTTGATGTAGTAGGGGTTCTTAAGCCCTAACGCTAAGAACAGTAGGCTTAGCAATGTAATGGTAAATCCTATATGACCTTTCAAATTCAGATTAACCCCCATATCTTCCATAAGTTAACTTTTTAATAAATTAGGTTGAGTTAGTTGAGTGGTTATGTGAGTTGGACGCTTTATTTATAACTTCAGTGGTGGTTATTTCGGCTACTGGAGCTCTCTCACCAGGGCCTCTCTCCGTGATGACCTTAGCGTTAGGTGTGAAGCATGGTTGGAGGGGAGGTATTCAAATAGCGTTAGGGCATTTATTTTTTGAATTGCCTTACGTGACGTTCCTCACAGTACTTTACGGCGGTATAACTAAATTTTTAGAATTAGAATTGGTTAGGTATTCGCTGACAACGCTTATGGTTATCTTCAACTCCTTCTTCACGTACTTACTTATAAGTGATGCGGTGAAGATTAAGGCTGAACGAGGTATTACCACATCCGGAGTTAATAAAGGTTTTTCCAAAGTTAGACACCCATTACTTGTCGGATTAATATTAACAGGTTTAAATCCGTTCTTCCTCCTATGGTGGGCCACGGTCGGTATGCCACTCATAGAAGGTGTCCTAAGATATGGCGGTATATCAGCATTACCTACTATGTACTTATCGCATGTCTGGCTTGATTTTACCTGGCTAACCCTCCTAGCATACATATCATCTAAAGGGGTAAAGCACTTAAATTTAGTTGGGTATAGGATATTACTGATAGTCCTTGCGTTAGCGCTTATCATATTCACTGCTAACATTATTTTTAAGACGTTCTTCCTAACATCTCTAATACCTTTATAGCACGGCTAACAGTCATGGAGGAGGTTTTCGAAACGTTAGAGGTTAGACATGTTAGCTAGTAGTTCTTCTAAGTTAAACACATTGCTAGGCGTACAGCTACACATATCTAACCCGTTTTACCACTCAGCCTATAGGACGTGCTTACATGCTTTAAAGATGTGGGTAGAGGAAGCGTAGAATATAACGCGGTATTAAGTTAAGGTAGGAATTCCTTAGCCAATCTCTCAATATAGAACTTGAACTCTTCAAGACCTTTAATTAGCTTAAAATTCCTTAAAGCCAGATATTTCCTTAAGCCTTTATAAAGGAATCTTCTATCACCTAATACCACTAACGCGGAGTCCCCCTCAGACCTAATAGACCTACCTACTGCCTGTAAGGTCTTTATGGATGCGTTTAAATTATATACGTAATCCCTACCCTCAACTACCGGTAATTTTAGAGCTAAACGCCTTATGACCTCCCTAACGTAATCATCTTCTTGAGGGTAAGGTACCCCTGCTATGAACACGCAGCTAATTAAAGACCTACCATTCCGCGTTAGCTCTATCCCCTCACATAGCTTACCGCCGGCAACTGCATGCACTAATGTATTACGGTTAAGAGACTTCAGAAGGTCTTCAATAGTTGTATCTCTACGCTCAACGAATCCCCTCCTTAAGTACTTAACTATATTACTCATAACTTCGTAGCTGGGGTAGATAATTAACTTTACATTCCTAATAAGCACATCTACCACATCAATGTACTTAGAGTAGAGTGTGTATATCTCCTCACCACGTACTTCAAACTTAGATGTCAGCTGGGTTGTTAGTAATACCGCTATGTTATCGTAGGGTGATTTAGCCCCTAACTCTAAAACATCCACATAAGCTACTTCCTCCAAGCCTACGGCCCTCCTCACGAATTCCTCAGGAGGAGGTGTCCCGGACATCATTACCACATATTTATATGAGCTTAAGATATCCTTAATCACCTCGTGATCTACTGCAGTAGTTACTAAGTAGTGCTCACCGCCATATCTATATGTAAATAGCTTAAACCTTCCATCAACTAACCTTAATAGGAGGGCAGCTACTTTAGTAATTGCGACCTTACTACCCATAACTAATGGTATGGGTACACCTCTCCTCAATAACTCTTTCAGAACAGTTTTCTTCACCTCTAAAGCTGTGGTAGCTATGTGGTTTAACAGTTCTTCATCGAGGTTTAACCCATTACAATCTACTAAACGCAAACCGTTAGCTGGGGAACTCTCAACAACTTTTAATAACTTAATAAGGAATTCCTCGATAACGGCATCACCTCCTAAGTACTTAACGACTTCATCAATAGCTGCTCTAACTCTAAGGCCTGGGATCTCATATGAGTATATTGTGGCTGGGTCAACAATCATGTGAGCCTCATCAACTATTAACGAGTATTCCGCCATACTACGTTCTTGAAATAAACTCTCGAAGAATTCCTTGACGAAGACGTAGGGATACGTAACCACTACGTAGTCTGATTGAAGTGCTAGTTTAGTAAGGGTGAAGTAAGGGCATGATTTAAGGATCTTAGCAATATTCCTAACTACGCTCACATGATTACTGCTGGAGCGGATTATTGGCTCAACATCTCCCACACCCACATTTTTAGATACTTCAAAGTAATCACACCTCCCCAAGCCTCTGAGGAATTGGCAGTTTACCCAGAAGTCCTCAGGTTCTACCCTACCACTCCTAATTAATGGGCACATACTATGCGCTGAGTATATGAGTGAGAACTTCAGATCTTCAAACTTACTCTGCAGTAGTATAAGATCCCTTAAAACCGGTGTTATCTCATTTCTAGTCCTTACTGAGTGGATAGTCGGCGCTCTAGAAATACCTAAGGAGATCGCCACTGATGTCTTGCCAAACCCTGTAGGAGCTTTTAAAATTAACGCCTTAGAAGTTTTAAGTAGTTCATCGCAGGCTCTTATAGCTTCCTTCTGTCCCTGCCTGAAGGAACTGTAAGGGAAGAACCTATCAACCAGTAATTAACACCTGAGAACGTATTCTTACTTAGAAAAGCACTTTTAAGTTAAAATCCCTCAACACTACCGACATTCTTCAAACCCTTTACCTTAAGCAGCATTTGGAAGTAATAACCTCTAACAGCTGATGCTGGTTTAAAGAAGTGTAGCTCGTCATTAACACCTCCAATTAAATCTATGTTGCCCACCCCTTCCCACGACTTAACTACTGCGTCACCTTCGAACTCTACTAACTCGTTCACAGATGCTAGGCCGGGCGCTATCCCAGCGAAATACCTAGGTAGTATGAACGGGTATTCAGAGAGTAACGGTACTGCGCTGCTTTCCACATCATCTGCTAGTTCAACCCTTATCCTATATAGTGTCGACCCCATCCTCTCTAAATAACCTCCTAACTTCAAACCCTTCTTAGGCCTGTCTAACGGGGGTAGTAGTGGGTGAAGTCTGGTTATAACGATCTTAGCTAATTTCTTCGGCCAACCGGCAAGTAAACCCCTTAATAGGGAGAGGTCGTTATCAACCCACATGTAGGGGCAGTAAAGATATGTTTTACCATTATGGCTTACCTTAACGAAGAACGCTCCCTCACTATACTGTAACTGTCCGGGAGCCTCAACAACTAGGTCTGAAGCATTAGGGCTCCATGAGATTATCTCAGTTAAATACGTAAATACATCACCATCAACAACTTTTAAAGGTTTAGGAACTACGTCAGGGAGGGCTGAGGCATCAGCCCTGTAGTAAACGCCTATACCTGTCATCGCATATATCCAGGGGCCTCTCGGCACTAATGCTGACTTACTTGACTTAGTAAACGGTGCTGACCAGAAGTCCTGAGGTGAGATCATAGATTAATACCGTGAGATTATGGTCGACGTTGAATATAAGTTTATGTGTTTAAAGTAAGCTTTTTAAACCTAACTACAATCTTTTTAGGGGTCTTGGATTGCATACAGGTCTGTTAGTAGTAGGGTAAAGCCGTGGTTATTGAATTCTAAGCGTTATTCATTTAATGATGTCAACGCTGAAATCAGACTCCATTTAAATGAATCACCGTTACCCCCACCTAAGCACGTAGTAGAGTACGTAACTGAGGTAATTCAGTACGGTAATCTTTACGTTAATTCTAAGTTATTTGCTGAGTTTAGAGAGCTGCTTGCTGGCTATGTCGGTGTTGATGTAGCTGAAGTGTTCCCCTACGCAGGGGGTGACGCTGCTTTAAGAGCTATCTTCTACACGATCGTGGAGGTAGGTGATGAGGTACTCCTCCTAAACCCTACGTACAGTATGTTCGACATATTCACATCGAATAGAGGTCTTAAGAAGGTTGAAGTTAACCTTAGGGAATGCGGTGATTGGTGGTGTTTAGATTACACTGACTTAATTTTAATGGCTGAGGACGCTGACTTAGTTGTTATTGATGATCCGAACAATCCTACCGGGTCGCCGGTGCTTAGGGGGGATCCTAAGTTAATTTCAGAATTAGCTGGAGTTGTTAAAGGGTTCATATTAATTGATGAGACATACTTCGAATTCTCAGGTTATACCGCAGTCCCGTTAATCAGGGATTACCCAAACATAATAGTTGTTAGAAGTTTAAGTAAGGCGTTCTCACTCGCCGGCTTTAGACTAGGTTACGTAGTTGGTAGCCCTGAAGTTATTGATGTGTTAAGCAGTACATACACACCGTTTGATATTCCGCTACCGTCACTAGCAGCTGGTGTAGCAGCCTTAAAGAACAGTACCTACGTGAGCACCGCTGTAGATACTATTAAGAGGAACAGAGACTTAATGCTTCAAGGACTTAGGAAGTTAGGGGTTAGGAGTTATAACTCCCTAACAAATTTCATCCTAGTACGTGATTCGAGAGACCTTAGAGACTTACTATTAAAACACGGCATAGCTATTAAAGCTATTGATAACGGTCTCTACAGGGTTTCAGTAGGTTCTGAAGAACAGTGTGGTAAGCTCCTCAAAATCCTAGGTGATGGTGTATGAGGATCGCAATACCTAATAAGGGAAGGCTCCAACAACCAACTATAAACTTACTGCAGTTAACAGGTATTAAACCGCTGTCGATGGATGAAAGAGCGCTTGTAATTCCTACGAATTGGGATGGCGTTGAGTTAATTATGGTTAGACCTGAGGACATCCCATACATTGTTGAGAGCGGTGGTGCTGATCTAGGTATAACGGGTCATGACTACGTCGTCGAGAGTAATACGTCTGTTGTAGAACTACTTAAATTAGACTTCGGACATGCGAAAATAGCCCTAGCCATCCCTCAAGGCTGGGATGTTAAATCGGTTAACGGCCTGCCGCAAGGTATTAGAATAGCTACTAAGTACTATAATATCGCGATGAATTACGTTCAAGGTAGGGGTTTAAAGGCGAAGTTAGTGAGGGTTAGCGGTGCTGCTGAGGTAATGCCTTACTTAGGCGCTGCAGACGCCATAATAGATGTTGTAAGTACTGGAACAACGCTTAAACTCCACGGACTTAAAGTGCTTGACTTTATCATGGAGACCTACGCAGTGATAATCGCACCTAGGGATTGGATGAAGAAACCTACGGCTGAGGAGTTAAACATTGTTATAACTATGGCTAAGGGAGTTATAGCTGCTAAAGGTAAGAAGTTAATATTCATGAACGTCCCAGACGATAAGCTGAGTAACGTATTGTCAGTCCTACCAGCAATGCTAGCACCGGCTATTACTAAGTTATGCAGACATGATGTATGGGAGGTAATCACGGTGGTTAGTGATGATGCGTTACCAGATCTCGTAGCTAAGGTTAAGGCGTATGGTGCTAAGGACTTAGTGATAGTTAATATTGAGAAGGTGATTGAATGAAGGTCATCCCTAGCATTGACTTAAGTTCTGGTAAGGCTGTGAAGAGGGTTAGAGGTATTAGAGGTTCTGGGTTAGTAGTTGGGGATGCTATTAAGGTTGCTGAAAACCTCTATGAGTTAGGTTATGAAGCACTACATATCGTTGACTTAGACGCTGCTGAAGGATGCGGTGATAATGAAGGGCTTATAAAGGCCTTAACTAACTTAGGTTTTAAATGGCTTCAGGTTGGTGGAGGTGTCAGAGATAGTGTGAAGGCACAGCGTCTGCTGTCCTACGGCGCATCATCTATAGTGGTATCAACCATCTTCTACGAGGACCGCCAGCTGTTCGAGGAGATGTTAAACGTTATAGGAGGTGAGAAGGTTTTAATAGCTGTTGACTACGATGAGGACTTAACTATACGGATGAGGGGGTGGGGGAAACGAGGTATGAGTATTGACGTAGCTTTAAGTGATATTAACTCCTACAGTGTTTTAGGTGTTATCTTCACCTACGTAGGGGTTGAGGGGACTGAAGGAGGTGTTGATAGGAAGGTGCAGAACTTCGTAATGAGGGTTAACGGTTTGAAGGAATATGCTGGAGGGATATCAAGTATGGATGACCTGAAGTTCTTGAAGGATGTAGGTATGGACTATGCTATAGTGGGGATGGCTATGTATAGAGGTTCTTTACTAGGTGTTAAACATGTCTAGAAGTGCACGTAGGATTAGAGAAACAAAAGAGACGTTAGTTGAAGTATCTATAAATATCGATGAGGTAGGACCTATAGAGGTCTCCACACCGATACCGTTCTTCAACCACATGCTTACCTCACTCCTATACTACATGAACTCAACGGCAAGCGTTAAAGCTATAGATAAGCTCGGATTAGATGACCACCACATAGTTGAGGACGTAGCCATCACGTTAGGTGAGGTATTTAAGGATGCTTTAGGTGATAAAACCGGTATTAAGAGATATTCATCTACAGTAATTCCAATGGATGAAGCCTTAATGTTAGTTGCTGTAGATATTTCTGGTAGGGATGGGTGTTACACTAACTTTAAATTTAGTGGGGGGTCTATAGGAGGTCTGTCTGTTGAGAACGTACTACATTTCGCTGAATCACTAGCTAGGAGTTCAGGAGTAACTATACATTTAATACAGTTATGTGGTGTAAACACGCATCATATAATTGAGGCTATGTTTAAAGGTCTTGGGGTGGTTTTATATGATGCCTCAAGAATTGTAGGCACGTCTGTAAGGAGTTTGAAGGGATTGTTATGATTGCTAAGAGGATAATTCCATGCTTAGATGTTAGGGATGGTAGGGTGGTTAAGGGAGTTAGATTCACCGATCTTAAGGATAAGGGAGACCCGGTAGAATTGGCTTCTAGGTATGAGGATGAGGGTGCTGATGAGATAGTTTTCCTGGATATCACGGCAAGCATTGAGGGAAGGCGTACGTTATTCGAAGTTGTTAAGAATACGGCAAGCGTGTTAAGCATACCGCTAACAGTAGGAGGGGGTTTAAGGACTTTAAATGATGTATCGTATGCGTTATCATCAGGTGCTGATAAGGTAAGCATAAATACTGCAGCAGTTGAAGATGAGAAGTTAATTAGGAATGCATCCACGGAATTCGGGTCTCAATCTATAGTAGTAGCGATAGACGCTAAGAGAATCGCTGATAAGTACTTAGTGTACACTAGGTCCGGTACATACATCACTGACTTAGAAGTAGTGAGCTGGGCTAAAACCGTTGAGGGGTTAGGTGCTGGAGAAATACTGCTCACAAGTATTGATATGGATGGTACTAGACTGGGTTATGATATCGAGTTAACTAAGGCGGTCTCAGAATCTGTTAAGATCCCGGTCATAGCTAGTGGCGGTGCTGGTGATCTAAGGCATTTCTACGAGTTGTTTAGTATATGTAATGTCGATGCTGCGCTTGCAGCCGGGGTTTTCCATGACGGAATTATAAGGATCTACGAGTTGAAAACGTACCTTAAGAACTTAGGTATTGAGGTGAGATTATAGTAGTTAGTAGGTCGTTAAGCGAATTATACGTCTTAAGACAACGAGATATTAGCACCTACGTAGAGCAGGTTAGGAGTATATTAGAGTATGTGAGGAACTACGGTGATAGGGGTTTGAGAGAACTAACGAAGAGGTTTGACGGAGTTGACGTAAGAGATATCGTAGTGAGTTCTGAAGAACTTAACGAGTTAGCGGATTCTATAGGTCAGGACGTAAGGAACTCTATAGACTTAATATATGACTACCTAACGTCGTTGAACAAGCAGACCATGCCTAAGGACTTAATAATTAAGGACTGTGGGTTCTCATCAGGTATTCTGTGGAGGCCTATAGACAGAGTCGGTATTTACGTTCCAGGAGGTCTTAAAGCATACCCATCCACGTTACTTATGGTTGCCATACCCGCTAAGACCGCAGGTGTGAGTAGGTTATACGTAGCGACCCCGCCTAGAAAGGATGGAGGCGTAGATCCAGCAGTTGCCTACATAGCATGTAAGTTGGGTGTGTATAAGGTATATAGAGTTGGTGGGGCTCAGATAATTGCAGCTATGTCCTACGGGACGGAGAGTGTTGATAAGGTTGATAAGATAGTAGGTCCTGGTAATATCTACGTACAGGTAGCTAAGTTCTTACTCCAAGGTGCTGTCTCAATAGATGGTGTGGCAGGACCTACAGAACTAGTAGTTATTGCTGATGAGAACGCTAACCCTGATCAAGTATGTGTGGAGATGGAGGCTCAGGCAGAGCACGGTCTCACATCAATCATCGCGTTAATCTCCACATCTGATACGTTTTTAAACCTTGTTGAGAACTGCTTGAGCGGTAGTCAAAACACTTTCTTCTTAATTAAGGTTAGCAGTGTTGATGATGCCATTACGTTGGTAAACGATTTAGCACCTGAACACCTATCCCTCCATGTACGGGACCCGTACAAGTTAGTAGGTATGGTTAGGAACGTAGGTGCTATCTCATTAGGTAGAACTCCTTCAGCAATAATTGATTATTTAGGACCTAATCACGTCCTACCTACTAATGGGTCAGCTAGGTTTAGAGGAGGTTTAAGTGTGTACGACTTCGTTAAAACAGTCATGATAGCAGACGGAGTCCCCAGTAAGGAGTTGTTAAGAGCTGTACGTATATTGGCCAGATATGAAGGATTTACATATCACAGTAGGAGTGTGGAGATCGCTTATGGAGTTACTTAAGGAACTCTATGAGGTAATTACCGATAGGATCGTTAGGAAACCTCCTGAAAGTTATACGGCGTACATCGTAAGTAGGGGTGATAGATATGTTGCTAGGAAGTTGGTGGAGGAGGCGTTGGAGGTAGCTCTTGCATCGATTTCAGAGACTAGGGATAGGGTGGTTTACGAAGCTGCTGACCTCATCTACCACTTACTCGTCCTCCTAGCGTTAAACGGTATAACATTAGATGATGTTTATGAGGAGTTAAGGAGGAGACGTAGGTGAAGGCGTTAGTAGTAAACTACGGTGTTGGGAATATATTCAGCATAGCATCAGCGCTTAGGAAGGTCGGATTTGAAGTAGTGGTAGATAGTAGGGTAGGGTCTAATTATGACTTAATAGTCTTCCCGGGAGTGGGTAATTTTGCGTCAGTCTCCAGATTCGTTAAGTTAAATGCTGACGTATTGAACGATGTTATGGGTGTTGGAATACCATTCCTAGGTATATGTATAGGGATGCATATAATGTTAGAATACGGTTTTGAAGGAGGTCTTAATAGAGGTTTAGGATGGTTTAAGGGTTTTGCAGACAAGATAAGAGCGGATGTTAAGCTACCTCACATAGGTTGGGATAAGGTCTACACTAAAAATACCGATGATTTTGAATTCTTAAACGGGCAATACGTTTACTTCATGCATAGCTATATAGCATATAATACTGAGGGGTATGAGGTATTTGGATACTACGGAGTTGAATTCCCTGCATTACTACGTAAGGGAACCATAGTTGGAACTCAATTCCACCCAGAGAAAAGTAGTAAGGTCGGAATTAAGTTTTTAAGCAGCCTAACTAGTTGGTTAAGATGTTAACCCTCAGTAGTGAGGAGGCAAAGTCCATAGCAAGTAAGCTAAGGTATAGGTATGAAGGAGGCACTATCATAGTTGTTGTACAGGACTACGATTCGAGGGAGGTTTTAATGGCTGCTCACATGAACGAGGAAGCGTTGATAAAGACCTTAGTAACTGGGTACCTACATCTCTGGTCGTTAAGTAGGAGGGAGTTATGGCTTAAAGGCGAGTCAAGCGGTAATTATCAGTTAGTGATGGACTTAGTTGTTGACTGTGATTACGACTCAGTAATAGTCAAAGTTAGGTCTTTAGGGCCTATATGCCATACCGGTAATAGGAGCTGCTTCTTCAGGAATTTAAATAATTTAAACAAGTAACTTAAATAAGGTTGGTTGAGAGCATGGAGCCGTACATAGCTATAGATGGCTACGTATACCGCTTCGGTGTTCGAGCGTCTTCATCAGGTGATGACCTCCTAACTAAGGTTCAAACATATGAGGGACATGCTTTCTACATAGATGAGCCTAAAACTACTGGTGGTTTAGGTAGGGCTCCTAACCCTATAGAGATGTTTCTCTCATCTCTTGCAGGATGCTTCATAGTTACGCTGAGATTACATTCAGCAAGGCTTAAAATCCCGGTAAACTCTGTAGAGGTCTTAGCTGAGGGGTCATTTGATATTAGAGGTTTTATAATGCCTCAGAAGTTTAAATCCGGCTTAACCTCAACATCTTTGAAGGTTAGGGTTAACTCTACGGTAAGCTGCGACGACCTAAGTAGGTTGTTGGGAAGAGTTATTAGGGGTTGGGTAATAGGTTCGACAGTCTCTAACGCCATAAATATCAAACTCGACTTAAGTGCTACTTGCTTAGATGGAGGAAGTACTAAGGAGTTAAGCCTTACAGAAATGATTGAAGACCTAACCTAGCTTTAAACGTGTTTGAGAGAATCTTAAGGATGTTCACTATATTATTACACCTCCTAGAACCCTCACTACAGACAACTTCGAAAACCATTATGGCCTCACTCCTAAACTCCCTTAAAGTATTTAGGAATAGATCCCAGTCAACGTAGCCGGTATAAGGTGGTAGGTGGAGGTCTTTAGAGCCGTCATTATCATGCACATGGATGAGCGTGACGTAAGGGTGTAGTAATTTGTAGTACTCATGTGGTTGGAATCCATTAATTATTGAGTGACCCGTATCTAAGCAGATCTTAAGGTGATCATCATTTACGTAATTAACTATGTCGATTAAGTCTTTAGGTAGGTAGCCATACACGCCTCTCTCATACCTATTCTCCACAGCTAGTGTTAAGTTGAATTCCCTGCCTAACGAGGTTAAGGCTTTAAAGAAGTTGAGGTTTACCTCCTTAATCCTACGTGGGTAGATTAAGGAGTCCTCATCAATGCTAGCATGGCTAAACGGTATGTGTACAGCTGCTACTTTAACGCCTAACTCTGAGAAAAACTTTAACCACCTACCTAACTCATCTAATACGTTAGGCTGTTCTAAGGGGTTTACAGCCTTATTGATTAACTCTCCGTAGGGTAGGTGAGCTGCAACTATCTTAGACTTAATCATCGTCTTAATGTTTAAGACTTCGGCCATCATAGAATCGTAGCTAACCCCTAGCTTTCTAAAAAATTGGAAGTTATCAAAGCTTAACTCTACCTCATCTACGCCGACATCATTTAACCTCATTAACGCTTCAGAAGGTTTTAAAGACATGTAACTCATCGTCGATACTGCTATCATATTGGATTACCTAAAAAGGAAGAACGCTTAAGCTTAAATAATTATGGTATTATTATCTTATCCCGAGGAGCTGCGGTCTCAATAATTAATCCTTATAAGTGAGTAGGGGAGCTATTTTTATAAGTATAGTAGTGTTAGAAATTTACTTGATAGTGGTAACATGCCTAATAATCTAAGGATACTACTAATACACCCACATATCCATCTATTCGGAGGTAGTGAAAAGTTAGCTAAGACCTTAATTAACGAGTTAGACACTCTTGGATATGAGGTATTCGTGTTAAGCAGTGGTAAGGTTTTAATGGATCGTCCTACATCACCGAGGATTAGGTATGAGACTATTGAAGATGTATTCACTAAAATGCCGTCCGATATAATACTACCTATAAAGTCTGAGAGGATATTGAATATAATATACAGTGTTGATAACGTGGTTAGTAAGTATAGACCGGATGTCTGTTTAGTAATGATACAGGAACCGATATATGTTATCGCTGCTAAACTTGCTGACCCCAGGATAGGCACTTCCTTATATATACATTACCCGTTCGAGGAGGAATTAACAAGTAATAATATCTACGTCTTCCTAACGCTATACAGGTTCCCACACCTATATGAAAGCCTATATAAGATATCGGACTTACATATGACTAACTCGAACTACACAGCCTCAGCGCTGTATAGGTCCTTCGGAATTGAAAGTAATGTGGTGTATCCGGCGATTGAGTGGGATTACTTTAAAGACGAACTTGACTTAACTGAAGATAGGGATAACGTGATACTAACCGTCGGCAGGTTCGTACCGCAGAAGAGGCAGGACGTCCTTCTAGATTGGTTTAAGAGATATGTAAAGCCGGAAGTACCTGATGCCGAGTTAGTTATTGTGGGTGTCCCGGATATGAGGTTCGTAGAATATTATGAAAGGCTTAAGAAACTATCGTTAGAGGTTGAAGGGGTTACATTAGTGGATAAGATGTTAAACCCCAGTGAAATGCTGACGTACTACAGGACCGCTAAGACCTACGTACATTTAAGGATAGGAGAGCATTTCGGCATGGCGCCGGTCGAGGCCATGAGTCAGGGCGCTATACCGATACTGCCTGAAAGGTCAGGACTTGCTGAATTAGTCACTAACGGTAGGGACGGATTTATTGCTAGCAATGACGATGAATTCTTAAAGTACGCTCTAAAAGTGCTTAGAATGCCGAAAAATGAATTGATGGAGATGAGGAAGTTCGCGTATAGACGTGCTTGGTATTTCAACCCAGACAGATTTACTAAGGAAGTAGTTCACTACTTAAGAATAATATCTAAGAGGTAGGCCGTTAAAATATCTATACTGTTTTACCGGTTTATTGACAGTAGAACAGGGGATAATCATTCCCTACCAGTAGACTTAAATAGATGTACAGATAAAATAGGTGGGGATTTAATTGGTTTTAATAGATCAGGGAAGATGTATTGGCTGCGGTATTTGTATTCCGTACTGCCCTAGGAATGCAATAAAATTAGATCCTAATCTTAAAAAGGCATATATAGTTGCTGAGGAATGTGTTGAGTGCGGGACCTGTGCCAGAGTAGTTATGTGTCCGAGGGACGCTATCGTAGGTGTTGTTGAAGGGTATGTTAGGGAGGTCAGAGCTCATTTCAGCGACCCATACACCTTACACCCAAGTACCGGCATCCCCGGTAGGGGTACTGAGGAGATGAAGACTAATGATGTTACTGGTAGGTTTAAGAGGGGGGAGGTGGGCTTCGCTATAGATATAGGTCGGCCGTTAGTCGGTGTTACCTTCGCGGAGATAAGTAGGTTCATAAAGGTGTTAAACACCGTCGGCGTTATGTGGGAGAAAGCCAACCCAATACTATATCTGTTAAAGGGAGGTTTAGAGATGGGTGAGTTCCCAGAAGAGTTAAATAATGTTAAGCTTCACTCAGCGGTATTAGAGTTTAAGGTCCCCATCGCTAAGGTAAGGGACGTTATTGAAAAACTTAAATACCTAGCGGAGACTACTGACACGGTATTTAGCTTAGGGATCATCTCAAGAGTTGATGATGACTTCACAATACCTGTCATTGAAGTACTCCGTGAGTTAGGTTTAGAGGTAAGTCCCTGGGCTAAGACTAACGTGGGGTTAGGGAGGCCTTTAGTAGAGTGAGGTGTGAGGTATGACTCACACACATCATAGGGTAGGCCCTATAGAGTCCTTAAAGAAAGACTACGTAGTTTTGGTAATGGCTTCTAGGGATGTTAAGTATGAGAATGAGGGGGAGAGGTTTAAGAAGGTTATGGAGGTACTGGCGAAACATATGCCAGTTAATCTAGGTAACATGGTAGTAGGTAATAAGTATTGGAGGGATGAGGAGGAAATTATGATGAGGTTTAGGGAGTACGGTAATATAGTTCACGGCGTCTACATAGATCAGGAACAGGTAAAACAAGTTCTTAAGGATCTTAAAGCTGCTGAGCTAGGTCTGTCAGTAGTGGTAACCGGGGTTTACGAAGACGTATTTAAAATGCTTAAGGAATTAGGACTTAAACCACATACCGTGAACCTATCTCTTGGGGTTTGGGGTCGGAAGGAGAGGTTACCGCCTGAAGAGGTCCTCGAAATCACTACTATGTGCGGTCACTGTATGGTGTCCCCAGCACTTGTGATGAAGTTAGTTAGTGAGATTAGAAAAGGTAGGCTCTCACCTGCAAGTGCGGCTGTAGAGCTTGCTAAGGAATGTGTATGCGGGGTCTTCAACGTTAAGAGGGCTGAAGACCTTCTGAGAAGGATAGTTAGGTCTAAGGCTTAAGCATAAACCATTAAGGCTCTTAAGGATTAATCATTTTTCTCCCGCTTAGAACCGATATTAACCATGAAGCGTTATCACTGTCTTCGTTAATATCTCATTAGCAACATCTACTGTTGATGAATTACCGCCTAGTTCTGGGGTTAGCACATGTCCTTCTTCAACTACTTGAGTTATAGCGTTACCTAACGCGTTGGCAATCTTCATTAGGTTTAGATCTGAGTACTTCCTACCTAAGTATTCAAGCATTAATTTAGCTGAGGTTATCTGACCTATCGGGTTGGCTACTCCCTTACCAGCGATATCAGGTGCTGAACCGTGTACTGGTTCGAAGAGCGCGTGTGAATCACCTATCTCTGCTGAGCCACATAGCCCTAAACTACCAACCAGGCCTGCAATTAAGTCGGCCAGTATATCCCCATACAGGTTTTCAGTGACTATTACCTCGAATTTCTCCGGATTTTTAATTAGTTGATATGCAGCTGCATCAACTAATACCTCATTAAACTCTAAGTCCTCATAACCCCTCACTAATCTGTGAAACACCTCTCTGAATAGGCCGTCGGTAACCCTCAACACGTTTGATTTATGCACAGCTGTTACCTTCTTAAACCCGTACATGTATGCGTAATTTAGGGCGAACCTAACTATCCTCTCACACGCGTTCTCAGATATGAGTTTAAGCGCTACGGATACCCCTGAGTGAATTCCTTCAATACCTACATACAGATCTTCAGTGTTCTCCCTAATTAAGACGATGTTTAAGTTCTTAAGTGATACCCCGTTAAAACTTTTAAAAGGCCTTACATTAGCGTATAGACCTAACTCACGTCTAAGCATAACGTTAATGCTTCTAAAGCCCGGCATATCCAGCGGGGTTGTAAGAGGGCCTTTAAGGACGGCATCCACTCTTCTAAGGATTTCAATACCTCCATCCTCTAATACCTTACCAGACTTCCTATAGAAGTCGTACCCAGCGTTAACCTCTATGAAGTCAGCGTAAAATCCTACCTCATTTAAAATTCTTAAAGTAACATCCATCAGTTCAGGACCTACACCATCACCGCGTATAACCCCGATACTATACCTCCTACCCATATATCAACACGTCTACCGAAGGCTTAATTTAACCTACGAATCAGTTCTGGTACGTACTTCCTAGTTAATGCTAGCATGTCATCATCGCTTAGTTCGCCTTTACCGCTTTCTAGAAACATCCTCTGTACATCGTCATAGATGGCGTTGACCTCCACATCGTCCTTAGTGAAGGACTCATCAGGGCCTAATCTAAAATACTTATTAATCCAGTACGCTATTGCCGACCTCCCTGAATATGGAGTTATAGACACAGTATATGGTATGCCTAACAATGTCTCTGAATCGTATGGGAGGTATACCTCAGGATTCTTAATCAGTCCGTCTACGTGGATCCCTGCCTTAGTCTTAAAGGCGTTAGGCCCCACAACTGGTTGGAACTCAGGTATGTGGAGGCCTAACTCCTTAAATAGGTTAATGACCTTCTTCAGAGGTCTTAGATCTACCTTCCTATCGTTTCTAAGTCCTAAGTAATGGATTAACATAACTTCTAGTGGGCAGTTACCTGACCTCTCACCAATGCCTAATAACGTGCAGTTCGAACCCCCGGCACCGTAGATCCATGCTGCTAAATGATTAGCAACCGCTAAACCGAAGTCGTTATGCCCGTGGAACTCGATGTCCTCCCCAGGGAAGCCCTCATTAATTAATGACCTCACCAATGCTGGAATACCCCTAGGAGGTGGTACTTCAGGGTATGGAAGTCCTAGACCTAAAGTATCTGAGAGCTTAATCTTAACCGGTACTGAGTACCTCTCCCTTAACTTCATGAGCTCCCTTACAAAAGGTATTACGTTCCTACTTAAACTCGCTCTTGTAATATCCTCTAAAGCGCACTTAACGGCTACCCCCTTACTTAAGGCCTCATCCACCACTGAGATATACTTCTTAAGAGCTACTTCTCTACTAAGCCCAAACTTATAATGTATATGATAGTCAGATATTGAGGTTAGTATTATCGTCTCATCTAAACCTACATCAAGAACAAGTCTTAAATCCTCTCTAGAAGCTCTTATCCACCCAATCACCTTAGGGTATTCAAACCCAGAGTTTATGAGGTCCCTAGCAACACACCTATCCTTCTCAGTGTATAGGAATACTTCGCAGGTCGTTATCACACCATCACCGCTTAACTCCGTAAGTAACTCATAAATCTTAGTTATCTCATCATATGTTAGGTTTCTCCAACCCTGCTGGCCATCTCTTAAAGTGGTATCGGTAATGTAGATCTTACTGAGAAAATCTAAGTTCTGAGTGCTGCCCACCCTATTAAGCGTTATACGTGGTACGTTATTGAATGGGAAGATATCCTTATACAGTTCTAAGCTCTCGTACATATGCCTACCTAATTATAGCCGAGTACGGTGCGGGGTTAATAATAATGATTAGTAATATACGTAACGTATTCCACGCATTATATATTCCGAGTTACGAACGTAGGATTGATAAGTAGTAATTATTACGGACTGTTTACACGGTTTCAGAAAAAGTGTTATTTATAGAGGCCCTGCGTTGTACGTATACCCACCATCAATTAATACTACATCACCGTTTATGTAGCTAGCATCATCTGAAGCTAGGAAGGCTACTAACTTAGCTACTTCTTCAGGCCTCCCCATCCTACCTAGAGGTGTCCTACGATTATATTCAGCTTCGTCAACTATACCTTTACGAACTAGGTCTAAGACCCTCTCAGTAGCTATATATCCTGGAGCCACTGCAACAACTCTAATACCGTACTTACCCCACTCAGCGGCTAGCGATTTTGTAAGGCCTATCACACCTGCCTTACTAGCACAGTAAGCGCTTCTCAACTCAAGGCCTGATACCCCTAATATAGATGAGATATTTATTATTACACCCCCATTACCGCTTTTAATCATTTGCCCAGCCACTGCCTGACTACATATAAACACACCGGTTAGGTTTACATCTATAACTCTTTGCCAGTCGCTTAACTCCATATCAATAGCTGCCTTCTGCAACGCTATCCCAGCATTATTTACCAGTATGTCTACCCTCCCAAACCTCTTCACAACCTCCTCAACCACTTTAGCCATATCATCCCTCTTAGTCACATCTGCCTTCAACGCCATCACCTCTCCATACCTACTTAAATCCTCTGACGTCCTACGTAATTCGTCCTCCAACGTATCACTTATAACTACTTTAGCACCCTCCTTAAGGAGGGCCTCAGCAATAGACCTCCCAATACCTCTAGCACCACCAGTTACTATTGCTACACGACCGGATAACCTCAAACAAATCCCCGAAGATATTGTTAAGCACTCTTTTATAAAATTGATATCCCACACAAACTGAATTCTACTCCGGCAAGATATTGAGATTTCAGAGGGGTCGTAGGCAGCCGTCAAGCCCGATAGCGTAGGCCCCTATCTAAGGCGGAGTCATTCTCTGAGCGGTTTGGAACGTTGCTCCACCACTAGTTGAGCTCACCTTAAATAGCTATGGTCTGCAAAACTCTTAGAAACATCTGCAAGAAAACACCCAATCAATAGCTGCATGATTGGTTAGTCAGTTGTTTATAATTACTTAAACATAAGGTTTTTAAAATTCTTTTTAACTAGCTATCCGTGGCGTGGTAATGTCATATCTAAACACGTTGGTCAATATTCCAGACCCTACCTCACTGATATTAATAGTTGTGGGGTTAGCGTTCATATACTTGGGGAGTAGGAAGGGTTTAGAACCTTTAATGCTTGTCCCAATAGGTTTTGGGATACTTCTTGCGAACATACCTCTCAGCGGTCTGAATGACCCGCCCTTCGGCCTCCTATACCTAATTCGTGAGAAACTCCTAATAACGGAGGTACTACCCTGCCTAGCATTCCTAACCATAGGTACTATGATGGATCTCAGGCCCTTACTTAGGAGGCCTTGGCTACTACTCTTCGGTATTTCAGGTCAGTCAGGAGTTATCTTTGCACTCATACTAGCATTGCTTATAGGCTTCGACTTTAGGGAGGCTGTTGCTGTAGGTATTATAGGCTGTGCTGACGGACCTACCGCCATCTTCGTATCCACTAAATACGCTCCACATTTATTGGGAGCTATAGGGCTTGCAGCCTACACATACATATCTATGGTCCCCCTACTTCAGGTACCTTTAATGCGGGCACTAATCTCTAAGAGGGAAATGAACATTAAGATGCCTATAACTTCAGGTGATGATGTGAGTGAGGTCGTAGTCATAGCGTTTCCGGTTGTGCTAATACTCCTATCGCTGTTGTTCATGCCCAGCGCCTTACCCCTCATAGGCATGCTTGCTTTAGGTAACTTCTTAAGGGAGAGTGGGGTGACGGAGTTAGTGGATAGGTATGCTAAGACTGCCTCAACGTCATTAGCTGATGTGGTAACATTATTATTGGGTCTATCTGTAGGTTCGGCCCTCTCCTCTAACGTAATCACTGCAAGCCCTGACCTACCAATTAAAGTGGTAACCGTGTTCGTCCTCGGTATTATCGCCTTCGTAGGTGATTTAATTGTTGGAATACTTACTGGTAAGATTGTCTCAGCGTTTAGTGTGGGGAGGGTTAACCCAGCTATAGGGGCTTCAGCAAATTCAGCCTTCCCAGTCTCCGCCAGGGTTGTTCAGAGGGAGGTTAGTAGGGCAGCACCAGGTAATATAATTCTTATGTACTCGCTAACAACTAATTTAGCTGGTCAGATAACATCCCCAATATTTGCAGGTATAATACTAACCCTCCTCGGGGTATACGGCATCTAAAAACTTAGTAATTAATTACTGGTACCCTACCGAACCTCTTAAGGGTTACGTAGCTCCCCTCACTACTCCCTGATGGTATTAACCTAATACCTACTGTCCTACCCTTAATGAGGGACGCTGTGAACACGTCCTTGACAACCCCTTTAATAATGTCTAGGTCCTCCTTAATTACTACCATATCAACACCTACTAAGCAGTAACTACTTAAGTATGTTAGGTCTCTAAGCGTTACAGAGTTATCTGCAACTCTCTCCTTAAGTAGGTCGTCCTCAGCTACTGGGAGCATGACCTCATTAAAACCTACTGCCTTAATCCCCACCTCAGCAGCTATAACGCTAATTAAGTTATTTAGTTCCTTCACAGCCCAACCACTGCCTGGGTATGCAAACCTCACATCACCTAGCTCCTCAACTAGATTGACAGCGCTTTCCGACTCCCAAGGCGATATAGAGTAGTCAATGCCTAAGAACTTCAAACCAGCTTTCTCAGCTAGTATTCTAGCCGACCTACCAACACTACTTACGAAGTCTACTAACCTATCCTTCCTACCGCTTAAGTAATCCTTAATTAAGTCTACGTAGCGTAAAGCCACTGATAACCCGTCCTCATATGCAGTAGATAGTGGGAAGTAAGGGGTTTCCACGTAGTCCGGGATGGAAATACCTATCCTAGTGAAGTCATCTAGAGTTATAGATTTAATTAACCTAGAATATAGCTCAACAACTTTAGGGATATGCAAGGCATTCCTCAAACGTATAGTCACATAGCACTGACTACATGAAGTGAGTGCGGAAACCACATCATCAAAACTCACCGCATCGGCATCAACGTGGTAAGACGCTAACAACAAATCATCCCTACACAGCAGCTCAGACAGCCTTAACTGTACATCACCTCTCAGCATAGGAGGTAAGGCAATACGAAAACTCCAAACATCAAGCCCTAACTCACGTGATAAACTCTTAATAACACCAACCTTATCGTGTATCACATCCCTCATATACGCATAATCATCACCCAACGACTTAACATGAAACGTCAGACTCCTAACCAAAGCCATGAAACCACCCAAACCTACTTACAACACACATTAATTAATTTTGAGGTCCGGAGGAAACAGCTCTCAGCTGGAGTCAGCAAAGGGCACATAACATTCAGAACATTACGTCATTCCTTCCAGAACCTCCGAAATGTTCGCTATACTTGGAACGATCTGCACGTTTGAAATATTATTATCTTCATCTAGGTCTACGATAAATGAAGTATGGAGCTCTCCCAAAATGGTGTGAGAGCCTAGCATTAAATCCGTCCCCATCTCTAAACATTTTAAGCTTTTTACACCTAACCTTCTAAGACTCTTTTCTAGATGTCCCAGCTGGTCTGAGACCCTGGATATCTATTATGTTAGACTCGGAGAGAGCGCTCTTTAGCTTTATAAACCAATAACATAGAGGTGTAGGTATTTAGTTTTTAAATTAGGTGTTGGTACGGGGGTAGAACTTCAGCATTAATTCACTGGTAGATTAGTGCGGGGGGTGGGATTCGAACCCACGCAGGCCTACACCAACGGGTCTCTTACTATTAGCTGGAGGTCTTGAGCCCGTCCCCTTTGACCTAGCTCGGGCACCCCCGCACCATATAAGTATTTTCTCTTAGCTTATTAACGTTAATAATTAGGTCTGAGCTATGTGTAGATTATTTCGGTCCCTATGATGTTAAGGCCTTCTAATACCCTCGTTATGTTATCCGGTTTGAAGGCATTTATAAAGTATATTTTAATTTTACTCCTCTCAGCTATGGTGAGTGCTAGTTGGTCGAAGAGTTCGTATGAACCTGCTAGTGTATTAGTCTTAACGATTTTCATAAGTTCCTTCACAGATATCCTTGGAATTAACTTAGCATCAGGGTATTCCTTTGGGTCCTTATCGAAGACTCCATCAACGTCTGTAGCGTTAATCATTAGGTCTGCGTTTATAAGTTCTGAAACTATCATCGCTACAGCATTTGTTGACTGCCCTGGCTGTAGTCCGCCTAAAGTGACCACCTTTCCTGAGGACCAGGCAACTAGGAATTCCTCAATGTCTCTGGGTATGTACTTATATGCTATATCGCCTAGTAAGGCGTTAATTATTGATGCGTTAATCCTAGAAATTTCGATGCCCGTAATGTCTGACCAACCCTCACTAATCCCTAACTTCCTTAAAATCCCTATGTAATGTCTCGCTATACGTCCACCGCCGCAGACTACTACGAATTTATCTCCTCTAACGACTCTATCTTTAATTAATTGGGTGTGTCTTAGCAAGGTCTCAACGTTCTCCTCATCAAATAACTTACCAGTAAGTTTGAGTACTACCTTCAATACTTACTACCATTAATTAATAACCTACATGATATTAAAAATAGTGGGAATCACTCCACCGCCTTACTAGCCTTAGCCTTCTTCCTAGAATATAGTGTTGGTAATACTATGGCTATAGCGGTAGCTACGTATATGAATTGGCTTATAGGACTCGTTATGAAGACTGCCGGGTCACCAAACGCTATATCTAGAGCTCTTCTAAAGTACTTCTCGGCTAGAGGCCCTAACACGAATCCTATAGCCATTGGAGCCGCTGGGAATTTATACCTGCCTAATACGTAGGATATTAAACCTATGAATAAGACCGCCATTATATCTATTACTGAGTTCCTGATGACGTAAGCACCAAATACGCTGAAGAATATAACAGCTACTGCTAGGTATGGTATGTTCCTCCTTAAGAACTCACCAATCCGTAAGAACATGTAGACAACTGCAGGTGCTAGTAGGTAGAACATCAGGTTAGATAGTAAAGCCCCGACAAGTACTGCATACCCTAATTGAGCCCTATATCTGAAGATCCAAGCGCCTGGGATGACGCCGTGGATCATTAGAGCACCTAAAATTATTGCTGTTGCAGCACCTCCTGGAATACCTAGAGCTAATGTTGGTACCAGAGTACCCATCGCTGCAGCGTTATTAGCTGTTTCAGGTACTGCTATACCCTCCGGAACCCCGGTCCCCCATTTCTGAGGTTCTTTAGAAAACCTCCTAGCCATTATGTATGCCACGACAGCTGCTGTGCTTGCCCCAATACCTGGTAGGAACCCTATCAACCACCCTATAGGTAGGGCTATCAAGAAAACTAGTGGTGCAGACCTAATGAAGAACGATTTGCCGGGGAACATAAGCTCTCTGAGCTTATATTTCTCACGTACAACCTCGACTTTTAACCTACCTTCAAGTAATCTTAATATTTCAGGAAGTGCGAAAATGCCTAGAAGAACTGCTACTAAGTCAAAGCCGCCTCCTAAAGCTGTTAGGCCGAAGGTAAATCTATACATCCCCGTAGTTGGGTCTGAACCTATTGTGGCTAGGAAGAAGCCTAGGAGGGCTGATACCACAGCTTTAACCCCACCTTCAAAGGTTGCTAGGAATGAAATAGCCATGAATATTAATGCGAACATCTCTGACGGTCCAAACATTATTGCCACATCTGCTAGTACAGGGGTGAAGAAGACAACTATAATACCTCCCATAAATCCTCCAATAAATGAGTAAAACCTAGACAGCATTAGAGCTTCTCCACTCCTACCCTTCTTAGTTAACTCGTAGCCGTCTAAAGCTGTCATTATGTTCTCAGTACTACCTGGTATTCTAAAGAGTACTGCTGAGACGGAGCCTCCGTAAACCGCTGATGTATAAGCAGCTATTAATGCAATTATAGCTGTTTCAGGAGGTAGCCATAGTGTGAATGGGAGTAAGATAGCTGTTATAGCTACTGATGTGATGCCTGGAGTAGCCCCGGCAATTAATCCTACAAAAGAAGCAAATATTAACATACCCATGTTTAGAGGATTTGCAAGAACCGTTATGAATGCCTGAGCGATATTAGCTAAGTGGTAATCCATCAAGTTTAATCACCTACCAAATAAACTTAATAGGTATGAAGTGAACTCGTTGAATGGTCCGTGACCCCTAGGTAGAGGGATTAGCAGTCCTACTGGGAACATGATCGTAGCAAGTAGGGCAAAGAATAATGCAAGGAATACTGAGGTTACCATCTTTACCTTCAAGACCTTAAGGTATATAGAGAAAAGAATTAAAGTAGATATGAAGTACCCTAAATACTCAAAAGTAAGAGCGTATACGGAGATAAATATGGCAGTCCCTAAAACTCTGAACATCCCATCCCTCTCTATCCTCGGAGGTACGTAGTAATTCTTCTTAACGATCCTATAAACCAATGCCATGATACATGCGATAATAATGCCTGAAAGCAGTATTGAAGGCCATACCTCAGAACCTATGAATAGCCAAGGCACTTTAGGTAGTTGAAAAGCTAGGTAGAGGAAGTACGAAGAAACTAATATTAAGGATAAAAAAATGATTATTTCCCCAATCATCTAGGACACCTATGTCAGCGTATGAGGCCTAATTCTCTAAATACTTGCTCATATACTGTGTACTCTTCCATAACGAATTTTCTAAAGTCATCTCCTACTAGTAGGCCTGGCCTGTAGTAAAGGTATTGCTTCCTCTCCTGTTCTTTATAGTAGGAGGAATTATATGCTTGTGCGCAGAGTTCTTCTAACTTCCTCACTATCTCTGTTGGTACGCCTGCTCTAACAGCTAACCCCCTCCACAACCCATACGTTATTTTTATGCCTAACTCAACTGAGGTTGGTACGTCTGGGAAGTCTTCTAATCTCTTATCTACGAAGAATACTAGCGCTTTAACCCTACCCTCCTTAATTAATGGTACTATGATGCCTGGCTCCTCCATCATAGCGTCTATCTTACCTCCGAGTAAGTCAGTACGCATCTCAGCAGCTGATTCGTAGGGAATATACCTTAACTTAGCACCGGTGTACTTAGCAAGTAATGCTGTGTTAACATGGTCAGGTATTTGAGCTAAGCCTGTACCACCTACGGTTACCTCACGTTGCTTAGCATACTCTATAAATTCTTTGATGGTCTTAAACCTAGTATCATCAGCTCTTACCCATAAACCACCTACATCCCACTGGAACCTACAGATAGGTATATATTCCTCCATCTTATGGACGTTCTTACCAAGTATTATATTACCTAACGCATAAGTACCGTATAGGAGTACTGTATATCCGTCAGCAGGTTGTTCAGCTACGTAAGCCTCAGCAATAGCTCCGCCACCACCAGGCATGTTAACCACAGTCCAAGGAACACCGGTTAAATTCTGAAGTACCGGTGCATACGCCCTAGCAGCTAAATCACTACCACCACCAGCACCAAAACCAACTACAATTGTAACAGGCCTCACCGGCCATGCGACCGGGGTAGGTGTTGGGGTTGGAGTAGCTGTAATAGTTACGGTTACAGGTGGCGGTGTTACAGTAGTAGTGGTGGTTACGGTAGCGGCTGCGGCGGTTGAGGTAACAGTTAACACGGTTGTTGAGGTAACGGTCTTAGGCGGTGGTACTGCTGAAGAA
>CALEDH010000025.1 GCA_937949785.1 uncultured Sulfolobales archaeon | reverse complement strand
TTAATGATAAAATCATGGGGCTCTAGATCAATTCTTAATTGATTGATAGCTCTTTTAGATCTTCTCAAGTCATCACTCACATTATTTAAGCGCTCTATAAGCTGTGCTTTAGTAAGATGCTTCATTTTAATTATACTCCTGTGCCTCATCTGATGTGCCTAGTATACCACTGCTAGCTAGATAAGCATCTTTTTTATGTGCCTCACTAGCAGATGTATAAACAGTGGGCTCTAATGTGCCCAGTGTACTTACACCATGGGCCGCTGTAAATGTTACGAGTGACCCCACTATACTTTGAATAGTTAAGCCTGTGATTGCGCCATCTTCATTGCCATATGGTAGGAAGTCTACCACATCACCTGCGCTAAAGAAGCTTGTATCATTATCACTAAATTCATTAGTGGATACTGTTAAGACTGTGGTAGATGTAACAAAAGTTACTTTTAGTGTGCTATTCCAATTAACAGAAGTGATGCCCGTCTTAATAATCTCTAAACTGCACCCTTCAGACATGAGCTCTTGATTGATGCTCTTTATCATGCCTATCTCTTCAGTCACGCCATACTCATCACCCATGCCTTTAAGATGTGGTGAGCTACACTTAACATATGAGCCCACATCTAAGTAAATGCTTTGACCTGTACCTATATCACCTGCCCATAATCTCATAGGATTAGAGAGTACATTAAACACACGGGCAGCTATGGGGAGAAAGTAGTTATAAGCATCACCCGCCCCCGCGCCTATTTCCTCTACATCTACCCCATATAATTCTAGACTTATCTTGCTTTTTTCGCCTCCATATCTATTGATGGCCTCTTGATTATTGTAAATAACATTATCTCTAAATTCATTTGTTTCATTATCCCACCCATATTTAATATCTATCTGTGTAACAATATCCTCATAGATAGACCATGTGGGAGGCGGGGCACTAAGCCAATTACCCGCATCAATAGTGGCGCTAACAAATTGCTCATTTTCAGAAGCAAGGGGGGTGAGTGTGACTTTAGGCACGCTGCCCGCTGTGCGCTTCATTGTGATAATACAGCCTAAGGATTTTAGCAAAGTGTCCATAAAATCACGCGGGTTAAAATCATCTATAGAGAAATTAGTATTAAGCGCACTAACTGTGCTAGTACCATTAGCTAAAAAAGAGTTAATATCTATGTTATCTTCATGAATAGATAAGCCCACGCCTAGGGTATCATAATCACCATTATTACCCCCGCCCCCACTTTGTAGGATCATAAGCATTATCTCACCAGGTGTTATTTCAAGCGCTAGCACGCCTCTAGTAACTTGAGTTCTATCCTCCCCTTGCCAGTCTCCAAAATGCCCATTGCTCCTATTATAACTACTACCTCTTAATCTAACGAGATAGCCCACTGTGCTACCACCAAAACTAACAGCCTCCTCATGTGTAGCTTGATAATAAAGCGTCTTAGTACGCTTAGTATAATAATCATAAGTCTGTACTTGTACACTAAAGTATACACCCGCTATAGATGATGTGGGCAAGCCTAACGAATTCTCTAATAATATACTATTTTCATTAGCCTGGTGATAAGCACGCGCTAAGTTAACGGGGATTTCTTCACTAGCATAGCGTCTATTGGGTAACTCTATAGTGCGCACTTTGCGAGACGTGCCCGCAAAATTAGGCTTGCTGTCATCCATCCAATAATCTAATGGATAAAAAAGCCTGTTCTCATTACTAAGTGGGCGGGTATCTTCATTATTATCATCTACCCAATACGCATAGTTATAATTAGGGCTAGACCTATACCAGTGTGAGCTATACCATAAGTGTACCTTGCCTTCATGCGGTACATATTGCGGGCTTAATGCTAACTGATTAGCTAAAGGTGTAGCCCTGAGTGTAGCACTTGAATAACTGCCACCAAAAGATAGCGCATGATTTACGCCATCCACACCCCTATTAGATGTGGTAGAGACTTGAGAAAACAAAGCATCATTTATGCACTCTGGCCATAGCTTAAGCTCATTAGTGCCCACAATTACCCGCTTGATCTCACCCCTTTTAGGTATGTGTGCATAGACAATATCAACCCCTACAAAGTAATTTAGTAAATCTGTCTGACTAACTGAGCCATCTACTGTGTGATCTATTGTAATAGTGGGTGGGCTGCCCGCACTATATGAAATAGGAAAAGCCACATAATCTACCCGCCCTATAATAATTAGAGGGTAACGGGGGTGGGCATTTATAAAGCCCTCCCCATTGGGTCTATCAATATCAAATATCTCATCTAAATAAAAGCCCTCTGCGTCCATGGTAGTCTGTGTACCACTAGTAGCCACAGCATTACTAAGCTCTATATAGTAATGATTACCCCAGGCGCTGCCATATTCAAATATATTAGACCTTGTATGAAAGTAATGATAATTTTGTAGTAAGTATGAGACACCTTTTTTAGAGTCTGCTAGCTCACTATCTACAAGACTTACGAGTGGCAAGATACTTAAGGCCACCGCGTCCCCATCTTCTACACTGGGTGATGACTCTATAAAGCCATTGATAATACATTCATAATCCGACACATTACCCGCGCTATCTTGATACGCTATAAACAGCTTACACCTGCGCCCCCTGAATATAGTTATCTCTGTGGATAAGATAGGCACGCTAGACCCTTGCAAGCTTATTGCATGATATTGGTACTCACTGCCACCTATAGCCCGCTCATCTAATGTAACTGTGCTAGATGTAAATGCACTAGCTCTAAATGTCTCACTCCCTATGTGGACTAAGCGGGGCGTGGATAATGATGACAAGTCTTTATCTATATCTATAGTTTGAGGTAGCGCACCAAAGTCAAGAACCTCTTGTAAGTTACATTGTGTTACCCCACTAGATCTTTTACCTACGCGACCAAAGATAATGCCAGGGTCACTAGCTGAGCCATCTTTTAAAATAGATAACTCTATAGATAGTGGTGAGTAACTAGCTAACCCCCCGCTAGGATCTATTGAACTATTAAAGGCGCCTACGCTTATAATACCCTGTGCATCTGTATAGGGTATACCCGTGGCTATATTGGCATCTAGGTTAGTGCTAGATGGTGGGTTAATGCTATGATAACGATAGGGCAACCCTGCCACTTGTAGACAAAAAACGCGCCGCCCTAAATCATTGGTTATCATGGTGCTACCTCTGGAATATATATATCTAGTAAAGTAATGTTTTTAATTTTGCAGTCCTCAGCATCTATATTTATAGCGACCACCTCACCCCGCACATTATACCCTCCCGCAGTGGCGGGCAGATATAGGGGGCGCGGTGCCACTGGGCTTGTGTTTGTAGGTGGCACGCGGGGCACTGTTATACCTGTGTCTGCATAGTATGTGTGGCTATGTCTACCCGCATCATATAACGCACTCTCTAAAAGCAGGCTATTACTGCTATCCATTCTAATACCATAATCTGCGGTGGCTACCTCTGTATATCCACTGCCACTATCATTTAGGGCTTTGACTTCTATATCTATACGCGGTGAAAACTCGCTAGCCGTGGGGTCACTATCATTAGTGCCCGCTTCATAAACTACAATAGCACATAGATAAGTACTAATAGGTGTACTAGCATAAAATAATTTATGGCTTTCAGTATAGCCCTTAGTCATTGTAATTAAGCTAGATGGGTATGCCACACCTATTTGATATGGTGAAGATTTATAAGCATTAAATGTGCTACGCATAATAGGGTAATTAGCCATGCCTAGAAACTTCACATGAGTTAGCTGAGATAAGGCAGCACACATGCTAGATACTGATGAGCCCATTAACACTGCGCCATTATTACATGCTCTTTTGTTAGGTAGTAAGTTGTAAGATGTCTGTATTAACATTACACCCCCATTAAGCTTGCGCTAATAATAAAGCCATGATTACTGCTATTTATCGTAGGATAAAGCACACTAGGAACATTGCCAAAATTGCCAAGGTTGCTAATATTATTATTTGTGTTATTTAGCTTAGCTGTATAGTAATTTAAATTAGTATCTCCTATTTCAGATAGTGCACCATAGTCTAATTCTAGTGTGTACTCATCCCACCGCACAGCACCGCCCGCACCTGTAACTAGATCAATACTATTATTTAAAAAGTCTATGCTTTTATCTGTGGCCGCTGTAATGTATCTAATGTGTAGCTCTAGTTTTCTATTAGTCATATTATCCCATCCCTCAGAGATAAGCACTTGACTAAGTAAATTATCTATATGCCCTACGCTTAAATAAGCTTCAGGGGCGGCCCCGTCTAATGGGTTAGTAAATATAGATGAGGATACATTATAAACTGATGACCACGTTAAATAGGTTTTTAATCTTGTTCTAAGTAGCTCAATATTATCTATTACTTGATGACCGAATCTAGATGTTAGTGCCTGGTTGTGGCCAGTGCGAGTAGTGCCCTTAGGTGTGTAAGGTGTTACATCATCATACTGATATAAAAAGCCCGTAGATAGTGGTGAGCTTAGGGGCTTCCATCTAGCCATGATGCTTCTAATCTCTACCTCTGAATTATTAGCCGCGTCCGCTTGCACCTCTGCTGTGAGAGTACCGTAATAGACTTGGGTAGCACTAGGGCTAGGCATAGATATAGTTAACTCATCGTTAGCTATGCCGTTGCTAGAGTTGGGCAAGTTAATAGTTACAGTGGCGCTGCCTCCATCCACATCTAGTGTAAATCTTATATTAGATGTTAAGCCCACTGCCACGCCATGTATTTTATAGTTAACTACTATTTCTAGTGCGCTGTGCTGTAAGGATGTTAAAGGTATGCGCCATTGGCTCATTTCTGTTAATGACCCGCTATCTTGTATAAATGTAATATCAGAGTATGATTGACTTAGCACATTATGGCAGGCACCCACTGCAAAGCTATAGTTATTAGCATTAGCTATACGTTGGATAGTTTCATATTCTACATCTCTACCCGCGACCACACTAGATGGGTCCGCTAAAATAGTACTAGGATTATAGCTATTACTCATAAGTGCTCTAACCTCATTCTCACAGGCACCCGCCTGCGCAGATTACTTGGGTAAACTAGCTCATACTCTTTAGTAATAAGACTAGCTCTTATGCGCCCCTCATATCCATTACGTGAGGAAGTAAAAACTAAATCATGGGCGGCTTGATCATCGTTAACATCTTCACTAATAAGCGAGCGTCTAGAATCACCCCACACTTGATAAAAGTTAATGCGCTCACCCTCACTAATGAAGTTAATAAATTTATCTGTAAAGTGTCTATACAAGTCAACACTATCAAGCCTAGCATCTAAATCAAAAAGTAGGCTAGTAGTGATATAAGTACCCACATAGTTAGCTGTATACCCCCCACGAATCTTGCGCCTTGCTTGGCTCACATTCTCTACTGATAAGTGAGAAGCTTGATAAGGGCGCGTAGGCTTTAACACACCTGGCGCGGGGTGGGTTGCTGTGATGACAGAATATAAGTTAACTGTCTCTACTGTCTCATTACCCGTAAAGCCTAGACGGTTTCTAAATTCGTCACTATTCCAAGTAATATTAGATGCTGTGACATATGAGCATTTAACGTG
>CALEDH010000024.1 GCA_937949785.1 uncultured Sulfolobales archaeon | reverse complement strand
CCTCTGCGGTAACGTCATTTACATCAACTACAACCTTAGACGGTTCTTTTTGAGTATTTACATATTCTTGAACCACCTTTTTATGAGCTGCAGCTCTCAGTAACCATTCTATCCCACTTAAGATTTTTTGATCTACTTCTGACTTGTAACTTAGTTCTCCACGTCTTGGGTTATAGTGAACCCCACCTTTTGTTATACTGTAAATCATGGCTAGTACCTCTGGTGTAATTCTAACTTCTATGATATTGTTAACTACTCCGTATTGTTGTAATTCCCTTACTTCACCTTTTTCTAAGTCAAACACCCTATAGGACATTTAGGTCACCTTCATGATTTTTTTCGTTTTGGGGTTAATAAGCTTTTATGAAAATTCGCTTTTTAGGAAAAACGTAGATACGTAATGTAGTAAGCAACTTACTAATGACTACTACCTGTTAAGCTGGCTTCATCAACTACTAAGTTATCACTACCCACCTTAACGATTAGCTGTAGTAACGTATTCCTCTCTTTATTAACAACTATGTTAACACTACCTCCTAACGCGTTAGCTAATGCGTAAGCAACCTTATGACTAAGCTCCCCAAACAACCTCTCAACAGGCATACCCACATCATAGTTAGTAACCTTAACGTTTAACTTAAATAAATCACCTATAGGAACCGATATAACCGCGTTAACCCTAACATGAGGTGATCTATCATAAAGCCTAGTTTCAACACGATTCCTATCTAAGTCCCAGAAACTGCAGAACCTCTCGATTTCTCCCTCCCTCTGCTTAATGACTGTGTCGTTCAACATGCTTTTTACTTTTTGCTTTAATTCCTCCCAACCCATTTAACGCACCTCATTTTTTACGTAGTTTCAGAGTTTATAAATTTTCGGTATAACTCATTTTCATAAAGATTTTTAAACTCTGAATCGTAGATAAGGTAAGGTGGTACTACGTCCGAGGTAAAAGCATACACAAAGCTAAGCGTCATAGTAGATAGAAACACGTTAAAGCAAATCTACACCTTAAAAGCCGAGACAGGTATGACGATAAACCAAATAATAAGACATGCGATTAAGAAACTGATGGAGAACCCAGAAGCACTGAAGGAGTTGGTTGAAAGTGAGTGACGAAATAAACCTAAGCGAGGTAATCAGAGGCGTTACCAGGAAACAAAGGAAGGAAGAGTTACAAGTAACCTATTTCCTAAACGAATTAGCCGGCAAAGAGATAACCATAGTTGACGTAGACCCTGTGAACTCAATCATAGTTATTGAGGAAGACGGTCAGAAAAAGAGGGTGTTCACAAACTCTAAGGTAGTCCTCAAAAAACTACTACCGCTTAAAGAGTACATCAAGAACACGAACAATAAGGTTAAAGCTAAGGTAGTTCAGAAGATAAGTAGGAACAACAGAACGTACGTAGACATACTCTAAACCTAAAACTAAAACCCTTTTTTATTCCCCACCCTCAACCCCCACATCCGTAGGTAAGTAGTCAGTACCATCTACCAGGTGTGAACCATGGACTCAGAACCCTCATTTGAATGTAACATATGTGGTAGGAAGTTCATGAGTAGGACAGCCTTCGAAGCACATCACGCAGAACATCAAAAATGCGCCACAATACTTGAACTATCGATATGCCCGGGCGATACGGTGATAGTTTGGACGGGTAGGCACGTCGTAAGAGGTAAGGCAGTAAGCGTTTCAGGCAGCAGCATCATAGTTAATGACGGTAGCAGGTTGATTGGAATTAAGAAAAATAAAATTAACGCTATTGAGAAACACTTAGGCGAGTAACATGTTCACCGCTACGGACAACGAAGTGGTTGAACCTACCTTAACCTCATACGTTGAGTGTTTCCGCCCCACCAGAAGATGGCGTAGACACACTGAGGAAAGGGTTCGTATGGCTTCAATGTTAGCCGAAAGGTATTACTTCATAGGTTCAAGGCGTAGGGCTTCAGTAGAGATAACACGGACTTTATATAGGGAATTAGAGGAATATGCAGAAGAATGTCAGATATTAGTACCACGTTTAGAGAGAGTTCTCAGAAGACCCCCACTAGTAGGTGTTAGGTACTTCGAACCGTACGGTAAGGTCTACGAGGTAACGTTTTACGTAAGCTACCATGAAGTAGCTAAGAAAAGACGTCGTAGGCTTGAGGTAAGAGTTTACCATTCAATCCCACTACACTACTCATTACTTACGTTATCTAAGAGTCTCAGATTTGAGGAATCGTTAAGGGAGTTACTACGTAAAGTATTATATGAAATCGAGTACTGGTTTGCTGAAGCCCCGAATACTAAGATTAGGCGTAGCGTTAAGGTAGGGTATAGGTACTTCTACGACATGGAGTACTTACCCGAGTTACATGGTAGGTACGGAGGTATTAGATGGTGTAACGGCGTTGGCAGAAGCCCGTTATACACGATGTTAGCAGTTGTATTCGACATCAACTACAATAAGATAGCGAGAATTGAGTTAAGGGATGTACCGATCGTTGAGGGTGAGGTAGTGTTAAGAGGTACTATAAGCCCTGAAGGTGGTACGGTCCGTGAATGACTACATAAGCAACTTAGTAACTGTTGACGTAGACAACGATAAGATTACAAGCTTTGAGAGGTTAGTACTACACCTAAGGCTAAGACAAATATGTACTAGATATAAATGCGTTGTACATGAAACCGAGAACGGCTTACACGTATACATATGGCTTGACAGAAAAATACCGTTTTGGAACCAAATAAGCATGAGGGCATACCTATACGACGACCCCGATAGGCTTGAATTCGACATAATCAGGTATTATAGAAAGCTCTACACCTACCTTAACACGTTGTTTATAGTTAAAAAGGATGGAAGTTATGTATCAAAAGAAAAAAAGGTTTTTTTAAGTTAACTACTTAAATATTTGTTCAAAACGTTTAACACCTTATCGCATGAATGTATTTCGAGAACCGTTCTTACGCTTCTAAGGTTTGGATTTCTAACGTTCACGGCACATCTATGATTATTGTTAACTATGTTTATATGTAATATGATGTCCGCGGTATCAACATCTTTAGATTTATATATGGTGTATCCCGCGTACTCGTTCCCAACAAAGCCCTCAGCGATTACCACTATGCCGTCCTTAAATAGTAACGTAGTCATGAACTTAGTTTCGTTTACAACATGCTTAAACATGTCGTAGTCACCTATACGTCTATAAATCACGTCACCTTGGGGCTCCAGACACACCACCATCTTATACGGTGGTTTGGGGTTAATAAGCTTTTGTGGAAATTAGGCAAAACGTAAAAACATAATAGACAGAAAAGCGGCAGTCATACCCACGCAGTACTCAACTACGTCCATTAACTTTTCATTTATGTCTTCAGAATCAACCCACTGATAAAATAAGAACGTGGCAGCAAATACTAATGATAACGCAGGACTTATAAACGATGCGTAAGTAGTTAGAACACCGTATAATGCGTGGGCTATATCGCTTAACTTAATCATAGATATTACCTTTTCCTACGCTCCCTATAAATACCTACGTTATAACCAGCTATACCAGCTATAGCTGAAGTTATAACGCCTAGGACACCTGAATCTATGCCAAACGTAAGTAGGTTAACTACTTCAAGAACGGTTAAACATATGATAGCTACAATGCTGGTTAAAGTACCGTTCTCCATATACACACACCAATAAATATATATGTTACCTGGGAAATAAAAAAACGTTTTGTTTTAAGGGTTAAACGTTTATGCAGTTGCTACGCCACAAATCCTCTGAACCAAGTACCTACGCTACGCATTAACCTACTGCCGAACCTAGCCACTAAGAACGATAGAGCGCCTACAACGAACACGGTAGCTATTACGTTAGCGTTATCAGCAATAGATGACGCTACCTGATATAGTATAGCCTGAATGCCTTCAAGTATTTTACCCAACACATCTGCTAAGCTTGGAGGGGCTGACATTCATATCTCACCAATTAATTTTATATTTTTCAGGAGGTTTATATACATGGGGGTTAATCATGTACCGTAGTTTAGAACAACATGACGTAGTTCAGAAAAGCCTAAGACGTCTTAAGGCTATGGGTCTTAACGTAAGGGTTTACAGCGATAATCCTAACGAGGTATACCTATTCATAGACCTTGAGAGCGTGACCAAGCTAATTGATAAACATATAACCTACCCGGCTAGGAAGGTGTACATGGAGGATAAATACATAGTCGTATATCTGTGGAGGAAGTGATAACATGAGCATAACGTTAGAGGATGTTGAGACAGCTATTAAGATACTTAGAAGGTATTTAAAGCTAAGCAACGAAGCAAGGATATTGCTGAAAAGATTAGGTATGTCAGAAGGACGTAGTACGTTCAACCCATTCGACCTTGAAAGCATTATGAGGTACTTATATCAAACACGTACCGGGGTTAAAGAGGAAAGGGTAGATGATGAGGAGGGGGTGAGCGAGGAAGAGCTAAACCACATAAGGGAGATAGCTAAGAAGATTAGGGAGAAGGAGATAGAAAAAACTAATACTAAGTAGGTTTTAAATCAAGTCACTTGTAAGGCGCTAACTACTTTATGCTCCCTTAGATGGGGGTGTCTGAACTGTGGGTTGAACTACTTCGACTACGTTAGAGCTTATCTCCGATAGTACTGCAGCATCTAAGCCTTTCTCAGACCACTTACTTATTACCTGTTCCGGAGGTACCTCTTTCTTCATTAGTACTTTATGTACTAATTCAAGCGTGAAAGCTCTATACAAACCCCATAGAGCTGTAGGTACTTCGTTCTTAACTAATATCGCCTTAGCTGTCTCGTACGCACGTTTATATGGTGCCACACCTGAAGCTCTTGCAATTGCTAACGCATCAGCGTATTGCTTAGCGAGCTCTGGGTTTCCCCCAGTCCTACCCCAGCCTATATTGTACAT
>CALEDH010000023.1 GCA_937949785.1 uncultured Sulfolobales archaeon | reverse complement strand
TTCTTCGTTGTTAGACATGTTATCACCTATATCTTTCGGTTTCAATTGCTTTAAGTAATTCGTTTACTGTGAAGTGTAGGCATGCCCTCATAGCCTCACTTATCGTTGGTTCTTTAATCCTACCTAGCTTATGTAGGTACTTAGCTAGTGATTCAATTAATTCTTTTTCCTCATCTGTTACTCTAACGCTTATCATTGACACCATAATACACACCTTAATATATAATCATCAACTATGTATTATGTTTAAGATGTATATAAACTTTTTCAATTATTATTTATGACTAACACTTATTATACAATCATTTATTAGGTGTATTTAACTACTAGTATTGGTGGTTGTTTGATTAAAGTAGCTGTTGTTAGTGGTAAGGGAGGTGTGGGTAAGACAACTATAGCTGTGAGCCTAGCGTTAGCACTGGCTAAGAGTGGGTTTAAGGTAGGTTTAGTTGATGCTGATGTGACTGGTTCTAACGTACCTGATATATTGGGTAGGGTTGAGTTAGGTGTTAGTGATAGGGATACTTTAATACCTGCAATATCTAGAGGTGTTAAATACGTTTCAATAGGTCAGATAGCTAGTGATGGTAAGCCAGTCCTATGGGATCCTAAAGATGTTAGAAGTGCTGCTAGACAACTACTAGAGAGGACTGATTGGGGTGATATAGACTATCTAATATTTGACTTCCCACCAGGATTTGAAGCTGAGACAATAGAACTACTACCACTTATGGACTACGTATTAATAGTTACAATACCTTCAATGCTTAGTAAGAGTAAGGTGTTGAGGATGGTTGAAGCATGTAGGGAGTATGAAAGACCTATAATAGGTGTTATAATGAATATGAGCTATGTTGAATGTCCTTCATGTGGATATAGGCATATTATATTCGCAGAAGACCACAGCTTTGAGGAATTCGGAATACCTACAATTGCTGAACTACCTCTAAGCCATGAAATAGCTGTTAATAAGTTAGTAAACGAATTCCCATTAGATAAGTTCTTAGAAGGAATTAACAACCCAGTAATACTTAAGAAGAAACGTATAAGTATTAGCAAGTTAGTTGAGCTAGCATTTAAGGTGATGTGATGGGATACGTTAAGAAGATAATTGATAAGCTACTATCAATTCAAGATAAGTTCTACTCAGAAGCAGCTGAATACTATAAAATTGGTGAGGGTAAGAAAGCATTACTAAGAGTTGTAGGTGTTGGAGGTGATTCAGTACTACTTAAAGTTGAGGGAGGTAGGATAACATATGCTAGAGGTGATGAAACACCAATGCATATAATTAAATGTAGCATTGATACTTTCTTAAGCATACTAAGCGGTGAGGAAGACCTAAGAGATGCTATGACTATGGGACACCTAGTAATTGAGAACTCATCAACCAGTACTATAGATATAGTTGAGATGGAGAGGTGGTCGTCAGCATTCAATAGGTTGAGAAACATAATATATAGGATTAAAAAACTGTAGTTTTTTAAAAAATTATGATTTACGTTAATGAGATAACAACTATTGCAGTAGCTATGAACGCTATTATAGTAAGTGATGCAGCTACTATTGAGTACCTACCCTTAACATCCCTACGTAGTATTATTTGCTGTGCTAATAACGTAGCAGCAACTACTGGTACTCCTGGCTTTAGTATTTCAGGAAGTATTAAGTATAGTATTGCCATTGATATGTATGCAGGTATGTAGCATATATGTCTTATAGTACTTAAGCTTAGACCCTTTCTATACATTAACACTGTTAAAGTCCTCTTACCACTCTTACTATCTACTAAAGTATCTGGTAGTGAGTCCAACATCTTAATAGATACTAATGATATGTATAGAGGTATTGCTAATATAATAGCAGTCATATCTATTAAGTAATTCTGAGTGTAGTAACCACACCAGAACGCAAGTATAACACCTGTTACCCACAGCGTATCACCTAATATTGGGATCCTATCAACACCTGCTGAATACGTTAAAGCCATTATTAGAGCTGATAACGCTAGTAACGCGTATAGATATCCTACAACATATGATATGTAGATAACTATAGAAGTACCTATAGCAGCTGATACGTATATACCTACTAAGTAGTACTTAAGTGGTAGTATAGGTGCGTTAGGTATTTCAGTACCGAAACCCCACCTAGCAAGGTATGAGTCATCTGAAACCTTAGCTTGATGTACCTTCCTATCACCGTACTCACCTCTCTTAACATCGAAGTAGGTATCGTTTAGATGTGCTATGTATAGATATGCAAACGCATTTACAAGTACTAAAGACATTATAGACCAATTTACTTTAGTACCTACAGCTAGTATACCGCCTAACACTACTGTAAGTAGTAATGCGGCCATAGGTAATACTCTGACCTCAGCTAGAAAACCCTTAACAACATCTGAATACCTAATGGTATCACCTAATATGACTTACTGAAGGTCATATATATTTTTGTAAACATATATAAGCTTAGATGTAAACATATATAATGGGGGTTGTTATATGGTCTTAATAAGAGTTGATAAGGAGGTACATGAAAAGCTTAGAGATATTAAGAATAAGTTAAAGCATAGGAGCTTTAACGAAACAATAACCTATCTAATGGATGTTGCTTCAAGCCCTAAGTCATTCCTAGAAGCATCTATATACTTCCTAGAGGATTTAAGAAATGATGTTAAGTCTGTTAGATATGAGTTAAGTAGGCTAGTAGAAGTACTTGATAAGATAGTTAAGACGTTAAGAATTTAAGGTGGTTATCTATGTTTGAATTGGTGGAAAATATTAGTGAGCTATTAAACCTAGCTAAGGATTTGAGAAATGATTTGAAGAAACTTATTGAAGTATTATCAGATCTTAATGAGAACGTATCTAATCTTAATGAGTTTTCTAACAGTCTTGAAAGGTTGACTAATGAGTTGGAAAAAATGAATAAGAACATAAACTATCTATTAGATATTATTAAGGTGTTTAAGGATTGAGTAACACATCTATTAATCCATGGCTAGCTAAGAAGATTAGTGAGTTAGGTTTAAACAGTATTTCAAATAAGGTACTACACATACTAGTTGAGGTTAGACCTGATAAGCTTGAATACGTTGTATCTAAGCTTGAGTCGATGGGTGTAGTTGTTAGGAAGGAGTTAATATCGTTTGGTATGTTCATACCTGTTGAAGCACCTTCAAATCTAATACCAGCTATAGCATCAATTGAAGGAGTTGTAATGGTTCACTACGATATGCCGGTATGGATTAAACAATTTCCTAGTAGGTCGTTTAAAGACCCATTACTAGGTGTGATAAGTGTTAGTGAGGTTGAAATACCTGGAATACCTATACTTAACGTATTAGGTCCTCTTACCGCACCACTATCAACTATTAGGAGTGATGTTAAGTTAATACCTACATCTGAGTCTAGAAAGTTAATTGAAGCACCTGAAGATAATATGATAAGAATTAAGGTAGCAGTACTTGATACCGGAGGTCCGTTCCCATTACATCCTCAAGTAATTGGGCGTAAGGTAGTTCAGGAGAGCTTAGTACCTGGTGAGCCATTACCTTACGATGGTCAAGGGCATGGATGTCTATCAGGTAAAACATTTGTATATACTTCTTGCTGCGGTCTGAGTACTTTAGAGGAAGTATGGAGTAAGGTCCCATCAACACCTAATCCAATATCTGATGGTGAGTTCAAACCATTCCCAGTTAAGGTATACACTATAGGTATGAGTGGTATTGTTGAGGTAGGTGGGGTATTTAGAAAGAGGGTAAATAGGAAAGTCATTGTAGATACAACTATTGGTAGTGTTGAGTCAACTACGTGGCATAGGTTCTTAGTTATAATACCTGGTAATGATGGGTATGAAGTAGTTGAGAGAAGAGCTGATGAGTTAAACGTTGGTGATGCACTACTAACATCATACTTCATTGGTTTTTACGATAGTGTTAAGTTAGGTTATGCTATAGATTATTTTGAAGATGTTGAACTTATACCAGCATATGTAACAGATGTTAGAGTTGTAGATACTGATGAGCACTTCTACGACCTAGCTAACTCAGATGATGGTACATACTACGCTAACGGATTAATAGTACATAATAGTTGGTGTCACACATCAGCATTCCTAGGAAGTTCTAAAACTATGTTCGGTACATGTAAAGGTGTTGCAGATGCTTATGAGAGCTACCACGGTAAGGTTCTAAGCAATGCTGGATTCGGATCTACTAGCTCAATAATTAAGGGTATGGAGAGAGCAGCTGCTTTCGGAGCTAAGGTAATATCTATGAGCTTAGGTGGTGAGCAGCAAGGACCTGTAGATAGCGACCCTAACTGTAAGGTCATTAAGATGCTGTCAGATAGAGGTGTTGTAGTTGTAGTAGCTGCTGGTAATGAGGGAAGTGATGAGTGGACTATATGCAGTCCTGGAGTATGCGTTGACTCAGTAACAGTAGGTAGTTACAGCATTACTGATAAAGCACCAGCATATTGGAGTAGTAGAGGTCCTAGCGGTAAGTGGTATAAGGAACATCGTGATGATTGGGTTAGAGACTACTCAAGGTATGGTGATGACATAGTTAAGCCAGACATACTAGCACCTGGAGGTGGTAGAGCTACTAAGGGCTCTAAACCTGACGAGTTACTGTACTCAGGTAGTCATGGATGGTTCGATGGGTTCTACGACTTAATACCTAACATGTTTGAAGGTATGCATGGTACTAGTATGGCAACACCTCATGCAGCTGGGCTTATAGCTCTACTAATTGATAGAGGTATTATTAGCAGTGCTTCAGATGTTAAGAGGGTTATGAGTAGTGTTTGGGGTAGGAGTAAGGATATTGCTTGGGGCTACGGACTTATAAAGTGGAGTTACTTCAGTAGATTATAAAATAATTTAAAATATTTTTAAACATATATTAGTTGGTGTATATGTCGTTAAGTATAAATCTAAATCTTGTTAGCGTTAACCTAATTAGAGGTGATGTTGATCTAGTCACAGGTCTTTCAAAGCCTAAACTAATTAAATGGGCACCAGTAGGTATTAATAGCAGTACTGTTATGCCAGCAATAGCTGAAGCAGCACCTATAAGTAATGACGTAGTTGAGTGGATGCATGTAGCAGCTTCAGATGTTGCCGTATTCGACGGTATGTGTGAGGACTACAATAGGGTTGGGAGTGAGTTAGTATCAGGTTCTGGAGATGCTTACATACCAGGTGTTAGGGTTGGTGATTTAAGGGGGGATAGCGTTAACGGATACACTGTTAGGTCTAGAGGTTATGGTACTGTGATAACTCCTGCAGGTAACTTCAACGTACCTATTAACGGTAAGACAACATTTGCTAGAGGTGATGTGCTTGCATGGGCTGCAATACCTAATCCAGGTACAGGTGTTCAGTGGGTTCTAACAATGCTTCAGTGGAGGGACCTAGCTAAGGCACCTATTAAAGATAGGGTTAGGTTTGCTAGCTCATATGGCTTAGTAGCACCTAACTTCTTCTCAATACCTTCATCAATACTACCTATTAGAACTATTAAGATAGGTCTTACAAGTGATAGAGATCAGAAGGTAGTTATTAGGGGTAGAGGTGTTAAGGGTAGCTATGAGAACGTCTTATTTGAGGAATCATTTAACATAAGTAAAGGTGAAAGTGAGGTAGTGTACAACATGTTAAGATTTCCAAACATACCTTCATTCACGTTGGAGATACAACCTGAAGATAACACACAGACAGTACTTAACTACATAGATTTAATACCACCTATATGATGTGTGATTATGGATGAATTCTTATCAGTACTACCACCGCCAGCACCTCCAATACCTGTTAGGGTTTGGAGTGATGGTAAGCCTAGGTTTAAATGCGTTGTATGTGGTTCAGTAGTTAATATAGATAAGCCAGGCCTTATTAAGTGCGGTAAGTGTGGTTCAGAATACTTAACAGCTAAGTTTGAGTGGAACAGCTTCCTAATAGGACTTGCTGTAGGACTCCTAATAGGTCTTATAATATCAGTAGCTGCTTACTACTTCGTTTTAAGACCGTACATACCAGTAGCTAGGCTAGCATCTGATATATTAACACTTATGTATGGTGCAGCACCACCTGAAGAACATATAAAGCCTACTCCTACATAGTAAGTATGGCTAGTAAAATTTATTAATTCTATTATAATTAATTAATAGGTGTACTGCATTGGTAGAAATAAAACCACCACACAGGGTTATAGATGAGGTACTAGATGCTCTAACTGAAATACCTAAACATGCTTCAGAGGTAATATCCTCAGCTATAGATAAAGGTCCACTAGGTGATGCTGGGCCTCATAGAGGTGTTGATGCCTTAGTTAAAGGAGAAATGATAGCACTACAGAGTGCTGGTGAGGGCCTAGCTAAGGCTTTAGATGTACCATTAAGGATAGGGGGGAAGAAGTAATGCCTGTAGAACTACCTAAACTATCTGCGTTTACTAAGATATTAGCAGAGCCTGAAGTATCTTTCGAGAACCTTGTTAGGGAGTCATTTAAGTTTGAGATACCTCCAGGTCCTCAGTCAGTATTACTAAACATTCAGACATTAATAGAGAGTGGTACATTCCCAACACCTGAAACGGTATTACCTAAAGCACCTAAGTTCTCTGAAATACTTGCTAAACTACCTAGCGTACCACCAATAGCTAAGGAAGAAATTGCTAAATTTGAACAAAGTACTGCTAAGGAAGAAGTGAAAGAGGTTAAAGAAGAAGTTAATGAAGAAGTAAGGATATTTTAGAATACCCTAACATCTTCAATAACACCAGCTCTAATAAGTAACGACCTAAGGGCTTCCTCATAGTTATGGTAGTCAGCGCTATATCTCCTAAAAGCCCTCCACACATCATCACTACATCTAATTCTTAATACCTTATTTTTGTGTCTCATGTGTCTCAAGTGCCGCAAATATTTAAAATGTTTCAACCTTTAAATATTTAACGGTGGTTTAATGTCTGAGAGGCCTGAACCTGTTCAGAAGTTAGCTGCTGGTGTTAACATAGCTGCTCTTGAGCGTAGGGAGGTTAGCTATGTTGAGCTATCTGATAGTGAGAAGAGCTTAATTAGCTACGTATTCGATGCAGGTATAGCACATCTTAAGAAGGTAGTACCTTCAATAGCTTCAGATATTGAGGCTCAGAAGCAATTAGCTATTAACATGGCAGGTGTTGCTAAGGCAACTTTCCCAGTACGTAAGAACTACTCGTTCCCAAGCGTACCTGGTAGTTTAGGTGTTGCGTGGCTATTCCCGCAAGGTCTTAAATGGGTTGACACACCTAGTCCTTCAAACCCATGCTATACTAGCTACATATCTAATACATGGAATATACCGATTACAGCAGGTACTAACGCATACATATTAGGTGATGGTACAAACTTCTACAAAGCTAATCCAAACACAGGTCAGAACACGTTCATACTTATATTCAACAACGGAGTTATTGAGGTTGGCTCAACGCCTAGCATACAGCAATTCCACCTAATAAGTGAGGGTAAGAGGGACTATGGAATATACACGGTAGACCCACTAGTTGACATACCTATTGAGAAGAACGTAGCTATATATCAATACCCAACACCTCTAGGAGCCCTATTCATAAGCCATGATAGAGGCGTTATGTTGGGATTCAAACCCACTAGGAGTGGTACAGCTACTATCAAACTGCTAGGACTTATATTCTACGAACACGACTTCATGAGCAGCCTACGCTGGGCTACATAAGGTGATTAAATGAGCGTAGAAGCACTAACAGCTGATGGATTTAAGCTAGCAATAGCTAATGCATCAGGACCTGCAGCAGCTACTGTAGTAGATGGTGGCTCATCTGCTAACATAGACCTAACAATATCTCCAAACCCAGCAAACATAGTTGGTGTATTAGGGATTAGGTCTATATCAGGACTACCATCAGGTATAGCGTTAGTAGGTATTAGCTACCCATCACCAGGTACTGTACGTATAACAGTATACAACGTAACAACTTCTGATATAACTGTAAGTGCTGGGAGCGTATCAGCAACACTTATATGTAAGGCCTCATAAACTAAAAACATTTTTATTTTTTTAAAATTTTTATAATTTACGGGTCATATGGTAGTTAGCGGTATCATTTCTAAGGCTTATAACGCATTAATGATTACATTAGCATTCCTAACTATAATTACCTTAATTACATTAGCATTGCTGTTAATTGTAGAGCTTAGGTCTAGGTCTGAACGTTTATAACTTATTATAAGTAAATGTTTAAAATATTTTAAACGTAGAAGATATCGGTGGGAGAGTGTTAGTTAATGAGAACGAGTTATTAGTAGTGTACATACCAGCTACTTCTAGAGCTCTAGTGTTTAGGGTTAAAAGCGTTGTTAATAGGAATTATAGGACTTTGTTCTACGGACCACTACCATTTACTGCTGGTTCATCACTACCTACATTTGATGGTGGTACTACTACTGTACCAGCTGATGGTGTACTACCTGCTAGGGCATATGAACCTGACGGTATTACATTCCCACTATACGGAGCATATGATAGTACTGATATGTGGTACTTACCTGAGGAATCTAAGGATAGGTTATTCCACGTTGTTCATGAGGTAACACCTTCATTTGTAAGGGTTGATTTGAAGATACCTATAGGTGTTACTCAGGCTAGGTTTCAGAGGGAGAGGGTTGTTGTAGGTGTTGAGAAGGACTTCGGATTCAATAGAGGTTTCTACGAAGCAGTACACCTACCTAAGATACATTACGGATATAGATATGCAAACGATACTAACATGTCAGTATACACATCAGTTAAGTTCACATATGCTGAATACATAGTTGACATACCTAAGGACTCAGAGCTAATATACTCAATACTTACTAGGAAGGTTCAAACAACATGGGTAACACTACCTATAAGCGTCTACGACCCATCAATAAAGGATGCAGTTCAAACAATATATGGTTTTGAGGGATTCCCAATATACGGTCAAGAACAAAGAGCTAAGGCATTAGAGGAATATTCAAAACTTTTGAAGGAGGTTAAGATCTAGGTGGGAGTATGGGTGAGTTAATAACGTTTATAGGTTCTACAGACGGTACATCTACTACAGGTGTTGTAAGCCTAGACTCAGACATACTGTACAGTCAAGTACAGTATGTTAGGATTCCTAGAGGTATGGTTGCTAAGATATGGTTTAAGAAGGTTTCAGGTGATGTTGAAACAGACTTCATACTTCAGTACAGTAATGATGTAACGGTTAGCACGCCTACGTGGAAGGACATACAGGTTGAGAAGCTACCCTCAAGCGGTGAGATATCAATTGAGAAGCGTAGGCCTGAAATACTTAGAAGCTTTACAGGTAGGGAAGGATTTAGAGTTACCTGGTCACAACCAACAGCTGGCTTAGCACATATTGAATTAGGTGTTGAGTTTGAGTAACATATCAGATAAGGTTAGAGATGAAGTTGATAACGCGTTAAAACTTAGTAAGATGGTAATAATATTAGGTAAGTGTGAGTCTAAGGTATCAATTAAGGCTTCAGACCCCTCTAAGATTAAGGTGATTGTTAGAGAATGAGTTCAGGACCAATAATAGTACCGCTGCCGTTAGAGTTCTACTGGTTATTAGGTAAGGCTCAATTCCTACATAGCACAGCTATATACGTTTTCCCCCCAAACCTAGATGTAACACTTACATGGGCACCTGAAGAACCTGATAAGGTATTCCTAATATTCGCAATTACGTTCGGTAAGTTAAGAGACTACGCTACTGGTGAGGTAGTGTTCACAGATGATGTTGGATTCATACATAGAGGTTGTGGTATGAAGCTACATTGGGACCCAGCAGTTGAGTCAATACTAAACATAGTATACCCACATATAACACCTGCTACTAAGGAAGAACCATTTGAGATAAGACTTATTAATAGGTCTAATAAGATATACTACACAGATATATCTATATGGTACTTCGAGTTATATAAGAAAGACTATGAAGAACTTATGAAATTTATTAGGGGCTTTATAAACTTCTACATTAAACAATAGAGTTATATTTTTTAACAACATATAGTTATTGATGAGCGAGTTAGATATATCTGAGAGGGCTAGGAGGATTCTAGAATCATCTAATAGGGTAGTTTTTGAAGAACCTATTAGGTATAGAGAACTTGTAGACCCTATAACATTCATAATAATGCTCCCATTCCTACCACTATACATTATATACATGGTTTTCACACATGGTAGGCGTAGGTTAGCTGTTACTGAGATTGAGAGAACACCTACTGGATGGAGGATACTTGAGTATGAGCGATGAAGCTATAAGACTTATTGAGTACTTAATGTCTAGACGTGGTGTTAAGACATGGCATATAGTATTGCTAAGTGAGATATTAGGTGATAAGATTAGAGATTTAATAAGTAAAACATATGTTAAACCATTAGAAGTTAAGGTACCTCAGATAACATACATACAACCTAAGATAGTTACTAGGATAAGTGATTTAAGAGATAAACACGTAGAAGGTAGTCTTGAAATACTTAACGTAAACGTTGCAGGTACGCTTAAAGAACTTATGCTTAGATCTAACAGTAACGAGTACTCGATAACGTTCATAGCTGATGGTGTTGTAAAACTTAGTAGGAGCTTTAAAGAGCTAATGTTTATGTCACAACACATTGAATCAGTAGACGTATATGCTGAGGTCGATAACGATGGTAAGCATACTGGGTATTGGGTACTACGTATAAGCGATGTTAGATGGCTTAACTCAGCATACATTATTGTAAACGTTGATAAGCCTTTAACTTTTACACATATATATGTTAAGTTGGATGAAAGTATAATTTAAAAGTTTTGAAGTAAATACATATTTGAGGTGATGTGATGTCAGTTGAGACGTTAAACGTTCTAAAGAAGATTTTAGGTAAGCTACCTAAGACATCTCTAAGCAGTTACGACTACCCTATTGACATAATAATTAAGTTGATAGCACCTCCAGAACATGTATTCATACCTAACTTAGTAGTTGATGATAGGGGATTATCTGTACGTATAGATGGGTTTATACATTACTTAAAGGTTGAACCTAACTACGCTCCATGTAAGTTTAACATAGATAGAGATGTAACTGATAGGGAGTATAGCGTTGTATTCCCAGGCACTATAAAGGTAGTATCTAGATATGCATCTAAGATATACCTACGTGCACCTCAAGGTCAAACATCATGTGTAACAATTGAGAGTTTGAAGGTGAGTTAATGGAGATGAATAAGATGTACTTCCTAGTAGAACTAAGCTTTGAAGACGCACTTATATTCCTAACTCTATGTAGGAATTTGAATAAGAAGCCTAATGACTTCATAATTGAGAGTCTTAGAACTCATATAGAGAAACTACAATATGAGTGGAGGAAATCATTAGAACAGAGGGAATCTAAGACAAGTATTGCTCAGGTAGGTGGTAGTACATGAGCTTAATAGAGGTAATAGACCCAGCATTTCTTAAGTCAAAGCTAGACCTAATTAACTTAAGCATAACTGGTTTAAGAGATGCTTTAAAGGGTACTGGTAATAAGGACTTTACAACGTTAGAAGCTGATGTTGAGGCAATATACGCTAGGTTAGATGTAGCTCTTAGCACACGTCTATCTGAGGCAGCATTTACTGGTAGGTGGGATGGAGGTATATATGGATTTGATGGTACTACCGCACGTAAAATTAAGACTGACTCAGCTGGTGAGCTTCAAGTAGATGTTTTAACTACTGCTAACCCACCTAACTTAGACGTAGCTCTAAGTACTAGGTCGTCTGAGTCAACGCTATCAGCATTTAGCGGTAAGTTCCCCAGCGCTACTTCGTTGGGTGATTCGCTTAGCAATCCAACAACAACTATAATTGGTGGTGCATTGCTTGGATGGGACTCATCATCAGGTGTTTGGGAGAGGGTATACACAGATGGTTCTAATAGGTTGAAGGTACAGCTTGACACGATTCCAAACCCACCTAACTTAGACGTAGCTTTAAGTACTAGGCTATCTGAGTCAACGTTCACATCTAGAGTACCTACGCTATCTACTAAGTCTATAGATATATCGGGTTCTTCAATGGCTGGACTTGCAGTAATACCATCTATAGGTGGTGATATTACTAGGATGCCATACACAGTAGATGATATATCTGTTTCAGCTACTGAGGCATCTACATCTATAGCAGCACCTGGAGCTAAGATATTGAGGCTAACTAATAAGTCAGATACTGACATACTTATAGGTTTAAACGGTTCTGTACCTGTTTCAAACCCATTTAAGCTATTAGCTAGGACTACTAAGGTATTAGTACATCAGGGAGTAACATCTGTGTATTATAAGACAGCTAGCGGTACAGCTATACTTAAGATCGAGTGGATAAATTAAGGTGGTATTATGAGTTATGAGTACTTATACCCTAGGACTAATAAGCTTGCTGAGAAACCATTTAAAGCTGATCATATAATGAAGCTTGCTGAGAAAGCTGGTATAAGACCTATAGCTATTAGAGTTGATAACATAACAGGTCAGATATTCTTCTACTTTGATAGTGAGTTAGATAGAGAAGATAAAGAACTACTAGATAAATTCGTTGATGGATTATTTAGCGAGTGGTAGTATGAGGTGTAGTATCTGTAACGCATCTGATGTAGAGCTAATACTAATAAACGATGTAAACCAGTTAAAGAAGTTTAACTTAAAGCCTAACTCACCTGTTTGTAGGAATTGCTTTGATACTAAGGGTTTCTACGAAGTTAGAACTGTAGGTGAGTTAGCTGAAAGTGATTTAAGGACTGAGGTTGAGGAAATAAAATCTAAGGTTATAGAGTTAGAGAAAATTATTAAGGAAGTAGTTAGAAATGTCTAAAATACTTTCACTACCGTTCTGGGAGCCGTTAAGCTGGGTTGACCCCAGCTTAGACTATGGTTGGTGCTGGGAATTCATAAACTACCCAGAGCTTGGATTTCCAAACCAGATAGTTGTAGTTAGAGGTGGTGGTGGTGCTGAAATGTACATATATGATACGTACTCTGATAGTGGGTTTGTATGGTTTAGAAACGCACCATGGGGTGTTAGCAGTGGTGCTGCTTTAATGAACTGCCCAGAACTTAAATACCTATTCCTACTTAGAGGTAATGCATCACCTGATTTCGCATCACTTAACTTAACTAACTTACTATGGACTACGTTAACCTCAGCTCCTTGGTCTATAGGTTCTTCAAACACTACTTCAGGACCTATAATATCTGCAGTACATCCATGTAGGTCTATAGCGTCAGTACCTACTGTTACGTTCACAGATACTGGTGGTAATAGTAGAACTACTAATCACTACATATTCGTAATGCGTGGTACTGGATCTGCTGACTTTGCAATATATAGCATAGAACATAACGTATGGGGTACTAGGGCACCGTTACCGTGGTCTGTTACTAGGGGGATGCTTATATGGGCTCCTGAATGGAATGCTGGTAAAATAATTGCTATTAGAACTGAGGGGACTAGGGATTGGGCAGTATACGATATAGCAACAAATACATGGACTACTTACACATACGGTGGTGGTGTAGTATCATACCTACCTGCTAGTGTTTCATCAGGTGTATACAATAAAGGTATTGGTGGTAGACACCTAATAATATTCCCAAGCAGGGTAAGCGATACAGTAGGATATAGTGGGGCTATAGACATAGTTAATAACGTGTTCATACATGGAATCGTACCAAGATACTACGGAGATGCATCTGTAAGATGGCCTAGACATAACTCACTATTCGTAGTAATTGATGGAGAACCATATATATACCACTACGCTGGATTTGATAGGAGGGCTACTTTTGCCCGTTGTTTAATGAGTCACCTAAGATGATAATATGTTGATAGAAGGTTTAGACCCAGAATTCGTTAGAAGTAACCTAGTAAGAATTCTAGCTAGACTAGAGAGAACTATGGGTCAACTAAGTAAGATGATTGGCGGTGGAATAGCAATACATGAGCATCGTTCCGGTATTAGAGTAGGACATGTAGATAGTATTTGGGAAGTAGGTATTTTAAGGACATGGGAACAAGAAGGATTATACGCAGTTTTCAGAGAATTCCAAGAAATGGGGAGACCAGTACTAAGTAATTTAATAGCTATTCAAAAATATATGGGTACTTACTTAACAAATCTACAGAACTTAGATGTCCTGCTTAGTACTAGAGCAAGTGAATTAACTTTAAGTAATATTAACTCAAAGCTAGATACTATTTTATCTAAGCTAGATGTAGTTAAAGATGTTACACAGCATCTATCAAATACAACAATAGCTGCTGGTGGTACTGTAAACGTTGATATCGGTCCTATTACAGATAGGACTGGTATTATGGTTATTGTTAGAGCTACTTACGCATCAGGTGCTACTAGCGGTATTAGGGTTAGGTATCTATATTCAGCTGATGGAGCTAACTACGACAGTATTGAGGATGCTGATGCTGCTGGAAACTACTTCGAACCAACTTTTGCAGCTGGTGTAACTAGGCAGAGAAGTGAGATAATAGCATTTATATCACCATACATAAGGATATCAATTACAAATAAGGATAGTGCAAACACCGTAACAGTATCTATGTGGACTGTTATGGTGAAGTAACATGCCATTCGACCCAATAAGCTATGCAATAGCACGTAAAGCAATAAGAGCAGCTGCTACTGTAAAGGTAACTAAGTATATAGATTCAATTAAGGAGCTATATATAGAGGATTTATTTCTACTTAAACCACTAGTTAATATAGGTATAACATATGATGAAATGGCTGAAGTTATAAATAGTGTATTCCCAGCAGACTACTGGGCATATAGGATAGAACGTGGGTTATCTACAGGAGTTGATAGCCCATCTAATTGGGCAACTGTTTTAAACTCATCTTCAATAACTGTTGGGAGAATTGCATCAATATTTAACTCACCAATTATTTCACTTACAACAATTGTTAACATATTAGCAAGACCTGAAATAGCTGTAACTAGGGTTAGAGATATATTATCTAATGCTAATCTACCACCTGATAGAGCTCAAAGCATACTGTATAGCTGGGTTGATATTGGATACAGAGATAGGCTACTTGAGGTTATTACATATGGTGCTCCTAATGCTAACATAACATCTACTACAACGCTAACCACAGGTGTTAATAGATATAATAACCTTTCAATTTCTTCAGGTGTAACGCTTAACATAGGAGCTGGTCCAGGTGTGTTAATTACAAATACGCTAACTAACTCAGGTACTATAGCATCTACATGGATTAGAGGTGCTGGTGGTACAGGAGCTGCATCTGGCGGTGCTGGTCGTGGTGATATAATAATTTTTGCAAGATCAATAACTGTAGGTACTATAAACTCAAATGGTACTAACGGTGGAAATGCTGTAAATGCTGCAGGAGCAGGTTACGATGGTGGTGCTGGTGGGTTTTGGGAGGTAAGTGGATATCCAGCAGGTATTGGTGGTAATGCTTATGCAGGTGGTAGAGGCTATAAAAATGCTGGTGGTGGTGGATATGGTTGTTATGGTGTTAATTGTTGGTATGGTGGTAATGGAGGTAATGCTACTGTTACAACATATACTAGTTTAGCTAGTTTAGTTTCTGAAATGTTTAAATGCTTATGTGATTGGTGGTTGATAAACGTGTTAGGTAGAACACCTACAACATATAAAACACTTCCATCACTAGGAGGTAGTGGAGGTGGTGGAGGTGCTGCTAATGCTGGTGGCGGTGGAGGTGGAGGTGGTCAGGTGATAGTAATTGGAAATTCAGTTACTGCTGGCACAATAAATGCTAGAGGTGGTAATGGTGGAAATGGTGACCCTGCCAATTATGGTTATGGTGGGGGAGGTGGGGGAGGTGGTTTGATATACGTAGCATATAACTCATTGACTGGAACATTTACAACTTCAGTAGCTGGTGGTGCTGGTGGTACTGGTTACTATGCTAATGGATATCCTGGTACTGCTGGCAGTGTTTTAATTACAAGTGTTGGTGGTTGGTGAGTTTATGATACCTCAATGCTATTTCATATGTGATAAATGTGGTTCATATGTTAGACCACCACTAGATATTTCACCTGGTTCACCAAATAGCTTAGTTGAATATATGGATGTTATTGAGGTTGTTGATGATACTGGTAGTAAATCAGTTTTTGGTAGCTATGAAGATGTTTCTAAGTTTGTTGAGTCAATTAGAGCTAGGTCAAAGTCTACTAAAGTTAACGTATCTACTACTAGTGATATGTTTGAGTGGACTGAGGTTGTAGAGGGTAAGACTAGGAGTAGATATGCTAATATAACTACTAGAAGACATGAGGTAGTGTATGAGTTACTTGAAGCTATTGTTGATAGAGGTGAGAGGAATATAATTAGATGTCCTAGATGTTGGTATAAGCTATGTGAGTTTTGGTACTAATATATCTTTACTATTAGTTTAAGTATTGATATCGTTATGAATCCAGCTGCAAGTCCTAGTGATAGCTCCCCCATATCTGTTAGTTTTTCCCATGGGTCCTCTTTTTGTAGGAATTGATATGCTATGTATATAAGTGTTAGACCTAGACATGCTGTATCAGATACAACGTATGTTAGAGCTGATATGAATCCGTAGATAACGTGTACTACATCACTTAGATCCGTGTGCTTCACCACGCTTAACCATGTAGTGCTTTATGAAGTACCCAACCAAACCTGAAATTATGCCTGCAATAGTTGTTGATAGCTGAGTATCATATCCGTGGCTAATAGCAACCACGTTAATAACTACTAAACCTATAATAGCTGTAACTATTATTAATGAGATAGCAATTATTGAAGCAGTATTCACATCCAACATGCCACCGTAATAATAAATTTAAAATGAAATTTAAATTTTAACTATTAAAGAGTACATCAATATTTGATACATAACGTAATTTACATGAATAAGTAAGTAATATATGTATGAGTACAGTGTTTGACTGGATATCAAGTAGGAAGTACGTAGATGCTAAGAAGCTATCTAGGAAATTCTGTATTAGCCCCCACCTAGCCAGTAAGATGTTGAAGGATTTAAGTGAGGTAGGACTTATAGAAGTGTATAAGAGGAGGAGGGGTAGGTTCACAGTATATAGGGTTGTCTAAGTATAACGTTTTAAAACCTAGGTAACATCTTATACATAGTTATGTCTGCTAAGCTAGACCTAGATACGTATGTTTTAAGGATTAGGGATAGGTATCCCATAACATCTATATACCGTAGGTTATCAGTTCTTAGGAAGTATGAGGAATTCCTAATTAGTAATGGGTTAGATGTAGGTGTTGAATCATTAAACCTATGGTTAGATGAGTTAGTTAGGTCAGGTATTAAAAGTAGTTCTGTGAGGGTATACGCATATGATGTGTTAAACTACTTCTACGTAATGATGTTAGATGTTGATGATAGGAAGGTAAAGCTAACTAAGATGAGGTTACCCCCATCTAAGGTATCTAAGGCTCAGTACCTAACGGTTGATGAGGTTAGACGTCTAATATTTGGTTCTAGATCACCTATACGTAGTTTGATATACAGTATAGCATATGCTTATGGTAGGAGGGTTGGTGAGGTATTAGCACTTACATTTAATGACTTAGACCTAGAGAACGATAAGATAACGTTCACAATACTTAAGAAGAAGAGACCTGAGAGAGTTACATATGACTTAGAGGGTTGGATTAAGAACATGATCATAAGTTATAAGGATTTACTAGGTAGGGATAGGTTGTTCAACATAACTAGGCAGGCAGTATATCATGGATTCATATGTGATTGTGAGTGGTTAGGTATTAAGCCAAACGGTAGGAAGTTAACTGTTAACATGTTAAGGCATAGTAGGTTCACACACCTAAGGGATATGGGTATACCCTTAGATGTTATTAGTAAGTACTTAGCTAGGCATAGTAGTTACGATATAACAGTTCAGTACTACTTAGGTATTACTAAGGAATATATAAGTAAGATACCTAAAGCAGGTGATATACTACTTGAGAGAACTGCATAGATTTGAACGTGAAATAGTTGATAGGTTCATGATAGGTGGTAAGGCACTAGCATCACCTAAGGCAGAATGGATTAGGGGTTACCTACTCACATTTGGTGAGGGGTACCCCTACGGGATGTGGAAAACGTGGAAAGAATTCGCAGAACAAATACGTATAAAACCAGGAACATATACTAGCTTCGCAAGATACATGTGGATCCTTAAGAAGCTAGGACTAATAATACCATCAAGAACAGAGGTAACTAAGGGAATACCTAGAACATACTACATAATAAAACCAGGCATGGAAGACTCACCAATATGGGTAAGACCAACACAGACACTATACCCAAGCACAGACTGGACTATAAAACCACCTGAGGTTAGGTCCGCCCTAAGAGCTAAGTATAGGTAGACTAGGTTAGACCACTATAGTGGGGGGAGGGGGGGAGGGGGTATCAAGAGGTTTTTAAAATTTTTAAAAAAAGTCGTAGGGAGGGAAAAAATAATATTTTTTCCTTTTGTTTTTACATATGTAAAAACAAAAAAGATTAAATTAAAATTTTTGTCTACTCATTTTCATAAAAGTTTATAAACTACAAAACATAAAATTAATTGAGGTGAAAAAATGAGTGTGTGGGAAGTTGTAACACCTCAGCTACATGTTATTAAAACAAAAAAACCTGTGAAAACACTTAAAAAATTGCTTAAAAACACCGGTAGTGTGGCCGTGCGCCCCCCTGGGCAGTACATATATTACTACCTGTCGAGTTACGATTTTGAACAACTTAAAAAAGGTGAAAATGTAATAATACCAACAACCCTAACTCCGTTTGCTTTTAAAAAAGGAATAACGGAAGCTTGGGGCAAAGCTAAAATATCACCCAACTTTTTCAATTAATTAAACTTAAATTAAACTTTTTATTTTTTTATTTTTTAATTTTGTTTTACTTTGTTATTACTTTATATTTATTTTAATTATATTAATTCATTATATTATTATATATTTATATGACTTTAATACCCCCTAGGGGTATATACTATATAGAGAATGTTTTTATGCATTTTCATAAAAATATATAAACTCTGAAACACAGAAGTTAATGATGGTGAAAAAATGTCCAAATTTCTAACTGATGAACTTGTAGAAAAACTAACTAATGAAAAACGTTATACATTAATAGTTAGCGATAAGTTTGATAAA
>CALEDH010000022.1 GCA_937949785.1 uncultured Sulfolobales archaeon | reverse complement strand
CAATGCTTAGCTATCCGTGAATACCTCTCTCCTTATTAGATAGCCCGCCGGTAAAACATAATATCATCGAACACAATCCGCTGTGAACAGGTTAAAACTCACCGACAACATCCATCTAAACACCTACAGATATTCACACCTTATGCAGGGTACGGTTTACTTACTACCGTTCTGACCTAGCGTTAACTTCCGTAGCATTAGGTCCCCTCCCTTAAGAGAGCTCAATGCTGAGGACGAAGTCTACCCTGAATGCTGGGAGCTCTCAGCATAAGCTGTGGATGTATTTATATGAAGTACAGTCCTCCAAAAATAGAACATACTGCCCAGAGCTTCTTCGAAACTATTTATAAATCCGGTTAGATTCTTTACATCTCTGAAGGCATTACTTAAACTCTCGAATACGTGGTTAGAAATCACGTAATTCGGTATTAGGAGCTTAACGACATTGTTATGGTTAAACTTAGTTATATTGATTAGAACACGATAGTTTGTGGGGGGTACTACGATGATTTCAGGGTTCTTAATAAGTTTTAAAATATTTAAAGCTAAGTAAGTGTCTGCTGTTAGTATAATGATTATATCGTAATCACCTTTACTTATGTTTTCGTAGTTTGCAACGTAAACTCCTAGCTCAGCTATTTTAGACCTCATCTGCTGGTTGTGAAGATACCCAACATACACATTACATAAGTCTTTAATGTATTTTACCGTTATATATGATGTAGGGCCGCAGCCAAGCACTAATACCTCTTTATTCTTAACGTGGTCTACGATCTCATGAATATATGAAAGCTCAGCGTATATCAGGACTTCCGGTACTGAGGCGTAGTACTTACTAATAGGCATTAGTAGTTTATATGGGATAGATACTACCTCAGTTAACACTCCATCGAAGTTTATACCTCCTATATTACTAGGTCTTGGTAGTAGGAGTAAGTACTTCCCAATTAGAGTGCTGTCTAAATCACTACTTATATCGATGACCTTAATAAGTCCTACAGAACCTAAAACCCTCCCAACCTCAGTTGGTATTAAGCCCAGTGAAACTAACCTCTCGATATGGGTAATAGACGCCGCTAATACCTTACCTAATACCTCCCCCCGCTTTAAGGGAGGTCTTCGAACCTCTGCTACTGCCGCACCGCCATACCAGACAATACCTTTCACACTACTTACCACTTAAATTATATAGGCATTAAAAAATAGGTTATGCGTATTATTCATAGGTTCGGTAGGTATTTATGGGTAGTAGGAAACCATTGCTCGCCACAGGGAAGTTAGTAGAGGATTACACCCCACTCTTCCAGTATTTAGATGTTGCCATGGAGTTAGGAAAGACTGAGGCTAAGGAAGCTATATTGATTAGAAGTGCTGACCTCGAAAAAGTGAGGGAGTTAGCAGGGTCTGCTAGACTTACGGTAGCCCAGCTAATCAACAGTCTTACCGAATATGTAAGACATCGGATAGACCCTGAAGTAGCAACTGTAGCGTTATCGAGGTATTTAAACCGTGAAGTTACGACTGAATACGCAATAACCTTCTACGCTAAACTGCTTTCATGTTGGATCATTGAAGCCTCCTCCACCCTAAACATTATAATGTTAGGATAACTATAAGTGCTAACCATCTGGCGAAGAGCTGCGTCTGATGATGTTTTCAACGAACTCTGAGAAGGTTAAAGATAATGAAGATCAAAGCTGGTGACAACCTCATATATCAATACTTAGCCCAGAACCCTTAAATATATTCGCTTAATAAGTTTTTAATTCGGATGGTTATGAAGTACCTATTTATTAGAATGCAGCCAGGCTTAGTGCAAGGTCTGCTAGGACGATATTACGTTATTAACGATGTTAACACGTTAAGCGTTTCTAAGGAACCAGCTATGGTTAGGGTTGACAGTGCTGTGAACTTCATATGGTTTGAACCCCCTTTCAAGGGTTTTAACTCCATGGATTTCATGGTGGAGTGGTATGGATATCTTAACGTACTTAGAGGTGGTTACTATATAATGTTTATGGAATGCGATGATGGCTGTATAATGGAGTTAGACGGTAAGTTATTAATTAATGGATGGGTAGAACAACCACCAACACTTTATCAATCCAACCCTCTATTCCTCTCTAAAGGGCCTCATGAGATCTACTTGAAGTACTTTAACATAGGACCTTTCGGTCTAATTAAACTCGGCTGGGTAACATCTGAGGGGGTTATAGAGGGAATACCACCTGAAAACCTGTATACGAGGAGGGGAAATACCTTAATTATCAAAGGCCTTCCTGCAGGTAGTATGGTTGAAGTATGGACTAATAAATTGTTGGATAGGGCAGTAGTAGATGAGGATGGGTTAGCATTCCTAAGACTTAATTTAAGTCATCCGATTGACGGATATTTCAAAATAATTAACAAAAGCTTAGAATTTCAATCACCTGTAATTAGGGATATATGGGGAGGTGATGTCTTCGAAGTTAAGGAAGTTTCATGAACGTGTAGTCAGCGCTTAACCCATCATAGTTTAATATTAAGTAATTCCCCAACATCAGAGGACCGGGATTTATAACTACTGCACTACCTAAGAAGCACGTACCAACTTCATCGTGATAATGCCCTGTAAGCACATACCTAACTTTATATTCAAGTACCATACTACTCAGCTCCTTCAGACCTCCATGGTATTTACCCATAACTAGGTCTAAACATCCTTTAGGTGGGAAATGAGTTATCAACACATCCACAGACCCCTTAGTCCTCTCATAAAACTTCCTCATCGATTGATGTACCGATAAACTCCCTACAAATCCAACTCTACAGTTATTAACGGATACAGCAATACCATCAAACAGCATATCCAACTTCTTAGCATATTTAGTTATGTAAACGTCGTCACACTCACCCGGCACTATCATCACCCTACCACGTAACTCTGCTAAGGACTTCAAATCTACATTTAGGTCTCCTCCTAAAATCATTAAGTCCGCCCCTAACTTTCTAAAGACCTTAACGAATTCCTTAAAACTTACCTCATTTCCATGCAGATCAACGCCATAGACTATTTTCAGTTGACATCCCCACAACTAAGATTAAACTATAGCTTTCCTAAGAGCCATGGCTTATCATATCAGAGAGTCTCTGCATCTCTCTAGTCTTTAACTTATAAAAAGATTTGTCAGCGGTTCCTGGATAGTTATAAGTTCTTGAGTAGTACTTAACCATGATGTGAGGATGTGTTTAGGAGTCTATATAGTTATTGTTAACCTCTACGTATGAAGTTTTGAGGATATAATTATTAACTATTCGGCAGTGGTGATTATAGACGGTAGTTAGTGAATTAATTCCTCAGCGCTTAGCACTGCAATTCCTACTGGTTTCTTAGATATTACACCTACTCTAGACCCTACAATTATCTTAGCTCCCTTTACCGATGCAGCGTCAACAATTCTCTGAGTTATTATTCCATCCATAATAATTGCGTGTATATTAACACCATCTGACTTTACTACATAGTCAACTAAATCTCTAACCGCTACCCTACTAACCTCATTCCAGTTATCATCATATATGATAGCTTCCAACGTCCCGCTTAACTTCTTTAATTCCTCAATAACGTTCTGAGGTACTTGATATGTGATTACTCCCTCAACCTCGGGGATATTTGTTTCTAGGGGTCTTTCAACTGTTTGAGTCGTTGGCTGAGGCGGTACCGCGCTGGTAGTTGTTGTAGTGGCTTCAACTTTCTCAGGTACTTCCTTCTTCTCTAACTGCTGTAGATATGACTGTGTGGGCACTATGTTTTTTAACGCCTTAGCTATTTCCTTACCAGTAAGTTCTTCAACTTCCTTACCAGGAGGTGCTTTAGCTACGTAATCAATATCAGCAACCCTGATCAACTCCCTAAGTATTAAGTCACCAGCATGGTCCCCGTCAACAAATGCTACTACGGTCTTCTGCTTAGAGAGATTTATCACTGTTTCAGGTATCTTACCCTTAGCACCCTCAATAGCTATAACATTCCTATAACCATATCTTAGGAGGTTAGATACGTCTGCTTTCCCCTCAACAACTATTACCGTGTCTTCCTTATCTATGTCAGGACCTGCTGGTAACTTTTCAGGGCCGTAATAGGTTATTTCAGCCGTCCTAACCGATAGTTCTATCTCGTTAAGTATTTCCTTAACATCCACCGGTTTCTCCTTAAACCACCGTTGGAGTATTTCCTTAGCCCTCTCAGAAATTTTCTTAAGCTTTTCATACCTCACATCAACTATGCCGAGTAACTGAATCTTAGCGTTATAAGGACCTACTTTATCAACAAACTCTATCATAGCAGCAATTAAAGCTGTCTCAACTCTATCGAGGTTTGAAGGAATTATCACCTCACCGACGGTCTTACCGCCCTGCTGCTTAGAATCGATAATTATCCTTCCAATCCTACCCTTATCCTGCAACTCCCTTAAATCAAATTCACTACCAAATAACCCTTCAGTCTGACCGAATATAGCTCCAATAATATCGGGCTTATCTACATTACCATCAACCTCTATCCTACTTCTAATTAAATACTTCATGACCGTACACCCAATGAACATTTCTAATACTAGTTAACTAAGGAGTAAATAAGTTATTAAGAGTAAATCACGAATACTGAAGATAGTGCCCTAGGACCTCCACTAGGTCACATCATTAAGTATTAGAAGCCCCCTTACCCTTATGTAAAACCCTTACATAGCTTATCTCTGTTGTAGGGTATTGCCCCCTCACGTCTTTCTCATACTTCTTAACCATATCCCATATATTCAATAAAGCTATAGTTACGGCTGTTAATGCCTCCATCTCAACCCCTGTCTGAGCATGTGTTTTAACCAGCGCGTAAACCTTAATACCGTCTTCTAACACTTCTAAATCTAAACTCATATACGTTATAGGGATTGGGTGACACAGTGGAAGTAACTCAGACACCTTCTTAGCGGCTAACATCCCAGCTATTTTTGTGACGCTAATTACGTCGCCTTTCTCAACAGCACCTCTCTTAATGATTTCAACTGTTTCCCTTCTTAATTTAATAAACCCCTCAGCTACTGCCTCTCTGTAAACACTTTCCTTACTAGTTATATCGACCATCGAAACCAAACAGAAACACCAAGAGATAATGCCTAATGATCCTTAAAATATCTAACCTCATACCCTGATTTACCATCAACTCTATAGTTAAGGTCTTAGAAGCTATAAGGTCAACCACGAAGCTATAGCTAATCCATAATAATTTTATTGAGTTTGATTAATAACTATCTCATTATTTGAGGATAACTTCTGTAAGAGCTTTAACATGTTCTCTAAAGTAGCTAATTCAGAATTCCTAAACACTATATATGCGTAATTTTTAGTAGCTTTATAATCAATTACGCCTAAGATCTCGTTAGGTAATCTCTCTATAATTTTACTCGCATCAACACTTAAGTTCCTATTAATACATAACCTAATACTATGCCCTGACACATCTTCATCTACTATTGCCGATATCCTATGTTCCCTACATAAATTGCTGAGTAATTCGTTAGCCACAACCTTCAAGTAATTTATGTTACCCCTTACGAGTTCGTTACCGTCATACTTGCTTGAGAGTATAACGGTGGCTATATCTCCAACCATGTCGTATCTATTCTCCTTAACAACGGTATTAATTAATGATAATGCGTATTCATAATTCTTTGCATCTCTCTCTATTTCAGGGCTAAGCTTCATGTTCTTAGAAGTGAATATAGTGTAAGCGTAATTATACAATGATAGTAGAGTTTCATCCCTACCTACACCCCACATGTAGGCGTAGTAGATGGTCCTTCCCATACGTGTTAATTTTTGCATCTCCTTAAGCTTAATACGTGCTATGTCCTTCAGTAATTCCTGGTTAACATGTATACTATCATTGAGTATCTTCACGTACTCCAGAACTACTTCCAACGTAGAATTAACATTGCTTAACTTCATCATAACATTATATCTACCATCGTTATCATATTTGTAGACATAACCTAATCTCTTCATCGGTATATGAGTTATAGCGACAGAGTTCCTGATTTGAACCGTATTTAAGTGTGTGATATCCACGGAATATGAGTTCACTATACTCACCTTACTCATATCTGAAGGTCTTGGGAACTCTACGAATATCCTATAACCTTTCTTACATAACGTAGCGGCTAATGCGGATGCAGCGAAAACAGCGTCTAAATTCCTGCTAGCGTAAATCGTTGATGATGGCATTCAGTTCACCCTACGACCACTAACCTAAGGTTAAAAACGTAATATAAGCTTTACGACCTAACCATCTGCAAATAATTAACTTCTACTGTAGATACCGCCCTACCTAACTCTATAGCTAGAGATGAGCTATATCCTAGGATTTAAGTCCCATCACTGCTAATTCTTAATCCTAAATTAAATGCGGCTTTATTGACTTCCCTCCACAGATCCTCAACTACTTCATCAATTGCTTTCTCAATAGATTCCTTAGCAACTACTCTTAACGTCCCTACGAGGTGCCCTAACGCTATCATATTAGATACTCTAATCGTTTTAAACCCCTGTTCAGCTAGTTCTTTGTACGGCGCTTTAAACACAGCCCACCTACAGTCCTTAGGAACTTCCTTTACAAACGATTCGTCGATAAATACCTTCGCATCATTTCTTACTAAACTGTTAAACCTCATTAACTGATCTTGATGTAGAAATAAGGCAATATTAGCGTTTCTAACCTTCACGAAGTCTATTTCGTCAGCACTACTAGCTATTATTATATCAACCCTTGAATCACCCCCTCTGGTCTCAGCTACATATGACTCACTAGAAGTTACGTAGAGGTTCTCATACTTTGATGCAGCAATACCTAAAACCCTACCAATTAGTAAGACTCCCTGACCTCCACGTCCAGCAATAAGTATCTCATACTTTATAGCAGCTCACCTCCCTAATCTATCGATAATCTTTATGAAACTCTCCCTACTACTATTTACGAACTCACCGATAACTACTTCCTTATCTAAATTCAGCGTGATATCAGACTTATCTAATGACGGCCTCTCCTCATACTTTATCATAGACTTGAATTTCTTAAATAACTCAACAGGATCCCTATAACCTATATGTCTACCGAAGACCTCAGGACATGGTGATATCACCTCTACAAATGCTAATCCTTCCTTACCTAAAGCGGTATACAAGTATCTTTCAAGGATGTGCGGATGTGTCACTGACGCCCTAGCCAAGTAATTAACGTTCAACGCTGAGAGGAGTTTGACGATGTTAATGGCATACTCGTAATTCCCTGAAGGAGTTGTTGTTGTATATACGTTGGGAGGGGTTGTCGGGGCTACTTGACCTCCTGTCATGCCATAAATCATATTATTAACCATAACCACAGTTAAATCTACATTCCTCCTAGCGGCATGCAGTAAGTGATTACCTCCTATAGCAGCTATATCACCATCACCACCGATCACTATAACCTTTAAATTAGGCCTCACTAACTTCAACCCTATTGCGAATGGTATGGCCCTCCCATGGATTACATGTGCGGAGTCGAAGTTTAAATAAAAAGTTGCCCTAGCAGTACATCCTATTCCAGATACAGCCGCGACTTCATCATGTGTGAAAAGCCCCTCCGCTACACGTCTATCAATAGCTCTAAGTAGAGATGATACCGCTATCCCTATACCGCAGCCGGGACACCATATATGCGGTAGTCTATCAGTTCTTAGATAACGATCTAAAGGATGTCTTACATCCATTCCCTCATCACCTCAAAGATGGCGTCAGGTGTTGGGACCTCAATATCAATTACAGGGATTGATATCACCTCCCTATGTTTTAAAATCCTAGATACCTCATTAACATAAACTCCAATATTGTTCTCAACCACGAAAACTTTCTTAGCAGTATAAGTTGCTTTTATGAGACCCTCCTCATCAACAGGCCATAACAGCTTCGGCCTATAGAGACCTATTTTAATACCGCTACTTCTTAAATCCTTAACTAACGCATATGCAGACCTAGCAGTACTTCCGTAGGCAACTACTACGTATTCAGCGTCTTCAGTAAAATATGAAGCTGAATCAAACAACATATCCTTATTCTTCCTTACTTTGTTAACCAACCTCCATACAAGTTTTCTCTGAACCTCATTTGATGGCTTATAATATCCTTTCTCATCATGGGTTAGAGACTCCACTAAAACTTTATATCCTTCACCGAAGCACGCCATAGGTGGTACTAAATCCTCCTCAGGTTCGAAGGGCCTATATAGTTCTTTACTTACCTTAGGCTTTTTACGGTTAATTATGATTACCTCACCGGGGTCTGCAATAACAACTCTCTCCCATATATGGGCTAGGGCAGCATCTGAAAGTAAAATAACAGGCACTCTCAAAGCTTCGGAAACGTTAAATGACTTTATTGTTAAGTCGTAGAGTTCTTGAACAGACCAGGGGGCATACGCCACTATCTCATAATTGCCGTGAGCTGCCCATCTAACTTGCATTACATCATATTGCCCGGACTTAGTAGCAATACCTGTAGAAGGGCCAGCACGCATAACATATGCTATCACTAAGGGTGTTTCAGTCATTATTGCTAGGCTAAGTCCCTCAACCATTAAACTAAATCCAGGTCCGCTAGTAGCTGTCATGGCCTTAGCGCAACCCCATGAAGCGCCTATAACGGCGTTTATCGACGATATTTCATCCTCAAATTGTAGTACGACACCCCCTCTTTTAGGTAATTCCCTAGCTAGGTATTCGAATATCTCACTTGAAGGTGTTATCGGATAACCAGCATAAAACTTAAGTCCCGCAGTTATAGCAGCCTCAGCAACTGCATAATTACCTGTTAGGAACTCGGACCTCAGACCTACCCACCCTTCACAACGAATATAGCCATATCCGGGCAGATATACTCACAAATCCTACATCCAATACACTTCTCTATATTTTCAGGTACTACATACCTATAACCACGTGCGTTGTATTCATTACCTCGGACTAAAACGCCTGTTGGACAAAAACTAATACATAATCCACATTCCTTACATCTATCAACCACTACGTAAACTACGTGTTTAGACTTAGATGCTGGTTTAATCTCAGCAGACGATAATAATTGTGGAATCTTCTCCCCTAATATCCAACTTCTAAGGAAGATAATATAAGCGTTATCAGATTATCATATGTTTACATATGTTTAAATTATTTTAACTTAAAATTAGAAGACCTCCACCGTTGCCGGATAGTTTGTAGTTGTTGCTGGACTCAGAGTTTAAGGTATAACCTCAAAACCCGTAAATAAGCATCTAACACTACCTAACCAGCAGTCCCCCCAACAACCATCACCACATAAGTAATTTAAGAAATTACGTAGTTATAACTAG
>CALEDH010000021.1 GCA_937949785.1 uncultured Sulfolobales archaeon | reverse complement strand
GTCTTTAGTAGGTATGTTAGTTGTTTTAATCATCGTTGCTGGTGTTGGTGGTTATTTCGCAGGTTCTTCAGCAGTACCACCGCCTAAGACCGTTACCTCAACAACCGTGTTAACTGTTACCTCAACCGCCGCAGCCGCTACAGTAACTACTACCATCACAACCACACTCCCACCTAAAACAGTAACAGTTACAGTAACACCAACCCCAACACCTACTATAACCCCGCCGCCGACGACACCGCCTCCTTACTGGCCTAAGGAGATGGTATTCCGTACTTACTCTGTTGGTAGTCCTGGCTATGTGTTAGGAGGTGCTATATCCAGCCTTATTGAGAAGGAGTTAGGTGTTAAGATTAGTATTCAGCCCGGTGCTAGCGCAGCTAACTTACTTGCAATAGCTAATGGTGAAGTGGAGATGGCTTACACTCATGCCGCTTGGATACCCTTTGCTAAGGACCCAGTTAAGGCCGAATCGATATGGAAGCAACAAGTGAATCTATCTAACGTTGAATTCGTTTTAGGGCCTACTGAAAAATATAAAGTATTAATAACTAAGAGACCTGATTTCCCTGTAAACAGTGTTAAGGAACTAGCAGATTTCATTAAGAAAGGTAATAGTGTTCGGTTAGCTATTGGCGGTCCGGCAGCATCGTTAGAAGACTTCCTATTTAGGTGGTTACTTGAGCACTATGGTGTTAGAGAGGAGGATATAAGGAGGGTAGGCGGTAGCTTATCGGTTCCAGGTGAGGCGCAAGCAGTTGAAGCACTCATAGGTGGTAAGATAGACCTAATATTCGATGTATGTGCTTTACCTTCATCTAACTACATACAGTTAGAGACACGTATGCCTGACGTTAAGACCGTAGCGCTGACTGATGAAGATATAGACTTCATCTTAAATACTTTAGGATTTAAGGGTTCGTTAGTCGTAGAAAACCTACCTAAAGGCACCTACAAATTCGTAACTGAGGACTACCGAACATTATTCACCTTTACGATATTGCTAGTAAGGGCTAACATTCCGAATGACCTAGTTTACCAGATTACTAGAACGATATGTGAAAACACTGACTACTTAGTGAAGGCGGTCTCCGGCTTTAAAGTATTCGACCCAAGCACTGCTTGGAAGTTCAACGCCGGTCTAAATATCCACCCTGGTGCTAGGCAATACTACCTTGATCGGGGATACATTAAGTAGTTGAAAAACTTGTTATTCAAATAAAACCAGAACTATAGTTTTTAATATGTTAATTCTATCATCTTAGGTGAGATAATTATGCCTAAGAGGTCGTTGAGTAAGAACAGTAAGATCTTAGTTGAGGTCGTGTTATGTGTAATGGCTATCTACAACATTTATAAGTTACTCATTACGACTTACGATGTCTACGAACATATGGTAGTTACTTTAATGTTCGCGCTTCCACTAACTTTTATCATGTTTTCATCAACTAAGAAGGATGTTAATAGAATTCCATGGTATGATTACTTATTATCTATTATTGCTGCAGTTACGTTAGCAGATATCTACTTAAATTACTCTACTTGGTTCTTTAGGAGGATGTGGCTTGTCACCCCACTAACTACGGAGCAGATAGTAGTTGGAGCGTTAATGATAGTGCTTATGGTTGAATCTGTGAGGAGGACTGCAGGTATGACGTTTACAGCACTTATTACCGCGTTTATAACATACTTACTGTTAGCACCATACCTACCTGGCATAGGGTTTAGGACTAATCCTATTAGAGTTATCGAGTACCTCTACCTAACACCTTACGGAATATTCTCAACACCTTTAGAGGTGATGTCCACATACGTCATAGCCTTCACCTTATTAGGTGCTGCGTTCTCGATGAGCGGTACTGGTGAGTTCTTCATAAATCTTGCTAAGGCATCTGTCGGTAGGAGTTCTGGAGGTCCTGCAAAGGTATCAGTTATAGCTTCATCCTTATTCGGGTCAGTAAGTGGTAGTGCCGTAGCTAACGTCTACGCTACAGGTGTATTCACCATCCCTACTATGAAGTCTGTAGGTTTCCCCCCATATATTGCTGGTGCTGTTGAGGCTGTAGCATCTACTGGAGGTCAGATAATGCCTCCAATCATGGGTGCTGCAGCCTTCGTTATGGCTGAACTGCTAGGAATTCATTACGGTAAAATAATGATTGCAGCCGTAGTGCCGGCTATAATATATTACTTAGGAGTTTACGTTCAGGTACACTACTACTCATTAAAGAGAGGTCTTAGAGGTCTCCCACCAGACCAAATACCTAATCGTAACGAAGTTTTGAAGAGAGGGTGGTTCTACTTCCTACCAATTGCAGTATTGGTCTATATAGTTGCAATGCTTCAATGGTCAGCAATTTCAGCTGCATTTATATCGTTCTTCATAGCAGTCGTTCTAGGATTAATAAGTAGGAAGTTAGGTATTAGGCAACTCTATCAAGTATTGGTTAGAGGTGTTGAGGATGCATTACCGATAATAGTTGTCGGTGCAGCTGCTGGAATAGTTGTCGGTGCAGTAAGTTATAGTGGACTGGGGGTTAAGCTTGGCTACATAGTTAGTGCTGCCTCATTCGGAATCACCGCATTAGCTCTTATTTACGTAGCATTAATTACCACCTTACTAGGTATGGGGATACCGACGACACCTGCTTACATTACAGCTGTTGCTGTATCTGTCCCAGCATTGGCGTATATGGGCTTAGAGACGTTCCCAGTTCATTTCTTCGTATTCTGGTACGCTGTGTTAGGAGCTATAACACCTCCGGTAGCTCTAGCATCATATGCTGCAGCATCATTAGCTAAGGCAGACATGATGAAAACATCTATAATTGCCTGTAAGTTAGGTTTCGCAGCATTCCTACTACCATTTATAATAGTGTTTAAGCCGGAGATATTACTGGCTTACGGTAGTTACGGGGCTATGGAGAGGGTGTGGAGTATTTTTACATCTCTAGCTGCTACGTACGCAATAGCTACGGCCTTCGAAGGATTTATAAGACGTAATATTCCATTACCAATCAGACTTATTTTAATGGCTGGCGGCCTGCTACTCTTCATACCGACGAACATGTTAGTAGATGTAGCGATGTTAGCATTCATAATCGTGTTAGTCACTATAAACTACATTAAGTCTCAAACCCAGTAACTATGTAGGGTACCACGCTTAAGTACCCTAAAACCTAAAACATTGGCTTACATCGAACATATTACTTTAATTCTCGGCAGGATTTTCAACAAAAGACATATTTAAACTACCTTCATCTAATATTCGATAATTCCCTCAATAACATCTCAGCCTTTTCAACGTTAAATATTCCGCATGGACACTGACGTGCTAGTAAGACCGCTCCTGCCTGAGGGCTCATACGGCC
>CALEDH010000020.1 GCA_937949785.1 uncultured Sulfolobales archaeon | reverse complement strand
ATCCTCTCAATAATTATATCCCACGAATAATTACGTTCTACTACAGCCCTTGCACTCCTCCCTAACTTAAGTCTGAGGCTTTCATCACCTAATACTACTTTAATAGCGTTAGCCAGTTCTTCAGGATCTCCTGGATTTACTTTAAACTAGAAGTCTTGCAGTTACCTCCATATACCCCTTACCAACTACGTATAGCATAGCGTCTCCCTTTTAAGACTCTTAAAAAAGTACTAGCCGAAAATGAATTGAGATTAGGTGGAGTTTCCTTAAATATTAGATGTTTAGATTCGCATAGCCTGTTAACAATGGTTAAGAAAGTAGGTGTTCATGTCATCCCTACCCAACCGCTCCGTTAATTATGAAGTACATGTCGAGCACTATGATGAAAGCCCTAAGTAGCAGTGATATTCGCCTCTGCTGCGGAATAAAGAATCTACCATACCTGTAGACTACTAGGATATTAAAATGTGTAGTAGATTAGGTCTGCAAGCCAATGCCCTACAGTTATAGTGGAAGTCCCCCGTAAGCTTGTAGCCTTGGAGAAGTAGGGCTAGACTGACTGAAGCCCGCCACGGAGGTTGTGTTGGGTTGAAAGCCGTGTAGAAAAACCCTCCCAGTAGGGAGGAATTAACCCTAGAACTCTTAACCCTTACATTACCTTCACCCCTAACCATTAAAATACTAATCAAGACTAAGACAGTTCCACTGATAACATAAATGAATAGCTTATACTACAACATTATGCTGTTAAGTCCGAAGAGAATTAAGAATACTATAGATGCCTCCCGCAACACATGCCCAACAATAATGAAATGATCAGTCACCATACGTTTTCGAATGGTATCGAAAATAACAAAAGTTAGAAGAAGTCCAAGAATAACTGCACCACCAAGCCCAACAACAAAGCCTATTAAGAGCAAAACAGAGAACTCTAACATAGCATACCTCACCTCAAACCTACCTTCAATGAATACTCAGCGATTAATAACCCTTCCTTCAATCATATTCTGCAGATCTACGTATGACCGCAACCAACTTAACATGCTTCCCTAAGTTTTACTCTAAGCGTAGTGAAGTACGATTCTACCAGCTACGACTACCGATACGAATCCTTAGTACTTCTCTAGACAACCTCGTAGTAGGTCAGAACTCATCCCCTCAATATGCCTTACCTCATTTACAAGGACTTACTTCCCTCTAATTTATTGACTTACAGTTAAGAGTTCTTTAAGAATCCATAAAGTGGGTTTGAGGGTTTAACCATTTAAGAACGTTTTAGTCCAATATCTTCTTATCCATAGTAGGATTTGCAGTAGTATTACTAGAATAGGTAGTTCTATGCTAGGCCCAATCGCTACTACTAAGGCTATGAGCGGGTTGGCTGGGAAGGCTGAGATTGCTATAGCTACTGATGCTTCGGAATTCCTGGCTGTGGTGGTGAAGGCTATTAGTGCTGTATCACCATATGATAAACCAAACATTTTTCCTAGTAGGAGGCTTAGGGTGAAGATGGAGAAGAAGTATGTAAGTGTTGGTAGGGCCATAAGGATGAGTACGAATGGGTTCTCTAGTAGGTGACTCCCTTGTGAGGCAAACATAGCTATGATTACTAGTACTAAGGCGGAGAACTTTATGATGGATAGCGATGGTATGATTGATTTATGGAAGTATTCATCCCCCTTAACCCCTACTACAAACCTCCTAGTCATCCAGCCAAGAGTGAAAGGTAGGACTAAGAATATACCAACACTCCTTAAGATCTGTATGAGGTCTATGAAGATAATCCTACCTGCTAGGAAGTATAGGTAGATAGGCATTAAAGCTATTTGCAGGAAGACATTCCAAGCCAATAAACTCACACCGAGAGGGACATTACCTCTCGCTAAATCAGTGAAGATTAGATACCAGCCAATACACGGTGTAATCAGGTACAGTATCAGCCCTACCCATACATCAGTATAATCCCTCAAGAAGATATACCCTAAGAACCACGCATACGGGGGGACCAATATAAAATTCACAAATAACGCAATAAGAGTAGGTTTTAAATTCCTAAAGGTCTCTAAAACCTCCCTCAACTCCGTACCAATAAACACGTTGTAAATAACTATAAAGATCCCGAAGGTAACGACCCATCCCAACGACTCAGCAACCTGTGGAAAACGCTGCGCGATGAATAAACCAATAACTATCGATAGTATTAACACCGCAGGCTGAATCTTATCTAATAACGTCAGCCCCCTCCTCTCACCCATACAATCACCATACTACCTATCTAATTCTAACCACTAAACTTACATTTAAATCATTGCGGGGTATCCACTACCCCACCTCCGAACAGCCCCATAGTAATTCCTAAGAACCCTCCACTCCTTTGAACGTGTAAGACTTCCCTACCAGTACTTATTACGACTTATGTCTAATTAGGCCTGCCTACTCTTAAACTGTTGGTAACGGCGGTCTTTAATAGGTATCGCTGCAGTTATAATTATCCACCGCAGTCATAGATTAAGCCTTAATGTTTTTACCTATCAAAACGTCTTCGTAAACCTTTACGATCCTCTCAATAATTATATCCCACGAATAATTACGTTCTACTACAGCCCTTGCACTCCTCCCTAACTTAAGTCTGAGGCTTTCATCA
>CALEDH010000019.1 GCA_937949785.1 uncultured Sulfolobales archaeon | reverse complement strand
CAATGCTTAGCTATCCGTGAATACCTCTCTCCTTATTAGATAGCCCGCCGGTAAAACATAATATCATCGAACACAATCCGCTGTGAACAGGTTAAAACTCACCGACAACATCCATCTAAACACCTACAGATATTCACACCTAACCTCTATATGGGATGCTGCCTCTAAGCGATTTACAGGAAAATATATAAGGTATTATCCCCGGTAAATATCTACTAGGTTAAAGAGGTTGGAGGAGGTTACACTACTGGTAAGCATAACTCCATACAAATCTAAGTTCATGATCAGAAGGCTAACTAAAATTAGGGAAGTACTTGAAAACGATCTTAACGTTAGGTTAAACTTAGTTATCACTGAAGGCGGTAATGGAGAAAACCTCATATTCGTGAATAATGACGTCATCGAGGTTAACGACAACGTAAAAACCGCAGAATTAATTGATAAGATATTAGAGAGGCTGGGAAAACACCAAACTATCCTATCATTCGATAGGATAGCTGTAGGAGGGAAGCTTTCATAGCTAATCACTAGATGTTTAAAGTAGAGCGTTCTTAATTACGTGTTATGACTTATGAAGTCACAACACATCACAACTCATTAATTAGTTATCGTGCTGACTTAGCGGTTGTAGATCATTAACATTTATATTTTAATATGTGAATATATATAGTTTATATGGGTTTTGGAAATGGTTGGTAAATCAGAGGATGAACTAAAGGTCATATATGAAGATGATGATATAGTTGTAATGCAGGCACCCGATGATAGAGGTTTGGAAAGTCTTGTCTTAAATATAATCAAGAGGAGGGGAAGACCGATTACTTGGAGGGAGTTGAGAAAGGAATTAAGTGGTTTAGCCGGTGAAGACAGACTTAGGAAAGTTTTAATCTCTCTAATTGAAAGAGATGTAGTAGTTGAAATGATTGATGGTACTTACGGCATTAAAGGTATGGAGGCTACTTACATTCCGCTAAGAATTAAGAAGAGGGTAAGACCTCTAGTTCCATCTAAGTTTAAGGCTCGTTGGGGACCTTTAATACATAGCAGGGGAAGTATAGCAGCAGCTATACAGGCGCTTAAGGCGTCTAAGGAAGAGAAGAGGCAGGGAGTGGGGCTAGCATAAGTTTATAGGGATAAGAGTCCGATGTGTGAGAGGTCTAAGTTAATTATTAAGGGTAGACTTGCCTACGTAGTCGGGGAGTCTGGTGCAACAGCCTTCATACCGATTGATAAGCTATGTGATGCTGCTAGGAGATTCAACTTGTGTTTAGAAAATTTTAAATGTGATTAGAGTACTGTAGGTTGGAAGGCTCTTGACAGTCATCGATGATTGGAAACACGTTAACTTCGATGACGACGTGACCGACGGGGATAGGGACACCTCATAACACCCCACTACAACACCTATGACGCAGCCTCGCAGGGAAGCCCTCGATGAACCCATGATCTGTGAGTGGTTTTGAGGGCTAAGTCCATGCTTAACCATTTGAAATGCTCTAAGGTGTTGGACGTTGGTGACCGTTTAACAACCATGAAATATCAGAAACCGCTTCCACCTACCAATCAATCTATGTGGGAGGACTGACGTGGTAGTAGTTAGCACCGCATTAGGAAGCCCCTTCAACAAATATTGCCTAACCCTACTATATACGGAGTCTAATAAGTACAGCATACATTCGTTAGTAGCTGCTATGGAGGTAAGTGAAGTAAAGATAGATACCTACCTAATTAGAATGTGGGATTTCCCAAAGATAATTGATTTCCTCTTAACAAACTATGGGAGAATTATTATAGGCATTTCATTGATGACTACACAACTACCTGAAATACTGCCATTATTGGAGTTCTTAAAGGAGTTAAAGAATTCATTGCAGGAGAAGGTAGTTTTAGTTGGAGGAGGACCTCACGTAAGTGGGGATCCCCTAGGCTCTCTAAAGCAATTAGGCTTTGATTTCGTATTTATCGGTGAGGCTGAAAAATCCTTCACTGAATTCCTCAGCAGGTCGTTAGAAGGACATGAGGTTAACAACATAAAAGGTATTGCATACTTAGACCGTGGGGAAGTCTTAACTAATCGTAATGATGAAGTGGTGAACCTCAATGAATATCCACCAATATCACTTAAGTACGGATTATTCAACCCTATTGAGGTAAGTAGAGGGTGTCCTTACGCATGTAAGTACTGCCAGGTAAGCTATGTCTTCGGTAGAACAATGAGGCATAGGTCGTTAGACATCATATTAAAGTACTGCAGGAAGTTAATTAAAAGAGGTATTAACGACTTAAGATTTATCTCACCTAATATACTTGCATACGGGGGTAGCGGTACTAAAGTAAACTTCGATGTCTTAGCAGAATTTGTAGATAACGTTAAGAAATTAAAGGACTTAGGAGGTAAGCTATACTTAGGTTCCTTCCCAAGTGAAGTTAGGCCTGACTTCATAGATTCAGATATCATTAAGCTAATTAAAAATGTAGTGAGTAATAGGAGGATATCCATAGGGATTCAGTCAGGGTCTGATGAAGTCCTTAAAAACTTAGGTAGGGGTCATACGGTTGAGGAAGCATTAAACGCTATCAACCTACTAAGAAGTCATAACTTTACTGTGGATTCCGACTTCATAATAGGACTACCTAATGAGGAACTGCCGGACTCCCTTAAAACCTTAGAACTTATCCAAAAGCTCATCGACTTAGGAGGTGTTAGGATACACCTACATTACTACATACCACTTCCGGGAACACCACTAGCTAAGTATGAATTAAAACCGATACCGGAAATTATTAGAAGGAAGTTATTGAAGTATTTGGGGAGGGGCGTTATCTTCGGTAATTGGCTGAGGCAGGAGGTAGTAGCTTTTAAAATTCAGAAATTGAGGAAGGAGGGGGTAATATTAAATTAATGTACGTGATTCCTAGATGTTTAAGCGCTCTTCAGGTGTGGTAAGTTGAGGTTAGTTGGAGACCTCCATATTCACTCAATAGTTAGTGATGGTTCTCTACACCCATCAGATATTGTTAGGATATCCAAGGTTAAATCACTCCATGTCTTTTCGATAACCGACCACAATACGTTCCTCGGCAGCTTAATTGCTAGTAAATATGTAAATAAGAAGGATCAAGTACTTCTCTACGGCGCTGAAGTAAGAACGTGCCTAGGTGATATCCTAATACTTTGCCCTCAACCAGTAACTATAACATGCCATTTATATAGGATGGTTGACCTATGTAGAGATAATAATTGTATATTGATCCCTGCACACCCATACGACATTCTCAGGTCGGGTATTGGGGGCAACATGTTAATGAAGTTATGGGATGCTATTGAAGTCTTTAACGGTTCAAGCGATTTAATATCAAATATTATTACCTATATTTTAGCTAAAGATTCGGGGATCCCATTAGTCTCCAATTCAGATGCGCATGTAGGGGAACTCATAGGTACCTTCTACAACGTTATCTACGCCAACGGCTTTAACGCTGATGCCGTCTTAGAGTCCATTAGGAAGGGTAAGGTATTACCAGTCATAAAGTACTCTATAAGGGGGAGTATCAGTAGGATTAGTTGGGGTTTAAAGAATTATTTAAATAATAGAGTTGTTAGTAAGTGCCTTGATGAGGGGGTTTAGAGTCGGTAAGTCCTATTATGGTGTTAAATCATTAATATGAATATGGTAGTAGGTGCTAGTGGCTTGAGCAACGATCTCAGAAGTATAGATGACTTCAACATACCTGAGGCCATCTTAAATGGGATTAAAGCTAGAGGTATTACCTATTTTACCCCTCCTCAGACAGATGCCATACTTTCAGGGCTACTTAAGTGGAGGAACCTATTAGTTGTAGCACCTACAGCTAGTGGGAAGACTTTAATAGGTGAGTTAGCATTAGTTAACGCAGCATTAAGTGGGGACATAGGTATATATACGACACCGCTTAAGGCGTTAGCATCTGAAAAGTTCGAAGAGCTTAATTTCTGGAGGGGTTTCGGACTTAAAGTCGGTATATCTACTGGGGATTACGATGAGCCTGGAGAATCCCTTGGAAAGTATGAAATATTAGTCACTACTTACGAGAAATTAGATTCGATTTTAAGACATAAGCCTTCATGGCTTAGTAGGATTAAGACCCTAGTAGTTGATGAACTTCATAACGTAGGCGATAGTGATAGAGGTCCGATACTAGAGCTAATCTGTGCTAGGACTTCCATGTTAGGCGCTCAAATAGTCGGTCTCAGTGCCACCATAGGGAATCCAGAATCCATAGCTAGGTGGTTAGATGCGGAGTTAATTGTAAGTGATTGGAGACCTGTTAAACTCGTTGAAGGATTTTACGATAGGAAGAGAAATGTAATAGAATTCAATGACGGTAGGTTAGAGACTGTTAACAACGATCTAATAACTCACTGCGTTAAGCAGGCTTTAGATGAAGACTACCAATTACTAATATTTAAACAGTCTAGGAGGCAGGCAGAAATAACCGCCTATAATTTAATAGAGCTAATTAGAGACGCCTTAAAGACAGATCCAACATTATTACTAGATACTATTAGGTCTGAATCCCCTTCACGTAGCGAAGCGGAATCCCTAACAAAGCTTATTAAATACGGTGTCTCATACCATCATGCTGGCTTATCACCTATAGCTAGGAAGGTTATTGAGGACGGATTTAGAAGGGGGTTGATTAAGGTTGTAGTAGCTACCCCGACCCTAGCTGCTGGTATTAACGTACCGGCTCGTAGGGTAGTAGTATATACGAGGAGGTTTGAGGATGGGGTTATGAAGCCTATATCGATTATGGAGTATAGGCAGATGGGTGGTAGGGCTGGTAGGCCTCAGTTTGACCCCTATGGTGAGGTCGTGATAGCGGATGTCACTACCGTTGCAGAGGGTAGGAAATACATCTACGGGAAGGTAGAAAACGTTATGTCAGCCCTTACTAATATGAGAGCGTTAAGAATCCACCTACTAGCGTCTATAGCATCTGGATATGTAAGAGATGAGAGAGGCTTAAACGAATTCTTCAGTAAGACTTTAGCCTTCAACACTCCTACATTCTTTATTAGTAGGGCTAACATCCGCAGAGTCATAGATGAACTTGTTCTTATGAAGATGTTAAAAATTGAAGGTAATAAGTACGTACCTACTGAGCTAGGCGTGATTACCTCACAACTCTACGTAGATCCTTTAACAGCCGAGATAATTGTTAAGTATTTAAATAACGTAGACTCCGTTAAAGACCTCTACTATCTCCACCTAATATCCATTACACCTGACTTTAATAGGGTTAGGATTACAGGCTATAAGAAGTTAGAGGAAGACGCCCTATCGCTATCCGACCTAGGTCTAATACCTGATATAAGCATAGTAAAGGATGTTGATTACGATGATTGGTTGAGGAGCTTTAAAATAGCGTTAATTCTTAATGACTGGATTAATGAGGTCGATGAGGATACCATAGTGAGGAAGTATGATGTTGGATTGGGAGACATCCTAACTATAACCGATGTTGGCAGTTGGATAGCGCATGCGGCTAGCGTGATATGCCGCGCAGTTAATCTTAAAGAACATGGTAAGAAGTTAGGACTGCTCTCAAAGCGTGTTGATGTAGGTGTTAAGGAAGATGTCTTAGAGTTGACTTTAGTGAGGGGTGTGGGAAGGGTTAGAGCAAGGATATTGTCTGAAAGCGGTTTTAGAACGTTAGAGGAACTGGCTAGGGCAGACCCTATGCGACTAGCTAAACTACCGACTTTCGGTGAGAAGTTAGCATACGATATAGTTACCCAAGCCAATGAATTAATTAGAAACCGGTGATTAATCGTAGTAATGCTGAGAGATCTAATTCCATTATAGCTACGGGCATTACTAAATCTAAGTAATTAAGTATTCTCGGATGTACTTCACCAACCACTCCAACGTTTAAATCATCTACGATAACCTCACCACACCTACCATTAATCATTACCGGGTCTTCATAACTTCTCAACGAGTAGTCGACCCCTAACGCATGCATCAACGATTTAAGTAATATTAACATGTCAGTTAGTGTTACCTCCTCACCTGAAGCTACCGCTCCAACCTTCCTAATACTATTGACTCCGCTACTACTCACATAAACCACATCTCCTACCTCAAATAGCTTGATGGTTTTGAAAAACGCGGAATTAATTTTAACTGATTGGAGTAATGAGGGTATTAAGGAGTTCCTAACAGCTGAGTATGCCTTCATTTTAGGGTTTTCAAGGGATATGTATCCGTTAACCCCTAAGGCGTTTAAGAACTCTACATCAACTAACATGAAGTTCACACTTTCACTATACCCTAAACCAATCATTAAATCTCTAATAACCCTTGAAAACTTCTCTAACGGATGTATTCTCCCAGCATGTGTTGGTGGGGGCACGTTAACATCTACCCTCTCATAGCCGTACATAGTAACAACTTCCTCAATCAAATCAACTTCATGCATCACATCAACTCTATATGGAGGAACACTAACCAACAGTAACTCTCCATTCAACGACCTAACGTTGAAGCCTGCGGTCTTCAAATAACTAATAACTTCATCTAACGTAAATTCAATACCTAATAAATTCCTAACACTACTTAGTCTTAATTCAGCAGTTCTTGAATAATATTTAGGACTCCATATGATTTTACCACCGTCAACTACCCTAACCTTAAGTAACTCTACTTCATTACCCCTCTCAATTAAGGCACCTATAACTAAGTTCATAACCCTGAACATCAATTCTAACTCGGTCCCAGTGATATCTATGAAGATTTCCTTAGTGTTGGAGGTTATCCTGGTATACTCACCGTTAATTATAGGTGGCATTGAAAGAACTGTTCCTGCAGAATCTACTAGGAGTGGGTACTCACCATCTCTAACTAAGTGTCTATACTTAACACCCTTATCAATGTTGTTAAGTATTTCCTTAATACTCATCAGGCAGTCATAACCTAGTGGTTTAAAGGTATACTCAGCTACAGATTTATAGTATATTGGGGGAACCACATTGCTGAAGTCATGAATACCCACAGCCACCAATGCCCTATCCCCGCAGTAGCTGAAGTGTACTTTCTCCTGTAGCTGGAATATCTGCGTTATCACCTCATCATCTAACTTCAAACCCCTAACAATAGCCCCTAATACGTATGGCCTATAAGACGGTTTATTAGATGCGATGATTTCTACCTCCGAATCCTCTAACGATAATTCCTTAAACCCTACTTCACGTCCTAGAAGCCCTCTTAACGCTCTTCCCAATCCCTCGGCTGAGAAAAGATCAGGCCTATCATACGATGCTTCGTAGATTAGCTTACCACCCCTTACCTCCACAACCTCACACTTAAGCTTGCTGAGATTTCTTTCAAGGTCTTCATAGCTAATATAAGTCTTAGCTATACGTTCAACATCTGATAAGCTGACCTCAATTGTAGGCATAGTCAACCACCTAACACGGTCTTAGGGATCTTTATCTTCTTAATCACTTCTAGGGAATTAGCGTATAAGTCTCTTATATCGTCTATATCTAAGACCATCATAGCTATTCTATCAATGCCTATCCCCCAAGCAGCTACGTTGCAGTTAACCACGTTAAGCGGTCTTAAAACTTCGGGTCTGAACATACCGCCAGGGAAAACTTCAATCCACCCTAATCTAGGATGCTTTACATATCCCTCAACACTAGGCTCTGTGAATGGGAAGTACGCCGGTTTGAATAAGACCTCTCCTAGACCTAAATGCCTAGCAAACTCCTTGAAGAACCCTAGTAAGTGTTTAAAAGCTACATCCCTACCAACTATTATACCTTCAAGCTGATGGAACTCCATTAAATGCGTAGGGTCTGGTGTGTCAGGTCTGAAAACCCTGTCTAAAGAGAAACACCTGTATTCACCCTCACCTCTTTCATATATAGCACGCATGGAAACTGAAGTAGTATGCGTTCGAAGTATTAGTCTTAAAGCTTTACGGAGATCCCATCTATACCCCCAACCAATAGAATTAGCTAAGTCTCCACGTTCATGTACATCCCTAACCTTACCTAACAGTGTGTTAATCGACGTAGGCAGCGGCTGGGAAACCTCTTTAATAAAGTAAACATCGTTTACCGACCTGGCTGGATGGTGTTGAGGTAGGTAAAGAACGTCGAAATTCCAAAGTTCGAACTCAACATGCGGTCCCTTCACCTCCTCAAACCCCATCGAAGTCACTACATCTCTAACATGGTTTAGGAATTCAATGTATGGATGCTTCCTATTAGGGTATATGAGGGGGACCTCAACATTTAAGTCAAACTCCTTAAACTCAACGTTCTTCCAACCACCACTTGATATTAAGTTAGGAGTCAGTACTGTGATAACTTCCTTAGCAACAATTAAACCCTCCTTAACAGCTCTTAACGCATCATCGGTAAGCTCTACCCATAATTCCTTAACTTCGTTAATATTTATAAAGCCTCTCCTCCTAATGCTTATTAAGCTATCATCTAACGAATCTACGGTTAACCCGTTAGACAGACCTCTTAAGAGCGAGTTCAGACCGTCTAAGTACTTGCTGAACTCCCCCACTTTAATATCATCTAATAGCACTTCAACATAGTTCTTACTAATAGAAGTAATTCCATACCTCCTTAAAATACCTAAGGCAGCTGAAAACTCCTCACTACTTAGACTTGAAGTCCTTAATAACTCATCTACTTTCACCTTTTTAACCCCTTTTAGGGAAAGACCTAATAACGTGTGGAATAATTTAAACTCAGGTAAGCCATCCCTCAAATAGTTAACCCCTAACTCATTTAACCTAACTACATACTTCGTAATCCTACGTAACCTTATGAGGTTCCTCATTTCAAGCTCAGCTAAATCCCTCATAATATCATGGACGTTAACGCCTATGCTCCCAGCTAACTCTCTCAAATCAACTGATGTAATTCCTTCATCGTAATACTTCTTTAAAGCATTAACTACGGAATACTGCCTACTATTCAGCCTATACATCTAACCCTCCGTTAATCGTACTCTAGAGATAAAATATTTAAACATATAAAAAACCGCATTTTAAATTAGTATAATGTGGTCGTCGAGGTTGCTTATCACAGATCTAAACCTTATCATCGTGTTACTGCTATCATGTCTAGGAGATAGTCTAACATACTTATCCATAACTTCTATAATGGTAATATTACGTAGAGATTTAGGGGTTAAGGTACTACTTACCCTACTAATCAGTATGTACTTAAATCAAGTGCTTAAGTACTGGTTAAACGTCCCAAGACCCATGAACCACTTAGACATTATTTACGGCTTACCACCAATTATAGCGTCGTTAGTTCAAGGTGAGGGGCCTTCACTACCAAGCGGTCACACACAGATATCTTCTACCTTCTGGACCTCATTAGCTTTAAACGCCCCCAACAAGCTCACCATTACAGCTACGGTTTTATTGCCAATATTAATCGCGTATTCTAGGGTGGCTCTTGGGGTACACACATCCTTGGATATTATTACGGCGCTAATTATAGGTTACTCAATACCGTTAACGACATCGCTGCTACACACATTAACCAGAAAGTATGTTGGTAGGTATAAAACATATGTAGAATTATCCTCACTTACACTCCTACTCACGTTCTCCATAGTATCTAACTACCCTAAACTGCCGTCGATTACTGGATTGATGGTAGCTATAGTCCTAGTTAACAACTTAGTAGAAGATTTAAGCAGGAGTTTTACTACGCGACTTCGGACATCACTGTTATCACTAATTACCCTAGTATCGGGATATGTTATTCTTACCTTAGTATTAAGTAAAGATTATCTAATTAACATGTTTACGGAGTTTACGTTATCATTAATACTTGGCTTAATAGCCTACCTCATCATACCTGTTAAACTAGCTATCTTTAAATTACGTAGCACTAGCCCTCCTTAGAGCCCTGGGCTGAACATCGACATATACATGGTCATTAATTAACCATTAGGTCTCATCACCCTAACCTCCTCAGAGTTCGTCAGGAACCTCCAACCATCCGACATGTTAAGCAACCCAGATGTGGGTACCCAACAAAGACTTAGGGGAACAGTATTTCAGATATCTAAGGTGTGAATCAATGATTAGTAGTTAGAAGAACGTAGCAATCACAGACCGTTAAGCACTGTTAGTAGAGGAACGCTTCACATGTTCAACGTTTTATGTAGAAAGTTATATTATTTTTAATTACATTATTTATATGGTAAAACCTTAATTGCTGGGTGGATGTCTTAATGAACGATGTGAGGAGACATGCAGTAGATGCTTTAAGGATATTACGGAAGGTCCTGAAGTATAAGGAGTTAGAGAAGATTACAGGTCTTTCAACACCAGCTCTATGGAGATATGTTAATATGAGGATATTACCTACTAGGGAGAGGGCTAAGGAATTACTTGATAGGCTGTTAAGTGAAGACGTTATTAAGAGAATTATTAGGGATAATATAGAGGTTATCGATAATTCAGTTGTAAACACGTCAAACCTCATATATAACGTAGATTTCCTGAAGATATTTGCGTTGGTGGCTTACAGGGTTTTCAGAGACCTAGAGCCTACAGCTATCGCCACAGTTGAGGTAGACGGCATACCTTTAGCAGTTGCCGTATCTGAGATATTTGATGCTAAGTTAGTTGTGGCTAAGAGGAGATTAGATGTAGGTGTATCAAATTACTATGAAGTTAGCTATATGTCGATGGACCCCCCATCAATTACTAGCCTTTACATACCATCAAACGTCTTAAACCGCGATGATAGGGTGTTAATAGTTGACGACCTACTACGTAGTGGTAGGACTAGCCAGGCGTTAATAAGGCTTATAAGGAGGTCTAAATCTACGCCGGTAGGTCTCTATACTATAATAGCGTTTGGTAATAGGTGGTATAACGTCTTAGGAAGCGAGGTTAGTAGGATCTACGTAAACTATACTGTAGAGTGAGGTGTAGTACATCTATAGAAGATACGTCTCATTTATACTAGCGCTCGGATTCATACTTGAGGCCTTAACACCTAATAAGATTTCCACCGTAAGTTACAGAAAACCCATTAAGGACTTAAACATCAGTAATTTCATAGCTACTACGCCAGTACTTTATAAGGTATACGAGGCAATATTAAGTGAAGACGTAGCCAAGCCACGTATAGGTCATTGGATCTATGTAATAGCTACTGAGATGATTAGCGATAACCTCATAAAAACTAACACATGCCTAGGATACTCCATTCTAACGATCCCCATCATCTACGTTGCTAAGCGTTACGACGATCCCTTAAGCCCTGATGAATTAGCTAAGAAAGCGTCTGAGCTAGTATTCTCAGCAACATCTAATGAAAGCGCTGAAGGATTCTACAAAGCTCTACAAATGCTTAACAAATCGTATATGAGTAAGTATGTTGGGGGCATACCTGATGTTAGCTTAGGGGCTGTCGACAACTACTCCTTACTTGACGTACTTATAGAATCAAGTTTCTGGGATTTAATAGCCTATGAAGTCACACATCAATACGAAGTAACCCTCAACGCGTACAGGTATATGGATGAAGTATTTAAGGGGGGACAGCCTAACATCCTAGAATGTATTAGTAAGACCCAGTACTACCTGCTTAGCAAGTACTTAGATAGTGAGGTCGTTAAGTCTTTAGGAGTAGGGAAAGCCATGTTTATTAAATCGTATCAGAAAATCATAAATTCGCTAAGGGACTTTAAAGAAGCCCAGCGCAGACTAGGTGAACTCCTCGACACCTACTTAAGGTCTAATAACGTAAATCTAGGAACCCTAGCAGATATCCTAGCGCTAGCCACATCTTTCACACTACTAGAACATAGTAAACCGAACCGCGTTAGCGATATATGCTAATCAGCCACACCCGCTAAACCGAAAATTGAAATAATTCAAACTAACAAACCTTATGTCGGGCAGAAAATGTCCCAACCTTCCTTTGCGATCACGTTCTCTAAACGATGTCTTAGGGGAAGCCCCTACATGGAGGTACAGCACCTCTTTTCAGGGCACTAACCACCCTACATCTAAGGCTCTTCGAAGAGCTTATGAATCAAGTGATTCGGCCTAGCAGGAAAGAAGTTGATGATAGCTTTGAATGTAGCTTCGGATGAATAGGGTTGGTGTCTAGGCCCTAATGATTTTATCAATTACATCAACGGCTTTCTTAGGTGTTACTCCTTTTAGAAGGTATTCCTCGACATCATGTATATACGGTATTACCAAATAGTTACTGGTAGGCATATCTTCCTGGAATCCCTTAATTAAGACCTCATCACTTATAGCTACGTTCATTAAATTATTTACTATAACTGCTAGGATGTTAGAGTTAAGGCTCTTAAGAAATTTAACATACCTCGTAGTCACGTCTACTGAGGTCTTTGTTGGTAAGGTAATCACTACGTGTTCTCCCTTTACATACTTTACTAATGTGAGTAGTTCATCACTCATCCCTGGGGGGAGGTCTACTAGTAGATAGTCTAGAGAATCCCAAATTGTTAGCGATAACATATACTTTAGTACCTCACTTTTTCTCTCACCTCTCAGCGGCGTCGGTCTGTCCCCTACAAACATCCTTAACGACATGATCTTAATCCCATGTACTTCAACAGGTTTAAATCCCCCCCTAACAGCCTTAACAGTAGTATTCGTATTCCATCCAAGAATGAATGGTATTGAAGCGCCGTGAAGGTCTATATCAAGGATGCCTACCTTCATACCTATATCTCGAAGCCTTAATCCCAGAATAACTGTTAATGTACTTTTCCCAACCCCACCCTTACCAGACCCTACGATTAAGACCTTACAGACATTACCTAACCTATCTGATATCATATAATCTTTAAATTCAATCATTTCTAACACCCTTAACGCTGATTAGTTTAACATCATAACCTGAAAGTATTTTAAAGTCCTGAGACCCGCACTTAGGGCAACCCATAAATACGTTTATCAGGTCTGGTATGAAGTGTACTGGGTTATCGCAGTCTTTAACATCTTCACACAACTCCCTCATAATCCTATCCTTAACTTGAGACCAGCTCCAAGAAAACCCGCAATAATTACATTTAAACATGCTTTCCTCATCTTCAACCAAGAAGTTCACATGACCTAAGCCATACTCAGTGCTTAGGATTTTTAGGAGTTCAAGTAATACGTCCTTATCGATCTGCGCTAAACTACCTATAGAAAGAACTGCTTCAGAAACAACGTTTAAATTATTGACTTCTCTTAACTTCTTAATAGTTAATACGATGCCCTCAGCTATCGAATACTCATGCATTCAATACCCTCTAAAGATCGTGTATTTAATGTATTATAAGCTCAACGTACGGTACTAACTAATAAGCTTAAATTCAGAGATAGCGTATATATAAGTTCGGCAGAAGTATGAGAAATCTTAAGACTGTAATCTGTTCATTAAAGGTCATTAGAAAGTTCTACGATAGGTTGGGATGGGAGGAAGAAGCCCTTAAGGTCGATGACATCGTTTACGATACCTTAGAGTAATTCCATACATTAACGTTGAAATAACCAAAGCTTTTTTACCAGGACTTATTTATAGTTATCTAATCTTAACTTCTAAAGTTTTGAAGCCCCACTAACTTTTTAACACTTTGATACATGCCTAAGACAGCCCTATAACTTGTTCCTTCAAACATCTTATATTTCTCTCTGTACGTAGCTACGTAGCGTAATTCTAAATCCCTCCTAAGTAGTTCGTTGTATATATCCTTAGGTTGGTCGTACCCATTTTTTATTAGGTCGGCGATTACCGCTGCCCAAGCAAGTGCTTTATCTTTAACCCTCTGAATAAGTATTTCAGTGTCTCCCTCAACATAACCGAAGTGAGCTACTGAAACAACATTATAGGTAAACTGTGAAAGTCTGTCTATGCTTTTAACATATTCTACTAGGTCGAAGGGTGGGACCGTAACCGGGTATACCCTACCGTTGAATAAGTTGCCTAAGGCATCACCAGCTATTAACATACTACCAGGTTCAACTATATAAGATATGTGGTGGGGTGCGTGTCCAGGTGTATATAAGGCTTTTATATTAATATCCCCTAAATCTATGTTTGAACGGTCTTCTAATCCTACTAATATGTTAGGTTCTAAAGGTTCTGGAGGGTTGAAAAACACTGCCATATCTCCTAAAACCTCTTTCGATGCTTCCCATAGCTTATTAGGGTTTATTAAGTGTTTAACACCTTTAGGATGTACGTACACCTTAACATCACCTAATAGCTTAACTAGCTTACCTAAACCCCCTCCATGATCTAGGTGTATATGAGTTACCGCTACGTGTTTGATGTTAACACCACCGAATTCGGTTTTAATCACCTCCATTAAGTTCTCTATGTTTATGCTAGGACCTGGGTCTACCAGTAACGCCTCCTTACTACCTATTATTAAGTACGTTGAAAGCCAATCACTCGTATTGAGGAGTTCTGTACTGATGATGTATACGTTGTCGTTAATCTTAATAGTATTGCTCAACGTATCACCTCACTATAGTTTATAGCAAATGTAAATAGTTATAACTCTATAACCCACTTACTCCTATCCCTGTAGTCCATTAGCTTTATGCCTAGCCGCATCAACTCATTTCTAATCCAGTCAGATGTTTCATAGTCCTTCAAATCCCTATGTTTCTGCCTCACATTAACTAGGAGTTCTACCAATTTACCTACTAGCTCATCTGATGGTGAGTAATATATGTGTTTATCTAATACCCCTAAAACCTCGTTGAATTCCCTTAATAGCATGTATGCTTTAAGTATTAGCGCGTAATTAGGCTTAGGTTCTAAGTCCCTAAACACCACCGTAGTTAGTTCGTAGACTTGAGAAAGCGCTTCAGGAGTGTTTAAATCATCATCCATAGCACTGTAGAACCTCTCCTTAATGATGCTTAGACTCCTTAGAACCATCATCTCATAATCATTTAAATATGAAGTAGGCTCTACCTCAGATAATAACTTCTTAAGCGTGCTAACAGCGTTTACTAACCTACTGTAGGTCCTACTAGCTATGTCTAAGCCCTCCTCAGAGAACTCTAGTGGAGTTCTATAATGTGCTGATAAAACCCATAGTCTTAACGCCTCAGGCTTCACACTTCTTACTATGTCTTTAAAGAATACTACGTTGCCTAGAGACTTACTCATCTTTTCCTTCTTAATCGTCAGATAACCTACATGGAACCAATACTTTACCCAAGGTCTATGATTAAACCTAGCCTCGCTTTGGGCTTTTTCATTTTCATGATGTGGGAATATTAGGTCTTGACCTCCACCATGTATATCTATTTGACTACCTAAGTATTTAGAGCTCATAACCGAACACTCTATATGCCATCCAGGCCTGCCCTTACCCCATGGTGACTCCCAGTACGGCTCACCGGGTTTTACAGCCTTCCATAATGCGAAGTCATAAGGCCTCCTCTTCTCACTTAAGAATTCGTCTTCCTGCCCCCACTCGCCCCTATCTAACTTACCTGATAGCTCACCGTAGTATGGATAGCTATCAACGTTGAAGTACACGCTTCCTAACGGCGTAACATAGGCATAACCACTATCTATAAGGTCTTTTACGAATTCTACGATTTCATTAATATGGGCTGTAACTCTGGGATGTACATGTACTTTAATGTTCAACTTATTGAGCATGTCGAAGTAATCGTCGATATACCTACTCGTTATTACATCATAGCTAACACCCTCATCATTAGCTCTCTTAATTATCTTATCATCGATATCTGTAATGTTTTGAACGGATAATACGTCATAGCCCTTAACCATTAGGTACCTCCTAAGCACGTCTGCAGCTATATACGCTCTTGCATGCCCGACATGCATGTAGTCATATACCGTCGGACCGCAGAAGTAGATCTTCGCCTGAGGGGGGTTTACAGGCTTGAACGGCTCTACCACCTTACTCAACGTATTATACAATTTCAACACAAATTAGGACCACCACTAACTTCAATTTTAGATTAAGGTTTAAAAATTAATTAAGCTACACACCTCCTTAATTCGCTGCAGACCTCATCAACTAATTCGTTAACTTTTTCAACATATATTATCCTCGATGTCTTCCTATCATCTATATATGGAGCTAGTAACCTAACCTTATCAGTAGGTAGTCCCTTACCACCTAAGACGAATACAGGCCTACCTTCATCGTAAGCAGTAACGATTTCCTGGAAAGTACCTCCAGCACCTCCTAGGGCTACTAAGACATTACTACTACGTACTAATATCACGCTCCTTAACCTAAATGAAGTACCGCTTTTAATCACTAACGCGTTCTCAGGGTACTCAATGTTCTCCAACTCTATCGGCGGGATAATCACTACAGGTAGACCTAATCTCAAACCCTCATCAACTAAGACCTTCATTAAACCCCAATACCCTCCTACGACCAACGCTATCTTTCCAGCATTACAATTCCTAACTAACATGTTTATGAACTCCCTAACATCTTCTATTAGGTTAGGAGGGGGTTCACCACTATATGCTGCAATCCCTACATACTTCATTTAAAGACCTCAAACCCGTATTGCAGTCTAAAAATAAAATCTTTCTTAACGGGGATACCTAAAATAAGGTAAAGGTAATTGGTTTTCAGTAGAATAAGAGTAGAACTGAGAACCTAGCTAGAGGCTAAACAACGTTTTAGCCCTACCTCATGTACTCTACGTATTGACGTTCAGCTGAGGACGACGTCATCACAGGTCATAATCGGCTCTTCCTCATCATTCATAAACATGAATTACTACAGCCTTAATAGCTGTATATTAAAACATTAATTTCCGTGATTGGAGTATTTTACGGTGTGGTGGTCGTTGGACCTTAACACCAAGATGGAGGTCATTAGTAGGAATACCGTTGAAGTAGTCACGTTAGAAGAACTCAGAAGTAAGTTTGAAGTTGGTTATAAGGTTAAGGGGTATTTAGGCTTTGAACCAAGTGGTTTGTTCCACATAGGTTGGTTGATATGGGCTCTGAAGTATAGGGACTTAGTAAATGCTGGTGTTGAAATGTATTTACTAGAGGCGACATGGCATGCGTGGATTAACGATAAGTTAGGTGGGGATATGGAGTTAATTAGGACTGCAGCTAAGCATGTTGTTTCAGTCCTCAAATACATAGGTGTTGATATTGATAGAGTTAGGGTTGTAGATGCGGAGGAACTGGTTAGTGATAGAGAGTATTGGGGCATCCTGATTAAGGTTGCTAAGTCAGCATCCCTAGCAAGGGTGAGGAGGGCTTTAACCATTATGGGTAGGAAGATTGAGGAAGGTGAAGCAGACTTCTCCAAGCTTATCTACCCATTAATGCAGGTATCTGATATTTTCTATTTAGGCTTAGACATAGCGTTAGGGGGCTTAGACCAGAGAAAAGCACATATGTTAGCTAGGGATGTTGCTGAGAAGCTAGGTTTTAAAAAACCCATAGCAATACATACCCCTCTACTCACATCACTTCAAGGTACTAGTAGAATGGATCATAAGGGGGAATTAGATGAGGTGTTATCAGATAGTAAGATGAGTAAATCAAGACCGGAATCGGCTATATTCATTACAGATTCCGATGAAGCTATTAGAAGTAAGATCATGAACGCGTACTGCCCACTACGTCAAGTAGATTTTAATCCGATATTAGAGATCGCTAAATACATAATATTTTACGAAGAGCCTAGGGATTTCATCATAGAGAGAAAAGCTAAGTACGGCGGACCGCTGGAAATAACCACATATAAGGAGCTTGAAGAACTTTACGTAGCCGGTTCCTTACACCCATTAGATCTAAAATCAGCAGTAGCTAAATACGTAGTAGATATGATTAGACCTATACGTGATAACGTTTTCAGGGAATACGGGGATATGGTGTCTAAGATTACATCACATCATCAGTAATTAAGGTCAGGTCCTGTACTTCCTACTAGCCGACCTAGATGTTTAGGTAGAAAGGATAGCCATAAAATGCTAACCATCCGACGAAGGTAGATCGGTCATACCGTTTTTGCCATAACGAAGGCATCCTCGCCGTCTAAGTAGTAGTGCTTGATTAACTTCACCTTCTTAAAACCTAACTTCTCATATAGGTTAATTGCAGGTATGTTACCAACCCTAACCTCTAAATAAACCTCATTAACGTTGTAATACTCTTTAAGTCTCTCTAAAGACTTAAACATCATCATAGTGCCTATACCTCTCCTTCTATAGTTTGGGAGGACTGCGATGCTGACTATATGTCCTAACTTAATCAACCCTCTTCTAAGGAATCCTATACCGCTTTCAACTCTACACATTACATACCCAACTATTCTGTTATCAACCTCAGCAACTATGAACGCCTTACCCCAAGCCCGTAGGTGGTCTAACCAGAAGTCATGGATGTAGTGCTCAGGTAGTGATATTAAGTTAACCTCGATTACGTTCTGGAGGTCTTCCTCAGTAGCCTCCCTAATTATGATGTCTCCGTTCATCACGACCGCCTAACCATGCTTAAAAATAAGAGTTATGTTTTTAAAATTTAAATTGAAATGATGAAGGGATAGATGAGGCTGGCATACCACCCAAGTAATGAGGTCCGTGGGACGTATTCAACTTCATTGGAAGGGAAGAAGATAGTTTTAGGTGTGACAGGCGGTATTGCAGTATATAAGTCGGTGGATATTGCTAGGGAGTTCGTAAGGAGGGGCGCTGATGTACATGTGGTCATGACGCCTGAGGCGTCGAAGTTAACCAGCCCTGAGTTATTTAAGTGGGCAACAGGTAATGAGGTTTACGTAGAATTCCAGGGTGAGGTAGGTCATGTAGCTTTAAGTCGTACATGTGATGCTATGGTGATAGCGCCGGCTACAGCAAATACTATAGCTAAACTAGCTTCAGGAATAGCAGATACGTCAGTAACGTTAACGGCTCTTAACTTTATCGGATTACGTAAGCACTTATTATTAGTTCCCTCAATGCATTTAGCTATGTATCAATCCCCTCAGGTAGGTGAGGCTTTAAGGAGGCTTAAGACCTACGGTGTAAAGATCTTAGAACCTAAGGTTGAGGGTGTGAGGGCTAAACTACCAAACGTAGATACCATAGTATTTAGTGGTGAGGTACTTATATTACGTGGTCCTGATTTGAAGGGCTTCAGAGTCCTAGTCACTGCGGGGCCGACAAGGGAGTTCTTAGATCCTGTGAGGTTTATAACAAACGCCAGTTCTGGCAGGATGGGGATCGCAGTGGCTAGGGAGGCATTCTTCAGAGATGCTGATGTAACCCTAGTACACGGACCTATAGAGGACTCCTTAATACCAAGTTATGTGAGGACTGTAAGAGTTACGACTACTGATGAAATGCTTAACGCTGTGATTAAGGAGTTAAAGAGTAGTGATTACGATGCCGTAATTCTAGCTGGGGCGCCGTCAGATTTTAAATTTAAGGAGGTTAGTAAGGAGAAAGTGGATTCTAACATTGGTTTGTTAAACCTAACTTTAGAACCTACACCTAAGATCTCTCAGGAAATTAGAAAAGTCTTCAACGGGTTAGTAGTGGGGTTCGCCGCAGAGACTGTAGGAGGTGATTTAAACGAACTTAGAGTTAGGGCTAAACGTAAGTTAGTGGAGAGGAGGTTTAACTTAATAGTAGCTAATGATGTGATGAGGGAGGATATAGGGTTTGCAAGCGAGTACGATGAAGTATTGATATTAGGTATTGACGGATTTGAGAGATATGTCGGTAAAACACGTAAGGAATTAATAGCTAGGGAGATACTCGATATTGTTAAGAAATTCTTAGGTTTATAAGATGAGAGTATTAATACCTCTTCACATAACTGGTTTTTGGTATGTAGTTAAGTCGTATAACCCAGTGTTCACAGGGTCTTTAGGGGTTGGGCTAACGTTAGACCCCCCGATAATCGCTGAAGTAACTAGTAGTAGGTGTAAAATGATTATTAACGACTTATGCGTGGAGAACCCTGTCATAAACACAGCTGAGAGACTAGCAAAGTTAGAAGAAGCTAGAGGAATTGAAGTAAGGTCTAAGGTAATGCTGGGTAATGGTTACGGTTTAAGTGGGGCGACAACGCTAGCATACCTTACTCTAAACATGTTAAACAAGAATTCATCAACGTTAAATAGGATATCACAACTCGCACACGTGGCTGAGGTACTTAATGAGACGGGATACGGTGATGTTATAGCTGAATTCTACGGAGGTGGCTTAGTGTTAAGGACCTCACCAGGACCTCCTGGAGTCGGCTCTGTCGACCTCATACCTGTTAGTAGCTCATTAAGGGTTGTCACAGTCTCATTAGGTGATCTCACCACCAAGGAGATGATGTCTAAATTCGGTAGCTTCATAAATACTGTTGGTGTTGAGGTGTATACGAAGTTTGTAGAAACTCCTAGTATTGAGGTCTTTGCAGATCTATCCCATGAGTTCAGCTTGAGGGTAGGTATGCTGAGTAATGAATTAAATAGGTTATTAAGCGATATGATGTCAAATTTCATGAGGAAGGGAGGTGTTTTAGGGTACTTCGTAAAGAAAAAATTGTTAGTAGTTATTGTTGAGGACACCTACCTCCTAGACGTGGTCCATGAGTTGTCGAGGGTTGTTGGAACGCCTAAGGTATTTAACATTGCAAGACATGGTCTTATAGTGATGTGAAGATGGATCAGATAAATCCTAATCATCCAAGGTATGAATCCCTGATGATTAGGGAGAAACTCGTAAGGGGGTTTAAAGATGGATATGTTGTCGAACAGGGATTAATCGCTCACGGTAGGGGGGAGTGCTTTGACTACCTAATAGGTGAGGAGACGATACCGCCAGCCCTTAAATCTATAAGGGCTGCTGCAGCGGCCCTACGCCTAGCTAAACATCCAGTAATATCAGTTAACGGTAACACGGCTGCTTTAGTCCCTGAAGGAATAGTTAAGTTGGCTAAGTTAGTTAATGCCAAGATCGAAGTCAACCTGTTTCATAGAATTCGAGATAGGGAGATGAAGATATATAATATTCTAAGGTCGTATGGTGCAGAGGAAGTATTCGGAGTTAATGATGATTTAATAACAATAGATGAAATATTCAGCGAGAGGAGGAAGGTAAGCTTAAAAGGTATTTACAGTGCTGATGTCGTATTAGTCCCATTAGAAGATGGGGATAGGACTGAAGCCCTTAGAAGATTAGGTAAGACCGTAATAGCGATCGATTTAAACCCTATTTCAAGAACTTCAAGAGCTGCAAGCATATCAATAGTAGATAACATAGTGAGGGCAATACCTAAATTAATTGAAGAGGTAAACATCCAGAAAACCCTCAGCACTGAGGAATTAAGGAAAATACTTGAGGGGTATAGCAACGAGGAAGTCCTCAAGGAAGTTATTAAATATATATTAAACAAACTCCACACGCTTTCTAAGGATTTAAATTTACTTAAATGACTTACCGACCTACATAGCATGTAGTACGTGACGATCTCTAAATCACTTTCTAAAGCTTTTCAACACGTTCAGTAATAACGTTCATCAAGTAAATTTAAAGGCTAGATAGGGATGTCCTTACCATCTGTGGTACTTCTAATTTGTTGGTTGTTAATGGCTTCAACTCCTTCATAGTTTAAATCACCGATAGATATGTTAATTCCTTTAAATTTCTTAACTAAGATTAGGAGGTGTTTAAGCATCAACCTCACCTTACTATTAAAATCCTTAAATTCTTCATCTAGGTTTTGGGTCTCCTTAAATAACTTAACAATTAGCGGTACATCATCGAATATTAGCTGCTTAACCTTACCCTTCTCAGCAGTTGTTAATGTCTCCTTAGAGGTTAGCTCAGCTAGGGTCTTTAAAAGAGAGTCGATATTAACTATATCTACCTGTAGTTTAAGTAAGATTATTTCCGGGTCACCTTCAGCAATATCTTCGTACTTACCCTCATAGATCTTCAGAGCCTTAGAAACAGCTGACGGGTCGTTAAACTTCCACCACCTCTGATTTGAAGATCTGTAAGTAGTTTCAATAATCCCGAAGTCTCTCTCCATAATCCTTAATAGTTGATTAGGGTTGTAGTTAAGTCCCTTTTCCCTTAACTTATTTATTAAAGTCTTAAAGTCGAAGTCACCTAATAACTTCTTACCGCTAACCGAGTTATTCTGATATACCTCATATGCAGTTTTTAAGACTACGAACGCCTTCTCCCCATACTTATAGAGGGAGTCAAGCACTATAGACTCGCTAAGACTACCCAAAAATATTCAACCAGGATTGATATTACGGCTAACTTATTTAAGTGCTTCGATAATGGATCTAAAACCACAGCTTACTGTAAACACTACTTAGGGTATTACGTTAGTATTATCCACGTAGACTTTATAATCACCACTGCCGAATAGTTAATAATTATATCCTCAAAACTTCATACGTAGAGGTTAACAATAACTATATAGACTCCTAAACACATCCTCACATCATGGTTAAGTACTACTCAAGAACTTATAACTATCCAGGAACTGCTGACAAACCCCACTACCTTTAACTTCCTCAGAGCCTACCGAGAACGTCATCAGCTCAACCCATTTGAGGAAATCTAACTCTCCACACACCTAGGTAACCCCCAAAACAATTATTTAAACTGCTGAGAATGGCTAACTTTTACGGATCTTTATGTAGATAATACTACTCTTAGGTATTATTAAGCCTTTATCATCTGCTCTAATACCCAATTCGTATTTTGAAATCTTTATGAGTCTACCGCTTAACTTCCTATTATTTATGAGTAAAATGTCTGCGTCAACGCCTATGAAGTCAGCTGTTATTAACGAATCATCTAGTTCTGCCCGCTTCTCTCCATGGAGATCTACCGCGTTTACCTCAATGAATGCTATACTATGCCTGAACACTATGTAGAAGGAATCACGTATTGTTAATCCTAACTCATACCTAGCGACGTCGTCTACGATTCCTTCGAAGTCCTCACCGTTGATTAATGAGACCCTAACAGCCATGCCTCTAAACTTACTATCCATAATGTCCTCCCTTAAAGGCAATTTACGAACACCAATGTATAGTAGGGATAAGGATGTTAATATACATGATGTTACTCATATCTTAAGGCTTCTACTGGGACCATCTTAGAGGCTTTCCAAGCAGGTAGTAAGCCCCCAACTATACCAACCATTAGAGACAGCCCAATAGCCCTAGTAATTAACCACCAAGTAATCTTCGGCTCTGAAATCACTGTCCACCTCCCTACAAGTTCTAATGGTCTGTAAGCAATGAAGTAAGCCCCGATGACCCCGCCACTAATCCCGGCAGTAACTCCTATTAAAGTCATAAGTATTGATTCGAGGAGAAATAAAAGTAATACGTCGTTGCTGCTAAATCCTAAGGCTTTCAGCACACCTATCTCTCTAGTCCTCTCAACTACAGAGGTAAACATCGTAGACATTATACCGGTAAACGCCACTGCGAAACTTATTGATGATACTGTGAAGAAGAGGTTATCAAGTATATTTATTATGTTACTTACAGTCCTAGCTATTTCCTTAAGGGATATTATCTGAACGCTATCCCCGTAAATATTCTTAAGCCTATTAACTAAGCTTTCAACTAATTCAGCACTCCTAACTATTATGAAGATACCTGAGTAGTCCTTTAGGCTTAATAAGGACCTCCCGGCTTGGAGAGGGAGGAATAATGATTCATCAGGATTAACTGGAAATACGGATCCGTATGGAGATAAAACACCTGAAATCCTAACCGAGACTGTCTTTAACGAAGGCTTACCATCCCTCATAACTAATATGTTGAGGGTTACTGCATCACCTACCCTGTAATACCTTATGTTACTATCCGATACTACTTTATCACCAGCTATGCAGTAAGTATACATTGTCGGTGGTGGTATCATACCTTCAGCTATACTACTACCAACTATTATCTTATTCAATATGTTTAGGTCTAAGGCGTAGATGGTTACCACCATGGTACTACCGTCAGGCTTCCTGAACTGCCCTCTAGACTGGTAGAAGGGAGTTACCATCTCCACTTCCTCTAACACCTTTACCCTGTCCACATCATAGTCGCTTAATCTATAGTCCTTAGCAGGGAATAACACGACAGTGTTCTGCCCAAGAGATTGAAGCTGCTCAACTATCGTATCCGTATACCCTTCCGTAGTCCCTATTATAGATACCATTGCCGCCGGACCTATAGCTATGCCCAATATTGTTAGAATAGATCTTAACCTCCTCTCATTTAGAGCGCTAAATGCTAACATAATCATGTCAACTACGTTGATCACTCCTCCCCACCTTTTTCTTAAACCACAGTAAGTAGAATACAGTAACGCTTATAACAAATGCTATAACTCCTGCTAAGACCATTAAGTTTATTGGTGGTATTTCAAATATTTGAGGTGTTTGAGTAGGAGTTAGGTTAGCTATTACGTTAATACAGTAGACCTCCTCGTAAGTTCTTAATTCATGAAATACGTCATAGTAGGTGATTAATACCCTCATACAGTAATTACCTGAAGGTATATCACCCCTAATAGCGGTCCTTAATGATATAGGTATTTGTGAATCAGGATCTACATTACCTATGTAGTAAGTGCTATTCTGAGATAGTATTTCTGACTCTAAAGATGCCGTCATATGCCTTAAAGGCGTCCTACCCTCATTAATTATCGTTGCCGAGAAGGATATGGTGCTCCCATTAGTTACTGTTTCAGGATTTATCTGAGGATTCAATAACCTAACGGCTTCTAAACCCTTAACTATTAAAGCTGATGTTAGGTTTAACGTGTAAACCCTACCGCTAAAGTCCTGAAGTACTACCGTGAAAAGTGCTGGGTAAGGACCTTCAAGTACCCCAGGATTAGCTGTAGCCTTAAATCTCAACACCGCTGCGTTACCTCCACCAAGGGAATCGATGTACCTTACCGGATCTAAGAAGCTTATGCCGGAGTAAGGTGATAGCGCGAATACTACTAAGTTATATAGATGTGAGTCCCCTAGATTTAAGAATCTAAAACTAACCTCGCTAAACCTCTTACCTGCTACAACTACATTATCTACAGGCTCTATATCAAGCATTCTTGACTTACTTAAGATGTAGATAGGTGCTTCCATACGTACTTCCTGCAATGAATTCCAATGGTCTAGGAATTCAGCTATGATAGTTAACGTAGCCCCTATTTCAGGTACTTCTAAGACCCTCACCGGTAGGTCAACATATATTATATCTCCTTGAGCGACCTCAGTGGGTGCTACTATCTGTGCAGGCAGCCCACCTAAACCTAGCTGTAATTGCTGGTAGTACGGAATTGAGATTTTAGAGGAGTTATTTGGAACTGCTACCATACCTTCAGGTAGGTTCAGCGTCAGCACTAACCCGTTTAAAGCATATATTCCATCACATCTCAAGATAACTCTCATCAACCCAACATCACCCTTAGAAGGTGTTGTGTTAACCCAGTAAATACCTACTAACCTCATAGAATCTGAAACATTGCTTACGTATATGTCAACATCGTACACATCGGTTAGTCTAATCCCATAACCACCTGTTTGAACTACGTAGTCAAGCGTTAATCCCCCTCTGTAAGTACCTGGCTCCACATCCCTACCTACTAACACCTTAAATGAAGTGTTGAACTGCTGGTACTGCTGTAAAGGCCCTGAGAAGTAGGACTCACATACACTACTATCGCATCTAAAGCCCTTAGGTAGCTCTAACCTAGAAATAACCGAGGATATAGCGTAAGGACCTAAGTTAGCTAACCTCACGTTAAACACAGCTCTATCACCTGGGTATGCAGGCCAACTATTACTCCAATTAGCCTCAACAACGTAGAGTTTTAACTCCCTAGGGTACCTACTTATAGGTAAGCTTATATTGAAGGACTCCACCTTACTTAAGTTAGCTGAGCTGAAGTAAGTTACGTATTTAACAGTCAGCTTTGACTTGTAGATATCGGGTTCTACTAATCGATCTACATTCACGTAGTATCTCAGAGTACAACTCCCTCCCCTCTCAACCCTATCACATGAAGCCCTACTGCCAGGATACGCTAACATCAAACCGCTAGGCAATTCTATATCAGCAATTACCCCAGTAGCGACATCTCTACCAATGTTAACCAATTCAACGGTTAACGGGAGTAACCTACTGCCAGGTAATGCCTCCCTAGGATTTGCGGTGTCACCCCATAATACTGCGGCTGGTTGTAATTTAGCGCCGAAGAGCTCTGGATCCGTTACCATAAAATTACTAGTTAGACCTCTATGGTGTACTATGTCAGAACTTCCAATTCTGATTAAGTACCTCAGACCTATACTTAATTTATGACTACCTGGCATTACGTCGGTGTCTACATCTACGGAGAGTATTAAGGAACATGTGGAGTAAGGAGGTAGGCTGTTAAGGCAGTCCCCTCTAATACCTAATAACTTAAAACCTGATGGTAAGTCTATTGAAGTAGGTTCTATTAGGTCAATAGCGTATTCACCCCAGTTAGATAGGGTTACTTCAAGTTCTCCCCTACTCCCTGGGAATGCCACACCATACTCATTGTTCCAACGAACAGATATCACTGATAAGAACTCCCCTACCTCTAAAACCTGTAGTGAGAGATTGTATTCCTGAGAGACCCTAACGGAACTCCCCTCAAAATCTATAAAGTATTCAACTACTAACTTAAATTGGTAATTACCTGGACGTACATCATTACCTAGGTTGATGTGGTCGAAAATCAATGTTACCGTACTTCCCTGACCCAACCTACCTGCATAGGAGTTATTAACCACCTCATCACCGTATATATGTGTAAAACCTCTTGGTAGGAGGAGTCTGCCAACCAAACCGTAGATGTTGTCAGTACCGACATTCATTAAGACCACTGATAAAGAGGCTTTAGACGTATTAGGATAGACTGGTACTGGTCTATCACTACCCCAGAACAAATCTACTAATTCTAAAATCCTCAGACTTACGTAATCAATGTTTGAGACCACGTTAAAGTACTGAGTTACGTTGGTAGTCAGTCCGTACAGGTCTAATTGAGAGTTAAGGTAGATGGTGAGGTTGAATTCCCCTTCATTGACATTGCTGCTGACATCAATGTAATTAAACCTAAGCTCTATGAGGTCCCCCTTAACATAACGTATATTCTCAATCACTGAGGTAGCATTTCTTAAATCCCCGCAGCTAAGCCCCTCCGGAAGAAGCATAACTGCGTAAATATTACGTATCACCACATCATCTCTTACCCTCAAGTAGAAAACCATGTCTACCTCTCCAAACCCAGGTGTTAAGGACCTCCGTAACCCTCCCCTAGTAGACCAATAATAGTCTACAAGCTCTAGAGGTTCTTGAGGTACCTCACTAACTACCATCGGGACATATACTGTGGAACCGTATTCGATGCCGCCGACTAATACGTATGTGAGTCTTAACTCAGCTTTGTAGGTCCCCGGCTTCAAAGCTTTTGAGATATTTAGGTTTGAGAACCCTAAGGTAATTACGTCATATCTACTTAAACTAGTATCATACTCACTGTAAGCTATCCTAGAACCCTCTGAGAAAGTGGTAATGCCTTGGGGGAGGTACAACTCAGCGTAGACCTTAACCACGCTACTACCGCTGACATACATTAGTGATACGTAATAACTTACCTTAGAACTACCTGGATATACTCTGTCAGGAGATGTTGGTGATCTCCAACCATACCCAATAAGTCTGAAATCAGAACCGGTTGCTGAGACCGTAATAACTCCATAAACAGCAGTAATATTAAGTAATATGAACATTAACAATAAGACTATATTCACAGTACGTAGCAACCTATACATCGGTATTACCATATGCTTTTTTAAATATTTAATTTATTAATATTAAATATTTAATTTAAATACGCTCTACTAGGATATCGAGTGTAAATATGGGGTTGATTACGGCTATAGTTCCTAAAGTAGTTAACCTCCCACACCATTCTTCCAAAAATTATTCGCGTAGTAATAGGTGCTGAGGCTGCTGGCTAGGACGTATCCGATATGCGGCTATGGAAAGACCGTGGATATACTTTAAATACCTCTATATCTGTCCTCCACCGTTGAAGGTGGGAAAACCGCCTATGAAGCCCTTGAGGGCAGAGGTTGAGGAGTGATTAACAAACGCTAACCACTTGACAACAGTTAACGGGGGATGAAATCTCTCTGTAACCGTTCCGACCTAACGTTAACTCCCACCACGTTAGACCTCTCGAAGACCTCTGGAACGCAGATGAGCCCCCACACTTAGGCTCGCCTCAACTTACGGAAGTTTATAAACTCAAAGCTACGTAGAAGTGATTTTAAAACTTAGTCTAACGATTGCCTCAGACAGGAGATCATTCATACTCTCTCCAAACATGATTGCATTTAACACATCTGTAGAATCTCGTAGGTGGTTCATCACCCCTCCTAGTCTGGAGGAACCAGTAATAAGCTTCGTCATTACCGCACTTAGGGCATGTCACCACGCCCTTAACCTTAGGTAATGTCTTAACCTCTTCCTCCGATTCGATGACCAACGTCCTATCTTTTCGAGTGTGTTTAGTGTCATAGCTTAATGTGTACTTGTTATTACTGCTGCTTACCTCCTTCCTAAAACCGCATTTAGGGCATAGTAGTGCTGTCTTATTCCCGCCCTGCTTCTGAGGTATTAGTAATGCTCCGCACCTAGGGCAGAACTCCACCTTAACCACCTCTGACTTTACTTTTTAGTTTACTTTTGAATCATTATAAGTTTTAATTCATCCTTAATTAATCTAATAATATGCCTACCTTCAGCTACTATATTGTTTAGTATTAGGGATTCCTCAACGTTTAAGTCATGAATTTTAATCCACTCACGTCCTACAACCTTAAGAACATTAAATTCAGATAGGACTACATACCTAACCTCATCTATCAGGTTGTTAGATCTAAGGTGGTCACGTAGTTCCTCAAGGCCCCCCTTAACCACCCCTAGATGTTCTATACCCTTAGTACCTCTCTGAATTACATATATAATCAATCCATCATCTATGTAATCAACTACCAGTACTCTAACTTCATCCTTGATCATTTATCGTTCATCAAATCTTCACTAACTTTAATTAGTTTTTCAACGGTGTTGATGACCTCGTTAATTACTTCTTTAAGGACTTCAAGAGGTTTTATGCTATTATCGGTTACCAACATAACCTTAGGATGTTCGGTTAGTGGGTGGTCTATGGAGTAAGCAGCTATCTGCACGTTTGGATGGTTAAGGACGTACTTAGATATCAAATTACCCATAGTATGATCCTCACCGATTAACTTAATTGTTAATTCCCTATCGCTTAATTTCTCTACCTTAATCACCGTCAACCACCGTTACATACCACGTACACTTCCTTATATGTTATTATAAAGTGATACTATAAGGTTTATTAGTTTTAAGGTAGTGATAATCTCGGTGTATTATATGCCCATAGCTATAGTGCTAATTAATACTGAAATAGGAGCTGAGAATGAGGTTGCTCAAATATTATCGAAGATAGAGGGTGTTAAGGAGGTTTACGAGGTTTACGGAATTTACGATGTGGTTGTTAAGGTTGAGGCATCAACCCACGAAACGTTACGTGAGATAATCATCAATAAAATAAGACGTATCTCTAAGGTTAAGTCGACTACGACGATGTTAGTTATTGAGAGTAAGACCTTAAGCTAATGGATGATTAGCCAGAATTCAAGCTGTTTTTTAAAAACTCTAAGAATAGCGGTGCAGGTGCTAGTGGTCTACTCTTAAACTCCGGATGTGCTTGAATCCCCAGGTAGAATCTATGGTTTTTAAACTCCATTATCTCCGGGAATCCCTCATCACTATAACCGCTGACTATAAATCCCTCAGACCCGAAGGAGTTTACGTATTCAGGGTTTATCTGATATCTATGGCGGTGTCTTTCATATATTACTTCGTGCTCGTAAATCTCATAAGCCTTAGTATTCTTAGCTATTTTTATAGGCTTACTTCCTAAACGCATGGTGCCTCCCTTGTAGATTACGCCTTCCTGAGATGTCAGTAAATCTACAACAGGGTGAGGTGTGTCCGGGTTTACCTCAGTTGTGTGGGCTTCACGTAATCCTAGGACGTTCCTCGCAAACTCAACAACCATTAATTGAAGACCATAGCAAATCCCAAGCGTCGGTACGTTGTTCTCCCTTAACTCTCTAATAAGCTTTATCTTTCCTTCAGCCCCCCTACCTCCGAAGCCAGGCAGTACTACCGCCCCTGAAATATCATTGATAACGTCCTCTGGCCTAACGATCCCTCTTTCAACATCTGTTGCCTCAACCCATTTAAAATCTACTTTAACTCTGAGTCTAGCTGATGAGTGCCTTAATGCTTCTGTAATGCTTAAATAACTATCCTTGAGTGAGGTATACTTCCCTATTAAGGCTATTCTAACGACTTTATCGTACGACTTCAAATTGTTAATGAATTCAATCCACTGCGTTAAATCACAACTACCATTACTGGTATTCAAGTTGAGCATTTCACTAAGTATTTTAGGGAGTTCCTGTCCATTTAGGATTATAGGTACTTCATAAACGTACTCCACGTCGTAGTTACTGAATATAGCGTTGTACGGTACGTTTGAAAATAAGGCTAACTTCCTCCTAGCCTCAGTAGTTAATACCTCAGAAGACCTAGCTACGATGATATCCGGCTGAATACCTATCCTCCTCAATTCCTGAACGCTATGTTGTGCTGGTTTTGTCTTCAACTCACCAGTAGTTCCTAGCTTAGGGACTAAGACTACATGTATGAAGGCAGTGTTTTTAACACCTTCTTCAAGTCTTAACTGCCTGGCAGATTCTAGGAACGGAAGACCTTCAATATCACCTACAGTACCACCTATCTCAACTAAAACTACGTCAGCGCCTTGATCCCTTCCAATAGACCTTATCTCCTCCTTTATTTCATCAGTAATATGCGGTATTATCTGAACCGTCTGCCCTAGATAAGCACCCTTCCTCTCATTTTCAATAACTCTTAAGTAAATCTTACCGGTCGTTATGTTATTTCTCTTGTAGAGATTAGTACCTAGAAACCTTTCATAATGACCTATATCTAAGTCTACCTCCCCACCATCATCAGTTACGTAGACCTCCCCATGCATGTACGGATTCATAGTACCAGCGTCTACGTTAACGTAAGGATCTATTTTAATTGCTGTGACGTTAAGTCCCATACTCTTAAGTATTAAGCCTATAGATGCTGTGGTGACGCCCTTACCTAATCCTGAAAGAACACCACCCGTTATGAACACGTACTTGCAGGGCATTAGAATACCACATATAAGATAAGGGTTTGCAGAAAATATAAGTATTGAGAAAGACTTACCATCACTTATTAGGGAATAGCTTTAATAAATCCTTAGATGCCATAATCTCTTAAAATGGGTTATCAGATGCTGATATACAGCGGCTTATGCCCAAACTGCGGTGGAGACATAGATGAGGTTAGGATGAGGTTAGGACTCCCCTGCGCTGACTGCCTACCCTTAGAAGTTGGAGAGGCCACCCAGATCTCTAAACCTTTTATCAGGGATAAGCTCATCAGCACACGTAAGTTAGGTAAGTACTTAAACTTCCTTGACACCGAGTCCGAGTTAGAGGGGTTTAGCAACTTTTTTAATAAAGTGAGTGGTAAGGAGCTCTGGAGTATTCAAAAAGCTTGGGCTAGGAGGATGATTTCTAATGAGAGCTTCGCCTTAATAGCACCTACAGGTGTCGGGAAGACTACTCTACTACTAATTTACTCGTTGTACAGAGCTGTTAACAATGGTAAAGTACTTTACGTAGTGCCAACTAGGGAGCTGATGAACCACGTATATAGGACGTTAAGTAACTATAATAGGCTTGGAGTTAAGTTAATCACATCAGATAATATTAAGGGAAACGACCTTCGAGACAGCTTCATAGGTGTGGTAACCCATAGTTTCATCCATAGAAATAAGGAGTTAATAAGCGATTTAAAGTTAGATGTAGTCGTCGTTGACGACTTCGACGCGTTGTTAAAGACTTCCTCAATAATTGATGTAATCCTTAAATGTGTGGGGATTAGTGAGGAGTCAATCACATATGCTAAGAAGTTAGTCATGTTAAAGAACGAGTTAGCATTTGCGAAATACTCAAACAATGATGAACTGATCAATAAGCTTAAAGAGGAGCTATATCAAAACACCTTAAGCTTAGTTAAATCAATTAATTACAGTAACTTAGGTCAACTGTTAATTGCTAGCGCTACCGGTAGGGGTAGAGGTGAGAGAGTTAAAGTTCTTAGGGAGCTCTTAGGGTTTGAAGTTGGGGCTATAAGTGACTATCTAAGAAACCTGGTGGAGGTCTACGAAGAATTCGACGAAGATTTACTGAAGAAATTGTTAACCAAGTTAATTGGAGGTACACTAATCTTCACGAGTAAGGACTTAGGTTTAAATTACTCTATGCGGTTAGCAAATATTTTAAATGAATTAGGTTTTAAGGTAGTAGCAGCTACTTCTAGGAAGGCTTTAGACATGCTTAGGAGTGGTAGGGCTGACGTAGTTGTAGGGGTAGCCACGTACTACGGAATTCTGACCAGAGGTTTAGACGAACCGCTGAGGATATATAATACTGTATTCGTAGGCATACCTAAGAATGAATTCTACTTAGATAACTTACTACTGAATTCAAGGTCCTTCATCTACATCTGCTCTGAACTCTCTAAGTTAAACCTCGGCTTCAAGTGCTCGGAAGAGCTAATACGTAAGTTGAGGAACTTACCGCCGAAGAAGTTTAAAGCTCTTACCTATGCTCTGAGAAACTTAATCGATGTCGACGGCCAATTACTAGAACTTAAGGAGGCAATACTTAACACCTCTAAAACAATTAAGGAATACATCGACGAATACCTACGTAGTAATAGTAAGTTAGTACTCGGCGATTACATAATTAAGTATAGGAAAGGTAAGGTCGTAGTATGGTTACCTGACGTCATGACGTATATCCAGGCTTCAGGCCGCAGTAGTAGACTATATAATGGGTCGATGACGTTAGGTCTATCGATAATACTAGTCGACGACCTAGACCTACTGAACATATTTACCAGGAGGTTGAAGCATTACATCCATAACGTCAACATAAGGAATTTAAGAGAGGTAGACTTAGAGGAGGTTAAGAGGGGTCAGCTTAAGAGTAGGGATACATCACCAATTAGTTCCTCACCCCCTAACACTAACGTTAAATCCGCATTAGTTATCGTCGAATCACCAACTAAGGCTAGAACCGTAGCATCCATGTTTGGACGGCCTGGGAGGAGGTATTTAGGTGAGTATGCAGTGTATGAGACTGTGATCCCCGTTGATGATAAGGTCTACGTAGCATCTATAGCTCCTACCTTCGGACACATAACCGATTTAATAGTTAATGAGGGCTTACACGGTGTGAAGGTGGACTCCAACGGTATAACACCTATATATACATCCATTAAGAGATGTTTTGATTGTGGGTATCAGTTTACCAGTAAAGCTAGTGAATGTCCTAGATGTGGTTCGCCTAGGTTAAGAGACAGTCTTAAGGTTATCGATATTCTGAGGAAGTTAGCCCAGGAAGTTGATGTGGTATTCATAGCTACGGATCCGGATGATGAAGGTGAGAAGATAGCTTATGATACCTTCTTAGCGCTCACACCTTTCGCGCAGGATATTAGGAGAGTTGAGTTCCATGAAGTTACTAGAAAGGCCTTAGTAGGAGCTATTAAGAACTCCCGGAGCGTAGATATGTCTAGGGTTAACGCTCAAATAGTTAGAAGGGTTGATGATAGGTTAGTCGGTTTTGAAATAAGTAATATGCTTAAAAAGCACTTCGATAAGCACTGGCTTGGAGGAGGTAGGGTTCAAACACCTATTCTTGGCTGGGTAGTCGATAGTTATAGGAGATATGTTGAAGGTAAAGGATATAACGTAGTAATGAAGTTCTTCGACAAGTATTACTTAACTGTGTTCTTAAGGAGTAAAGATGACGCATTTAAATTAGCTAAGCATGTTAGGAAGTATGGAATCAAGTTTGTGAGGTCTAGCAGTGAGGTTAGGGTACTTCAGCCTAAACCTCCGTTCACTACAGATGAATTACTTGTAGAGACTTCTAATATCTTAAAGTTACCGGCAACAACTATTATGAAGTTAGCTCAGGACTTATTTGAATTAGGTCTTATAACATATCATAGAACCGACTCCACCCACGTATCGGCTGTTGGAATTGAAGTAGCTAAAGAATACTTAGCCAAGAAGAAATTACAGCCATCACTTAAGCCGAGGTCCTGGGGGGAGGTCGGAACACATGAATGTGTTAGGCCTACTAGACCTATAGACGTTAACGAGGTCTACAATTACATGGTTAACGAGCTTTACACGAAGCTTACTGGAAATCATTTCAGGTTATATAATATAATATTCAATAGGTTCATATCTAGTCAGATGTCCGAAGCTGAGGTAGTGTTTGACACATACATGGCTGAGGTAGGAGAGTTTAAGAGGTTAGTTGAGGTCCCAGTACGTGTTTTAAGGGAGGGCTTCCTTAAAATATATAGTAACTTAGTTGTGATCCCATTATTAGAGGGTCAGGACGTATTAGTCGTAGAGCCTCAGGACGTAAGAGTTGTTAGAGGCTCTGAAGTCAAGTTACTTAATGTGAGTGACGTCATCAAGAATATGAAGAGCAGAGGTATTGGGAGGCCCAGCACCTACGCTAAGTCCATAGATAATAACGTAAGGCATGGGTACATGATAATCTCGAAGAAGAGGATGTTCTTAATCCCAACTAAATTAGGTGTTGAAGTATATGACTTACTTGCTAAGAACATCCCTGAAATAGTTAGTGAGGCTATGACTAGGGATGTGGAGAAGTTATTAGATACCGTTAGAAGTAACCTACTTAGCATAGATGAAACATTAACGCTACTGCTAAGCGATGTAGTGAACATAAGGCTTAGAACTTCTGCGGTATCAGGAAGCGACATAGTAAAACAGTGCGAAGGACCGGAGGTAGCCTCTAGTTAGGCCGTGGTTATTGAGACAGTAAATGTTAAAGATAGTCAGCGTTTCTACCATACCTTAATTATTGCGTAGTTCACACTTAGCTTCCGCTTCTCAATACCGCCGCACTTCAAACACTTCAACGTATCTGATCGATGTTTCTTCATGGGTGAGCCACATACAGTGCAGTAAGCCATTACCACACCTAATTTCTGTTCCTTAATAGTTATGCTATATGGTGTGGTGTTATTCAACACCCTGGCCTTAACTACATCTCCGACAGCTAGGACGTCGTAGAAGTTTCTAACATATCCTTCCTGGACTTGAGTTATGTGTAGTAGGCCGGTGAATGAGTTGCTATACCTCCTACCTGACTCACCGGCAAATAACTTAATTATTGCCAGCTCCTCGTACAGTATGCTAACCAATCCATACACCACATCTCCTTTAGACGGTAGTTGCGGGGTTTTAACACTAGGTCTGATGCTGATAGCTCTCGACCTCAGATCAGGCCTTACCTTACCGACCACAGCAGCTCTTACAACGCCTTGGTCTTCGTAAACCCAATTACCAGGCAGGAACTCCTCTATAACGCAGAGGGCAATACCTGGGACGGCATCCATGTTAGTCAATTCTCTTAACTTACTTATCCTAATCACCTCTTAACAGTACGTTAGGCGGTTTAAATTACCTAATATTGTGGCTATCACCATGGGAAGAGATACTCATTAATGTTTTTTAATATCATGAATGCCTCGCCGGGCGTTAGCACTGGTTTCTCGAAATCTTGAAGGTCGTCGATAGGTATCCTAGGACATGCCGTAATAACGTACACGTCTATATCCTCATTATCTATGTTCCTCAGCGTTTCTTGGTTTATGATTAACGATTGGTATTCTAAGTATTTAAGACCTCTAGCAGTTAATACGTCAATCAGCCTCTCTCTAACACCGTTTCTGAACTGCCCTTCAACCCCGTTAATTAAACACCAACTAGCTGCGTCTAGGGAATTCATGATCTTACCGTAGCGGATTTTTAAGTACTTCACTACAACATCATCTAGTAGTCTTACCTCACCCCTATAGAGGTCTAATTGAATGACGTGTTTAAGCCCCCTACATAACATCCCTACCCCCAGTGAGTGGAATAGGCCGCTTGATACTACTATGTAACCATCTGCGGTGTTTACGTAGTTTAACACGTCGTTAAACCAACATCCCATTATAGTGGCATTACCTAAGTTATTAAGAACGTCGATCCCTGCATTCCTTAAGAACCTCCCCACGTCCCCTAAAATTCCCTTATGTTGGTGGACAGAATACATAGCTACTTTACGGATACTTAACGATTTTATGATGGCGATCAAGTCGTTCATCAGCCTATTGCTTGGGATCAGAGTGCTTAAGAAGTCTAGGAATACTACCTTCTCATTTACGTGGGAGGTGTACGGATATGGTTCGTGGCCGAAGTGAAGCACTAAGTCGTAGTTTATGAGTATGTGGTTGTTAAGTATGCATGAACCGTAGATAGGGTTGGCATCTACTACGAATTCGACGTTGTCTAATAGCTTAGTTAGCCTTCCCAATAACTTAGTTGAGTAATGTTTGAAGCCGTCTGGCAGTTGAATTAATACCTTCTTCGATTTCCTACTACGGATCTCCTCAACAATTTTACCTACGTTATATGAGTAATAACTGTCTAACTCGCTCATACCTTAGCTTCACTTAAGCTTTCAATAACTACCTCAGCCCTAATACCTATCTTAGAAAGCATCCTCCTAATAGCCTCCTTAGCCTGCGGAATAAACTTATTAGATATTCTAATCTCAGCTATTACATCACCTTCACTAATTCTAGCAGCGGTACCTATAGGTCTTCCGAAGGATAAACGCATGCCGTCCTGAAGTCTGTCAGCACCGGCGAAAGCCATCATCTTATTCTCCCTTAAAACATGATGTGGGTAAGACCTAATGATGAGTAAGTACTTCGTATCACCTACATACTTACTGAGGTATTTGTGAGTCATAACCCTAGCGGCTTCCAACGCGTTATGCCTTACCTGAACTGCTTCCCTGGCCACGAGCTTAACCAATGTATCGAAATCTCCTTTAGTATTACCCATAACAAACTTAACTATTTTAGGTTGAGGAATACCGCTTATATAGTCCTTTCTAGCATATGGGGGTTTCTTAAGCTCCTTATAACACCTACCAGGTCTTAAAGGCATTACCACTACCCAGTATAAAGTAATCACGTAGTATTTAAAGATTTATCCTTAACTTTACAGTACGCCGTGTTCGAATGCCTGAAACCGCTAACCAACCTCAAACACCGCAAATAACCACCACAACCCACACCTACCCAACCCCCACCCTAAAACCGTTGCTGACGGCGGAGGTGATGTAAACACCGATCAACATAAAAAATTTAAAATGTGAGGATAGAAGTGATGTATTTGAGGGCCCGTCGTCTAGCTGGTTAGGACGCCGCCCTCACGCGGCGGAGGTCCTGGGTTCAAATCCCAGCGGGCCCACTCTACATCACATACCATTAGGCTTAACATGTTACCACGTTGTAAAATCTCTATATAGTGAATATTATTGTAAAATTTATAAGCCTGAAATTATTTTACTGTGTAGGCCCCCGAATGCCGCGGTAGTATAGCCCGGCCTAGTATGTGGGCCTGTCGAACACCGACCTTACGTATGGATAGCCCATGACCCGGGTTCAAATCCCGGCCGCGACACAATAAGGTTGTGCGGCAAGCGCCAATGGGGGCCACCACTCAATGATTTAAGGTTTTAACCTCATCACAGTTCCTGCCTTAACTCTGGCTCTACTCTCTATGAAGGGACTTAATTCAAGAATATTTAGTAATTCTTTACTTAACGTCAGCTTCTTACCAACCACTGTTTTTAATATTAAATCCTTCCTTATGTCTGCAGCTGTCATCACACCTCCCTCAACTACTGCCTCATTACCTATTACTGTTAAGTAGATATGGGAGCCCCTCCCAACTACAGCTTTAGGTTGGGTAGAACTCCAAAATACTTCTGTATGGGTGTCAATGTACGTCATCTCCTCTAAGGAGCTGTACTTACCTATCAGTGAGTAAGCATTTACTTCTGAGCCGCGACCTATGAATAACGGACCTTCAAGAACTGCGTAATGGTCTACTACCACATCATCTTCTATTATCAGAGGGCCTCTAATTATTGCTGTCGGCGCTATAGATGCTTTGGAGGAGATCTTAATGCTATCTAACTCATTTAATATGTAGTAATTAGCTTTAAGTAAGTCCCACGGAAAGCCTATATCAACCCACCAACCACTCCAGATAGCTGCCTTTAACACCTTCTTACTTATATACTTATTAATTGCCTCATCAACTTTTGAGAATTCCTCTAAGGTCTCAACTAATTCCTCGTCGAGTACCGCTATACCACCGTAAGCGTATGCACCCTCTATATTAGTATTAGGCTTCTCTACGAAGTTACTTACCCTATTTTCATCACCAATCATTACTGCACCGTAAAGCTTAACATCCTCCTCAGGCACTACCATGATAGTCGGCTTACCGTAAGTTATGTAGGCATCTATGACCATTTTATAGGCGTCATACGGAATTAAGGTATCACCGTAGATTAGTAGGGAGGCTTTATTAATCATGTCTTTAGCTGATAGTATCGCATCTCTAATACCGCTACCTACCTGCTTAACGATCTGTACGTCGATGATGCGGCCGTACTTAACAGTTATATCTTCAAATAATGTGGGTTGGTCTGAAACCAATATAACTTCCTTCAAACCACATATTAGTAAGTTCTCAATAATCCTCTCAACTACTGACTTACCAGCTACTTTGAGTAGTGCTTTAGGCATCCCACCACTTATAGGTCTAATCCCACTCCCCACACCGCCTACTAATATTACAGCTCGTTCCATAGCATCACCTACACCACGGTGACCGTCTTAGCTAGGTTTCTAGGCTTATCTGGGTCATACCCCCTAGCTACTGCTGCGTAGTAGGCCATCAGCTGGTATGGTATTATATACACTGCCGGTGTTAATTCGTAGGGAAGGTGGTGTAACTCAAATATGTAGTTAAAGTACCTGGATATTCTTTCAAGTCCTTTAGGCATCACAGCCAACGTCCAAGCACCTCTAGCACGCATCTCCTCAACATTGCTGAGTATTAGGTCTACCTCACCGCCTAAGATAGTAAAGGCTACTGGGAAACCATCATCGACTAACGCTATCGGTCCATGCTTACTCTCCCCGGCAGGGTATGCCTCAGCATGGATATATGCAACTTCTTTAAGTTTTAAGGCGCCTTCCATAGATGTTGGTAGTCCTAAACCCCTACCTAAGTAGTAAATGCTTCGCCAAATGGTGGTAACACCTGAAAGCGCTCTAACCTTAGACTCACTAATCGATATCGCTGCCGACATTATATTAGGTAGTTCCCGTAACCACGACTTCAAATCAGATACCCTACCCTCAGGAGCTGTCCTTAACCTCTCAGCTAATTTAATAGCCATATATGTTAGGGTAACTACTTGAGCTGCAAACGTCTTAGTCGCAGCCACACCTATCTCAGGTCCTGCCCTAGTATATATCGTTAGGTGGGATTCTCTTGCTAAGGCGCTATCAATGATGTTCGTCAACGCTATAGTTAAAGCACCTCTCCTCTTCGCCTCACGAAGTGCGAGAAGCGTGTCTATCGTCTCACCTGACTGGCTTACAGCAATAACCACATCCCCCTCATCAACACTATTTATAAACCACTTCATCTCAGATGAGATCACGGCATGAGCTTTAATGCCGGCTATATCGTTAAGTAATAAACCCCCGATAAGAGATGCGTGATAGCTAGTACCAGAACCAACTACTAACACTCTATCAGCCTTTGAAACCAGCTTAGTGGTTTCCTCTAACTCTTCCGGTACGGAGATAAGCGTATTAGTTACAGCCTGCGGTTGTTCGTGGATCTCCTTAAGCATGAAGTGTGGGTAACCACCTTTCCTAGCCATCTCAGGAGTCCAATCAATATGCCTAACCCTAGAGGAGTGGTCGACTAACTCAGTACCTGGCGGGTTAGTATCGAATTCGTAATTCCTATCCATCAACTTCTCAATAACCACTACATCCCTAGATATGTAACCAACCTCATAGTCTTGCACTACAATTACATCCCTACTATAATCTAGGAACGCTGGTATGTCGCTAGAAATGAACTTAACACCTTCACCTATCCCAATGACTAATGGTGAGGTATTCCGCGCAAAGAAGATCTTACTCGGCTCATCTAAGTCTAACACCGATAATGCGTAGGAACCCCTCAGAAGAGATACAGCCTTCTTAAACGCCTCATACGGCTTCAAACCTAACTTCTTATACTCTTCTATTAGATGGGCCACTACTTCAGTATCCGTCTCACTCTTAAACTCATGTCCTCTTCCAACTAACACCTCCCTTACCTCAAGGTAGTTCTCGATGACGCCATTATGTACTACAGCTATCCTCCCACTACAATCTATATGTGGATGGGCGTTAACATCGCTGGGCTTTCCATGCGTAGCCCACCTAGTATGACCTATGCCGCACACACCATCAGACTCATCGAAAGATAGCTTAGAAGTTACATCATCTATCTTCCCCTTACTCTTCCTAATAACTAAGCCATCATTAGACAGTATAGCAAAACCTACTGAGTCATAACCTCTATACTCTAAGTTTTTAAGGCATTCCTTAATCGCCGTTCCGAGAGGTTTTAACAGCAGACCCCTTTCCCGAAGCACTATACCTATAATACCGCACAAGGGATTTCATCCACCAAAAACCACGTAGGTCAGAGTTACTACATCACCGTCAACTAACTTCATATCTAAATCCTTATTAGTTAGCACTTTATCGTTCACTATTACGAGTACGTTACCACCTATCTCATCACCGCTGGGGTTGTAGAACTCACGCTTAAAATCCTCACCGTATATTTCCTGCAGTACGTTAATAAGATCTTTAACAGTACATCTACCACTTAACGTAACTTCATCCTTATCCTTACCTGTTAAATCTCTAAACCTAAGCATGTACTCAACAACTACCTTAGGCATTCACACCCTCCTGCAATAACCTATCGCAAAGTCCAGTCCAAGCTCTCTAAGCTTTTCCTCCTTAGGGACACCGGTCCTAACATCCCAACCCATAAGTTCATAGAAACTCCTTAACATCAGCTTAAACTCTCTGGGGTCTGTGCGGGCTCCTCTCGAAGGCCCTTCAGGTATTGGTTCGTATAGAACTCTTAGTGGTGGGTTACTATCAGCTACGCTGTCAAATCCCTCCCTAACCTCTAAGACTCTAATTAAGTTTCTAATCCTCTCAGCAGTTATGGTGAGTTCGTTAACGGTTGGTTCCCATCCAGTAACCATCTTAATTATCTTACTGTGAACTTCAGTCGGTAGTCTCACACCATAGTAGCCCCCGTAGAACCTACATGATATTAAGCTTTCCTCTACCATCACCCTTAAAGTAGTATCACGTATTAGCTCGGGCTTCCCCTCTATTGAGAAGGCCCTGACCTCAACCGGATTCGCATATTCTATATCATGCGGTCTTGCATCGTGGTGTGAACCACCTCTCCAACCTACTGAGTAACCTAGAGTCCATGCCTTAACAGCTCTAGGTGAGTGACCAGCTAATTCTAACCCCTTAAAGTGCATAGCAAAGAACTGAGAACCGCATCCAATGACCTTAGCTGCCCTATCAACACCTTCAGCAAGCAAGTTACCTAACCAACCCTTCCTATACCCTACCCTCCTAACTAACTCTACTAACGTATTCCCATTCCCGAAGTTAATTTCTAACCCATCACATTCCTCCTTAGTTAGTATTCCTCTCTCGCAAGCCTCCATAGCAAACGCTATCACAACACCAGTTGATATTGTGTCAAGACCTAACTCATCGCAATTCCTAGCAGCTACAACTATGCTTGGGAAATCATCAACACCTGTTAACGAACCTAAGGCGTAGAGGGTCTCATACTCAGGGCCTTTAGCCCAAATACCTGCATACTTACCCTCCCTTACCTCTTGAACCTTAACGCAACCGATCGAGCATGAAGAACAGGCAAGGTCTTTAACCTTATACTTAGGTATTGTTGTCTGACCGCTTATCTTACTAGCGCCTTCAAATACCTCAGTCTGCCAATTCCTAGTTCCTAAACCACCTAACTTATTAACGGTCTCCATAACTGCTGGAGTTCCATACTTAACTAGGAATGGGTGATTTCTAGCCTTCTTAGAAATCTCCTTAAAGAACTCTAGGACCTCATCAGGATATGCTACTTCTACCTCCTTACTACCACGTACAGCTATAGCTTTTAACTTCTTATAACCTAGTACAGCTGCTATACCTCCACGCCCAGCTGCATGTATATCATGAATTATAGCTGTTATCCTAACTAGGTTCTCCCCAGCAGGCCCTATGCAGGCTACCTGAAACCTCTTATCACCAAGCATTTCTTTAATCTCATTCTGAACTTCATACGTATTCATACCCCATAGCTTAGACGCATCTCTAATCTCTACATTATCATCATCTACTACTAGGAGAAGTGGTTTATCGGACTTACCAGTTATTACTATGCCGTCATATCCAGCTCTCTTCAACTCCCTAGTTAGGTAACCGCCGAAGTTAGAGCTGAAGAACCTATTAGTAAGCGGTGATTTAGATATGAATAACCCTCTACCAGAGCCCGGGATTAATGTTCCCTGGATAGGTCCCGTCATTAAGAGGACAGCGTTCTCAGGGCTTAAAGGTTCTACGTATGGCGGTACTAAGTCATAATATAGTCTAGCACCTAAACCTAAACCCCCTATATAATCTTTAAGGTACTGCTCGGGAAGTTCCTCTCTAACAACACTACAAGTAGTTAGGTTGACCTTAAGTATCCTAGACGAATAACCGTGTAACATAATTTACATACCTAGTAGATTAGTAAGCATTAAGCCCTTAATAATTTTTACTTATAATCCTAAGTTATTTCCCTCACATACTTAACTTATAAGCTTACTTTTTAAGTCATTTAATGTGGTTTAGATGGACTTCAAGGTTAAGGATTTAAGTCTGAGCCCTAGTGGTAGGACCCAGATTAGGTGGGCTGAGACGCGTATGCCAGTACTTAAGCTTATTAAGGATGAGTTCTCTAAGGGTAAGCCTCTCAGCGGCGTTAAGATCTCAGCTGTCCTCCACGTAACTAAGGAAACAGCTGTTTTAGTTAAGACGTTAATTGAGGGTGGTGCTGATGTATGGCTTGCTGGTAGCAATCCCCTATCGACTCAGGATGATGTAGCTGCGGCCTTAGTGGAGGAAGGCGTGCATGTATATGCTTGGAGAGGTGAGACGAGTGAGGAGTACTACTGGTGTATTGAGAGGGTTTCTGAGATAGGCCCTCAAATAATAGTTGACGACGGGGCTGACCTACACGCATACATACATTCTAAGGGTTTAACATCTAGTGTATATGGCGGTACAGAGGAAACTACAACCGGTGTCTATAGGCTTAGAGTCTTAGAGAGGGGTGGGAGGTTGAAATACCCAGTAATAGCTGTAAATGACTCTTACACTAAATACCTATTTGATAATAGATACGGTACCGGGCAGTCAACTGTTGACGGAATATTAAGGGCTACGAATGTATTAATTGCCGGTAAAGTAGCTGTTATCGCTGGTTATGGGTGGGTTGGGAAGGGAATAGCCAGTAGGTTAAGGGGGTTAGGTGCTAGAGTTATAATAACGGAGGTAAATGCTGTGAGGGCCTTAGAAGCAGTGATGGAAGGCTTTGAGGTAATGCCTATGGATAGGGCATGTGAGGTCGGTGATCTCTTCATAACGGCGACCGGTAATACCAACGTAATTAGAGAGGAACATATTGCTAAGATGAAGGATGGTGCAATCTTAGCTAATGCTGGCCACTTCAACGTAGAAATAGATGTTAATGCCTTAGAGAACGTTGCTGAACAACGAAGAGTCATCAGAGACAACTTAGTTGAGTACGTATTAAATAACGGTAAGAGAGTCTACCTACTAGCTGAGGGAAGGTTAGTTAACCTAGTGGCTGCTGAAGGACATCCGAGCGAGGTCATGGACCTAAGCTTCTCAAACCAGGCATACGCAATAAAATACCTAGTTGAGAAGCGTAGTAAACTACTTAACTCCGTGTATAAGCTACCTGATGAGATTGACGAATTGATTGCTAAGCTAAAGTTGAGGAGTATGGGAATATCAATAGATGTGTTAACTGAGGAGCAGATAAAGTATTTAAGTAGTTGGGAATTAGGTACTTAATTATTAAAATACAGCATTAAATGGTTTAAAATGTAGAACTTTGTTAGAACTTTTCAACACATAACCTTAAACATTCGTCAGAACATGTGTAGAATTCTTCTTCGCCCCTATCGTAGCATAGATCTATACATTCATTCTCACATAGCATTAATATCGACTTGGCAATACAGACCACCGTACAAATAAGATAAACTATCTACTTCCTTTTAAAGTTTTCGCTTATTAATTTTTAGGGGATGTAAGTGGAGAGTAATGATGAGTTAAAGGTAGGTGACCTACAGAATATCTGGTTCGAATATGATAGGCAGAACGACATCCTCTACATAAACTTCGGCTACGATGTTGAAGACGCTGACGAATCGTTACTTACTGAAAGCAACGTAGTTGTGAGGATTAAGGCTCATAGGGTGGTTAGCCTGACGGTCTTCGACTTCAGTAAGAGAGTTGGTTTAGAGTAGTGGTAATTTGCTCCTAATATTCTACGGTAAAGGTAAGGGGAAAACGACGGCTGCGTTAGGAACAGTATTCAGGTTTTTAGGGCATGGTGGGAAGGCCGTAGTAATTCAATTTATGAAGTCTAGTAATAGCGGTGAGTATAAGCTTTATAAGAAATTAATTAGATGTAAGTTAGACGTAAAGTGGTTTTGCTTAGGGACTGAGAAATTCATAAATCTAGACGATCTGGGCGATGAAGTTGCTTCAGTAGTAACTGCTAAGAGCTTAGGCTTCCTACTCTACGAATATCCTAAAATCGTTGAGGAATTCAGACCTAACATCATAGTATTTGATGAATTAGGTCTTGCACTACATGTTGGCTTAATCCCAGCAGACCTAACCTTAAACATATTAAACAACTTTGCAGGCAATCCTGAACTACATGCTATAGTGACTGGTAGGTACGTACCTAAATACTTAAGAGACATAGCAGATTTAATTACTAACTGCCATGAAGAAAGACATTATTTTAAGAAGGGTTATATAAATGTTAAGGGTCTTGATTTTTAAGATTTACCAACCTCACTCCCTAACTCGTTTACCAGCCTAGATAGTTCTTCAATCCTCTCCCTAATCTTCTTAAGTAGGTCCTCACTAGCTTTAATACCTTTCTTAATGAAGAATGAAAGTGCTTCAGACCTACTCTTAAATACTCCAGCATTTACTAGTAAGTCAATGACCTTTAAATCGGCGTCTGAAACCCTAACAGATACCACAGTTGATGTGTCCTTAGTCATACTCCTCTCAACCTCAGCTCTAACCTCACTAAAGGCTTCTGATAAAGCCTTAGATAAACTACTTAAAGTTGTGGCGGTAACCTTAAATATGTCAGATAGGGGAGGGACTAATAATGGAGGTCCGCCCCCACCGCCCCTAAAGCTCTCTCTAACCTCATCTAACTTCTCTAATAGCTCGTCAACCATATCCTCAATTTCATCTTCAATATCCTCAACCCTCTCAGCGATTAACTCCCTAGCATCCTTCGAAAGTTCCTTAGAACTCCTCCTAACACTCCTTAGCTGAACCCTTAAATTTCGAATAAGCTCCCTAATCTCCCCCCTTAACCTCCATATGGATTCTTTGACCGCTGCTCTATCCTCCTTCATCTTAGCCTCGTCAATAACGCTTTCTAACTCATCGCTTATTCTCTTAAACTCGCCCTCAGCATACTTGATTAACTCATCTAACTTCTTATTGATTTCCTCTATACCCATACAGTCACCATAGTATATAGTGCTGTGACGTTTATAAATATTACATATAATAAGTTTAATATTACATATATTAAGTTAGAATAATTAATATGGAAGAAGAATACTTAATTTACCTATTAGTGAAGTAAGATAGTGGTTATAGATATAATGACGTTTGGAAAACTCCGTCCTGATACGTTGAATAAATACGTATTGAGCAGGGTAGGTGTTATAGATCCTAATGTCTTAGTAGGTCCTTCACTAGGTGAGGATGCGGCGGTAATAGACTTAGGTAATGGTAAGGTTTTAGTAGTTCACAGCGATCCCATATCAGGTGCTGTTGAGTATTTAGGTTGGTTAGCAGTTCATATACCTTCGAACGATATAGCTGTTTCTGGGGCTAGGCCTCAGTGGTTACTACCAGTCATATACTTACCTGAGAACTCCGATGTAGAATTAATAGATAGGATTACCAAGCAGGTGGACTCAGCAGCTAAGGAAATCGAAGCCATGATCGTTGGAGGGCATAGCGAGTTCACACCAGGCATTAAAAGGCCTTTAATATCTATGACTTCTATCGGCATAACCTCCGCAGACAGATATGTAGTGAGTGGTGGGGCCAGGCCCGGAGATGTTGTGTTGATGACTAAGACTGCTGGGATTGAGGGTACTTTAATCTTGGCATCCGACTTCAGGAACTTACTATTAAGTAGAGGTGTTCCTGAGGGATTACTTAGTAACGTGTATGGGATGATTAAAAACATTAGCGTGGTTAGAGATGCCCTAATACTTTCTGAGGATAGACTTCCTAACTCAATGCATGACCCGACAGAGGGGGGTGTGCTTGGAGGTATATTAGAAGTAGCCTACGCCTCTAACAAATCCATAGTGATTTACGAAGAATTAATACCGGTAGCTAGGGAAACCGAAGTTTTCTGTAACGCATTAGGATTAGACCCGTTGAAAATTCTAAGCTCAGGCACGCTCATAGCAACCATACCGACCAGTAAGGCGGATGAGGCGATCAGCAGGTTAAGAAGTGCTGGGATAAACATATCAGTAATCGGTGAGGTTATTGAACGGCATGACTACCTAGTTAAAATGTTTAGGAAAGACGGTAAGGTGGTTACCTTCAATGATGTATACGTGAGTGATGAAGTCATAAAGCTATGGAGTCAAAGTAACTTAGAGGCATAAGTTCACTAATTAAACCCCCTAACAACATCAACCCGCATCCCGAAGAAGTTCAAGTAGGAGTAAAACCGAGGAAACCATCTGTAAACTCCTGACGTGCTGTCCTCTGCTGTTGGCGGTGGAAGCCTTGATAAGCTTCGATTATAATGGGTGAAAATCAACGAATTCCCAACAGTCTTTAAGGATTCCTCTTACCAAAATCAAATAACGTCCTAATACCCTTACTAGATGTTTTTAATTGCTTCTCAGTTACTCCGAAGTACTCTAAGATCCTTAGTGATGCTGGAATTATTTGGTGGTCCACGTAGTAATCTGAATCTATATCTTCAACCTTAACGGCTATGTATGGATATGCCCTTGACGATATAGGCCCGCCTCCCTTTACGATGACGTAACCTACTTTATCGCCGACCTCTACCCTACCGCCCATCTCTAATAACCTCCTAGCAGCGCTTATGTGCGGGGCGCTTACCTCATACTCACCTAATGGCTTAGTAATAGTTTTCCAGATAATTAACTTGTCTAGAGGTATCCTACCTTCCTTAAGTTCTCTCACCATGTTGTTAACTATCTCAACGGCCTTGGATATACTGCCTTCAGCAAGTATTGAATATGCCACTAATTCCTGCACCTCCTTTGCTATCTCAGCCCAATCCCCCCTAACAGCTTCAAACCCCACTATATCTACTAACCCATCAGTAGTTAGCCCTATATACCTCTTCTTAGCTTCGGTGAAGAAAATCCTCCTATAAACCTTATCGACTTTAATCTCCAACCCTAACTTATCCATTACTAGCATGATAAACCTCTCTATCCTAGGCCCGTACTCAACGAATAATGAGTCAGTATCGCCGTAAATGACTTTAAGGCCTAACTCCTTAGCCAGTAGTATTGCCTTACTTATGATGTCCCTACCCAACGCCGTAACAGCTTCAGCCCCCTGCCTAAAATACCAGCGAGCACCTACCCAACCCATATAACCGTAGGAAGCATTAGCCAATACTTTAAGGGCTTTCTGTCTTTCATCAAGTACTCTATATTCGGCAGAGTCCTGAGGATATTTCCTCATCAAATCCCTTACAGCTTTCCTCATCTCTATTAAAGTCTCAAGCACTGCCTTATAGAATCCTGGAGGATCCTTCCTAAACCTGTACCCTAATTCAGGTATTATGTTGCATGAAGCCTCATCACATCCCAGCTCAACATACGTATCCGGACCTATGTTATACTTAATCATTATATTAGGGTACATAGAGGTAAAGTCCAGCACAGCTATGTTCTCGTGAACACCTTTAACAGGTTCTAAAACTATAGCACCTTTATACGGTTCGTAAAGCCTTTCAACCCTATTAGGTATTAACTCGTTGTATCCGTAGGATGCCCGCATTAAATACCACTCAAGCCTAAAACCTACGGAGGCAGAACCAACTTGATCTAAGGGTAGTCCAGTAAGGCTTGACAGCTGTATCGCGAATGGCAGAATCTTATCAGCAATACCCATAGTCGACCTAACATCGTCTACTGCATACCTAATAAGTAATTCCCTCCTATTTAGGTCATCCCAGTACTTACTAATCTCATACCAAGGTACTAAAACCCTCTCACTTCTCTTCATAACACCTAAGTACTCAGCAACTACGTCTAACGACCTAACCTTGATCTCACCTATCTCCTCAACGAAGTCAAATACATCTACATTTAGTCTGCCTGGAATTGATATATGTCCGTATACGGAGGTCCTAGGCACTCCATCCTTAACTCTACCTACGTCCATGCGGATCCCGAGAACCTTAGACCTCTCGATGAGGTAGGGCCAGTCAAACTTATTAGAATTGTACCCAACAATTACATCTGGATCATAACTCTGGATGTAGCTTACGAACTCACTGATTACTTTAGCGTCGTTTCTAGCCGTACTATCCGACATCTCAATAACCTTGACACCGCCCTCACTATTCATCGTAGCAACTATTATTACAGGGTCTTTCCCAGGCCTGGGAACACCTCTAGGATTGTAGACCTCAATATCGAAAGCTAGTACCTTCATGTTAGGTGGTTTATGGATTGGTAAGGATTTAAAATTACCTACTAATTCATACTCCCTAGAAACGCTTAATGATGGATGCTTACGTACCTCAACGACATCTGCTTCAAACCAGGAGCAAGGTGTTAACCCCTTATCAATCATGTACCTCATGGAGAACCTTATATCAGCCTCTAATACATCTGCAACACCTTCCATCTTCTTAATATTCTCCCTATACTCTCTGACGAACTCAGGTATTACCGTGGTAATCCTAATTACATTTACAGCACGGCCGAATAACTTCTTAGGAATGACCTCGATATTCGTAATCGGTGATTTAACTGAACTCAACCTCTTAATCTCGTTAACTAATCTACTTAACTCAGCCTCACTGCTAGGTACTACATAGAAATACGGTCTAAAGCTCTTATCCCTTATAACTACCCTCTCACCGCTCTCGTCAACCCCCCACAGAAGGATATGGGGTTCCTTACCCACAACTTCATAACTCACATCGTAAAGATAAAACCTTATTACAATAGCTATATCCCTAAGACTTTAACCTCTTTAAGAAATTTAAAAACATGATGAATTATAAACATCATATTATATTATTAAATTAATAACCTAACTAGTTATTAATTTCTAGGGCGTTGAAAGAAGAACTAATTGATAGACACCACATGGTGAGAATGTGTAGGGAGTACTGTATTGATGAAGGATTCTCAGGAGATCTATTTCTAGAATGTGTAAATCAATGCGTTGCCAGAAGTATGGCGCTTGAAACCAGTTCCACTTAATGTAAATGGTTACCCGAACCGTTGTCGGATAGTTAATAATTGTTAACTACTCATCCCACCTCAACCCTTAGGACTTCATGAACAGCTCCCACAGCCGACAACGAGGTACTTCACGGACTTAGAATTTTCTTTATGAGGTTAGGCGTGGTGTTCTGAGCTACGTAGTCTTTAATGGACTCACGTAGTTCAGACACTCCAATAATATGTGATAGCTTAAATGCCTTAAACTTTTACTCGGCTCACAGCCTTTCCACATACTTAGATATCTCATGAACCATGATGTAAGGGCCTAATGATAATATTAACAAGCATTAAGTTAGAATAGTAGGAAATCGGTATAATTTGGATTAAAAAACATTATTCGATTTTTAGATGCGAACGTGAGTTAACCGATGTTTAACCTATTTTTAATTCTCTTCAAAGCTCCCTCAGTTCCATTCAGCCCTAATTGTTTAACTGTCTCTTCAGTAGGTATTCCATACTCATCCCATCCCAATGCTCTGTAATACTCGCTTCTTAACTTAGTTATATCTGCTTTGGCCGGTGCTTGACCCTTCTTAGGTCCGCTTGGTAGGGGTTCATAGAACCTCGGTGGGTTGTCATCATGGATCCTAGGGTCCCAATACACGTCAGGTCCGCCAAGCAGTAAGAGTACTCTCTGCAGTGTTAATATTCTCTTAGCGTTTTCGTTCACCCAGCTCTCCTTAGTCGTATCCCACCCGGTAATAGCTCTTAGTGCTTCGAAAACGAAGTCCCAACCGCCTAAGGCGTTGAATTGGCAGATAACCGCACTATCACAAAACGCTGCCCATACTTCATTAACCACGGGTGCTGCGTCTAGTGGTAGCATAGCTACTGATTGATGATCTCCACCCTGCACGGACGTAACGTATGAGAGAGGTGGGTAGTCTAAGCCGCTTCTGATGCCGTGGGCACCTATGGCTATACCTTTGGCTTGGACAGCGTATTTAAACACTTCATCAGGTTTTAATCCTTTCATCTCAGCGATCTTCAGAGCTGCTCTGTAAGTCCCCTCAGCTAATACCTTACCTATACCTTCCTTGCTAGCTATAAGTTTGAGTAGACGGATAAACGCGTTTTCATCTCCCCACCTAACTTCAAACCCTATATCCTCCTTAGTCAGTATCCCCTTCTCAAATAACTCAGCTGTGAATGCTAATACGTTACCTGCATTAATCATATCGAATCCTAACTCCTCACCACACCATATTAGGTGTGCAATATCCCTAACATCGTAGATACCTAAATTGCTTCCCTCATATGCTAGTAATTCGTAGTCCGGAGCATCGGTGATTACCACCTCACCATTTCTATGCAGCACGGTGACCTTCATACAACATAGCGGACATCCGAAGTCAGCCCAATACCTTTTAACCCAGTCGTAAACCTCTAAATCGTACTGGCTATATGTTTCTCTCTCCCAGTACTCTTCCTGCCAGTTCCTAACAGGTATTGAACTAAGGTCTCTTCCATATCTCCAAGGCCCTTGACCAGTCCCCCAGATCCTCAGCCTCGGCACCTTCTTAGGTACTAACTCTATAGCTTTGTAAAGTAATTCTTTCAACCTACCTACATCGTAAACAGGTGGTAGCGGACCTGAACCCTTAGCAACAACAGCCTTTAAGTTCTTAGAACCCATCACAGCCCCATAACTTCCGTATGCAGCAGCATGTGCATACTTACCCTCTACAGCAGAGATCCTAGTAAGGTTCTCACCGGCAGGACCTATGTATATCATTGCAGGTTCCTTAGGCTCACCATATGTCGGTATCTTCCTCAATTCAGGCATTACATCCCTAAGCAATAACTTATGAGTCTCTCTAATACCCTTACCCCAGATCTTAGACGCATCCCTTACCTCAATAACATCATCGCTGATGAATACGTATACTGGGTCCTTAGCCTTCCCGGATATTATCAACCCATCATATCCGGAAGTCTTTAACTCTAAGCCAACCTCATTTGCGATTGTAGAGCCTACAGTACCACCGCTTTGAGGTGACTTACCTGTAACTGCTATTCTAACACCTGCGATATAACCTGTCATAGGACCTGTAAGTATTAGTAAGAGGTTTTCAGGTGATAGTGGGTCTACTTTCTCCCAATCCACCCCTAACCTCTCCCAAAGCAGCCAAGAACCTAAGCCCCTACCACCTAAGAACTTTCTGTAGAACTCCTCTCCTACGTCAATGACCTTAACCTTACTACTACTTAAGTCTACTTCTACGAACTTACCTGTGAAGCCGTATGGCATTACTACATCACCTCCTCCACATCAATTCTATATAACTTCTTCACATACGCCTTACTAATTTCCTCAGCCGTCCTAGCATATAACTTATAGTGAGATCCTGGCCACTTATCAACAGCTATTAACGCGTTAAACCCTAATGCCTTACAGACCTTAACACATTCAGGGTCCCCGTCGCATAAGTCACAAATAAGTACTGCATTCTTATGTGGGAGGATACGTGGTATCCTCCCTGGGCACGCCTCAACACAGTTACCACACCTAATACATTTACCCTCATCAACTTTTACAGCTCCAGTCGTACCGTCTACCGAGAGGGCATTAGTAGGGCATGCACTCACACATGGGTAGTCAGTACATTGAGAGCACAGTACTGGGATCGTTATACCTGGAACATACTCGAAGACTCTAATTCTAGATGCCTCAGGCCATATAATACCCTCATGCTTTAACGAACATGCAACCTCACAATACCTACATCCACTACATCTATCATACTCCCTAAAAATCCATAAAGGCATTAAATCACCCAATATAACTTATATGAGAAGTTTTAAACTTTAAAGGCTTTCTAACTAAGTTGACGGTCTTCACGAAGTTGTTCTAATACGTACCTCGATGACAGCCCTCACTCACCATACCCTCTAAATAATTACAAACATTTACGAACACTTATCTATCTCTAAATAGGACATATCACCATCATAATACGTAATCACAGCCAGCTTACAGCCTACTACGCGATGCTAATCACATCAGTTACTGTAATACCTCCGTAAATTCAACACTTTACTTACGATTCATAGCACTGTAGGTTCCGCATATAACGTTCGGAGCTGAGGTACTATAGATAAGTATAAGTAAGTATTGAAAAGCTTACTCCTAGGTAAGGTTAATTCTTAAAGAGGACTTCGATCACTACCTTATCCTTCCTAATGGGTAGACCTTTTAAAGGACTTATAAGACCTTCGATCACTGAGGCTATCATCTTCTCAACGAATGGGTTTAACTGCACTTCGCTTCCATTAACGATCAGCCTAACGTTATGTATCATGTTAACGCAGTAAGTTTTAACACCCATTAAATATGCTGTAGCGAGGGACTTACAATCACTATATCCGCAGAGACCGCAATTACTCTGCGGTAGGAGGTCTACTACACTCTTTAATGCTTTCTCCTCAACCCATGTATAAAACGGTTTTAAGTCATTAAATCTAAATGCGTTGAGCCCCTTACTTACCGCTTCTTTAATAGCATCGTCATCGTCTGAAATTATGATATCTAATCTAATATTCTTAGAATTGATTAGTTCTTCAAGCTCATCTACATTTCTAATAATTGCTGCAGTATCCCCAATATCTGATGTTCTAAAACCTTCTACAATAACTATCGGGCTCTCAATGATTTCTAAAGCCTTCCTAAGATCGTCTACCCACGGCTTTACGTAACTAATTAAAATACCCTTAGAACTAGCTATTACTACATCAGCACCAACATCTAAATATCTGGAAGTATCCTTCCCCTCTAGGATTAATGGATGTACGCTGTGTTTAACAACGCCTACTTTATAACCTCTCCTCTTAAGGTATTCTACGAGCTTAGTCCCTACATACGTCTTACCAGAACCTGAACTCAACGATACTAACTTTATAACGTATTTAATCAAACGTCATACCTCCTAATCAGTATTACGTGAAGGTATGGTACTTACTGATTCTTACTGATAGTTGCTAATAAATCGCCGACGTTGACCGGGTCCCCAGACTTAACCCTAATCTCCTTAACAATCCCTGCAGTAGGGGTAGTTATCTCTAACTCCATCTTCATAGACTCTAAAGTCAGTATGACCGCTTTATCTTTAACTACGTCTCCGGGGCTTACTAAGACCTTAACAACCTTACCTGGTACTGGAGCCGTTATCACCTCAACATTTTCTGAAGGTAGTACTGTCTGCAACACTCTCTTCCCCTCAACGGGTACTTGCTCATACCTCATACGTGTTTGAACTAAGGCCTGCTTCTGAACTAACTCTACTAGTAGCTCCTTACCGTTCAGTCTAACCTTAAATCTACCGCCGCCTAACTCTAAGACCTCAACAGTGTATTCCCTATCATTTACCCTTAAACAGTATGTTTTACTCAAATATACCACCTTCTCCACCTATCCTTTACTCCCTGATTTATACGGTCTACATTAGAAGTACACTCTAATCTCCATGAGATTACCCAGGAACTAGCACTTAGTATATTGCTCTGAGGTCTAGACATACCAACACCCTTCTCAGTTAAGTATTTGTGGACTGCGGTAATAGCTAAAGCTACTTCCTCATCTAAGCCTTGAGCCTCTGCAGGCACTGATGTAGATATTTTAGGCATAGCCTCTGAAGTCTCCTTAGGACGTACTACATATGTAATTACCTTAATAATCAGAGCTAAAATGGTTAGGACTGCTAACGCATATACTATAGCTATAAACGATATTTCCATCCCTAATTGATATTCATGCAAATCTAACACCTAGACAGGCATATTGCCATGTTTTTTAGGCGGTGCCCTAACCTTAACCTCACGCTTAGTAAGCAGGTAGTCTAATGCCTTTATTAGGGTTGGCCTGGTCTCATTCGGCTCTACAACGACATCTACGTAACCCCTACTAGCTGCGACATATGGATTAGCAATTCTATCCCTATACTCCTTAACGAACTTCTGAAGTAATTCCTCCCTCTCCTCAGGTGTTCTCACCTTATCTAACTCCCTCCTCCAGATAATCTCTGCAGCCCCTTCAGGTCCCATCACAGCTATCTCAGCTGTAGGCCAAGCCACCGAGAAATCCCCTCCTAAGTGCTTACTACCCATAGCTATGTACGCACCTCCATACGCCTTCCTAACTATTACGGTTAGCTTAGGAACCACCGCTTCACTGTAGGCGTATAGTACTTTAGCTCCATGCCTTATAATACCTCCGTGTTCCTGCATGCTTCCGGGGAGGTATCCAGGGACGTCGACGAAGGTTATCACAGGGACGTTAAAGCTATCGCAGAACCTTACAAATCTAGCTATCTTATCAGAAGCATCTATATCTAAAACACCTGCCAGATATGCTGGCTGATTAGCCACAATTCCAACGACATAGCCGTTCAGCCTTGCAAAACCTACTATCGCGTTCCTCGCCCAAAACCTATGTAATTCGAAGAACGTATCTACGTCTACTACCCTCTCAACAACTCCGTACATGTCGTATGGCTTATTAGGGTCTTCAGGCACTATACTATCTAACTCGTAGTCTCTCCTCTCAGGGTCATCACCGCCCTCAACCCTCGGCGGGTCCTCCATATTATTACCTGGGAGGTATGAGAGGAGCTTCCTAGTAAGTAATATTGCCTCCCTATCATCCTCAGCTATTAGGTGGGCCATACCACTCTTATATGCGTGGACGTCAGCACCACCTAACCTCATCTCATCAATTTCCTCACCTATTGCAGCTTTAACAACTCTAGGGCCGGTTATGAACATAAAACTTGATTTTCTAACCATGATTATGAAGTCCATCAATGCTGGGGAGTATACTGCCCCACCAGCACAAGGCCCTGCTATAATAGCTATTTGAGGAATAACCCCTGAAGCCTGAACGTTCCAGTAGAAAATATCTCCATAACCCTTTAGGGAATCAACACCTTCCTGAATTCTCGCCCCACCAGAATCGTTTATAAATATTATTGGTGAGCCAATACTTAATGCGTATTGAATTGCTTTAACTATCTTAGCTGCGTGGATCTCACCTAAAGAGCCACCTAAAAACGTGAAGTCCTGAGCTATAACTACTGCTGGTCTACCATCAACCTTAGAAAAACCAGTTACTACACCATCACCTAGGGCAACCCTCTTATCCATCCCGAACTCAGTAGCTCTATGCTGTGCGAACATATCGAACTCCATGAAGGAGCCGACATCAACGAGTAGTTCTATACGTTCACGAGCTGTTAATTTACCCTTAGAACGCTGTGCTTCTATCCCTTCCTTACCACCACCCAATAAAGCCCTCTCCCTCATATCTCTTAACTTAATGATCTCAGGTCTCGCCATCAAGCATTTCCCAAATAAACTCCTAATAGATGTTTAAAAACCTAGTAAGGAATTAATTATCTGGGGGTTTACGCAGACACATAAATTCGTAGAGTACGTCCTAGACTCTATGTTTGTCCAATTAGATAACTGTATAATGCTTAAAGCTGTTTGTAGGGACCCCCCTGCCGTAACCTCAGCAATACTGCGTAGCTTAGGTCTAAATAACTACGATATTAGGAGTTTCTGGTATACTGCTAAGCGTAAAGTAAGGGATAAGTCATACACCCTCACGGTATTCAGACATAGAGATGTGTCATTTAAGGTTGAATTAGAGGTTAGGACCGGTTCCTCATGCTTTACCCCACCCACATCGTTCATCGATAGATTTGACTGCCAGGAACTCCAATCTACGAAGCTGATAACCAACCTCAACATGCTCTACGTATATGTGAAGGGTTACATAGATGATGAGCTGTTTATTAAGGTTAATGGAGTCTACCTACTTAGGAAGTTAGTAGATCTGGGGGAAGGTAATACCGTTCACTCTATAAGGATAATTACGAAGAAATTACTTAGTAAGTCTTTTAAGTTCAACGACTTAGTACATGTAAATAACTTAGTTAATACCATGTTAAGATTTAACCAAGAACTTAGAGAGCTAATAATCTACGTACCTAAAAGCAGCGCTGACTTCCTAAGATTAATACCACTACTAATAAGTGGTGTTCAGAACGTATAGATTTAAGAAGGTTATTTGGGTTAGTCGTAGGTGATATAGCTCTAATCTGCGACCATATTTAACACTTTCTTCAAACTTAATCGTTAAACATCATAAGTTTACTTCAAACAGTGTAATAAGAGTTAATAGAATGTTATCCTCGGGGGTGGGATCTGAGAGTTTTACTGGCTTTACCGCCTGACACCTATCGCTTAGAGGTATATAGTATTTTAGGTGCTCACGCACCGCCACTAGGGCTGACTTGGATTGCTGCAGTACTTGAGAGTTCCGGACATAAGGTTAGGATAGTTGACTCTCCGACCCTTAAATTAGGTGTGAAGGACTTTATACGTGAGGTCAGGGCTTGGTCTCCAGATATCATAGGTTTTTCCGTAATCACGCCTACGGCATATAAGGCATACACTACGGTGAAACTGCTTAAAAAATATTTCAGTGATATACCGGTCATTTGCGGTGGGCCGCACCCAACCTTCATGTTTGACGAAGCTCTTAATGAGGGCTTCGACGTCGTTGTCTGCGGTGAGGGTGAGTTAACAACGTTAGAGTTAGTTAACACCATAGAGCGTTTCGGCTTTCCGAACACGGAGTTAAAGAACGTTAGAGGTATAGCATTTAAGAGCTGTGGGGGAAGTCATATAAGGACACAGCCTAGAGAGCCTATAGATGATTTAAGTAAGTTGCCGTGGCCTGCACATCATTTACTGGACATAGATGCGTATTCGATGTTCGGTAAGAACGTAAAGGTAGCTCACGTAATGGCTAGTAGGGGATGTCCGTACGGATGCATATTCTGTAGTACTTCATACTTCTGGGGTAGGAGGGTTAGGTTTAGGTCAGCTGAGGATGTCGTAGGTGAGGTTAAATTCTTAGCTGAGAAATACGGTATTAGGAAAATAGCGTTCATGGATGATGAATTAACAGCTAGTAGGGTCTTCATAAACGAGTTTATTAAGAAGTTAAGAGAACATAAATTAGACTTAGAGTTTAGCTGTGGTTCTAGGGTGGACCACGTCGATAGGGAATTACTTAAAAGTATGATGGAAATAGGTTTTAAGGCGATATACTTTGGGGTTGAATCGTCTTCGCAGGAATCGCTGAAGAGGATAGGTAAGAAACTGACAATTGACTCAGTAATTAAATCTTTTAAGCTGGTTAAGGAATTAGGACTATACCATGTAGGTACCTTCGTATTAGGATTTCCTTGGGAGACATTAGATGATATGGAGAGAACTGTGAAATTCGCCATTAAGTTAGACCCTACATACGCTCAATTCACCGTAGCTACTCCATATCCAGGAACCCCGCTATACGAATATGCTATGAAGAACAACTTAATAGTGGACCGTGATTGGGAGCACTACACGACTTTAAGACCTGTTATGAGGGGCTTCTATTTCAGTGAGAGAGACCTAGCTAGGGCACTGGCCAGGGCTTACCGTAAGTTCTACCTAAGAATTGAATACCTTATGAGAGAGCTTAAGAGTAGGAGATTAGCAGAGGTCATGACGATAATCTCTAAAGGGATTGCGAACTGGTTTGATGATTACATCAGGTCTAGATTTTAATGCCTAGAAAAATAATACTTAATGGTTAACAGTTAAGCAGGCTTTAAGGTCTTAGTAATATCTTAATAGCGTCCTCCAGCCTATCCTCTAATATTCTAAACGCTCTATCACCATCGCTCAGCGGCATTTCATGCGTTATTAATGGTTCGGGTTTAAGGTAACCCCTACTAATTAAGTTTAAAGTTCTGGGGAATTCATCTACATATACCCTAGAACCCACTATTTCAGCCTCCTTATATACTATGGGGTATGAATGAAGCTTAACGTCTTCGAAACATAAGCCGACTAAGACTACCCTCCCACCAGGTTTTAAGACCCTTAACGCCTGGTCTAATACTTGAGGACTGCCTGAAGTCTCTATAACTTTATCAACGCCTACCCCTCCAGTTAACTCTTCAACAGCCTTAACCATGTTTACTTCAAGCGGGTTTACGACCTCATCAGCCCCTATGACCTTAGACAGTTTAAGTCTGCTCTCCACAACATCCGACGTTACTACTTTATAAGCGCCGTAGTGACTAGCTACCTGCGTAGTACATAGTCCTATAGGTCCTTGCCCAATAATGAGTACCGTATCCCCTGACTCTATCCTAGCTTTCCTACACGAATGTACAGCAACTGCAAACGGTTCAACTAAGGCAGCGTTTCTTAGGGAAAGTCCTTTAGGTATTTTATAAACATTATTACTACGTACTTTTACGTATTCTGCGAATACTCCAGGTATGTCTACGCCTAGTATCTTAAAGTTAACACATATGTTAGGCCTCCCAGCCAAGCACGCAGTACACCTACCGCATGGATGTACTGGATTGGCAACTACTTCATCCCCCTCACTAAGCCAATCCACTTCAGAGCCTACCTTAACTATAACTCCGGAGAATTCATGGCCAGGTATTGCTGGATATTTAACCCTATCCTTCATAGCCCCTCTATATACGTGGAGGTCAGTACCACATATGCCTGCATATCTAACTTTAATTAAAACCTCATCACCTTTAATCTGAGGTTCTTCAATCTCATCAATCCTAATAAGTTTTGGTTGGTGAACCCTTAAAGCCCTCACTTAAAACCCCCAATAAGTCTTAAATACAGAATTTTAAAGCTTCTTACCTTTAATATGTTAGAAGACTATATTCTTAGGGGTAATGCATGCTAGTAGTGAAGAAGTTGGAGGTATGCGTTAATGGTAAGAAAATCGTTGAGGACGTCAACTTAAGTGTTAGAGCTGGTGAACTCCACGTAATCATAGGGCCTAACGGTTCTGGTAAGTCCACCCTCCTATCAGCTATAATGGGTCTTCCAAGAGTTAACGTGTGTAACGGGTCTATAGTTTTCGAAGGCTCCGACATAACTAATACTCCATCATATGAACGTGCTAAGATGGGGATCGCTTTAGCGTATCAGAACCCACCATCAATAAGAGGTGTGAAGTTCTCTGAAATCGCTAAGAACCTAATTAAACGTTGCGGCTGCTCAGATTACACGATAATGTCTAAGGTGTTGAGAACCGATGAATTCCTAGGGAGAGATTTATTCGTAGGTTTCAGCGGTGGTGAGAGGAAGAGAGCTGAGCTTTACTTAGTATTACTTCAGAACCCTAAGATTGCACTACTTGATGAGCCGGACAGCGGTGTTGATATTGAGAGTTTAAACTTGATCGCAGATGCTATTAATTTACTGATTAAGAGGGGGTCTTCAGTGGTCTTAGTTACCCACTCTGGAAGCATCCTAAGTAAGTTGAGGCGTGTTGATAGAACCCACATAATGTTAGACGGGAGGATAGCGTATAGCGGTTTAGTGGATGAGGTCCTACCGCTTATATCTAAATACGGGTTTAGGAAAAGCGCTGAGATCCTCGGTAAGATTTTAAGTGGTGAGTGATTTGAAGGAGGAACTAATTAAAGCCCTTAAGAAGCCCTCCACGTTTGGTCCCGACATAGATTTAAGTGATTATGGCTTAGAGGACCCGAAGATCTACGATAGGTTAGAAGTAAGTGAGGAACTAACTAAGATCATCTCTAGAATAGGTTTAGAGAACGAACAACTTAATTTAAATTACGTACAGGTCGATGAAAGCGCTATGTACGATGCGTTAGGAAGGTCGCTGAGGAAGTATAATACTAGGATATTACCTCTTAGGAAGGCCTTAGATGACTTTACCTACGTTAAAGACCTTATGTGGAGGTTGGTTAGACCTGACCTAGATAAGTACACAGCTGCTAACTACCTATACGGTAATGAGCTAGGTTACTTTATTTACGTACCACCTAATACTAAGGTCTCGATCCCAATATATTCCTGCCTAGCAATAACCTCAAATAATAAGATGCAACTAGCTCATAACTTAATATACGTAGATGAGGGCTCAGAAGCTCACGTAGTTACTGGGTGCTTAGTACCGCATGGTGTGAAGAATAGCCTCCACATAGGGATTTCCGAGTTCTACGTAAAGAGGAATGCTAGACTAACCTTCACAATGATTCATGCTTGGTCTGAAGGAGTCCACGTCAGACCTAGGACAGGGGTTGACGTTGACGTTGGAGGTGAGTATGTGAATTACTACGTAACATACTCCCCAGTCGCCTCACTTCAGACCTACCCGGTAATTAGATTAGGTGCTGGTAGTAAGGCATCATCTTCTTCAGTGATTGCTGGTAGCGGTTACGGAGTATACGATGTAGGAACTAAGATTATATTAGGAGGGGATCATTCCACAGCAGAGATCGTCTCTAAAGTCATAACTAAGGACTCATCCGAAGTTAACGCTAGGTCTGATATAACTGCTGAAGCTGTTGGTAGGGGGCATGTCGAGTGCTTAGGACTACTCCTCTCCCAAAAATCTAAGATATCTTCAATACCTTCATTAACTTCTAAGAAGCCTGGAGCTACATTAAGTCATGAAGCTGCTATCGGAGTTATAGCTCAGGAAGAGTTAGAGTACCTAATGAGTAAGGGGTTTAAGGAAGACGAAGCTAAATCCATAGTGACAAGAGGTTTCATAGACATTAACGTTAAGAACATCCCGCCAACCGTTGAGTTAGAAATAGATAGGGTTTTGGATTTAATAGCTAAGAGTGCTGCAAGCACTTAATAACCAACGCCACACTAACTAATTACCCAGACTTACTGGAACTTTGAACCAGTAGTCCTCGGTAGGGATACTTAATTCGGAACCTCCAAACGCCAACGGCAGAATCACTACACGATCATCATTAGTTAGAAAGACTTCATCCCACCTAACCCCCTCCCCAAGCGGGTTCCCATTAACAACTACTAAGTAATAGGGCTCCAGATCTGAATACTTGATGTTAACCCTCAATTCCTGTAATATTAAATTAATAACTTCTGATAACCTAGTCCTACCTTGAAGCGTTAACTCCCTAACAACCCTACCAGTCATAGATGTAGTTATGTCGATATGCAAGTATACCGACCTGCAGGGATCACTACTATCAGGGTTAATATTTTTTAACTACTAACTACCCCTACCTACTATATAAAGATTTAGAAATCGTTGATAAGCTAATAATTAACTTACTAACATTTTCAGAAAACCGTAGCTAGTATTAAGGCTGTAACCGAGGTCAATATCACGTACTTAATCATAGATACTGCCTGCTCGACTCTGACCCTGCCGACAGATGCTTTAACGGTTATCATTAACGTGAGGAGGAGTACGTACTTAACTATAAATACTGCCATACCTAAGGCGTCCCCGTAATTGAAGGGGTATGGACCTCCTAAGAATATCATAGTGGTTATTAAGGCTAGAAACGCTATTTCACTGTAGTGGAATACTATCGCTAACCCTAATGTAGGCCCGCTTAACTCAGCAAGTAACCCTCCAGCTAACTCTGTCTCAGCTTCAGGTATGTCAAACGGCTTTATTAAGGTCTTAGCTATAGTGGCTAAGAAGAATGAGATGAAAGATAAGGCTAATACGGCAGCTATCAAAGCGCTTATTTGGAAATACGCTGCTGACGAGTAAATAGATAGAGGTGTTGTGGAGTTCTTCGTTAAGGCTATCGTAGCTGCGAGTATTGAGATTATTAAGGCAGGCTCTGCGAAGAGTATTTGAGTTAGAAATCTTGATGAACCTGCAATGGTGAACGGGTTAGATGAGCTCAGACCTATTACCGCAAACGCAATTGTAGACCAAATCATTAGGTATATGAAGGCTATCACATCATACCCACCTCTAATTACGTACGGTGAGATAGGGGTGAATAGCATTGCTGAAGATAGAGCGCCTAACCCTAATGTCATGAAGAGTATTAATAACCTATCCAACCTACCTTTAGAAGATAATTTCTCCTTAACAAAGACTAACTTGATAACATCTGCGAAAGGCTGTGCTATGCCTAGAGGTCCAACGTACTTAGGTCCAATTCTATTCTGTAGCCTACCTACAAGCTTCCTCATATACCACTGTGTTAGTAGGCCGAGGACTACTAGGAAGAGTAAGCCTGGGTAGATGAGCGCTGAAAACGTAGCTAGTAGAATTTCAGAATATACCATACAGACCACCTACGACATAGATATAGTAATAAAGCTCAGTAAAACACCTAGTACAAGCCATATACACATGTAGAAGAACCAATCGTTAAGTACTCCGGTATGGATCTCATCCCTTAACACCTTGTAGAACCTGCTCAGAATAGCTGATGTAGCACCCCAGTATAGGTTAGTACTACCAACCGATATGCTATTCTTAAAGTCATCAACGCTCTCACCACATAGGTATGGCTCTGAGAGGTTCTGACTACTACCACCCTTCTTAACAGCTGCATATGATAGGTAAGTAAGTAGTGCTACTAGCAGCATTAGCGATGAAGCAATTAACGTTAATTCTAATACGTCCATCTCAACCACCTAAGGCCTTAACGACCTCATTAACCGCGCTAACATATTTTAATGGGTTAAGTAACTCGCTGGACGTTGGTGTCAGTACCTCATCTACGAAAATCGGTGCGCAGACTCCGAGAACTACGAGTAGCGCTGCGAGGACCGCTAAAGGCATTAAGTAAGTCCAACTCTCCCTAACCCTACCTAACTCCTTCGTAGGTAGTTTAAAGTATGCACCGTAGAGTAGTTTTATATATGCTAGGAGGGCGAAAGTAGATGAGACCACCAACACCACCGCCATTATAGCTAATCCTGAGTCTATGAATGCCTCGTAAAGCAGTAACTTACTGAAGAAACCTGCAAGAGGTGGTAAACCTTCTAACGACAGCACTGCTAACGTTAAGGTAAATGATGTTAGAGGCATATACCTACCAACACCGGACATCTCATCTATGTTTCTAGACCCTGCAACCCTAATTAAAACACCTGCAGACATGAAGAGTAATGCCTTACCAATCCCGTGGTTAACGGTGTGGTATAGGGCTGCCTCAATACCTAATTTAGTACCTATTGACATGCTAATAACGATGAGACCTACATGCATAATCGTACTATACGCTATTAACCTCTTAATGTCGTTCTGCACTACCATTAACGCGGATGCTATTAACGCTGATAACGCACCTAAAATTATTAATAACTTCATAACTATGCTAACTACATTAGCTATAGTGTGCAGTGAGTCTAAACCGTAGATGGTGTAGAGAAACCTAATTATTGCGTAAATACCTACCTTAACGACGAGGCCTGAAAGCGCTGCAGAGACCGGTGTTGGAGCTGCTGGGTGTGCGTCTGGAAGCCAGAAGTGGTTTGGCACTACTGCTGCTTTAAACGTAAATGCCCACATAGACAGTGCTAGAGCTATAGCACTTGCTAGGTGGATGTTACCTACCACCATATAGCTGAAGGGGAACTCACCACCACCTCTAGACTTATACGCTATATCAGCCATATTTAAAGTTCCGAAACTACCGTAGATGAATACTAAGGCTATGAAGTATATAGTGGTGGCGACAGCACCTATTAACGAATACTTAATACCGGCTTCAATAGCTTCATGCGACATCCTGTAGAAGATCACTAGGCCGTACGCAGCTACCGAAAGCACCTCAAGCATTACGAAGAGGTTAAACGCGTCGCCAGTATACACGCATCCTATCATACCTGCCTCCAACCCTAAGAGCATCGTATAGTACCACTCGTAACCGCTAACACCTCTTAAGTACCATACGCTGTAAAGACTTATCATCAACATCACAGCCGCTATGAAGACACCGAAATACGCGCTTAAGGCATCTACCTCATAGACTATTCCAATCGGCGGGGGCCAACCCCCGAACGGGTATGCTATGGGGCGTTTAGCTACGTAGAACACTAAGTAGTAGTTATAAGCCGTAAGCATTAAAGCAATTGTCGTTGCGGTTAAGGCATATATGTCGTAGAACGCTTTCCTCTTAATAGCTAACGTAAATATTGGCAGTGTGAACGCCATTGCGATCATCAGCGGTGGGGTTAAACCTATTGTAATGTAGTCAAACATAGTGGACACCTACTCAAAAATCTTTTTAACATATCCCTCGAAGGCCTTTACGATGTTTTCGTAGGTAGTTTTCGGATCAGGTGCCTTAACATCTATCCAATGTACGTAGTATGTCTTCCGACCTTCATCTAAGTGAACGACAACGGTACCTGGTGTATTAGTTATTGAGTTAGCTATTGTTACAACGCTATAGTCGTTGCCTACATTATACGGAGTTCTAACTATTCCCGGGTTAATAGGCATCTTAGGATTTAAGATCCTTTTAATCAAGTCGAAATGCGCTTTAAACTCGGCGATGGTTAAGTAGTAAACACCGTAAAGCATAAGCCATATGAACCTCTTAATACTTAACGCCTTACCAACATCACTAACCAATAGCTCTGACGTTAAGTAACCCGCAAGCACTGCAACGACTACGCCTAGCACTAAGTCGTAGGTGCTTACCGAGCCTGAGAACACTATATATATGATATATGTGAGAATCGCTACAGGTATTATCTTAACTAACTTCATGGCTTACCCCCTCAACCTCCTTATCTTCCTAGCATCTAATGTGCCATACAGCCTGTAGACCTGAAGGGCTATAAATATTATTAACATGTTTACAGCCATCCCTATAACCACAGCCGTGAGGACTAATGCCTGCGGTAAGGGGTCTACAGCACTTGCTGAGAACTCAGCTATATCAGTAGCCCTCGGCTCTAAGTTTAACAGTACTGGCGGTATTGATGGAGGCCTCCTAAAACCGACTAGAATTGCTAGTAAGTTAGCCGCGTCTGTGAATATGGTTAACGCTATTATCTTCTTAACGATGTTAGGTCTGGCTAGGATACCGTAGAGTGAGACCCCAATAATAGCTATTAATGAGATTAAAGATAGGTTGGCTAGGAAGATATCTAACTCAGTGCTCACTTACCTCACCCCTCATCTGATCTTTAACTATATCCTCCTCTATAGACAGCAATAGAAATAGTACTGAAAATCCGAAGGTAACTGCTAGGAATTCAAATACGTTGTAAAGTATTAACGACCCTGATATTAGGGAATTACCTATAAAAGCTGGTAACCCTACAGGTGCATTGACCTTCATCTGATTCTGCATTATATACGCGTTCACCCCATTAACTAACGCTATAATTATTGGTAGGAATACCGTAAGCGCTATACCAGTGAGGCCTATAGACCTGAAGGCTAACGCTAAACCCTTAGTTAACTTCAACTCTAATAGGAAATACCTAGAAAACACGACGATGAGCAGCATAGGCATGACAGCCATTGCCGCACCTGCTTGGAAGCCTCCGCCAGGAGTTAAATGGCCGTGTAACGCTATAGAGATAGCTATAGCTATGTTTATAGGTATTAAGACCTTGGTAACTACCCTCACTATCTTAGAAAGCCCTAACCCACTGCCTTTAAGACCTACCTTCTCATTAACATCTCTATATATAGCTATAGCACCTATGATAGCTAGGTAGAAAACAGCTGTCTCAAATAACGTGTCTAAACCTCTATAATCCCAGACAATAGCTGTGACTGCCTCAGGACTCATAGCTGTGAATAAAGGTTTCTCAGGGTCTAGGGTTGTGCTTAAGAAGGCCTTAGCCAGAGGTCTTACATCGCTGAAGAGGGGGCCTAACCCACCTCCCAACGTTGCTATGTAAGCCATAACCACGACTGTGATAACCATTGACATAGCGATTAGTAATTCCTTCTTCACAGCTCCTCAACCTCCTCACTCTTCTTTATTAAGAAAAGAATTGCAGCTGGGTAAATACCAACAGTTATTGGGAGGTAGACAAGCACTATATCAGGTGCTCTGAGCAGGTATAGAGCTAACGTAAATGCTATGCTTTGAAGCGCTGAAAACACTACGGCCTTCACTAAATACCTCTCAACTATTGCTGAGTAAGTAGCTACTAAGGCAAATAACATAGATATCGCTAGTAATAAGTATGTCATATCCATCTACTTAACACCCCCGTCCTCCTCTAAATGATCAGCTACCTTAGGGGTTACGACAGCTGTCTTAGATTTATGGGCTGCCCTAGCTAGGGCATGAGACCCAGCTGGGGCGAGAATTAATATAAGAAATGCTGAAACTAACGCACAACCACCTACAAACCACCTATACGTTCCTAGGTATTCTGAGCCAAACGCTATTAGAGCAGCTCCGATTAACGGGTAGAAAGCACCACCAATAACACCTACAGTGGCTGCGTGGAGCCTTACGAAGAAATTCGGGAATCTATTCATCCCTAAAGCCCCTATTAAATCACATACAGCCCCTATAAGTAGGAGCGCGCCACCTACTACTACCATAACATATTCGATCATAACTACCCACCCATCTCCCTCCTCTCTAAATACTTAGCTATGAATATATCGAATGCGTAAGTCCACAGCGCGAGGACTACAGCCACGACTGGCAGTACAGGGGATTTAAAGTATATTCCTAGAACTATTAAGAAAACAACTAAGTCGAATGCTAAGGCATCTACAGCTAAAACCCTATCAGGTACTGTAGGTCCCTTCAAAATCCTGATGAAGTATAATATGTATGCAAGTATGAATATCGGTATTGTATACATGATTATCGACGTAATTAATGGCTCTAGACTCATCCTAATAACCTCTTAACATTTCTAAGAACGGTTTTTAAGCATTATTCTACTCCCTGTAAAGTATTCATACTTAAGTCATTGGAAGTCCCTAACTTATCTGAGCCCATCTCGAAGAAGTTAGTAGTTATATATGCTTTAACAGGGCATACGTCAACGCATCTATAGCAGAAGATGCACTTACCGTATTCGATTACTGGGTATATACCTCTCGGATTCTGCTTTAACTTCTTCTGCAACGTATTCATAGCTATTGCGTTAGTAGGGCATTCTAAAGCGCATAAGCTACATCCAGTACATTTAACTAGGTCTGCATAGTGACGTCCTCTATGCTCCTTTAACGCTAGCGGTGGTTGTTTAGGGTATTCTACGGTTGATGACTTCTTAATTAAGTTACTTAATACTTCGTTAAGTATTTTAAGACCCATCTAACAACCCCCTACTTAGGTCTTTAAGCCTTAAGGATCTTGCCTTACCTGACCTCTCATCAATTACGAGTACTCTCTCAGTGCAGGATATACAAGGATCTACACTTGCAAGTATTACCGGTACGTCAGCGATGTTTGCCTCCCTATAAGCTATTACACCGTTAATTATGTTGTGAAAGGAGGGGGTTCTAACCTTAACTCTATACGGCTTATCACCACCCTTACTTACTATATGATAGAATAACTCACCTCTAGGAGCTTCAACCCTTGAGAACGCCTCACCAGCAGGTATTATTCTAATAGGCGTTTTAGGTGCTATAGGTCCTTGCGGTAGGTGATTAAGAATGTATCTAACCATCTCTATCGACTCTAGGGTTTCATCAAATCTAACTAACATCCTTGAAAGCGAGTCTCCCCCATCATATGTAATCACGTTAAACGGTATCTCACCGTACGCAGCGTATGGGTCATCAGCCCTAACATCTGATTTAACTCCTGAACCCCTTAAAGTCGGACCGACTAATGAGTACCTCACGGCTTCATCATGCCTTACTACCCCGACACCCCCTAACCTTCTACTTAAAGTGAAATCCTCCTCAAACACCTTCTTATAGTATTTCATTCTTCCCTCAACACTCTCCAACACCTTCAATATCTTATCCTTTTTCACTTCATCAACATCCCTCCTAACACCACCTAATGTGTAGTAGTCTGAGAGAACTCTATTACCTGTAACTAGTTCTTTAAGCATCATCACAGGCTCTCTATCCCTCATAATCAACATGAAGAGGCTATCGAAACCTACTATTTCAGCCATAACGGCAGAGATAAGCATGTGTGAGTGTATCCTCTCTAACTCCATTATCAATGTCCTTAAGTACTGAGCTCTGGGGGGGACTTCAACATTACCTATAGCTTCAACGCCTTGAGTATATGTTTGTGCGTGAACCGTATTACATATACCGCAAACCCTACTGTAGAGGAATACGTTCTTACTCCAAGTATTACGCTCACCTAATTTCTCAGCCCCTCTATGATTGTAACCGGTAACTACTTGAACATCAACTACCCTCTCACCATCCGCCTTAACCCTAAGCATTATAGGTTCGTGGAGAGCTGGGTGTTGAGGTCCTACAGGAATTTCAATTAACGACATAAATCACACCTTAAAATCCTTTCTAAGCGGGAATAAACCCTGAGACGCTACTTCTGAAGGCGTTAAGAACCCTCTCCTCAACTTCTCATTCCCCTCAAACACCACTCCTAAGAGGTCATAAGCCTCTAACTCGCTATTCAGAGCTCCAGGAATTAAGTCGTAGATCGTAGGTACTTTAGGAGAGTCCCTCGGAACTCTGACCTTAGTAATAACCATGAACCTCTCATCAACAACCCATAAACAGTAATTAATCTCGATAAATCCCTCACTAACATAATCAACCCCTGAAATAGATGATACGTATATGTTCTTGAATTTAGCTAGGCCACCTACGACTTCTCTAAGCCTCTCAGCGCTTACCTCAAATACGTACCTCCTAGGCTGCTTAGATCCTAATTGATTTAAACCAGAACTCTTTAAGAAATCTAATACGCTACTCATTCCCACCACCATCTAACTTGCTAAGCAGTTTAACAATCCCGTAAAGAATAGCTTCGGGTCTTGGAGGACATCCAGGAACGTACATGCTTACCGGCACCACTTTATTGGCACCGTTTAACACCGAGTAAGAACCTGAAAAAACACCACCACTTATAGCGCAGGCACCAACCGCCACTACAAACTTAGGTGATGGCATCTGCTCATACAACCTATTCAATCTCTCACCAGCTTTCTTAGTTACAGCACCAGTCACAACCATAACATCAGCGTGTCTAGGATTAGGGGCTAACTTAACGCCGAACCTCTCAGGGTCGTAGTAAGGTGTTAAAGCAGCTAATACTTCAATATCACATCCATTGCACGCACCTGTGTTGAAATGTAGTAACCACGGTGAGTACTTAACTACTTTAGTGCTGACCATCTAAACATACCTAAGAGTTTACTAAGGTTGGCCTAAAAAATATTTTCCCCTCTAACTAAAACATCTATCTAAGCAGTAGGTGTAGAACCGCTTCTACCTAACGTAAAGGTTTATTGACCTGCCTAAACCTACTTAGGGTGTGAGGTCTTCTTGGGTAGTGGATAAGGTTATCCCGTGACGTAACGCCAGCTCAGAACGTACTCTGCGAGTTAAAGCTATAGGTACTTACAACCTGCCCCACCGCTATGCCTCCATCATTAGGCGGTAACTTCCTCGGTAGGTAGACCTTAATTTCACAGTCCTTTAAGCAGTCCTCAATCCCCTTAATTATTATTGAGTTAACTACGGCTCCACCACCTAAGACCACGTAATCAAACCTACTGCCATAGCTTAACCTCCGAATCACATCACCTAAAGCACTTCCCAAACTATACTGTACTGTATAAGCTATGTCCCTAACATCAACACTACCTAAGGACTCTAATACGTAGTTAAGTATTTCAGTAGTTAAAACTAAGTACCTACCCTGCATAACCGTTACTAACCCGTCTAACTCGCCGATGAGTCTTCCCTTACTAGCTGCTGACTCTAGCTTTATCGCTGGCTCCCCCTCATAAGTCCTTTCAAAGCATACTCCAAGCAACGCTGATATGGAGTCTAAGAACCTACCGGTGCTTGACGTCATTATCTTAGAGTTTGATATTTGTTGGAGAACTACGTAGACTTCTTCAACACCGTAGCGGAACGCCTTAACTAGTCGTAACCTATCTACTAACTTAACCACCTCCTCATCACTCCCTAAGAGCTTACGTAGATATGAGAGAAGCATCCTAGCCGGATATTTAATAGAGTTTACTGGGTCGGGTAATGGGACGTTCTCCAAATGACCTACCCTCACGTAGTTTGAGTAATTTAACTTGAGTACCTCACCACCCCACACGTTCCCATCATCACCGTAACCGATGCCATCAAGCACTACTGAGAGAAACCATTCCTGCGGGTCTAGGCCTAGGTCTGCAGCAACAGCTAATGCGTGTGCGTGATGGTGTTGGACCTCAAATAATCTACCGCCATACTTACTTAAGTAGTGCTCAGCTAATAACCTAGATACGTAGGTTGGATGCCTATCAATTACTAAGTAAGCATTCCCCACATCTACGTCGTAAACCCTTATAAACCAACTTAAGTACTTATCTAGGTCGTTTAAGACGTCGTAGTCGTCTACATCCCCTATATACTGAGTTAGAATTACCTTATCGTCGAAGGCTATAGCACCTGCCGTCTGCAGTTCAGCACCGAATGCTATGACCGGGTTTTTAAATTTAAATTTAGTTCTGACCCACATAGGTGCGTACCCCCTACCTCTCCTAATCATCACCGGCTTCCCATTAGTAAGCCTTAAAACGCTGTCATCAACCCTATTAACTATCACTCTATTATGGATTAAGAAGTAGTCGACGTAGCCTTTAAGGTGTTTGAAAGCGCATTCCTCATCAACACACATAGGTTTATCTTTAGGATTACCGCTAGTCATTATAGCGAGCTTATCATCAGTACTGCTTAGTAGTAAGTAGTGTAGGGCTGTGTAGGGGAGGAATAAACCCTCAACATCTAAGCCGGGTGAGACATGCTTAGATATCGGACTACCTTCCTTCTTAGGCAGTAGGACTACAGGTCTTTCAGGTGATTTAAGTAGTTTAACAACCTCATCACTTAAGTAGCAAGCACTACTAGCTACTGACTCGTTTAAAACCATCACTGCGAAAGGTTTTTGAGGTCTATTCTTCCTCAGCCTAAGCTTTAAAACCACCTCATCATCGGTAGCTAGTGACGCTATGTGGTAGCCGCCTAACCCCTTAACACCTACTATATAGCCTTCATTAATTAACTTCCCAGCAAGCCCTACAGGGTCTTCAGAATCTACTAACTCCCCCTCCCTAGTATAAAGACTTACTTTAGGACCGCAGTTAGGGCAGCTTATCCCCTGAGCATGGAACCTACGTATATTGCCTGGATCTTCATATTCGCTTAAACACCTATCACATAGTGGGAAGTCGTTCATCGATGTATTAACCCTATCGTAGGGAGGTCTATACATCATCGAGAACCTGGGACCGCACCAAACACATGAGTTTAGATAATACCTATACCTCCTATCCTCAATATTTAAAACCTCAGCTAAGCAGTCATCGCAGATGCCGAAATCTGGTGGTATCATAGAGTATTTAATGGCCCCACCTGTTGAGGGGAGTATTGTAAACTCCTTAAACCCCTCAACACTTACTGCCTGAACTACTAACTCATCAATACGGGCTGTAGGGGGTAGTGATTTCTTAAGCGTCTCCACGAACTCCTCTAAGACGTCTTCGGAGCCCTCCACATGTATTTCAACCTCAGAGCCCCCAACATTTCTAACGTAGCCTGAAACACCTAACCTACTAGCTATCCTATATACTAGAGGCCTAAAACCAACTCCTTGGACAATACCTATAACCACTAACCTATACGCTTTTATCGCCGACACCACACCAATTAAATATACGGTAAAACAACTATTTAACCTGAGTTAATGATGGTAGTATCAGTTAGTAGGATGCCAACACAATAATATTATAACTTATAACTCACCTACGAACTATATAACTAATGGATATCGTATAATGCCTGAGGATATTGACGACCTAATAAGTAAGTTAGTTGAGGATGTTGTGAGAAGTGCTGTAGGTAGGGAGGGTAGTAAACACGTATTAGAAGTTAGTAGTGAAGAAGAATTTAGCAGATTGATTAGTAGTAATAAATTCGTAGTAGCATGTTTTTACAAAAATGAGTGCCCTGCATGTAAGTCATACATCCCTACATTCGAGTCGGTTTCTAAGGAATTTAAAGATGCCGCGTTATTCATTAAGGTCAACACTAAGAACTTAAAATCCGTAAGTAAGAGGTATAACGTAGTGGCAATACCTACCACTATGGTGTTTGCGGATGGTAATGAGGTATCAAGGTATGAAGGCTCTATGAGTGATGTAAAGCTGACTACGCTTTTAATAGCTTCTGGATTGAAACACCCTCAGAGCCGAGTAGAGTAGGTAGTACGTTTAAGATTAGATGTACGTGTTTAGCTATGCAGCATTCAGTAAGTATGTGTAATTCCTAATGATTTAACTGAGGTATAAGCGCTATGACTTTAATGTAAACTTAATAAATATTAGGTGAGATTTACTTGGAGGTAGTTGGTGGTTTAATAACATGCGGATATTAGTGATTGGAGGTAGTGATACAGCTGAAGAACTTCTTAGAACTATAAATCTTAGAAGGGATGAAGTCATAGTGGTTGAATCTAATAGTAATAGGTGTAAGGAGCTCTCAAGCAAATTTGACATCTACGTAATTAATAAGGATGCCACAGACGTCTCCCTATATACATCTGAAATCTCCATATCAGATATAGACTCAGTCATAGCTCTAACCGATAGAGATGAGACAAACATATTCGTTATATCAGTTGCTAAGGCCTACAACGTCCCTATAAGGATTGCTAAGGTCAGAGATCCTAAGGTAGCTGAACTAATGATTAAGTTAGGGCTCGGCATACCCATAGTCTCACCATCCCTAACCGCTACGATGATTAAAACGTATGTAGACTCCGTTAGAATGCCTAAACTAATTACGGAGTTCGGCAATCTAAGAATATACGTTTTAAGCCTATCAGAAACTGATAAAGCAGTTAATAAAACGTTAAAAGATGTGGAACTCCCCGAAGATACTAAGGTCGTATTCGTATTCGATGGCTCGAAATTATACCCACCTGAAGATAACACCATCTTATTAAGTGGTTATCAGTTAATATTACTGACTAGTGCTAGTGAGGATGAGGTGAGCAGCTACTTTAAAGGGTGAGCCTAACGAATTTCATCCAGCTGGATGAAGCGTTGATTAATCAGGTAGAACTCATACTACTGCTAGTAGTCGTTATAGTTATAATAAGGTATATGTTAAGTAAGTTCATAACATCGTTAGTCCAACGCGGCAGTATTTCAGTAAGTACTAAGGTAACCTTAATTAGAATGGTTGACTTAGGACTGCTATCAGCATTTCTAATAATCTCAGTTAACATAATTACGGCATCGCTGACGCCCTACGCAATAATAGCGATACTTGGGTTAATAGTCTTAACACTCTTCTTCTACGAGGTTAAGCAGTTCGCAGCATATATAACGCTTCAGATGTTTAAACATGTTAAAGGTAGGAATGCTGAGATATTCATACAGGGATATTCAGAGCCTATTAAGGGTAGGGTAGTCGATTTAACACCGCTTACATCAGTTATTGAGGACCTCTTCGGTAATAAAATCTACGTACCTAATACATTACTTATAGAGTCAGCTATTAAGGAGCATAATCCAAGCATCAATATAAGGATAATGTTAAAGTTGAGGGAAGGTGAGGACGTAATGGAACTATTCAGCAACGTTAAATCAGCATTTAAAAAGGTAGACCTAGGGTCTTTCAGATTTAACGAATCCTACATCACCATAAAGTCATTAGATGTTGATACGCTAACAATCGATGTTAGGCTGTCAACAATAGCACTACCTATCAGAAATCCTGACATTCTCAGAATTCTTAACCAGCTATCTAAGACACTCCAACACTATAGGCCTGTATTAGAGATAATATAATTTTAAAAATTCCTAACCGCTATGTAGAATTGATGTTTTATGACTATAACGGTATACGAGTTTAGGAAGAACGCCTACATGATCTCAGTAAACGATCTACGTACTAAGTTATTTGAATCTCTGTGGGATATCCCTGAAGGCATATCTTATAACTCGTACCTAATAATTGATGATAAGACAGTGCTCTTCGACGGCGTTAAGAACTTATACTCAGAAGCTTTCGTAAAGGAGGTTAAGAAGTTATTAGGTGGTAGGAGCTTAGACTACTACGTTGTACATCATGGAGAGCCTGACCATTCAGGGAGTTTCCCAAACATCATTAACGAGTTCCCAGACGTGAACGTCTTAACAACTGAGATCGGCGTTAAGATAATTGAGAACCTCTACGACGTGAACTTCAAATACTTAGCAGTGAGCGACGGGTATGAGTTAAGCTTAGGGAGCCGTACGCTTAAGTTTATACATACGCCATGGCTCCACTGGCCGGATACCTTTATGACCTACCTAATTAACGATAAAGTCTTATTCTCATGCGATGCTTTCGGTTCCTACGGAGCCCTTATAAGGGGTTACTGGGATAGGGATTATGAGGACGTAATCTTAAACCTTATGAAGAGGTACTTCGCAAACATAGTATCGCTGTATAGGTCTCAAATACCTAAGGCTGTTGATAAGCTATCTAAGTATGAGTTTGAGGTGATAGCTCCTTCCCACGGCCCGCTGATAAGTAAGGTAGGTGGGTCTGTGAAGACTTATTTAAGGTGGTCTAAGCCTGAGTTTGAACGTAAGGTCCTCATAATATACTCAACCATGTATGGAACCTTAGAAAACGTTGTCAGCTATGTTGCTAAGGGTGTTGAGGAGTCTAACGTCGAGGCTGTGTTGATGAAGGTTCCCGACACGCCGATTACATATGTAGTTGAGGAGTTGTTTGACTCACCAGTAATCGTGTTGGGAGTACCTACATATGATGGAGGTGTTTTCCCGTATATAGAGCTAGTACTACACCTCATGAAGATTAAGAAATTTGAGGGTAGGTACGTAGGTATAGTGAGTAGTGGTCTATGGGCATCCGCAGCAGAGTCTAAGGTTATTAAGGAGTTAGAAGATGTTAAAGCGGTTGTTGAGGGTAGGGTAAGTGTTTCAGGACGTCCTGGGAGAGAGGATATCGTAAAGCTAACTGAGCTTGGGAGGTCTTTAGGTAGGAGGGCCGCTGAGGTCAGACCTCAACAGTAAACATATTTTAGGACTCCCTACCTCCGAGACCATACATACCTACTGCTGAGTAGGTAATTAATTATAAACCCAAGCAGTATACCGGTAAGTTGAGATATAAGTGACTCAAAACCCAACCAGTAGTAGAGTATTTGAGAAGTCATATACTGCATAGTTATTGCCAGTGAGGTGGTCATGTGGAATTTAATAAGCCTATACAGCCAATTACCTCCCCTCCTCTCCCTGAAGGTCCATTGCTCGTGGAGTAGGTAGTTATTAATTACCGATGCCTCTATAGCTATAGCGCTCGCTACCACATGCTTCAAGTCTAATACGTACCTTAAGAGGTATAGAACCCCTAGATTAACAACCGTCCCTGAAGCCCCGACACTTAAGAACTTAATGAGTGTTGTGTATGGGGAGAGTGTTATTAGGTGTAATACGTAGTTTACTAACTCCTTAATACTTAGCTTTGACTTACCCTTAGACCTAACGTTGAATTTGTAGGGGACTTCGTAAACACCTACATAGTTACCTCTAACCAGTAACTCAATCAATATCTTAAAACCTCTAGGATTTAAATTAACGTCTTTTAACACCTCCTTTCTAAACATAAAGAAGCCTGAGAGCGGGTCTTTAACGCTACGTACCTTAGGGATCAGTAGCTTTGCGATAAGTGTTGCTGACCTAGAAATGGATTTCCTCACGAAGCTCCAACCGCTGACAGAGCCACCGCTAACATATCTTGAAGCTATGACTAAATCATAACCATTTAAAGCATACTCATACATCTTAGGGATGATTTCAGGGGGGTGTTGTAGGTCAGCATCCATAACGACTACGTACTCCCCTACAGACTTCCTAACCCCTTCTAAAACAGCTGTAGCTAAGCCTAACTTACCGGGCCTCCTAATAACCTTCACCGGGAATTCCCCAGAGAGTTTCTCAGCAAGCTCTGCAGTACCGTCTGGTGAGTTATCATCAACTACTACGACTTCGTAGTCCAGCCCTCTTAACGACTTACTAATCCTACGAATTAACTCCTCTACGTTATCCCTCTCATTATATGTTGGCACTATAATGCTTAACATCTATATGTCCACTAATATTCTCAGATTTAAGTTAAAGTACTTAGTAGTTAGCTTAGTAAGCCTTACCACGCTGGCTTATCCTCTTCATAACCTCTTCGTAGAGCTTGATTAGAAGTTTCCTCCTATCATCCATTAAAACCACATCGCTGTAGCCGTGGGCAACAATGTTATGTGCGAAGGGTGATGGTAGCAGTACCCTGACAACCTTAACTGATATCCCACCGAGTTCTACCTGCTTAAGTATTTTCACAGCGTTACCTACATCCATGTAGTCTTCAAGCACTTCCCTATACGCCTCATCAAGTATTGGGTAACCCTCTAACTTCCTAGCGACCTTAAGTAGTGTTTCAGAATTCACCTGCCTCCTACTAATACTTGTATCCACGCCTTTATACCTCCTTAGAAGGGCTAAGGCCCTCTCAGCGCAGTGTCTGAACCTCCTCTTAAGTAGCTCACTATTCCTTAAGGACCTCTTAAGTATGTTTACTATGTTTTCTGATGTGACTGACCTCACCAACTCATATAAAGTTTGTTCGTCTAAGCCAGCGTTCATCGGTACTGATAGCATGAACCCGTTATCAGTTACTGTTACCCTAACGTTAACCCCTAATGAGTCGCTGAGGAGTGCTGCGTAAGCCCTCGATAAGGCGTCGTTAACCTTCCTACCTAGGAGGTAGTGGAATATTGCGTTAGTAGTTCTACTTTCTAAGTCCTCCCACACCTCCACAACGTAGAGCTTATCACTAGGTATTAGTCCTAGGTAGGTTAGTTGTTCGTAGACATAGTTAACTATATACTTACTTACGTCGTGGGTCAGCCCGTACTTACTCATCAACTCCTTAACAGCTCCCTCAACTCCATACCTAATCATCGATTCGTACACCATACCTCTAAACTCGCCTACCTTAAGTGCTGAGTCGAATGAGAGGGGTAACATTTCGGAGAACCAACTTGGTACTGTAGGCCTGACGTTCTCAACCCTACTAACAATAACTTTCATACCATCACTTCTTAAGAACTCGTATGTCCTACCGCCTAATACGAATACATCGCCAGGCTCTAAGTACTCTACAAACCCCTCCTCTAAATCACCTACATACTTACCGCTATCCGTGAAGACCTTGACCTTAGCTTCGTCAGGTATAGCGCCTACGTTTAAGTAGTATATCATCCTAGAACCCCTCTTCCTACCGAAGACCCCCTCAAACTCGTCAAACCATATCTTAGCGTAGACGTTAAGACCCTCTAATTCCTCCTCGTACCTACCTGCTAAGTACCTCAACACCTTAACGAATTCATCATTAGTTAGGTCTACGTAGCTGTAAGACCTCCTAATAACTTTAAGCGCTTCGTCAACCCTCCACCTCCTCTCTAACGACATACCCACTAAATGTTGGGCGAGTACGTCTAATGGCTTCCTAGGGATGTGAATGTTATCTAATTTCCTCTCAAGAGCTAGCTGAGCAAGTACTGAGACCTCGACTAAGTCATCCCTATCAACAGCTATTAAGTAGCCCCTACACATATCTCTCACATTATGCCCAGACCTACCAACTCTTTGGATAAGTCTTGTAACGCTTTTAGGAGAGCTCAGTAGGACTACGGCATCTATGTAGCCTACATCAATACCTAGTTCAAGTGATGTAGAGCTTACAACACATCTTAACTCACCCCTCTTTAACTTCTCCTCAACATCTAGTCTGACCTCCCTGCTTAAGGAGCTATGATGCGCTTCGATCTCATCAACATCTACTACTCCGTTCCTCTCAAACATTCTCTTAAGTTTGAATACTACCCTCTCGGTAGCGCTTCTAGTGTTCGTGAATACTAACGTAGACCTATGGCTCTCGACAACGCTTGCTAGGACATCGTATATCGCCGTGTTTAGCTCCTCAGCACTAGCTCTAACTATATCTACTTTAGGGCATACTACCTTAATGCTAATAGGCTTAACGAATCTAGCGTCAACTACTACGCAGTCCCTACACCTCCCCTCATCATCATACCCAACTAAGAACTTAGCTATCTCATCGAGCGGTGATATAGTCGCGCTTAACCCAACCCTCTGGAAGTTACGTCCGACGAATTCCTGAAGTCTTTCAAGGCTTAAGCTTAGATGCGCACCCCTCTTACTCCCAGCTAACTCATGTACCTCGTCAACAACTACCCACCTAACAGTACTCATCAAACCCTTAAACTTAGGTGATGAGAGCGCTATGGAGAGGGATTCAGGGGTTGTTATCAGTATGTGGGGTGGTTTTCTAAGCATCCTCTGCCTCTCATTAGGTAACGTATCGCTAGTCCTAACGGCTAATCTAATCTCAGATACGTCTATGCCTGAGGCCCTGGCCTCAGCAACCACACCTTCGATAGGCTCACTTAAATTCCTCCTCATATCATTATTTAGAGCTCTAAGCGGTGATACGTAGAGTACGTATATCGATTCCTGCAACCTGCCTAACTCAGCTAACCTCACTAACTCATCAATTACTGCTAGGAAAGCTGCTAAGGTCTTACCACTCCCGGTAGGGCTTGATATAAGTACGTTCCTACCTGACTTTATGTACGGTATTGCCATAAGCTGTGCTGGGGTGAATTCCCAATACCTCTTAGAGAACCATGAGTAGGTGTAGGGGCTTAACGACTTAACTACCTCACCCTCATCAGGGACATCACTAACTACTTCAACCATACCAATTACTAAACTACTTAATAGTAGGTTAAAAAATGAGTGGTTAATAGGTAGGTTAGTTAAAGCTTTTAAAATGGTTTAACGATTAATCTACTGTGAAGTACTTAAGAATTTCAATAGTCTTAATGATTACCTCATATGTTTTAGGTATTGTAAGTGGTTTGACGATCCATCCAGAGGTTGCTGATGAGTTTGTCAGAGAGCTATCTAAGGAGTTAAGACCTATCATGGAGAGCTTAAGTATTAACCCGCTAATAGCAGCCCTACTAATATTCATAAACAATTTAAGGGTTGCGCTAATATCGTTCTTCTTAGGCCCCACACTACTCATCCCAATCCTAGTCCTATTTACTAATGGGTACGTATTAGGGACGTACCTAACCTACTCACCCTACACGCCTACCTATAACTTACTCCTCATCCTACCGCACGGAGCTCTAGAACTCCCAGCGATATTGATGTCAGCCTCCTTAGGGACTTCCCTATCATTAGCACTGATAAGTAAGTACTTGATGAGGAGAAGGGATATAGCGGTTAGGCAACTACTAGTAAAATACGTTAAGTACTTAATCCCAATCACCCTTATATTAGCTATAGCTGCGTTCGTAGAGGTATTCATAACCCCTCTAATCCCCGTAATCTTAGGGATTACTTCTTAGGCGGCCAGACCCTATCGAAATACGGACTCTTAGCTTTAGTGCTTAACGGAATTCCGAACGCGTAATCGCAGTCCACCATCCCTAATTCCTGAGCAGCAACACCTACGGAAAACATTATCCTATTATCTACGTTTAACGTTGAAGCCACTTTAACAGAAGACCCTAGAGCGATACCTAAGTTAACTAAGCTACATACGGTATCAGCATCTAATAACCACCTCTCAGGTTTCTTCAAACCCATAGACACCGCCTTACATCCGATTAAAACTACTGCATTACTTGCCCTAACGTTCTGAGCATCCCTTAAGAAGAACTCACCGAAGTTCTGAGCTAATTCCTCCATCTTCCTAGCAAGTAATTCTAATTCTTCAGGCCTCTCTAAGACCTTGACGACTAAGTTATCGATTCCGCGGGCTTTAGGTGCGGTCTTAGCCGCTACAACCATTAACCTAGCTACTGTTGAGGTACCGTCTACTAATAACTGTAATTCATCAACCATAGCACATCACTTTACGAATAATGACTACCGGCTTAAAAACATTGCACCATATAGCTCTAAGCCGAACTTAAGTTTACAGTGGTTTAGGTTAGAGTTTAGAGGTATTGTTTCATTAAATGATTTAAGCATGATGGCGTACTTAATTAGTTGGGTGTTTTGTTGAAGGTAGCTATATTAGCTGGCGGTTTTGGGAAGAGGTTAAGACCTCTAACCAATGATAGGCCTAAACCCTTGGTTGAGGTTGGTGGTAGGGCAGTAGTTGAGTGGCAAGTTGAGTGGTTACGTAGGTACGGTGTTAAGACCTACGTTCTACTTGTTAGTTATTTGAGGGAGGCGTTAATTGATTACTTAGGTTCTGGGAGTAAGTTCGGTATTAAGATAACCTACGTAGTTGAGGATGAGCCGTTGGGTACTGGAGGGGCTTTAAAGAATGCTGAAGGCGTTCTCAACGACTCAACATTCCTCGTAGTTAACGGTGACATCATTACAAACTTAGATGTTAGTAGGTTAGTAAGCGAGTTAGTAGGTAGTAATGCATTAGCGGTCATCGCGTTAGTACCCCTGAAATCACCTTACGGCATCGTTAGATTAGGCAGTGATGGCGGTGTAGTATCATTCATTGAGAAACCGGTGCTTAACGAATACTTAATAAATGCAGGTGTTTACGCGTTAAAACCTGAAGCATTTAAACACATACCTGAGAAAGGTGATTTAGAGAGAACTACCTTCCCCAAACTAGCGTCTGAAGGACTGCTTAAAGGTGTAGTATTCGATAGGTGTTATTGGAGGTCAATAGATACTGTTAAAGATGTTGAGGAAGCGTCTAAGGAATTAGAGCTAATTAAGTTTTAAACATCCTATTAAACGAGTTAATACTCTTTAACCACATAACGTATTTCTTAATTAGCTGATGAGAGTCATGCCCACTGAGAAGTGATGACCATCAGGGTATCTGATAACCTCCAATATAAAATAGTTAACATCCACTACCATCCTACCTCAACTACTTAGAAACGACGGAGACGTACTTACTACTAACTTGGGGTAGGGTTGACTTAATTGAGTTAAACTTGTTGTAGAGGTTAAGAAGGAAAAAGTTTTAGTTTTAAAAATGTTTGATTTTTATTTACTTAGCTATTGCTTTCCTAACAGTCATGTATACAACTAATGACATTATGAAGGCTAGCAGTGCTAGTACTACTGCAGCGTATACGGCGCCGCTTAACCCACCTACAGCACCGCCAACTGCGTCTACCTTACCACCTACTGCTGCTACGTCCGACTTTACCCCTGCTACGTCTGACTTTACCGCTGCGACTTCTGACTTAGTTGCTAGTTCCTTCATACCGTCGGATAATGCCTTTAGGTCTGTCCTTAACCCAGTTATATCTACTCTTAAAGCATCTAACGTGCTTGTTACCCTACCTAATGCTTCGTTAACCTTACCTAATGAGTCCTTAACACTTGTTTCTAGTGCGCTTAGCTTAGCGTTAATATCTGCTAATGACTTAGCGTTAGCATCTACCTTAGCGTTTAAGTCGCTTACTGCCTTACTTAATGCTGCTAAACTCTTACTTAACTCATCTAACTTACTTGATATTTCAGCTAGTGCAGGTACTTGAGTCTCCAGAGTACTTACCTTCTCACTTAACGCTGAGATGTCCTTGCTTAGTGATTCGACCTTAGCACTCAGCTCAGCAACTAATGATTCAAGCGATGCTAACTTAATAACACCTACGTTATTCACACCTAACACAGCGGTGACGCTTACCTCAGCGCTAACGTACCCGGCCTTAGACACTACTAATGTCCAAGTACCTACGTCAGCACTTAATGAGAACTTACCGTCAGCACCTGTAAGCGTTGATATTGCTGTCCCCTTAACCCTTACCTCAGCACCGACTACTGGGTTACCCTTCTCATCAACTACGGTTCCGACTAGTAGGGCAGCTGCAGCTATCTTAAATGATTTAGTTGCTGTAGTAGTACCTACCTTAGCCTCAACAGTGTAGTCGCCGTATACCCAGTCCTCATACGGAATCTTAGCAGGTATTTTAATAGATGTTGAGAACTTACCGTCAGCACCTGCAGTAACCATTGTGAAGAACACCGTAGTTCCTGCAGGGTTGTACGCAGCAATACCTACTGTAGCTCCAGGTACTGCAGTACCTGAGACTAATACTACCTCACCAGGCATGTAGGAAGGCTTATCAGTACTCACAGTTAATGCCTGAGCTACTACAACACCGCTACCAATAACTAGTAACGCCAGCATGAAGGCAGCAATTACGTAGTTAGACCTCATCTCAACACACCTCAACTAACAGGCATTGTAGTTGTCAGCATCTCACCAAGCGGTGACCAATCAGCTAATGACTTAACTATGTAGACCTCAACTACGTAGTTACCAAGTAGCTTAGGTACTACTGAGAACGTCACAGTACCTGACTTACCAGCAGCTAGAGGTATGCTTACTGAGTCAACCTTAACGACAATACCCTCAGGATCTTTAACAACTAATATAGCTGTAAACACCTTATCATCAATACCGACATTACTTAACTCAACAGATATGCCAACCATAACACCAACTCTAGGTACGACGACAGCACCTGTCTTAGGATCGATGAATGAAGCCTTCTCAGGCACTATAGGCTTCTCAACAGGTACGCCGACAGGTACGGTAGCTGAGAACATCTTAGACTTACCAGTAACTCCGAAGTCAGCTGGGTACTCATCCTTATACTCAACATATATCTTATCTCCAGGCTTAGCGTAAACCCTACCACCACCCGGAGCCTCAGCCACTAAGAACGACCCCTCAAACACACCAGTATCCTTACCGGTCTCAGCAGCGCTTAACGTAATACCAACTGGGTCGGAGTCCGAATACACCCTAATACTTACAGTTTCTATAAAGTTGGGATACTCATTTCTATCCATATCATTTATGATTACCTTAACAACATCACCTACGTTGTAGAACGGCTTATCAAACTTAATCACAGGGTCTACACTTATAACCCTAATAACAAATACTGAAGCGTAAGCCTTACCAGCAGCATCAGCAGGATCTCTATATACCAAGCTAATCCTCCTACCTACTAAATCTGCAGGCTTACCTATTGTAGTTAAGTCTATCTCACCCTCAAACACACCTGTACTGACATCAGTCTCTGTTAGCGTTTTAGTCTGAGTACCTACAATACCCTCAACTACGAACTCAACATCAACACTGTCTAATGACTTCACATTTTTATTCTGATCCCAATCAACAACCCTTACCGTAACCTTTGCTGATGGTCCGTACTCAGCCTTATCAGTACTTAGGCGACCTGTCTCTGAAGCTACTTTAACATTCTTTGTTAACTCTAATGTATCCCAAACCGCTCCAGGTGTTGTGTAGCCTGGAGTGCCATCAATATACTTGACCTCAAAGCTCTTAGCTGGTCCTGCATATATATCTCCATCATGGGCTACTAAGAACTCACCTACGAACACACCGGTATTAGACCCTGTCTCCTTCAAATCCTTAGAC
>CALEDH010000018.1 GCA_937949785.1 uncultured Sulfolobales archaeon | reverse complement strand
CGGTGCTAACGTAGTTATATGTCAGAAAGGTATTGATGATGTCGCCCAACACTTCCTAGCTAAGAAGGGGATACTAGCTGTGAGGAGGGTTAAGAGGTCTGACATGGAGAAGTTGGAGAGAGCTACAGGAGGTAGGATAGTTACAAGTATTAGAGACTTAGGTGAGAAGGACTTAGGGTATGCTGAACTAGTTGAGGAGAGGAGGATAGGTAATGATAAGATGGTGTTCATTGAAGGATGTAGGAATCCTAAAGCTGTAACCATATTAGTGAGAGGTGCTAACGATATGGTGATCGATGAAGCTGAAAGAAGTTTAAACGATGCGCTACATACTATGAGGAACGTCTTAAGAGATCCGAAATTAGTTCCCGGAGGCGCTGCAGCGGAGGTAGAGGTAGTCTTAAGGTTAAGGAAATACGCTGAGAGTGTTGGTGGTAAGGAGCAGCTAGCCATTCAGTCGTTCGCAGATGGTTTAGAGGAAATTCCTGTGATACTAGCATCAACTGCTGGTATGGATACCTTAGAGACGCTTATGGAGTTAAGAAAACTACATAGCGATGGTAAAATACATTCCGGTATTGACGTATTAAATGGTAGGATTGCTGAAAACGCGCTATCCATTGATATAGCTGAGCCAATCATAGTTAAGAAGCAGGTAATTAAAGCGGCGGTAGAGGCTGCAGCAGCTGTACTTAAGGTTGATGACATAATAGCGGCATCACCTATGAAGGGAGGAGAGGGTAAAGGTGAGAAAGGAAAGGGATTAGAAGGCGGTGAAGAGGAAAGAGGTAAGTTCGATTTCGATTAACGAACTATAATAGAAAGGTAATGCATAAATTAAAACAAGTTTTTATAACGTGGAGTCAACTACTTGTTTATTATAAGCAGTAAAGTGTTAAATGCTTTTATATTTAAAACACTATTCCCTACTTGCGGTGTTAGATGTATGCAGACAGTAGTAGAGAAATTAAAGGGGTTCACAGGGGTTAAGGTTGGACCACCTAAACTCACAAGATATGAAAAAGCACGTATAATTGGTGCGAGAGCTCTCCAACTATCTTTAGGAGCACCCCCTTTAATCGACATAAGTAAACTCCCTAAGGATAACATAATAATAGCTATTGAAGAACTTAAGAAGGGGGTTTTACCTATAACTATAATTAGGGTTAAACCTAGCGGTGAGAAGGAGTTACTACCAGTTAAAAAGCTTTTAGAACTTGAGGAAAGGTTTTATAGGTCTGTCGGAGATTAAGTTTAGAGAGTAGTTAAATGGTGGCTTCAACGTTGGGTAATAACGTAGCTGGCACGTCAGAACTTCCCACCATTATAAACAAATTCTTTAACGTGGCTGAGAGCTTAAGAGATGAGGGTTATGTTGAATACATAGTTATTTCCAGTAAGGATGACATCAACAACTCTTTCGATAAATTATATGATGAGTTAATCATCTTAAACTACTACCCTATACTATACAATGCTGGAGGTATTGCGGTTCTAAGGGTTATGAATGGTAGGAAGCCCCATACAAATACTTATAAAGTCCCTCTCATGCTTTTCGGCTTAACATTAGCTTCGGTATTCATTACTAGTTACTTCATAGTAGGTGGGTTCTATGGTGGTTTAGGCGGTATGAGTGGTAAACCTGCTCAGAGCAGTATTATCTATGAAATGTTATTCTTCACGTTAAGTGTGATCTTCCCTCTAATGATGCATGAATTAGGCCATTGGTTTGTGGTTAGGAGGTCTAATATCCCCGCATCTTACCCGCTCTTCATCCCAGCACCGTTTATCTCACCATTAGGTACTTTCGGCGCTATAGCTATGATGAAGTTCCTACCGAAGAATTTAACATACTTATTAAGATTAGGGATTTCAGGACCTCTCTTAGGGTTTATCACATCGTTAACGTTTTTTACAGTTAATTACTTATTATCACCTAAGCTTCCAGCGGAGACCGTTCTAGCAGCTCTGAATGAAGGATTGCTAAGATATGTGGAGGTTATCCCGCTGTCAGCATACCTCGTTATAAACCTTACTACGGCTTCCAATACAGGATTTATAACAGTGCTTAGCCCAGCAGCTTACGCATCACTAATAATGATTCTAATACACTTCATTAATCTACTCCCAATAGGGCAGTTAGATGGTGGGCACGTTATCAGAGGTATTACATCGGTTAAAACACACTCTATAGTGAGTACCACCACGGCCTTAACAATGATTCTCATCTCCTTAACATTCACATTACTTTTCGGAAATGCCTTCATCTGGTTAGGGGTTTTCGCTGTGTTAGCTTTATTCATTTCTGGGTTCAGACCTCATATTGGGGCGGCTAACATGCTGTATAACTCCACACCTAGAGATGTTAAGGTTAGGATAGTATTTATTTACGCATTACTTCTAATCTTCTCAGCACCTCTACCACCTATGTAGGTCAGCAGTTATGGTGGTAGACCTTAAGGGGCATACGGTCGTAGTAGCTGAGAAGCCTAGAGCTGCTGCTAAGATAGCTACTGCACTAAATTTGAAGAAGTATAACATGTTTGGACTTCCTTACTGGGTCGGTATGGTAAACAGTAAGTTAGTAGTTGTTGTAGGTACTGCAGGACATCTCTTCACTCTTTCAAGCGATGAGCGTGGTTATCCTATATTTAACTATAAATGGGTGCCCAGATGGGTTGAGAATGATGAGGCGAGGTTCTTAGTAAATTACTTCAAACTAATGAGTAAGTTATTTAAGAATGCGTCAGAATACATCAACGCATGTGATTACGATATTGAAGGCTCTGTAATAGGCTATATGATTATACGTAATTTCGGGGACCCTAAGAAGGCTAAGAGGATGAAGTTCTCAAGCCTGACCTTAGAGGAGTTAAGATATGCCTACAATAATTTAAAGCCTATTGATTGGAATATGATTGATGCTGGTTTATGTAGACACGAGCTCGATTGGTTGTGGGGTATAAACGTTAGTAGGGCTTTGTCAGATGTGTTTGGTAAGGTTTATATGAGGAGGACTATCTTAAGTGCTGGAAGGGTTCAGTCCCCAACACTAGTTGAGGTAACCAATAATTTCTTAAATGCAAGTACTTTCGTACCTGATGTGAAGTTCTCACTAAGAGTTAAGGTAAGTATTAACGGTAGGAACTACGCATTAGAGAATCTATTTGACCCGTTTGAAGACTTAGACCTAGCTAAGTCCTTAGCAGAAAATATAAGGAGGGTTAAGAAGTTAGAGGTTCTTGAATCGAATGTAACGGATGTTTACGTAGATCCGTTGCCGCCCTTCAACCTTCCAGACCTTCAATATGAGGCATCTAGGATTTATGGGTACACGCCGTACAGAACTCTTTCAATAGCTGAGGAATTATACTTAGAGTCGTTAATCAGTTACCCAAGAACTAACAGTCAGAAACTTCCTAGGTCCTTAAATAATAGGGAGATAATATCAGGTATTGCTAAGATTAAGGAATACAGCGCTCTGGCTAAGGAGCTACTCGCTAAGGACATATTAATGCCTACTGAAGGTAGGAAGGATGACCCAGCACATCCAGCTATATACCCTACGGGTTACCATCCATTAAGAGACTTGAAGGTTGATGCCCTTAAGATCTACGACTTAGTAGTGAGGAGGTACTTAGCATCGTTCAGTGACCCAGCATATGTAAGGAAGGTTAAGAACGTAATTACCTTCGAAACATATAGATTCTCGTTGAGCGGCTCTAAGGTGATGAGTAATGGCTGGCTTAGGTACTACCCTTATATGAACTTCATTACGAGGGAGATACCAATTCTCAGAGCTGGTGATGTGGTTGAGGTAGTTGAGGTTAAGGTGGTAAGCACCTATAGCAGACCACCTCAAGGGTATACAAAAACATCGATGCTTAAGTGGATGGAGTCTGTGGGGATCGGTACTGAGGCAACTAGGGCTGAGATCATAGAGAATCTGTTTAGAAGGGGGTACTTAAAGACTTCTTCGAAGTATGTGGAGGTAACAGATCTAGGATTTCAAGTAGTTAAGGTCTTAAACACCTTCTTCACAGACCTAACTAACGTAGAATTAACTAGGAAGTTCGAATCGCTTCTAAACAATATTGTTAAAGGAAGTACTACTAGGGAGTTAGTTATTTCTGAGGTCAAACAACTACTTAAAAATAAATTAGACATCTTTAAGGAGAGAATATGGAAAGAAGGTGATGAGGAAGTATCTAAAATACTGGGAATTAACAAGGTTAAGTGTCGGATATGTGGGAAGAGCGTTCACACCGTTATTGATGGCTTACAGCTATGTGAGGTCCATTTAACGGCATATAACAACATTAAATACCGGTATGATGCGTGGAAACAGAAGTTAAGGATTAACTGGGATGATTATTTAATAAAGCTAAGTAAGATTAAATACTTAGGGAGTTATTCTAAGGAAGTTGTTAATTACTTAATCAGCATCAGTAATGAGAAGAATTCTAAGTTACGCGGTCTTTAATACGTATGAGTAGTCCCTGAATTCCTACTTGCCTTACAGTAGGCCTAGACTTAATTCTGAGTTCTTAAACTACAGCATCGTAATACTTAAAAATTAAATCCCTACTTAAACCGTTGACAATTAGTTAACGAATTTTAATATCAATCAGCTGAGACAGGTTTGCTCATTTATCATCGCATCTTTAAGTTCATCATGCTTGCAGCGAGTTCTACTCACTGTTATTTATTTAAGAGCCAATAAATTTATTACTTCTTTACCTGTAAATCATGTTGATGATGTAACGACGGTCTCCTGAACGATGAAGATTCTTCTCTTCACTGAATATGCTACACGTGCTTAGAGATTGCTGTCTTCTAAGTTAATCAGGGTATAGAATAACATCAATGCTTAACTCTAGCAGATTCGTCAAGGGCTCCGAACTGAGTAGGTATACGTAGTTTTCCATCACACCCGTAGGCCTACCCCATCGCCTAGGACAATTACTTCAACTTAGTAGGTTTTAACAGCCATGTCAAATCACCTCATATTCTATGAAGGTTTGGATTTTCCGACGCGGCGGAGATGAGACCTCCCGGTTCTTACGCTCCATACAAAGATTTCTCATAACCAGGTGTTTTTACCTCTAACAGTGGGGTACGATATTAGGTAAATCCCCGCCAGCAACACCTACAACACCGCACTACGCAAGTACGAGAAACACTAAATACTACTTTAGGGACTACTACCTATCACATAAGCTACGTATGTCCGTTGAGGGTTAGTAACTCAAAACCCAAATTTAATAATTTTATAAATACAGTACTTTTGCTAATCTAACTTAGGATAGTGGTGGTTTTAGTGTATAACGAGGTGAGGTCTGCTGATATAGGTGTGTATGTTAACATGTGTCCTAACTGCGGAGATGTTGTGAGCGACTATAGGTTAGCGAATTCACTGCCATGTTCGCTGTGCTTACCTGAGGCAGAACGCGGACTTAACCTTAAGGAGGTGGTTAAGCTTATGGGGAAGTTAGGAACTGTTAGAGAACTTAAAAAATTGTATGAAGCCGATGAGGAAGTTGAGAAAATGGTAAGTATTTTCGAAAAATGTGTTAGAAGTAAGCCTTGGAGTATTCAGATGATGTGGTTCCGTAGATTAGTCAGTAATACGTCTTTTGCTATGATAGCTCCTACCGGGATAGGTAAAACTACGTTCGGCCTTGTAACAGCTATATATTACGCCACTAAGGGGTTTAAGTCATATGTTATAGTACCTACTACAGCGCTTGCCATACAGGTTGAGAGAAAGCTTGAAGAGTATGTGAGGATGTCTGATAACCCTGACGTTAAATACGTAGTGATCCACTCGAAAATACCTGAGAAGGAACGTGTTTTAAGGGAAGATAAGTTAGGGAGTGATGACGGCTTTCACATATTAGTAACAACTTCTAGGTATTTAATGAGGAACTCTGAAAGAATTTTAAAGCATAGATTTAAATTTATATTTGTTGATGATGTGGATGCAGTCCTAAAAGGCTCTAAAGCTATACATATAATCATAAAGTTAGCTGGGTATGAGGATTCTGATATCGAGCTAGCTTTGAAGTCTTCAAGGTCTCAGGAGAGGTTGGGACTCGGGGAAATATCCGAGGTAAGGAAGGTATTGCTGAGTAAGAGGTTGAGTAATAATAGTATAGTGGTAATAGCAAGTGCTACTGGGAATCCAAGAGGTATTAGGGTGAAGTTGTTTAGGGAGTTACTCGGCTTCGATATAGGGGCTAAACCTGAGTTTTTAAGGAACATCTACGACCTCGTCGTCAATGTTCCAGAGGGTAATGACATTGAAGAGCATGTTGTTAACATAGTCAAACGGTTTGGGAGCGGTGGGCTGGTCTACGTACCTGTGGATAAGGGTGTAGAATACGCTGAACACATAGCTGAAGTCCTTAACAGGAATGGGGTAAGGTCTAAAGCATTGCATAGTAAGAATGTTAGTATGATAAACGATTTTATCGATGGGAAGGTATCAGTCCTAGTTGGTGTTGCAACCTACTATGGAGTATTAGTTAGAGGTATAGACCTACCTGAGATAATCCGTTACGCGGTGTTCGTAGGTGTCCCACGGTATAAGGTTCCTTTGAAGATTACTGAATTAAGTCCTCGAGATATGCTAAGACTTCTCACGGTAGTACGTGGGGTGGTTAAGGAAGGTGATGAGAAAAACGAGCTTGACAAACTGATATTAACATTGAGGAGGAGGTTTATCCGTGCGTATCCGATGGCGCTAATCAAGGCTAGGGAAGTGTTAAGCGGTGTTAGAGATGCTGAGACGCCTTTAGAGAAGGATATGATCAGAGCATATGGTAAGCTTCAGAAATTCTTAGCTAGGTCAGACGTTATTGAGGAACTCAAGAAGCATGGTGAGATATCAGTTGTTGAGGAAGGAGGTAATCTATACGTACTGCTACCCGACATCGCTACATACATACAGGCTAGTGGGAGGACTTCAAGGCTGTTTCCAGGCGGTATTAGTAGAGGAGTCTCAATAGTTATTGATAATGATTTAAGACTTCTTAATGGGTTAGAATCTAAGGCTAGGTGGTTGATTGACGAATTTAAATTTAAAGATCTGGGTAGTGTGGATTTAAATAAGTTAATCAGTGAGGTAGACCTTGATAGGGAATTGATAAAGTCCCTAAGAAAGGGACTACTAAGCTTGTCGGAAGCCGGTAAATTAGGCAGGGAGTTCTCACAACCTATAACTATTTTACTTATAGTAGAATCACCTACTAAGGCTAGGACTATAGCAAGGTTTTTCGGCAAGCCAAGTCTCCGTGATTATAGCGGATTAAAAGTCTATGAAGTAAGCTTAGGTGGGTATACTCTACTGATAACTGCTAGTGGGGGACATGTCTTTGACCTGATAAACCATCTAACCGATGTGGAGAACGTCTATGGGGTGGCATATAAAGGTATCGACGATGGGTTTAAATTCGTGCCTATATACGCATCCATAAAGAAATGCCTTAAATGTGGGTATCAATTCACTGAATTAGTTAGTAAATGCCCCATATGCGGTTCTCAAACAATTAGAGATGCGAAATCGCTAATAGATTCTATGAGGAACGTAGCATATGAGGTTGATGAAGTCCTCATCGGGACGGACCCGGATACCGAGGGTGAGAAAATAAGTTATGATATACATGCGCTCTTAAGACCTTATGCTAAGAGTATAAGGAGGGTTGAATTTCATGAAATTACTAGAAGGGCAGTGCTTCACGCCTTAAACATGCCTAGGGATATAAACTTAAACTTAGTTAGAGCGCAGGTCATCCGTAGGATTGAAGATAGGTGGTTAGGTTTCTCACTTTCATACCTTCTACAAACCGACTTCTGGAGGAAGTATTGTAAGGAGAATTTAAAGCAGGCCTCAGATCCTAGGTGCGGTGAAGGGATTAATAGAAATTTAAGTGCTGGTAGGGTGCAGACCCCAGTACTTGGTTGGGTGGTCAAACGTTATGAGGATTACATAGGCAGTAAGAAGAAGTTCTTAGCATTAAATCTGAGGGGTGTAAACCTCAGCATACCGCTACCTAAAGACTTGGAGCACCTAAGCAATAGTGATGTAGATAAGGTGTTAGTCGAAGTTCTTAGTAGTGATGTAAGTGTAGAGGAGGTAAGTCCACCACCTCCCTACACCACCGATACGTTATTATCAGATATAGCTTCACTGCTACATATATCTGCGCCTCAGGCAATGAAGTTCCTGCAAGACCTATTCGAATCAGGTTTCATAACCTATCACAGAACCGATAGTACTAAGGTTTCTGATGTGGGGATATCCATAGCTAGGGAATATCTGAGTAATACGCTAGGTGAAAACCTCGGTGAGTACTTTATGCCTAGGGTATGGAGTTATGAGGGTACTCACGAATGTATAAGGCCTACAAGGCCTGCAGATGCTGAGACTATATTCAAACTAGTAAGTGAGGGTGTTTTAGAACCTACAGTGCGATTGAGTAAGAATCATTTAAACATTTACGGCTTGGTATTTAGTAGATTCATAGCTAGTCAGTCCAAGCCTGCAATAGCTAAGAGGCAGAAAGTAATGTTGAACATTACACTAGTCCTCAGTGATGGTAGACACTTAAAAGTGAGTGACACACCTATAGAATTTGAAAGCATTGTAGACTTGGTTTTCGACGGGTTTACAAAGTTTTACAGATACTTCAAGATTGGCAGCTTCCTATCTGAGAAGGTCTACGAGGTTTTAAGGGATAACTTCAAGTTAGTAGTGAGGAGTGCTACGCAATTATTAAACCAGGCAAGTTTGATAAGCACTATGAAGAGGGAGAGGATAGGTAGGCCCAGCACATACGCTAAGATCCTTGAAACAATATTTAAACGTAATTACGTAATAGAAAGTAAGAAGAGAGGGTACTTAATACCTACGCAATTAGGCATTAAGGTATATTACTACCTTACAGGCTTTTTCAGTTCACTAGTATCTGAGGATAGGACTAAAGAACTTGAGATGAAGATGAGCATGGTTGAGAACGGTAGTGTTGACTATGTTGAAGTTCTTAACGAACTATATGATGAGTTACTTAACCATGGATTAGTTAAGGTGCCAACTTGAGTAGTAAGTTATCAGTAGCAGTTCTACATATGAGTGTTGATGTAGGTATTAAGGACTTCATAAAGAGTGTTGAGGAATTCGTGATCAATTCGAAGAGTAAGGGCGCTCAACTAGTCGTCGTACCAGCTAACCTACACCCACTTATAGGTGTGATGAAAGGGTCTAAGAAGTTTTCTACATATGAATCATATATGGCGGACCTAATTAATAAGTTCCTAGGTTTAAGTAATAAGGTGGTAGTATACCTATTAATCTCACCTGTGATTTACAGGGCTGGTAGTAGGAAATATTTAGCTTCAGCACTTATAACACCTCAGGGGAAGATATCCTACATAAAGAAGGTATTTGGTGAGGATGATTTAAACATAAATGTAAGCCCTGGCAGGGATGTCGATGTTTTAGATATCCACGGAATTAAGCTATGCCCTCTAATAGGTTCTGATATCAACGTCCCTGAGATCTCAAGGATGTGTAATTACTTAGGTTCTGATGCGATTCTGTCAGTGCAGCTGCCCAGGCTGACCACGACCAAGGATGAGGTACTTAAATCAATTTTAATAAGCAGAGCAGTTGAAAACTCCATACCTATCATTAACCTAGGCAGTTATTTAGGTGATGGGATTAATTTAGTCCCAACGTTATTAATTAATAGCAGTGGCGATGTTTTAGATATTTACGATAGCTTTGAGCCAAGCGTTTTCATAGTGGAGGTCATTAAAAGAAAGGTTATGGTGGATAAGTCCGTGGTTAAGCACTTAAAAAATATAATTAAGTTTTTAATTACGTGATTTTTAACTTTCGACAGGACCTATTACCTGCTTACCGACTAACTTGTTAATCCTCTCGACATCAGCGTCAACTAATTCCTGTATCTTCTTAATATCCTCATCGGTTAGATGTCTAAATCTTCCCTGCAGTCTTAAGTATACGCTAACAGGCTTTCTCTTAGGTACTGGCGTCGTTACTCTGTAGACACCGTTCTCATATTCGTAGTTAATCCACATACCAGTTAGTACTGCTAGTTTTGCTATCTCTACAGCCTTCTCAGGCTCTATCCTCCACCCAGGTACGCAAGTACTTAGGACGTGTATTAACTTAGGTCCTTTAATGGATAAAGCCTTCTTAACCTTCGTATACAGATCTACTGGAAACGCTGGATTAGCTGTCGCTGCGTAAGGTACGTTATGAGCTATCGCAATAGCGATTAAGTCCTTCCTCTTCTTAGGCCTCCACTCACCACGCCATACCTTACCAACCGGGGTTGTCGTAGTCCAAGCTCCTAACGGTGTAGCACCGCTCCTCTGAATGCCTGTATTCATGTAAGCCTCGTTATCGTAGCATACATAAAGGACGTTATCCCCTCTTTCAAGGGTGCCTGAAAGAGCTTGGAAGCCTATGTCGAAGGTACCGCCATCACCACCTATGGCGATGACCTTTATATCCTTCTCCTCAGGTATCTCCCCCTTCCTCTTTAAAGCTTCGATAGCTGCGGAGACGCCTGATGCTACAGCAGCTGCGTTCTCAAACGCTACATGGATCCACGGCACCCTCCACGCCGTCTGTGGGTATACTGTCGATGTAATCTCACCGCAGCATGTAGGCATTACCACTATTACATCCTTACCAGCAGCCTTAAGTATGTGTCTGATAGTTATGGCGGCTGCACATCCCTGACACATCCTATGTCCTGGCGCTAAGAACTCATCCTTAGGTAGATCCCAAACTGTTAGGGGTTTACTCATTCTCTCACCCCGATAAAGAAGGGCTCCTTAGGCACTTCTTTTACATCCTTATATTTAAGTAGTATATCAACCATCTGCTTTACGTTATCCATAGTTAGTAACTTACCACCTAATCCAGCTATGTATCCTAAGGTCTTCACATCTAACCCAGCCTGCCTAACAGCACATGCTACGTCACTATGTAGGAATCCACCAGTTGGTGAGCCGGGGACTAACGCTCTGTCCATAACACCTACTAACTTAACGTTACTTAAAGCTCTAACTATGTCCTCACTTGGGAAGGGTCTGTATAACTTAACTCTTAGTGTACCTACTTTAACGCCATTCTTTCTAGCTCTGTCTACGTATGCTTTAATGGTTCCCATAAAACTACCCATACCAACTATAGCTACTTCAGCGTCATCTAATTTGTATGTCTCGATAGCTGAGTAATCTCTACCGAATTTCTTAGAGAATTCGGCTACAGCTTCGTCAAATACGGCTCTAGACTCCTTCATCGCTTCCCATAACTGGCGCTGGAATTCGAAGTACCAATTGGGATCTCCGACTGCACCCATCGTCACCGGCTTGTCAGGGTCTAAGGTTACCCATGACTTCCTCTTCGGTGCAAAACTTATAACATCCTCATCGTCTACTACCTCAACAGGTTCTACTACGTGGCTCTGTATGTATCCGTCCATTGATGTGATAACTGGTAGTAAGACCCTAGGATCTTCAGCAATCCTATATGCTAGCATTATCTCGTCATAGGCCTCCTGGTTTGAGGCTGACATCATCATGATCCAACCGGAGTCGATTACTGACATAAAGTCGCTGTGGTCGTTCCATATGTTTATAGGCGCTGATAAAGCCCTAGCAACTATTGTTAAAACCATAGGTAGTCTGACATGAGACATTATGTAGAGTAGTTCGTTCATTAATGCCAGACCTTGAGAACATGTTGCAGAGTACGTTCTAGCACCGGCTGCTGCAGCACCAATAGCAACGCTTAACGCTGAATGCTCAGACTCTACGTGTAGGAATTCTGCATCTAACTCACCATTAGCTACGAATTCGCTTAACCTCTCAACAATGGTTGTCTGCGGTGAGATGGGGTACGCGGTTATGACATCTGGCTTACATGCCTTGACAGCATATGCTACTGCGTAGTTACCTCCTAAGGGAAGTACTTTACCCATTTAGATCGCCTCCTCAATCATTGTTATAGCCTTAACAGGGCATTCATTAGCACATATACCACATCCTTTGCAGTGATCGTAGTTGACCTTATAGGTTAATCTATACTCCTTACCGGCTTGAGTCTTATACGGCTCTTCAACTTCAAGTATAGCGCCTTCAGGGCAGAACATCCAGCAAGTCCTACATCTAATGCACTTCTCCTGATTGATCTCAGGTCTTAAAGTCCTCCACTCACCTGTTTTATACTCAACGCTATTACCGGGCTTTAGTATCACAGCACCTAATGGTATCTGTTTCCATCCAGGTAGGCTCATACTATTCCACCTTTACAGACTCGTAGGCCTGCTTAATAAGTTGTGCGTTGGGGTCTGCTAATCTAGGCGGGAATCTATCCCTAACAGCATTTATAACGGACTCTAAAGTAAGTACTCCAGTAGCAGATACTAAAGCACCGACCATAACGGTATTAACAATAGGTGCTCTAAGCACGTCCATAGCTAATTTAGTAGCATTGACAACGGCTATCTTAATATCATCTCTCTTAAAGAACTCTCTAACCTCACTAGCTGACTTAACGGTATTAACTACTAGGTAACCACCGCTTTTTAGACCAGCACCTAATGGTTTAGGATTTATAAGTAAGTGTGGATCGGCTACAACTACGGCATCCGGCTCAACGACTGGAGACCTCTCAGGGATCTGTTGACGGTCTATCCTATTATAAGCTATGACTGGAGCACCTCTCCTCTCGGTGCCGAAGGTCGGTATCGACTGCGCGTAGAATCCTAGTTTAATAGCAGCGGTGGCGGTTAGGTCAGCAGCTGTCACAATACCTTGTCCCCCTCTACCATGCCATCTAATCTCAAACCTACTCAAAACTTCACACCAAGTTTATTATTTCCAGCTGGTCATTTTAAATATTAATGTTGTTTGTGTAAGTATTTACTTAGGTGATGCTACGTCGTGAACGAAATTAGAAAGGTAATTAAACTACGTGTTAAGTCTTTGAATGACTTAGCTAGGATGGCTGCCTCAGTAATAGCTTTAGGGCAGCCTACATATATAATTAGGATTAAAGATGGTGGGAAGACTGCTTACGGCTTACTAGCTGTCTTCAGAGATTACTTCAACCTACATGGAATACCACTACTTTACTACTACGTCGATGAGTTAGGTGGTGTTGAAGGTAATTACATATTAATTAAAAGCGATGAAAGTGGGGAGAGAGTTGAGATCGGTAAGGGCATTAAACCTGGGTACCTCTCCATACCCATAGTAGACCTAGCAGAACTCCCAGACTTCCTAATCTAACTTTAAATTTTTAGTATCGAATACGATCTTAGTGTGAAGATGATGATGCCGACGTAGCCTAATAGGTGATGAAGGGATGATGTACTGATTTTCATAAAAATAAAAATTTAAATTAACTCAGTAATTTAATATTCGTAGTGCGTAGGGCCCGTAGCTCAGCCAGGTAGAGCGGCGGACCCACCCAGTCAGCCGAGGCTCTTAACCCGTAGGTCCCGGGTTCAAATCCCGGCGGGCCCGCCACATAACATCACGTCCAAGCAAGCAGGTAGTGGGTACTACTTCATAAAGGCCTCGAGTTTAAGCATACCGCTAATATCATCCCACGTAATGCCAAACGGTGTTAGAACTTGGTCTAATATAGATTTAATATAGTCGAGGTATGAGTCAACATCGATGTCATCAACCTTAGCTAGCTGTATAGGTTTAACCTTATCCTTAGATTTCACCTTTACGTAGAGTATGACATCACCTCGTGTTATGTTTATACCGTTACTAATTAATTGTCTAGCTGCCTTTACATGCGGCGGTGTGGTCTTAACGTATTCTGATGGGTCTTTATTTATTGTGGTTCTATATGCGACCTCATCTAGGGTGAAGGACTTATCCCTCATCTTTACGTATAGGTCACGTATTTTAAGCCTTAAAAACTCTTTGACGTTTTCCATGCTTTCAGGCGTGTCGCTAAGCTTAGATAAGGCATTAACTACATCTATGAATGTTTCCTGTAACACCTTAGGAACGTTTCTCTTCTTCCCCATCAAACCTTTGATGTCAACGTTCCCACCGTCTTGAAAGCCTAAGTAGTTCTTCTTCAACGAGAATGCTACGAATTTATAGGTCTTATCTAATTCTAATTCTAAACCGAAATTATCTGCGACCCAGTCCCTAAGCTTCTGCAGGGAATTATTATCAGGACTCCAAAGGAAGAGGGAGTCTGTATCACCGTATAGGACTTTAAGACCTAACTCCTTAGCCTTATCTATAGTTGTTAATATAACGTACCTACCTATGGCTGTAACGGATTCAGCAGCTGAGGGAGTGTAGAATGGGAACTTAGCGTGTCCAAAAACACCGTAGCTCGCGTTTATATAAACCTTCATAGCTCTTTGAACTACATCATACCAACTCTTAAGTTCTTGTCTAAAGTCAGGGGATTTAGACATTCTTTTATAGATCTTAACCCTGAAGTCCCTTAATATACCTACGAGCTGAGCGGTTATCCCTATACTATCAACACATACGTTATGGATTGTATCTCCCTTCTCGTCTCTAACCTCATATAGCCTCGTACACCTTTTTTCAGGTGGATCTATAGTTTCATAGCTTATATTCCACTTCTTAATTATGCTGGGATATAGTGACGCGAAGTCCGCAACAACTACGTTGAAGTACACACCTGGTATTGGGTCGATGACTATAGCGCCAGCGTACCTCTTACCCCCGACCTTAGCGGCTGTAACTACCCTCCCTTTAATACTTAGTAGGTCTTCCTGATTAGGTATTAAATAGCCTCTACGTCTATGTTCCCAGAACATGAGGTTTTTAATCCATGCTGAGACCTTCTTCCTAGTGACGTCTTCAATGCTCATCTTAGCCAGCCGCGCGATTAAGATTATTAACTTCCAAACAAGCTCATCATTAAATATTGTTAGGTTAAGAGTTAGCCAGGAGTCCCTGAAGTTATACGCAACTAATTTAGCTATGGGTAAGTCGCTTACAAACGTATCAACCTCAATTTTAGAGATCCCTAATAACGCGCTTGCTATGGCATCTAAGGTTTTCTCCTTATATCTACTTTCGAAGGCGTAGTTTTGGATAGCCTCTATGCTGAAGAACTTATAGAGGTCTATGTGAAAGCCGTGTTTAACACCTATGAAATCTCTTACAATCTCAAAAGGTATTGAATCAACGTCTACACCTAACATTAAAGCTCTATTCATTAAGTAATATAGGTCGAAGTTATCACCGTTAAACGTGATTATTAATGGATAATCATTAACTACCCTGAAGAACTCTTTAATCATAGCTTCTTCAGAGTCGAAGAACTCAACAGTTACATCACTAGGTAAGTCACGTATATCACCGAAGTCTGCATTAGGCCTCCATAAAGTAAGTACCTTTTGAAGTCCATCATTAGAGGTTAGGGCAATACTTATCACAGGGTATGAAGCGTCTTCTGGGTTAGGTATTCTACTCCTATATGGTGTGAATACCTCTATATCTACAGCTAATCTCCTAATTTTCGGAGGTCTTAATTCGTAGATGGGCATCATCATAAACGCTAATTTAAGTGTTTCAAGGTCTTCATCTTTGAAGTGATTAGTAATGTTATTGATGAGTTCCTCGCTCAGATCGGCTCTTATTTGCTGTAATCTCCCCTCACGCACCACGTACATCATACCAGGTATCAATCCAAAGTCGAATATGTAGTTATCATGGTATTTTATCTTAGCTTCCCATGCCTTAGGTACTAATTCCCTCAAACGAGGTACTGCTTGAGGATCTTTAACAATAATTTTCGTCAATACTACTTTCTTACCGCTTAATAGGTCGATTTTCTCGATCAACTCAACACCGTGGAACGACTTATCTGACGTTATCCCCCTATTATTTAAAATTTTATCAGGTGGGAGATCGGTTATGAAGTAAGGTTTATGACCTGAGGAGTCATACCATACATATACCCTATCCTTAGAATCGTCGTAGAACTTAAGGTAGACCCTCCCCAACTCACCTGAGTAGTAAGAACCTAATAAGAAGGAGCCCTCCAAATCTCTCACAACTTCATATTTATTCGAACGTAAAACAACTCTACATGATTCGTGGCATTTCTTTAAGACATTCACCTTAAGTGAGTTGAAACATAACCTAATTACACCATCACTTAATACATCGCCCCCCTTAACATATTGTAGCAAACCCCTATACCTACTCTTACTCATATTAACTCTCTAACCATCTACTACTTCATTATTACTTTATTAAACCTACATACAAATACCCTTATGAAGCTGTAATAAGTACTTAGGAGAGGGCCCGTGGCCTAGCCAGGATAAGGCGCCGGCCTGCGGAGCCGGAGATCCCGGGTTCAAATCCCGGCGGGCCCGCCTCCAACAACGGTAGATGAGCTTAAATACGCTCTACCTACAAAACTCACTTAAATGTTTAATCACTCTATGATATGTATGTATTGCTGCCTCCGCATTAATAACTTTATATTTAATGTTGATAACTTTAAGCTCATCAACAACTTTACAGCCAACAACTTCCACTTTCCCAACTTCAGGTACCTCTACGAAGGCATAGACAATCTTTACATTATCTATGTTTAATTCGTTGTTGATATCATAACACCAACGTAGAGCTTGTACATCAGCACTTACTAATACCTCATCACCTAATTCAATTACGTTAATTTTAAGTTGTCTATCTAAGAGTAATTGCTTAACACCTTTTAAAGATCTCAAAAGACCCTACCTAGTAGTTCTAAATTAACGTTAAATCGCTTTTACAATGCGGGCATTTACCGTGGAGTCTCTTATAATCGGCTAAGCAGTAGTAGGTATTACCGCATTTAGGACAAGTATATACAGCATCACTATCTACCATTAACTTCCTATTACATATGCTACAGTATTTAAGCACCCAACCAAGATATCCACCTGAGTTTGTCCCGATTAACTTAACCACTATCCTCAGACCCCTACGTAACATTGTAGGTGGGATATAAATACTGATATGTTATATAATTGCTTATATTAAGTTTAAATTAATTTACAAAGTAAATTGTAGTGAGTCTAATGTCATCAATTAAGATATACGCTGTTGGTGATGTGCATGGTAGCAGGTATTTTAGTCTATTTTTAGCCTCTTTTAAGTCGTTAATTAATTTAAGGCCTGATCTAATAATATTTGCAGGAGATATGATTGATGAAGGTAATGTTAAGGAGCTTAGAATGATAGTAGATAGTATTAAGTCTAAATTCAGGGATGTCCCGATAGTAGCGGTCTTCGGTAATGAAGAGTACCACGAGGTTGAGGAGAAACTCGTTAATGAGTACCACGAGATTCTATGGCTTAATGACTCACCCGCTATAATTTACGTTAATAATTTGAAGGTAGGTGTTGTAGGTAGTAGAGGTGTGCTTGAGAGGCTGACTTACTGGCAAAGGAAGAATAAACCTACTTTAGAACAAGTGTATAGAGAGAGACCTACAATTATCAGGAAGTTACTCAGCAATGTGAAGAAAGCTACTGACCTAGCAGTATTCATATCGCATTACGCCCCAACACTCACTACAGTGAGAGGTGAGCCTGAGAAGGCAATACCTTTTATGGGGTCTAAGCATATGGAGGATGTCTTAAAGGAAGTCAAACCCAATATAGTAGTACATGCACATGCCCATAACTCCAAGATTTTAGAGGCAGAGTTAGACTACGTTAAGATATACAATGTATCGTTACCTGCTAGGAAAGGTATAACAGTCATAAACGCTAGTTTACCTAAGGACCTAGCAGGTTATATTAGGTAGTCATCACCGTCTTCAACAATTTCAGAGTAGGTAGGCTTAATAGTTTTAAACGGTGTTGATGAGGGCGTCCCAGATTTGGGGTGGTTAATACCCATCCACACCACGTATTTTAGAAGTCTTCATTAACTCTTACTTAAGTAGTCTAAACTGCTTAAAGACAGTGTTGTAGAAACGCATAGTGCAGGTATTAATTCATTAAAGTTATAGCCCTTACCTCTAAGTTCTTTATCAAGCCTATATAATTCGTTCATAGTGTTACGCTCTTTAAGGAGGTCTGACTTAAACGATATGTTGTAAAGAGTCTCTAACCCGTAGATATATGATGCTATTGTAGCTAAGTTGTAGTCATATGTTTCATCATATTTTTTAATGAACCTACTTACCATACCTATAGTCACATTTAACTTATCAACTAACATGCTAAGCGGTGTTATCTTCCTACATAACGTCATATATATGCTACGTAGGTTCATGGAGTTAGTCCTAATGACCCCCTCACTAATACCTAATTCTACTAGGAGGCGTTCATACCTGTCTAACTTTTTAAGAGCTGAGTAGACCTCAACAGCGTCTTTAACGTCTGAGTACGTAAGTATTGAGGTAATTATTTTTCTAAACGTGTTTAGATTCATTGCACGCTCATTAGCTAAAACATAGGAAATAGTAAGGGTGGTAGGTATTAACATCAAATGGAGTTCTACTACGGTATTAGATGTTAACTTACTAAGCGATGTTGATATTGCTTGCGAGATAAGCTTACCTAAGTTTGTAGATGGCATTCCAAGCGTGCCCTTAGCTACTGATTCACCTAAGCTGCATGCCTGAGCATACAGACTTAACGATGTGGTTACGGTTTTCACATATTTATGCAGATCTCCATCATATAATGAGTATCTATGCAGAGCTCCTGGCTTAATGTAGGAATATACGCTTAGGTCGATAGCTTCTATTAAGTATTGAATGACTTTAAACATTTTACTTCTACTTTAACTACTCTGACCTAAATTAAATCTAATCAATTTAAGTTGAATCTATGAAGCGATTTCCTTCCCCTTAACATTACTGACAGTATATATGGCCTCAACGAATAATGAGTTTCCACACTTCGGGCATTTACCTACCTCTAATCCAACGTAGTCCCCTTTACTGTATTCCCTTTCCGCACTGTAGTCATTCTGCATACATCCAACCTTAGTAACCACTTTAGGAGTGGCGGTAACTTTATTTTTACTTCTCTGCATAAGCATTACAGTTATGGTGTATATGAGAAGTAATATTGTTGTAACTATCATTAACAACGTGAAGATGTCTAAGGCGTTACGTAGTTGGATCATTATAACACCCCAACAGTATTACCCACACCGATGACTATTATAGAGCCCCCCTCACATATGTTGCTTATAATCCTCCTAACTCTTTCTAACGCCTTTAAAACACCTTCGTAGACATCCTTAGTCATAACGTTTATAGCTTCCTCTAACGACATCTTAATAACTACCGCATCTAACGGTATTCCGTACTTAGTTGCAGCTCTTTCAATACCTATCTTCTCAGGCCCTATATCTCCTATAGCCGCTCCTACACCCTCAGCTACCTCACCGGTATCCTCTATCTCTAACTTCAAGGCTGCATCAACGGTAATTATCCTAGCAACACTACCCCCTAACATCTCAACTAACTTCTCAACCGCCTCACCAGGCTTACCAACAGTTGCTCCAGGCCCTTCAGCTTTTACAGCATAGACCTTCCTACCATCAACAACTACTTCATAGTATACCGTATCTTCGGCTAAGTATTTAGGTTCAGCCCTACCTACTAAGTATCTAACGAGTAGGGGTCCTGCCCCATCACCTATAGGGACCCCCGAGAAGAAGGCGTCTAAAGCTTTGCTATATGAGTTAACTATCCTTATTATGTTAGGCATTTCAAGAGCTAACTGCATGAGTAATATCCAATTATTGTTCTTCAACCCTAATTTGAAGTAATGCTTTAAGATTTTATTAACTGTATTAATCGCTGATGCGATCTCTAAAGCTACGGTCGCATTGTATCTCTCAGATTTTTGAAGTCCGGGCATATACTTCTCTGCATACATCTTAATGTTGGTATCCCTAACGTTAATTAGATGTGAAAGCCTTTTAATAATGTCAACAGGCTCTATATTTACAGGCTCTATTAGAAAGTAATTATTCATGAAATTATCTATAACTTCCTTAGGAGTGCTGATGTTTAACTTACTTAAGTAACTTATCAACCTACGTCTTACATCGCTTTCAACCTCATCTATCTGAATTAACCTACGCCTAACATAGGATGAAAACCTCCATAACTGTATCCTCTGAGGAATATCAGTAAAGTTAAGCATAAAGGATATCATAAACATTGCTAACAACAATAAGTACCAAGTATCGCTTGAAGTACCTCCATCCATCTATATTATCCTCCTTAAAGCCATTATCAAACTTCAATATATATTTTCATCAAAAACGCTCACTGTTATCGGATAGTTAACACGTTGGTATGTCGTTGACAACAGTTTCAGAGCGGATGGGCTTAATTAGATGTAAGTTGTAATAAGTTTTAGTGGAGAAGTACAAGTTTAAAGAGGTGGAGGGGTTCTTAGGAATTACTATGGAGACTGTTCAGATGTGGGGTGGTGAATGCTATGAAAGGGACGTTATATAGGTGTAAGCGTGGGTTGAGGATAGGTAGGCAGTTAAACACAGCAAACCCGTACCTTCGGATGAGTGAGCTCACCATGACTGGAGGGTCAGTGAGTTACGAGAACTCATAAGCCTACTAAAGACTACGTAGCTCAGAACCCTTAGGGTTAGTTATTATTAGAACGTCATCGCGTATTAGAACGGTTTCCTCGAACTGCGCTACGTATGATGTGCTTAACGCCTCCTGAAGTACCGGGTACTTCATTATGATGTTCTTAAGTACTAAGGAGTTTAAGGTGGTCCTCAAAGTATTTATCGGTAAGCCTGCTTCATGAGCTAACCACCTCTCGCAGAACGGTAAGGTCTTAAACCTATCTGCGATTTGATTAACTAGTTGAGTTTCTTGAGTTGTAAGCTTTTTAAACTTAGTTTTAGCTAATGCATATATGCCGACCTCATTAGACTCCACCACATAACCCTTACCATTAGATATGAATGGTTCAATAGCATATGCCTTACCACTCTTAAACTTCCCTAATTGAAATACGTCATTGTAGTTAGGTATTACATCACCTGCATGTATTAAGTACCTACCTAAACTATGACCACCTAAATTCCTTATAGATTTAAATCCATATCTCCTCGCAGTCTCTTCTATGACGCTTCCAATGCTTGAGAACCTAACACCACTTCCGATAATACTTAAGGACTTCTCTAAAGCCTCCTTCGCACTCTCAATAAGTAAATCGAGTTTATCGTTAAAACTTACGGTCACAGCCGTATCGGCTATGTACCCATCGACGTGTACCCCTATATCAACCTTAACTACATCACCGTTCTCTACTATGGTTCCTACCTCATCAAGGAGCGGTGTCTTATGAGCTGCTATAGAGTTAATAGATATATTTAAGGGGAATGCAGGCTGCCCACCTAACTCCTTAATCATAGCTTCAGCAATATCTGCTAGTTTAAGTAGCTTAACACCAGGCCTTAAATAACTAGATATGAAGTACTTCACCCTCCAAGCGATTTCCCCAGCCTTCAAGTACTTCTTAACCACCTCCTCATCCATTACGATGCACACCTACCTAACCTACCTAATTAGAAGGTATTAGAGAAGAATTAAAAGTGAAGATGTTTCAGCAGTTCGTTGTTGAATGGTTAACTTTTTACGGTCGTTTACCCAACCCCAGCTTTTAGGACTTCGTTGATGGCTTTCGGAGGTGATAGGAGTTCCCCACATCTTAACTTCCCCCCAACTCATGGGTCACACCACATATCAGGTATGGTTTAAGACATCCTTCAAGTTTACCGGTGAAGCTAATTCAATAACGTCTACGTTAGGTGAAGGTAATTCAGCCCTGCACGGGCTCTTCATCACTCCGACCTTTCGAGCTTCATCACATAGTTTTAAATTACGTTATTGTATTTATAAAGGTGATTTTAAATGTTGAGGCTAGTAGTAGGTATTAGCGGTGCTAGCGGTATTATCTACGGATTAAGACTTATAGACTACTTAAGTAGTTTAGAAGGTTTTGAGGTATACGTAATAATCAGTAAGAACGCTGTTAAGGTAGCTGAGCATGAGTGCTGTAGTAGTAAGACATTTCTAGACATAGTTAGGTCTAGGTGTAAGGAGGTGTTTAGATGGGATGACTTAAATTCTTTCCTGTCAAGCACATCTGCAATACATGATTTTAGCTCTATGGTCATAACACCATGCTCCTTGAAAACACTTGCATCCATCGCTAACTCCTATCAAAACGACTTACTGACTAGAACTGCTTTAAACTTCCTTAGGTTAAGGAAGCCTTTAGTATTAGTAATTAGGGAAACCCCGCTAAGTACTTTAGATATAGCTAATATGTTTAAGGCATCATCATCTGGTGCAGTTATACTGCCTGCAGCACCAGCATTCTACATAAATCCTAAAGATGTTAGAGACCTCGTAGATTACGTGGTTGGGAAGATCTTAGATGTGATAGGTATTAAAAACGACCTCTACCTACGTTGGGGTAGTAATAAAAGAACTACTCAAGAAAGGCACCTTTGCGTCCAGTTTTTCGGCCAAGAATGTCTTTAACTTTACCGCTGCCTATGTCAGCCTTCTCCACCTCTTTAAGGAACTCCTCACTTCCTTCGTCGAACTTTACAGCTAAGGTGCAAACACCGTTTGGCAATAATGCCCTACGCTCACAGTAGCTAAACTGACATTTATAACCTAAACATAGGTCCCCAATCCACCTACACATAGCTGATTTCTGTACGTGACCCTTAACCACCTTATTAGTATATACTATGGCGCCCTTAGAACACTTAAAGAATGGGCATAATTGATTGCAGGACTTACCTATTGGGAGGGGTTTTACTTCCCTCTCACCTCTTTGGTATCTCTCAACCCTCTGCTGCCTATCACTTACCTCCAAGATACCACCCAACGTTGGTATACTTCCCATATAATACTTACGGTTTAAACCATTTAAACATTATGTAGTCTATCTCTTTATTGGGATATATGACAGCTATTAACAGCTTTTTCCTAACACTATGTGATAACCTCCCCCACCCTATTAAATCGCCGGGATCTACGTAGTCGTCAAACCTTACGACCTTAACTAAATAAGGTGCATGCTCTAAACCCGGCCTCAACCTATATACAGCGAAGTCAGCACCGTACTTAAGGCCTGAGCGCACTATAAACCCCTCTTTCCTCAACTCCTTATATACGTGATATAAATCATCGAAGTTAGCTATCCTCATACTGGCTATAGCTCTAAGATCTTCCGGCTTTAAAGCGCTACCCATATACTCTACGGAAAGCACGTTGCTTTCAAGTAGGTACATACCCTCAATTAGGGAGAGTTCTAGCGGGGATGATATGTCTGTAGACTTAGGTTTCTTAACGCCTAAGGGTTTACCGAAGAACCCTTCAGAGAATATGTTCTTAGCAGCGTTAATATCGAAGACTATTAGCTTAGAACCAACTAATTGAGTTTTAATCATCGTTAGAGCCTATGGAGGGATATATACTTTAAATTAGTGCCTATATCTTTTAGATGGTCTGCTGCATCCTCCAGCTTATCAATTAACTCCTTCATAAGTATTAAACTACCTGCATCGAATTCCTTCGACTTAACCACCTCAACTAACGCGTGCCTGTAGAAATCATCAGTACTATCTTCCGTTTTTACAATATTATTGTATATCTCTCCAACCCTCTTCGGATTTACTGAGATGAGAGTAAGCATGTTATCCAACTCCTCCAACATGGTAATGCTGTTCTTAATCATAGACTCCAATAATGCGTAAAGCATATCACTCACCTTAACAGATCCCTTAGTAGATAATGCTAACGCTCTATATGACGTAGCCTCACAGCTCTCCGCAGACTTCAATATCCCATTAACTATTGATATGTATATGTCCTTATGGATCAACGCAGGTGAAACCCTAACAATATACTCAACAAGTATTATAGAGTTATTTTCAATACTGTTTTTAATGCTTCTTATCCTCTCATGCCTCACCTTAACTAATTCTAACTTATCCTCGCTCAGGTCTTTAACCTGGCTCAACACCTCCTTAAATTCGCGTACTACATCCCTAATAAGCCCTTTAACCCTCTCAACTATGTTTGACTCAGCTATACTTTCGTTTCTCCCAATGCTTAGTTCAAGTCGTAAAGATTCCTCACTCATAATGAACTACCACATTATGAAATCCTAAGATAAGTATATATGCTTATATTATTAACTCAATGTCATTAGCTTCACTACTACTTCAAGGAAGTAGGTAGCAGTACTACCGATGATTAGTAACGTAGATAGCCTTACTAAACATATCCATTATATTATTAACAGACTCTATATCGTTAAGTATGTCCTCTGAAATAATGTACTTCATCCTACCTTCCTGTACGTATCTATGTACCCTGGTTAGCAACTCTAACTCATTATTAAGAGTTACTAAGACGTTATACTCTACTAAGGTGTAGAGACCGTCATCTAAGTTGTTTGATGTCATCACATTCCTTAAGTCCTTAGCGGTTAAATTAACATAGATCCTCCTATTATACCGTAGGTCTTCTATTAAGTCCTTAATCGATTCTTCATTGCAAGAACACTTACCGAACTTACCTAACTCAACTCTTAAATTATTTAGTAATCTCTCATGGATTAACGTAGCTTCTTGAACTTCCTTAAGCACTTCAAAGTACGCCATTTAAGTACCTCTAATGGTTACTACGCTATTATCAGCAATCCCCCTAGACCTCATAACCTCCGGATTTCCTAATACTTCATTAGGGGGTAGGCTATCATCTATTGCCGCCTTTAAGTCCATGACCTTCTTCCCAGACACTACAACACGTACTACATCCTTAATCCCTAACTCATCGGATATTACCTTAGGTATACGTAGCTCATCATGCTTTACTAAGCCGCTATACCTTAATCTAACCCTTCTCTCCATAGGTTTTAACTGCTTGACCATAGACGATTTAGGGGGAGGTATGATAGCAACTAAAGACCTAATATCCTTCTTAGCTGTTTTCCCCTCTCCTTGCGTTTCAGACAGTAACCTCACCATATTAAACTCGTTCTAAGAATTATTTAAGGATTAACGCACGGGTTATTACTTAAGACCTTAGACCTAACTCCAATTAAGTAGTTAATTTACGCTAGGTAGAAGCGGTTTTCGAACAATGATTAAATAGGTTGGTAAACATACATAGATAACAGCCTTAAACATCACTATGTCGAAGCCGTTGTGGAAACGTAAATCATACCGATTACCTCGTTGATAATTTTAGCAGCAACTGCTGAGGATATCATTGAATGCTCGTAATGTGGGGCTACCTCCACTACATCCAACCCAACAACCCTCTTATCTACTACCATTTGTAGGATGTTTAGTAACTCTGTAGGTGTGATACCTTCAGGCTCAGGTGTCGTAACTGCTGGGGCGTAAGCTGGGTCAAGGACATCTAAATCTATACTTAAATATACCTTAGAACAACCTTCCAACGATTTAACTATGTTCCTACTTACTTCCCTAAAGCCTAAGTTCTTTATATGGGTAGATGTGAAGTACTTAATGCTCAACGATTTTAAGTCTCTATACTCTTCATAAGACATCGCTCTAATACCTACTAGGTTGATCTTACCGCTCCCTAATAACTCATACATTCTCCTATTTACACATGCATGGTTGATCTTACTTCCTAAGTATTCATACCTGAAATCGCTATGCGAGTCAAAGCAGAGGTAACATACATCACTTCCCAAGGCTTTAACCACTCCCTTCATAATACCTAAAGTTGATGTATGCTCACCACCAATGGCTATAGTCCTTAAACCATTGCCGATTAACTCTGAGAAGACGTTCTCAATAATGCTTAAAGTCCTGAGGAGGTCTCCGTGGGGTATTACAACATCACCTAAATCTACTATTGGGACATCCTCGATGTTTACCAACGACCTCAGTGAGAATAACTCAAGTGACTGCGATGCCAGCCTAATGTGTAGTGGAGCAAATCTACATCCAGGTCTAAAGCTTGATGTAGAGTCTAATGGAACTCCAACTACGGCGAAGAGAGGTTTTCCGACCTTCGAGTCAATTCCGTTAAACACGTAGGGAGTTTTAACTATGTATAGTTCCTTCATGTATAGTTCCTTCACCACTAAACAAAAAGTACTTACATACTAAATCTTTATCGTATTTCCGTAGTCGAGGAAGATAGGGATGATGAGTAACATTAAGTTTTAGGTCTTTGGTTTATTAAGCCTTCTAAATCTATTTACTTAATGGCTTAGGAACATGTACGTAGGCGATAAATACGATAAGATAGTTGAGTTGGCTAGAAGGAGGGGGTTTTTCTGGCCCTCATACGAAGTATACGGAGGTGTGGCAGGTCTATATGATTTAGGACCTCTGGGGACCCTACTTAAGAATAGAATTGTTGATAAGTGGCGGGAGTGGTTTGTGAGGAGGCATCAAGACCTAGTTGTTGAGGTTGAAACACCTATAATCACACCTCATAAGGTCTTAGAGGCTAGCGGACATGTGAAACACTTTACAGATCCTATAGTTGAGTGTTTGAAATGTGGTAGAAGGTTTAGGGCAGACCAACTTGTTGAAGAGCGTTTAAACATTAAAGCTGAGGGGATGGGCGTCGACGAGATAGGCAGGATTATAAGTGAGGAAGGGGTTAAATGCCCTGTATGTGGTGGTGACTTAAGTAATGTCAGATTATTTAGTTTGTTATTCACTACAACTATAGGTCCCTACTCTCATGATATAGGGTATTTAAGGCCTGAGTCAGCTCAGGGTATGTTCACATCATTCAAACGTGTTTACGAAGCGTTCAGGGAGAGATTGCCGATAGGTATAGCTCAGATAGGTAAGGTTGCACGTAATGAGATCTCACCTAGGCAGGGTATGGTTAGGCTCAGGGAATTCACTATAATGGAGGTAGAATTCTTCTTCGACCCAGAGAACCCTTCATGTGAGGTATTAGGTAGATGTTATGGTAAGTTAAGGCTACTAACAGCTGATGCCAGGATTAAAGGTGTTGACAAACCTCTTGAGTTAGAGGTTATGGAGGCCTTAGAAAACGGTGTTATTAAAACACCTTGGACAGCATACTGGATGTGTGTGGCGAGGAATTTCATCTCCGACCTAGGAATTCCTGAAAACCAAATGTATTTTGAGGAGAAACTACCTAATGAGAAGGCGCATTACTCAGCCCAAACATTCGACCAGCTAGTTAGGGTTAGTAGGTGGGGGTGGATTGAGGTTTCAGGACATGCTTATAGAACTGATTACGACTTATCAATGCATATGAGGTATAGTGGTCAGGACTTCAGGGTATTTAAGAGGTATGAAGAACCGCTCACAGTTAAGACGCAGAAGGTAGTTATTAATAAGGCATTAATTGGTAGGATATTTAAGGAGAGGTCATCAAACGTTATAAACGCTATATCATCTCTTGATGTCAATACTCTGAGGACATTACTTACAAGTGATGAGGAGTACGTAAGGGTCGAGGAGTACTTAATACCTAAGAACGCTATTACGATTCAGGAAGTAACTGAAAAGATAAGCGGTAAGCATATAATACCACATGTTGTTGAGCCATCCTTCGGCGCTGAAAGGATATTATTCGTGGTTCTCGATAATTCGTATAGTGAGGAAGGTGATAGAGTGGTTCTAAGACTGCCTAGGAGTTTAGCACCTATTCAAGTGGCTGTCTACCCATTAGTCAACGATGAGGCGTTAGAGGTAAGGGCTAAGCAAATATACGAGGAGTTAGTTAATAAGGGCCTTTACGTCGTTTACGATGACTCCGGATCTATTGGTAGGAGGTATGCTAGGGCTGATGAGGTTGGGGTACCAATAGCAGTAACTGTTGATTACCAAACACTGGAGGACTCTACGGTAACCCTAAGGGACAGAGACTCCAGAACTCAGATCAGAGTTAGGAGGGATGAGGTAGCTATCAAGATATTAAGCTTCTTAGCGAATTCTTTAAACATAACCTAACCGCGAAGACTAACCTACATTAGAGTTTTGAGTAAGCAGTGATGCTATCATATCTTACCGTTAATTCCTTAGCAAACTTGTCGGGGGGGTCTCAGCATACACCTTAAACACGTCTACGCAGTATATGAAGTATAAAAGCAAATAACGACCTACGCTACTTTCCATACTAAAATTGCTGACAGCGATAATGAGTTTAAACCTACTTCAGCTATGTTATCGTCATGGTCATCACCTCATAATAGTAGCTTAGATCAATAATTTTTAATCTTAGGACTAATACTATCCAAGGTGGTTAAATGGTCAACAAAGTTAAGGAGAAGGTTTCCCGTGGTGAGGTTGCCTACGGTACTTGGATTACGTTAGGTTACCCAGAAGTTACTGAAGCGCTGTCTAACTTACCGTTTGACTGGTTTGTTATAGATATGGAGCACACACCACTATGTGTTAAGGATGTAGAGTTCTTAATGATGCCTTTAAGATTTACGAATATAGTGCCACTTGTTAGGGTTCCGTGGAATGACTTCGTAGTGATTAAGAGAGTTTTAGATGCTGGAGCTCAAGGAATTGTAGTACCTCAGGTAAGTAATAAGGAGGAGGCCCTACAAGCTGTTAAGGCATGTAAGTATCCCCCGCAGGGCATTAGAGGAGTCGGACCTAGAAGGTGTATCATGTACGGCTTCCAAAGCGCTAAAGAATACTTCAAGAAGGCTAATGAGGATGTCTTAGTCATAGTTCAGATAGAGACTGAGGAAGGACTTAATAAGATTGAGGAGATAGTCTCAGTTGATGGTATTGACGGCGTTTTCATAGGTCCTAACGATCTATCAGCATCATTAGGAATATTCCAAGAATTTAATAACCCGAAGTATATAGCTGCAGTAGATAAGATCTTAGAAGCTGCTAAGAAAGCTGGTAAGATAGCTGGTATAATGAGCTGGGACCCCCAGGACGCGCTTGACAAGGCTAAGAAAGGATTTAACTTCATAGCTTTAAGGCATGACATAGCTTATATGATAAGAGGATATGTTGACGTGTTCAAGCTTTTAGGGATTCTCAAGTAATGAACAATAAATAAGCTTTTTTTTTAAAAAAAGCAGTACTTCATGACTTGCTATTCAGTTATACTCGTTACCTCCACTTTAAAATAAAAACATATATTTACTTATCATTTATTGTAGATATGTAGAGCCGCCGTAGCTCAGCCTGGTAGAGCGCCGCCCTGGTAAGGCGGAGGTCCCGGGTTCGAATCCCGGCGGCGGCTCCATCCCCGATTTACCTACCTCGTTGAGGAATATAGGTTATCGGAGTTGGATTCTCTCACCCTGACTTAATCCTAAGGTCCTTTATTCCTAAGCCCCTCATCTCGGAGGCTATCACTAAAGTAGGTGGTGTGGTGTACTATAGCTTATGTGATAGGTAGTAGTCCCTAAAGTAGTATTTAGTGTTTCTCGTACTTGCGTAGTGTGGTGTTGTAGGTGTTGCTGGCGGGGATTTACCTAATATCGTACCCCACCGCCGGTGGTGGGGCTGCCTATGAAGCCCTAAAAGTTGGGGGCGGGCTGGTACTTAACGATTATTAACTATCCGACAGAGATAAGCTACCAGTAAGGAGCTGTAAAGGCCTATAGTATATTATTATTTTTCAACTTACTTATATAGTGGTGTGGTGTGTGAGTATATCTGAAGATCGTGAGAGGAGATATCAAGACATACTTGACTATGTAAGGTATTTAGAGCAGAGAACTCAGGAGATGGAGGCTGAGATAGCCCTTCTGAGGAGGGAGGTCAAGTACTATAAGCAAGAAATAGATAAGCTTATGGCACCACCCCTAATTGAAGGTGTACTGCTTGAAGTCTTAGATGAGGATAGGGCTGTGGTGAAGAGTACTACAGGCCCTAACTTAATAGTAAGCATAAGTGGTAATGTAGATAAGGAGAAATTACTTCCTGGCACGTATGTAGTGCTAAATCAGAGGGGGTCAGCCGTAGTCGATATCCTACCGATGAGGGAGGACCCAGCAGTTAGGGCAATGGAAATTATCGAGAAGCCTAAGACTAGATACGGAGATGTAGGGGGTTTAAACAAACAGATCCAGGAGTTAAAAGAGGTTGTTGAGTTACCTTTGAAGAATCCGAATGCCTTAAAGGAGTTAGGTATTGAACCTCCTAAAGGTGTTTTGCTTTACGGTCCTCCGGGCTGCGGTAAGACGTTACTAGCTAAGGCAGTAGCCGGGGAGTCTGACGCAACTTTCATAAGGTTGGTTGCATCGGAATTAGCTCAGAAATTTGTTGGTGAGGGTGCTCGGATGGTGAGGGAATTATTTGCCTTAGCTAGGCGTAAAGCCCCCTCAATAGTTTTAATAGATGAAATAGATGCTATAGCTGCTAAAAGACTTGATATAGGTACTAGCGGTGAGAGAGAGATACATAGGACGTTAACGCAATTGCTTGCTGAGTTAGATGGCTTTGACCCTTTAGATAATGTTAGAGTTATAGCTACAACTAATAGGATAGACGTGCTTGACCCAGCCATACTGAGACCTGGTAGGTTCGACAGAGTTATTGAAATACCGCTTCCAGACCTGGTGGGTAGGTTAGAGATATTCAGAATACATACTAAGAATATGAAGACCGGTGGCGATATTAATTTGAACGTCTTAGCCAAGATGAGTGAAGGAGCTACAGGTGCTGATATAAAAGCTATATGCACTGAGGCAGGTTTCACTGCCTTAAGGAATGGTAGGATGTATGTAACATATGAAGACTTCGTAAATGCGATTAGGAAGGTCTTAAAGGATAGGTTCAGACCTTACTCAAATGAAGTTGAATACCTCCCGGAGATGAGGGATAGTGAGGGTAAACGTTTGGTGATATGATTGCATATGATTAGAGGGGCAACATATGATGAGGTTAAGATGTTAAGAGCTATTGCAGACTATCAGTTCAGGAATTACGTAGGCTCACAGCTTATACCAGATAACGTTCTACTGAAGATCTCTAAAAACACTGGGAGGATTAGGGAGGTCTTAACACCGACTGATAAGATAGCATCGATTATGGCGTCAACCTTCACGTTCAACTTATCGTTATATGGAGGCTCCATACTCCATAAAATGACTGATGATTTAAGGGTAGTGGTAGTAAATGACGTCATTAAGCACGTTGTTACTGGGACTTCATTATTTTCAAGACATGTACTAAGTGTTGATGATGGTTTAAGAGCCGGTGATGAAGTTCTAGTCGTTGATGAGGGTGATAACCTAATATGTGTTGGTAGGTTAGTGCTGTCACCGTATGAAGTAATGTTTTTCACTAGAGGTATTGCTGTGAAATTAAGGGAGTGTGTGGTGTCTGCAGAATGAGTGTTGAGATAGTCATAGATGAGAAGTACGTTGAGAGGCTGAGGTCGAGGAGTGATTGGGTAGTAATTACTGGGTTCCCCGGCTTCGGTTACGTAGGTGTGATAGCCACTAAGTACCTAGTTACTCAGTTAGGTGCTGATAAAATAGGTAATATCGTCACTAAATACATGCCTGATTTCATAGCGCTTGACGATTACGGCATATTAACACCTTACGAGGTCTTCATGTCCTATGAATACGGATTAATAATCTTAGTGAATAATGCAATGCCAATATCAGCTGAGAGGGTGTCTTTCGCTAAGGCAATTATTAAGTGGGCTAAATCCTTAGGTGTTAGGGAATTTGTGTTGGTAGGCGGGCTTAATAGTAAGTTTAGAGAGGAGAATGAGAGGTTAAGATGGCTTAAAACATCGGTAAGTAGTAGGGAATTAATCGAACCTAAGTTCCATAAAGGCCTCTACGTAGTAGGCCCCCTAGCAATTCTATTCCTAGCATTAGAGGTTGAGAAAGTACCTGCGATTATGGTACTACCGTACGCTGACCCAGATAGGTTTGATGCGAAGGCTGCTGCAGTCTTCATAGAGAAGGTAAACAACTTACTAAACTTAAATATAAGTATTCAAGGATTGATAGAATATTCGAAGGTTGTTGAGGAAGCTGAGGCGCTATTATCTGAGACTTTGAGGAATGCTAAAGGGGAGGATAGGAGGCCTAAGCCGTATATTTAAGTCTATGAGCGCTTACCTAAAGTTCTTAAATCTTTAACCTTAGCAGATAGGGCTTTCAATAAGTTAAGTTTCTTCGTATCCCTGCTGCCGTATATAACGACCCGTCCATTACCCCCTAAATACCAAGTCCTACTATACCTTACGCTTTCATCTGCCTTACACTCTAGTCCTAACTCCTTACATGCAGTGACTAACTCATCTAAGGTCGGCTTAGAAATTGAGTAGTTTTTAGGTAGTCTACGTCCTAACCTTCTAGGGATGGTTGAGTCTAGGTATTGAGGCCATATAACTATAACTCGTTTCTCATCTCTCATTAAATTTTACCCTACAGCAGGACGGCGTTGATGGTACCTTCTTGCCCAGGTCGTGAGGTAATCTTAGCCACTCCTAACTCTGTTTCCACTATAGAGCCTTTAGTTATTATACCTCTTTGTGAGTACTCTCTATTTGCAGGTGTTTCTAAGATCTTCAGGACCTTACACTTCTTTGAGATACCTTTTTTAGGGTCAGTAACGTTAACGTATAAGCACTTCTTAACCCTTAGTTTGGCGTTACCGCCTCTAACCCTCTCAAATATTATGTGGTGTTCTTCACTACTTAAAGTTGTGTGTGTAGGGTAGCTACCAATCTCATACCTCCTGTTACTTCTATGCGGTCTTTTCCTACCTCCTGAGATCTTCTTAAAATCGTTACCTTGATAGACACCCATTACGTCCTACCTTAATTAGAGTAAGAAATAACTACTTAAAAGTTTTAATTAAAGCTAGTATTAGGTAGTGCTGAGTTGTTTAAAGACGTTATGTGGAGGTTGAGTAAGTACTTAAATATCGTTTTAAAACCTATGTATAAGGTTTATGAGAGATGGCTATGGTTTCAGATCGCTGAAGGCCCCATACCGAAACACGTAGCTATAATACCTGACGGTAATAGGAGGTGGGCGAGGAAATTAGGTAAATCCGTTATGTACGGTCATGACATCGGATATATCAGGCTTAAGGAAGTGCTTAAATGGTTATGGGAGTTAGGTATTAAGATCATTACGATTTACGCGATGTCTTATGAGAACTGCGTACACAGATCGGAGGAGGAGAGAAGGCATTTATTTAATTTAATAGACCAGGCGCTTATAGACTTAATGAACAGTAACATTCTCCATGAAAAAAGGGTTAGGGTAAGGGTTTTCGGTAGGTTAGATATGATTCCTGCAGGACTTGCTGAGAAAGTACGCCAGGTAGAAGAGTTGACCAAAGACTATGAGGATATGTGTATTAACGTGGCGTTATGCTATGGTGGTCGTCAGGAAATAATTGATGCAGCAGTGAAGATGGTTAATGACGTAGTAAATGGCCGTGTTGACATTAACGACATTAACGAAAAGCTATTCAGTAAGTACTTATATACATCACATCTCAGCGGCTCATCAGATGAGCCGGACCTTGTGATGAGGACGTCGGGCGAGTTAAGGCTGAGCAACTTCCTACTATGGCAGATAGCATATAGTGAGTTATACTTCTGCGATGTCTTCTGGCCTGAGTTCAGGAAGATCGATTTGTGGAGAGCTATTAGGTCGTACCAGATGAGGGAGAGGAGGTTTGGTAAGTAGCCTAGCGCGTAGTTTTAGGTAAACTTCTTCTCGATTATGTATAGGACTGCACTCACGCTCATCACTATTATTATATACGAGAATAACGTGCTGATAGTATTATATTCGCTTAAGATCATCATTACCTGCTGGATATCTGTTGGTTGAAGAGCCTTCATAGCATCTAAGATACCTGTTATGAACTTATGGAATATAAGGAGTACCGCTAATGCTATTAAATCCCTCCAAATCCTAATACTTCTCCTAAGGATTCTTAAAGTTAATCTCCCTACAAGTAATGGGATTAAAGAAAGTAGGAAGAAAGGTACTGTATTACTGACATATAAAATTATGGAGTTTATGTCATATTTGTAGTTGATGGAGGCTAAGGTCATGTAGAACATTATCCCAATCATAGTTACTGAAATTGTGGTGAGGATTAATGATATCCTAGTGATTGGTGACATACGCCACCACTTGCTAACACCCTCATCGAACCCGAACCCCTTAAATATGAGTAAAGTGGCTATCAGCACTAAAATAACGTGAGATACGTAGGTAACTAAACCAGCCGTCAGGAAAACCGAGTATATAAAAATTAGGATGCCTGGAAAACCTAGGAATATTTTAGAGAACCTACGTTCTTCTAATACCTTCCTTAAATACTTTCCTAAAAGCACGTATGTTTCCTCAACACCTCTTAACTGCTCAACGATAACTCTCTCAACACCTACCACGTTAACCTTAGATTGTATTATCGGCAGAACTTTCTCATCTTCAACACTGTCAACAACTACTATGACATCATTAACCTTAACTAAACTCAGTAGGTCGTCTAACTCCTTACTAATCTTAATACCTGCCTTAGAGGAGGAACTTTCATCACCGGCTATCAATGTGACCTCAACTGAAGGATTTTCAGACCTACTTAAATCGTTATAGAGTTTCAACGCCGTGAAGATGACGTTCAAATCCGAGTCCTGAGGATATGATAACGCATATTCGTTGGCTATTCTAAGTACGTTCTCATATCCTATGATCGGGGTTTTAACGCCTAGTTTACCAACATCATTGTCGAAGTCTACAGCTATTACAGCTATCCTATTAGAACTACTCATGGTATTCTCCGTAAAGTATCTTAAGATCCTCTAATGTAAGTCTCTCACCCTTCTTCCTCTTCTCATCTACCAGCTTCCTCTTCTCCTCAATGATTTTCTCCTCAACCTGCTTAGCCCTAACTATTCTGACTTCCCTTAACTTCTGATTTAAGGATGCGTACTTCTCTCTTAATTCCTTAATCTTAATTGACGCGCTTATTAATTCCTGAACTAGTTTCCGGATCTCATCATTTACTTCATCAAGCTTACGCTTAATCTCCTCCCTACTCTTATTTATATTCGATATATCCTCTCTACGTGAGTTTATCTCTGAAGTAAGCTTATCGATCTCATCATTTAAACTACTTAATTCATATGTTAGCGATGAGATCTGAGCTCTGAGATCTAATAGCTCACCGCTTAATTTCCTAGCCTCTAGAGCCTTATTTAACATCCCCTCCAACCTACCTATCTCCCTTATAATCCTATTTTCTTCTTGTAGTGGTAAGGACTCTGTTATAATTTTCCACTCCATAGAATCTATCTTCCTCCTTATAGAATCTACTGGGACCTTACCGAAAGAACTTACCTCATCGAGTTCTTTCCTCCTACTGAAGAATTCGTTCTTTAAACTTCTTAACCCACTGATTATTTCCCTCCTCTTAACTATTAATTCTTTCTTCCTACTCTCTAGTTCGTTTAATTCCCTCCTAATCTCCTCAACCTTATCTCTATACGTCTTAATGGTCTCTAAGTGCTTTGACTTCAACTTCTTTAACTCGTTTATCCTATCCCTAACGCTTAACTTAAGTTCTTCTAACTTCTTTAACTCATCTCTTAACTCACTAATATGTTTAATTAGTTCTTCTTCGGTCATGAGGACTACTACCCTAATATTACCCTAGCATCAGCTATTTTAGCTCCCTTACCTACTTCATAAAGCATTACTGGGTTGAGGTCAACGTCCTTAACTTCATTAACGCTCTCAACGAATTTAGATAGCTTAATTAATATATCAATTAGGGCTTCCTTATCTCTCGGTGCCTGCCCTCTATAGCCCTCAAGTATTTTAGCTGATTTAATCTCACTGATCATCGTTTCAGCGTCGTAGTGGGTTAGGGGTACGATGCGGAAGCTCACATCTCTTAAAACCTCAACGAAAATCCCACCTAATCCGAATAGGATGAGTGGGCCGAAGGTCGGGTCCCTAGTTGAACCGACGATGACCTCTAATCCGCTAGGAACCATTTCCTGAATTAATATTCCGTAGACCTTAGCGTTAGGGGTCCTCATACTAACGTTCTTAAGAATCATGTTAAACGCGTTTCTAACTTCTGAGGGGTTGTTCAACCCTATAACCACGCCGCCAACATCTGACTTATGAACTATATCAGGACTCACAACCTTAAGGACCACTGGATACCCTATCTTCTCAGATAGTTCAACAGCGTCCTCAACGTCCTTAGCTAGCCCAGCATTAGGTAGCGGGAGTCCGTAAACTCTAAGCACTTCGTAGGCTTCATGTTCAAGCAACTTATACCTCCCCTCCTCTCTCGCATTGTTAATCAACCTCTTAACAACATCTAAGTTCATCAACTCCACACCATTACAAACTCGTTCTTAAATATTTAAACATTATATTTTAATTATACGTACTTGATTATGAAGTGATATTAAATAATGAGATCTTAGTGAGTATAAGTGAGTGAACCCTATTGAGATCTAGGCCTACCTCACCTACGATGTCGTAGACCCTAATTAAGTCATATATATATTTAACGTTATACCTCTTAAATAAATCTGAAGGATTTACTTCAGGATATGTGGGGTGTGATGATCTGGCTAAGACCTCAGCCCCCTTACACACCCTTATTAAGAGATAGCTATCTGATTTAATCGTTTTAAGCATGTTGATAACCTCGTTTATCTGCCTTTTAGAGAAGAGTCTAAGTAAGAACTCTATGTAAGGCTTCCTACTTATGCTTTTCCCCCCCTCAATAGCTTTAAATGTGAGTAGTGATGCGAGTAGGAGTTGCTTATCAGACATAATAAGTGTTGACGGCAATATCTGAGTGATGCAGCCATCAACCTGCATCCTATCTATATCTCTTATAAGTGTTAAGGCATCCTCACAACATAATTCACGTAATGATAACCTCATCCTACTTAAATCCTCATACAACTTACCTAACACCTCCTTAAAATTACCAGTATGTAAGCCTCCATGACTTATAGGTATGAAGGTTATCTTATCGCCGTCTCTAACCTCATAATCATACCCACCAACCACCATGAAGTCAACATCATTTACGAAAACCACATAGGAAGTATTTAACGTTCCATCACCGTTTATAGCTGAAGACATCTTAGGGTATAACCTTAGTAAGTATTTAAGTAGATCCCCTAACCTACATACCTTAAGCCCTTCTAAACTTACTTCAACTTTACTTGAATCTAATTCACGGCGTAGAACGCCTAAGAGCTCTACGATTACTTTCAAAATCACTGACCCTGAGCCTGGGCACTACTACTTAACTTAATTTTAGCTAGACGTGTTAGATATCCAGCTATTTGATTCCTTAATTTCTTGGACTTCACGTAAACGTTGGCCTTCACTAACTCCTTATTTGAATTATAGTCTGTAGTTACTTTATTTTGATGTAGTTCAAACAGCTTCTCAGCTGTCCTCTTCACAGACGATGTCCTTACCTTACCCAACCTCAACCCCTAAGACATGAGTTTAATCACTGCCTTAAATATGTTTATTAACCTACTTGTGAGGATGCTGAGGGTATTATTCATTAAAGCTTATATAGAAGTCACCGAAATAGAATTCAAGGGATTAGAGTATGAGTCAGAGTGGTCAAGTTGTAGGGGCTGTAGGACCGACTGGAATACCGGTTTTAATACTCAAAGAAGGTAGTAGTAGGACTACTGGTGCGGATGCTTTGAGGACTAATGTGATGGCCGCCGTAACTATTGCTGAAATGTTGAGAACCACATACGGACCTAGAGGGATGGATAAGATGTTAGTTGATACGTTAGGTGATGTAACCATAACTAATGACGGAGCAACCATATTAGATAAAATGGATGTGCAACACCCAGCTGCTAAGATGTTAGTTCAAATAGCTAAGAGTCAGGACGACGAAGTTGGTGATGGTACTAAGACCGCAGTAATATTCGCTGGTGAACTACTGAAAAATGCTGTAGAACTACTTGCTAAAGACGTTCACCCAACCATTATTATTAGCGGGTATAAGAAGGCGTTGGAAAACGCTATGAGTTATGCAAATGGTATTGCTAAATCAGTAAACATTGATGATGAAGAATTACTAGCACGTATTGCTTCAACCGCGCTGACGAGTAAGGCAGTGCATGGGGTCAGGGAATCGTTTGCGAAGATCGCGGTTAGGGCTGTAAAGCAGGTTGCTGAATTAAGGGGCGATAAGTGGTACGTAGACTTAGATAATATACAGATAATTAAGAAGCATGGTGCTTCACTAGCTGATTCCCAGCTGATTTACGGTGTGGTTTTAGATAAGGAGGTAGTTCACCCAGGTATGCCTAAGAGGGTTGAGAAGGCTAAGATAGCCTTAATCGACGCACCGCTAGAGATAGAGAAACCTGAGATA
>CALEDH010000017.1 GCA_937949785.1 uncultured Sulfolobales archaeon | reverse complement strand
TCAACAAAAGACATATTTAAACTACCTTCATCTAATATTCGATAATTCCCTCAATAACATCTCAGCCTTTTCAACGTTAAATATTCCGCATGGACACTGACGTGCTAGTAAGACCGCTCCTGCCTGAGGGCTCATACGGCCAATTCTTACCTCACTTACTATATAGTTTACAAATCTCGGTGAGACCATACCATACCCACACATAGTAGTTATCTCTAAGAGTAAGAGGTTAATGGAATGAGGTTTTATACAGAGTTCCCTACATAATTCTAAGCATCTTTCTTATCTCTAGAAATAGAAACTGTTTATTAACATATCCTTAGATGCCTTAAAATCCCTACCTTAACATCTGTGTCCTCTATAATCTCCACAGCTTTTCTAATTCCTCCATGAGATTATCGATGTTAACACCTACTTTAGGTGTTATTAATTAAGACATTTTAAGGAAGTTACATATAGCTTAGTTAGCTTAGGGGTTGCTGATGTTATTGGTGTTCCTGTTTTGGGGTGTTGGGCTGACGGTGTCGACGTTAGTTGGTTCTTGGCTTGTTAGGAGGTATAGGGATTTACTTGGCTATCCAGTACTTATGTTGTTTTATGTGACTTATATCTTAGCTTCTAATATCCTAGCTTCTAGGATTAGTGAGTTCTACATATTAATACCTATCGTAGTTTCAGGTGGTACTATAACGTTTCCATTCGTGGCTCAGTTAATTGATATGATTAATGAGATTTATGGGAGGAGGATGACTTACATAGCGATAGTCCTCGCGTTTATGGCTAATGTTATGGTTTCAGCCTTCATATTCATGCTCTCCACAGTCCCTCCAGCCCCGTGGTTGGTTGGTTTAAACGATGCTTGGAACTACTTCATGTTGCAGACTCCTAGGATAGTGTTAGCATCGTATACAGCTTTCCTAGTAGCTGAGTTCTTAGACGCTACGGTGTTTGCTGAGATTAAGAGGAGGGTTTATAGGTTTGAAGTTAGTGGTAGGAGTATAGTTAAGTTCGCTGTGTTTAGGTCGTTAAGCACCGACCTAATAAACATGTTTGTCGATAGCTTGGTGTTCTTCCCAACGGCCTTCGCATACCTACTTCCATGGGGGGTTGTGTGGGATATGGTGTGGTATGGTACGTATGCGAAGGTATTGCTTGCATCTATAGATACTCCGTGGTTCGTCATGTTTAGAGTGCTTACTAGGGATGTGAGGAGGGTAGTTGATTAACGGGTTCTACTCTAACAACTTATCTGTTAAAGCGTTTAGGTATCCCTACTAAGTTTCTATTAGTGAAAAGTTCCTAAGCCCTCACGTTATCTTAGTGGCTATGGCCTTAGCTACTTCGTAGGTCTTTGCCGAACCTCCTAAGTCCTGTGTTAGGGTAGTGCCTTCTTGGAGTACCTTGTAGACCGCGTTATTAATTGATTCAGATGCTTTAACGCATGGGTCATCGCCATACCTAGCGCCTAACCACTCAAACATGAGTGCAGTTGATAGTATCATTGATATCGGGTTCGCGATGTTCTTACCGGCTATGTCGAATGCAGCGCCGTGTATTGGTTCGAATATAGCGTAGTTATACCCTAAATTACATGATGGTGCTAGGCCTAGACTACCGGCTACCTGAGCTGCCTCATCTGAGAGGATGTCCCCGAACATGTTCGTAGTTACGATCACGTCAAATGATTGCGGCTTCCTCACTAAATTAGCTGCGCATGCATCGACGTAGGACTCCTCATAAACTACTTCTGAGTACTTACTCGCTACATCCCTACATGCCCTAGCGAATAGGCCGCACGTAGTTTTAAGCACGTTTGACTTATGTACTGCGGTTACCTTCTTCCTCCTCCCAGATGCTAGTTTAAAGGCTACCTCAGCAACCCTCCTAGAAGCCTCATAAGTTATGACCCTTAAAGCTATTGCGGTATTACTACCTACGGTGAGTTCTAAGCCCTTATACAGGTCTTCAGTATTCTCCCTGATGACAACCATGTCGATGTCATTTCTTAAGGCCTGCGTGTTGGGATATGCCTTCACAGGCCTTATGTTGGCGAATAAGTCGAACATCATCCTAAGCCTAACTATGACGTCCGCTGATGTCTCACCTACAGGTGCTTTAAGACATGTATGTGAGTTCTTTATGATGTTAAGGCTTCGCTCAGGCAGTGCCTGACCGTACCTACTTAACGCGTTGTCCCCGGCCTCCGCATACACTATGTTGATACTGACTCCGTACACCTCCGATACCTTCTTAACGACTTCTAATGTAGCTGTAGTTAGTTCAGGGCCTATGCCGTCGCCAGGTATTAACGCCACTACGTATTCCTTAGGTTTAGGCATCCCACCTACGTACATATCCTTAAGTGGGCTTAAGACTGAGAGCGAGTCCATCACCCCTAATATCTGATGCCCCAAGCTTAATATTCCTACCTCTAACGTTACTTCTAATCTCTAAGACAGCTGCGACGCCTAACCTACTCGGATACTTAACAGTCTTTACATGAGTGTGGTTTTCAGGTATTTCAAAGCCTTCCTCAACGACTAACTCGTTAGTGCTGGGGTCCCATAGAAACCTAGGTAGTTCTACAGCTCCCTGAAGGTCTAACCCGTAGTCTATTAGATTGGTGATCAATTCTACGTGGATTTGAGGTCTGTAGTGACCTCCTGAAGTGCCTAAAGCCCACCTTAAGGAGTTGCCGCGGTCTAAGATTATAGTAGATGATAGTGTGTGGAATGGGTACTTCCTCGGAGCTAGTTCGTTGACATCACCTCTACTTAAGTTGAATGAGCAACCCCTACAATTTAACGTGATGCCGTATTTAGGTTCTGTAATTCCTGAGCCGAAGGCGTAGAAAACGCTTTGAATCCCTGAAACCACGTTACCGTCCCCATCACATACTACGTAGTACGTCGTATCACCTACAGCTGGTCTAACCCTCTGCGGAGTTACATCATCTAACGCAGCCGTTAGCTCCTTAATAACCTCATCGCCTAGTAAGTCCTTGGAAACGTATCTAGGGTCACCTACGTATCTATCTCTAATAAGGTAGGCTGCCTTAAAGTACTTGAAGAACGTCTTAATCCTCTCATAGCTAAGCACCCCTAAACCCCCCACGTTAATATCTGAGAGTAGTCGTAGTAGGTGTAGTGTTGTGATTCCCTGAGTGTTTGGCGGGGTCTCAAAGACTTGGTAATCCCTGTACGTGGTTTTAATCGGCTTGTCCCAGAAGGACTTATAATCCCTTAAATCGCTTATATCCATAAACCCTCCCCTACTTGTTAGGTAGTTAACTAATGCCTCCGCTATATCACCCTCGTAGAAGTTCCTGTAGTCCTCAGCTATTAGTTCTAAGGCCCTACCTAAGTTCTTAAACTTAACCACATTTCCAACCCCTAACTCAGATGTTAAGTAGGTAGTCTTCGACCCCTCATCACGTATAAGTAATTCGTAGTTACTCTCAATAGCTCTAACTAATGATGGGTACATGGGGAACCCGTTAATTGCTAAGCCCGCTGCAGGCCTTACTAACTCCCCCCACTCCAGAGCTCCAAACCTCCCCCACATGTTGTGGAGGGCGTCAACCATGCCTGGAACTGTGACACTATGTGGGGAGTTCGGACTTATCTCCTTAACCCCTAAAGACCTTAGGAGGTCTGCACTAATAGTTTTAGAGGAGTAACCACTACCGTTTATGAAGTAAACCCTACCCTCATCAGCCTTATAGATAAGTGCGAAGTAGTCCCCTCCTAAACCGCTTAACTGTGGTTGTAGGACGCTTAAGGCGAATGAAGTAGCTACCGCTGCATCAATAGCGTTACCGCCGGAGTTTAAGATCCTAGCACCTATTACAGATGCTATTGGGTGTTCAGACACAACTAGGTCTGCCGTAGATATGAAGGGTGTTCTAAACATCTTACCAACCTCACAGATCTTAAACAACAGATTTTTAAGCTGAGAATATTAGTAGTAAGTTGTCAAGCCTGCCGTATATGGAGGTTAAGGCAATGATGCTCAACCCCCTACATGCTACGGTAATCGCAATCATCCTCCTCTTCACACTACTCTACCGTAAGGTAAACCTAGCCATATCATTACTCACAGCATCACTTACACTTGCAGTACTTACTTTAAACCCACCTCAAATACCACTAGCATACTACCAAACAATTATAAGGCCTATAAACGTAGATGTGATCATAGCCAGCGCAGTTATCGCTGTGATGGCTAATATTTACAGGGAGTCAGGCATAATTACTAGGTTAAGCAATGCTATAATGGCAGTTCTTAAGAAGACCTGGGTAGCTATTACATTAATACCTGCTTTATTCGGCTTCCTACCAGTACCTGGGGGTGCGTTGATGTCAGCCCCACTAGTTTCGGAGATATCTAATAAGATATCGTTAGGTAATGATAAGGCAGCATATGTTAACGTATGGTTTAGACATCTAATAGCTCCTATATACCCGCTAACCCAGATAATTATCTTAACAGCAGCTCTATCAGGTTTTGACGTAGTTCAAATAGCTCTATACAATATACCGTTAGCCCTAATCATGTATGCCGTAGGCTTCACACCGGTATATAAGAACTTAAGGAGCGGGCCTACCAGCATGGTTAATGAGCCGCACCGCACTCTAATCTTCATAGCACCTCTCATCATATCTGTCTTCGTAGTGGTCTTAGGTATTAACGTCGTCATATCTACTTTAATAGGGGTACTTACTTTAATATCGTTGGTGAGGCCTAAGGCCTCAGTACTTACTAAGTCAATTTTCAACAGAGATGTAGGTATGGTCATCGTAACTTCCTACGCAGCGCTTTCAGTCCGTGAGGTATTAGTGTTAAGCGGTTTTCCAACGATGTTCGTATCCTTATTCAGCGACTCCCAGTCAACACTACTAACCATGTCGATAATCCTCGTATCAGCTGTGTTAGGATTTATGTTAGGTATTCCGACAGGCGCTCTAGCAGTTACAGTACCTCTAATCGTCAGCGTAGCCCCGGAGGTTAAGTTCGTAAGCCTAACATTAGTCATCACATACCTAGGATATATGATATCACCATCACATCTCTGCTTAGTACTCACCCTCAGGTTCTTCAAAACCCACCTAAGCAACATATATAGGTACTTACTGCCAAGCACCCTCATAACGTTAATCCTCACAATGCTATTCTACTTCATCGTCTAGCATTGAGGTTAGGTTTTTTATGTCTGAGGTAATTAGTGATTAGGAGGTCTTACCTGTAGTATGAGGGCTGTCGTACTGGCCGGTGGGTTTGCCACCAGGCTGAGACCGCTAACACTTACCAGGCCTAAACCGCTACTACCAATACTGGATAGGCCGTTAATAGATTTTATTGTGAGGGAGTTGGCTAAGATTAATTGTGATGAGGTAGTAATATCTGTGAGGTACTTAGCAGACGCTGTTAAGAGGTACTTCAACAGTAGTAGCAATTACGGGGTGAGGATATCCTTCGCTGAGGAGGTTAGGCCTTTAGGTGATGCAGGCCCTCTAAAACTAATTGATAAGTTATACGGTCTTAACTCAACATTCCTAGTCGTATACGGGGATGTCTTCTCAAACATAGATCTCGGTGAGGTGATTAGGTTTCATAAGAAGTGCGGTGGTTTAGCAACTATGGTGGTTACCAGGGTTGAGGACCCGTCTAGATATGGTGTTGTAGTATATGATGATTATGGTAAGGTAATTAAGTTTGTTGAGAAGCCTCCGAAGGAGAGAACTATTTCTAACATAGTTAACGCAGGTGTTTACGTCTTCGAACCTGAAGTCCTGAACTACATATCGGAATCTTATTCGAAGTTAGCGAAGGATGTCCTGCCGAAGCTTGCTGGTGATGAGGTACTATATGCCTACGAACATAGTGGTATATGGTTAGATATTGGATTGCCTTCAGACTACCTTAAAGCCAATTTTGAGGCCTTAAAACACTACTACCCAGAAGGATATGTGGATAGTACGTCAGAGGTTAACGGCGCTGAGGTCATGCAGCCGTCCTACATCTCATCTAATGTAAGGCTCGGTAAGCTATGTAGGGTCGGCCCCTACACCATCATAGGCAGTAATTCTACGGTGGGGTCGGCTGTGAGGATTAAGAAGAGCTTACTCTTCAACAACGTAATAGTTGATGAAGGTACCTTAATAGATAACTCGTTAATAGGTGAGCGTACATTAATAGGTAAGTGGGTTAGGATTGAGGCTGAATCTGTTATTGGGGATGAAGTAATCATTAAGGATGAAGTCCTAATCCCTAAGAACACTATTATCCTACCCTATAAGGAGGTTAACTCAAGTATAGGGAAGGAGGGTGAGGTACTCCTCTAAATTAATAGTTTTTAAACATTAATTAAACCTCTAACTAAGCTCCCTCTGCAAACCTCCACTTCCTATTAATTGAGTCGTAGTATATAACTCCCCCCTCCCATAGAGTCTTAAGTAGGTTATGGCCTACCCTACCTAACCTCTCCTTAATCTCAGACTCGTTACTCGTGCTTAGAGATTCTAGTAGGGCCTTAAATTCTTTGAAGTAGTTTGGCTCAACCGCTACTCTCTGACCCTTCGCCTCAATCACCACAGCTCCATCCCTCCTCAACCTATCGAAGAACGCGTCCCTATTCCTAATCTTAGAAGCTATGTCTTTCTCATACATTACCTTCTGATCTTTAAGTACATCTATAGCTGACTTCCTAACCTCCTTAGGAGGCTGCTTAACTACTTGAACCCCAGAACCCTCCTTAATAGACTTAACCTCCTCCTCAAGACCTCTAACCCTATCTGAGAGACTGTCTAGTAGTTCAGTAATGCTTCCCAACCTCCTAAGCATGTCGTCAACCTTAGCTGTGAATGGGTTAACCATATCCTGAATAATCCTCTGAATCCTACTAGAATCTACCTGCAACTCAGCAGGCTGAGCTGCCCTAACCCCACCGCCCACAGAGTCTAATATAAACCTCCTAACAGCCTCCTCAACAAGCATCCCCGGATAGGCCTTAACAATCCTCTCTAAAATATCGTAAGGCAACTCAACCACTACCTTAGGCACCTCAAACCCCTACTAAACTAGATCTCAAATCTAATAAAAACATCTACTAAGACCGACCTTAGATACGGTAATTCCTAAGGAGGTTGTAGTGGGCCCGCTGGGATTTGAACCCAGGACCTCCGCCTCGTAAGGGCGGCGTCCTAACCAGGCTAGACGACGGGCCCTACACCAATGCTATTTCTAATAATATCTTTTAAATTTTTCATTCAAACCTGTTTAACCCTAATATCTCTAGGATTTCCAGCCCTCTATCTATTAAGACTTATAAAATCTGACCTACCATATTATAGTAAGGTCTGGAATTGAAGTCGAACCCCCTTCAAGAGGTGTTTAACTCCCTAGATTTAAAGGCTAAGGAGTTTCTGACTAAGACATTACTACCTAAGTTAAACTGCGGTGTTATTAGGAGGTGTGTGTTGAAGGCTATTAGGTTAGGTGTTTGGAGGTTTATAAGTCCTGAGTCTAGGGCATTACTGAGGGCTTTAACCTTTTGGAGGGGGGTTATTAGGTCAGAGTCTCTTAAGAGGGTTGTTAGGGAATTACTACTCTACATAGAGTTAAATACTATTAGGGGTAGTGCAATACTCTACGGACTCCTCATAACGTTAAGAAAGGAATCTAAGGCAGTGGTAGACTCTGTGGATAAGCTCTTACTCCTCGGCATATCATACCTAAATAACCCACCAATATTTAGATTTCTAGATAGGTAGAAATATGATTAAGTATTCAACCCTACAATAATAACTCTAGAAACGTAGTCTATATGAGTGAGCTCTTACCACACCTCACAATACCATCCACACCTTCCTCCTACTTTAGGAGTCCTAAGGAGGCCTTACTACTCTCCTTAATAGCTATCCTACCAGATTTAGACGTACTGGTGGGTATTCATAGGTCTTAGACTCACTCAGTAATTACTACTCTAACATTATGTGGGGTTATACTAATACTTACTAAGACTTTAAGACCTAAACTCTTAGGCCTTACATCCCTCACTACATTAGCTCTAATTAGCCACCTCCTACTCAACCTATTAACAACCTACATACCAATCCTCCGACAATAACTCAACAATCGTTCTTCATAAGCCTTAACAGCAGGGTTAGGATAGTGGAGGGCGTGCAGGTCTACATATCACCAGGAGTTTATGTTAAACCAATAGACTTCACATACTTCCAGTACTTAGACACACCACTCCTCACTAGTGAGGGCTTCATAATAACAGTCATATTAGCCACTTCCTCCCTTCTAAGTAAGTACTATACTTTGAGAAGTGTTCTCCGATGATATTCCTCGTCACTGGCTCAGACTCTGTGAGTAACTATGAAATTCTACATACCCCTAATTTTAAGATGTCCAATATTAGTGGAAACGCCTAATAAAATTGATAGAGTAGTTATGAGATAATGAACTCTACGGGATAGGGGCTGTAAGTCTTTCAAACTATTGGATGGAGTGATTGGTATAATCCTCCTTAAATATAGGAGTTTCAGTTGCTGATGAGCTTACATAAGTTCACGTTATATGCTTAGAAGGTATGATAAGGAGGGAGTTAAGTCAAACCCTATATAGAGAAGTGGTCAGTAAGGATTTAAGGAGAGCTAATCCAGCTACGAATACAGTCATCTAATCATAGAATACTGCATGGTTTACTTACTGAGAAAGTTTGAGGTAATGCGGGGACTGTAGCTAAGGGCTCAACTATATAGAGTCTCTGTTTAGAAATGGTTGAGGGGGTGAGGGAAGTACTTAACAAGGCTGTGAGGATAGTCTTACTAGTCTGCTTAGTACTTGCTGTAGGTGCAACTATATACATCGCCTTATCCCCGAAGGTTGGTGAGAGGTTTACAGAGTTCTACATCTTAGGCCCTCGGGGGAGGGCGGAGGGCTACCCAACAAACTTAACGCTCGGTAGGAATGGGACTGTTATAATCGGTGTAGTTAACCATGAGTATGAAGTTGTATCCTATAGAGTTGTTGTTAGGTTAGATGGTGAGGTAATAGCAGTTATAGATGGTATTACGTTAAGTCATGGGGGGAGGTGGGAGGGATTATTTACCTTCACACCTCAGAAGGTTGGTGAGAGGATGAAGCTTGAATTCCTCCTCTACAGGGATGGTGTTGAAGATCCCTATAGGACGTTACATCTCTGGATATCAGTACGTCCTAGGTGGGGTAGTGCTTAATAGGTTGGTAAGTGGTTAGCTATGAGAGCTACTGACTTAGGATTTATACGTAGTTTAGAACATCTAAGACGATGAGGTCAGTAGATATAGCTGTAGTCCTACCGTCGAAGAACGAGGAGGAGACTATAGGTATATGCATATCTAAGATAATGGATGTTTTTAAGGAACTCAGACTAAGAGGTGTGGTAATAGTAGCAGATAACTCTGATGATGAGACCCCCTTAATTGCTAGGGAGATGGGGGCTGATGTCATCACCCCTGATAGGCTGGGTTACGGTTACGCATATAGGTATGCCTTTAAGTACTTAAAGGAGAAGTATGGGGGATATCCGAAGTACGTAGTTATTGGGGATGCTGATAATACATATGATTTCTCAGAGATGCCGAAGCTCTTAAAGCCATTAATGAGTGGGGAGGCTGATGTAGTTATTGGGAGTAGGTTGAGGGGGTGGATGGAGGTGGGAGCTATGCCCTGGCTCCATAGATATGTAGGTAACCCACTCCTAACATGGTTTCTAAACCTATTCTTTAAAGCTGGGATCTCAGATGCTCATTCAGGATTTCGAGCAATTACTGGTGAAGCTCTTGAGAAGTTAGAGCTTAGAAGTGATGGGATGGAATTCGCATCTGAGATGCTTGTAGAGGCGGTTAGGAAGGGGTTGAGGGTGGGGGAGGTACCTATAAGTTACTATAGGAGGAGGGGTTCTAGATCTAAGCTATCCTCACTCTCAGATGGGTGGAGACACCTTAAATTCATGTTGATAAACACACCTAAACATCTCTACATATACCCAGGAATATCGTTCATAACCCTTGGAACAATTCTAATCACAGCAGCCGCCCTCCGCATCCACCTAGGATTCTCACCCGGAATCCACACATCCATAGCAGGTAGCCTACTAATAATCTCAGGCCTCCAACTAATATTCTTCGGCCTCTTCACCAGCATACTACTAGGAGAGAGAAACATGCAGAGCCCAACCATAGAGAAGACCACAGCTATAGGAATCATAATATTCACTATAGGCTTACTATGGGCCCTACAAATAGGGTGGGAATGGGTTAACAGCGGCTTTAAGAACCTCCCCCCAATAATCTACAGCATCTCATGCCTAACCCTAATAGCAGTAGGACTTCAGATATTCTTCGCATCATTCATACTAAAACTAATAGCAGAGCAGAGAAGAACGTAAAAGCTAAAACCTACAGAACTGCCTAACAACCATCCAATAAAACCACAACCGATCTAAGCCGCTTAATCCTAATTAAAGTAAATTCTCATGAAAAGTAAAACCATAGCGTAAATGAGGACTACCAACACTTACGACACCGTTTACCCGTGTGAAGGACTGGTCGAGGGGATACGTGAAATTAGTAGGGGGTATTAGGTTGAAGAGGAAATTCATTGATAAGTATGTTGGAATAACTCCGAGGAGCTATGAAGAGCTAGAAGATAGGCATAGGAAGGTATTAGATATATTTTCAAAATATAAGTTTGAGAGGATTTTAGATGTCGGTTGCGGTGATGGAAACTTCTCTAAACTCATAGGAGAAGCTTGCGGGGCAAAGGAGGTCTACGGGATAGAGATCTCAGAAAAAGGGGTTGAGATGGCGAGAAGAAATGGAATTAAATGCTACCAGCTCGACGTAGACATAGAAGACTTCCCGTTTAAGGAAAACTTCTTCGACGCAGTCTTCGCAGGAGAAATAATAGAACACCTATTTGACCCAGACCACTTCCTCAACGAAGTTTACAGAGTTTTAAAGCCTCAAGGAATTTTCATCCTAACAACACCTAATCTAGCTTCAATACATAACAGAGTTGCTTTACTTTTAGGTTATCAGCCTTTTTCTATTGTAGTCAGTTTAGAAGCTCAAGTCGGACATTGGCTATGCGCTGCAAAGGGAGCTGCTCCAGACCACATAAGACACTTCACTCTAAGAACTTTAAAAGAACTGCTTAAAATCCACGGCTTCAAAATCTTAAAGGTAAAGGGGTCCTGCGCTCAACTTCCAAAGAATATGAAGTTTAAAAGGCTGATCGGGGCTTTGGATAAATTCTTCGCGAAATTTCCGGGCATTAGCTATAGGGTCTTAATCGTATCAAGAAAGCAAAGCACTGAGAATCTGAAGACTTCTAAAAATGTCTAAGGTTTCAATAGTCATTCCGGTGAAGAACAACGAAGAAACGCTTGAGAATTGTAGGCAATGAGAATCGCTTACATCTACGACGCGGTTTACCCATGGGTAAAGGGTGGTGTTGAGAAGAGAGTATACGAGATCTCAAAAAGGTTAGCCGAGAGAGGGCACGAGGTTCATTGGTTCGGATTAAAGTGGTGGGATGAAGAGAAGGAAATCGTAAGGGATGGAATAAGATTCCATGGAATGGGAGATTGGGACAACCTTTACATCGATGGGAAGAGATCGGTAGGAGAGGGGCTTTACTTTGGAATTAAAACCCTTATAGAGTTGAAGGGCGATTTCGACATCATTGATTCTCAGGAATTTCCTTATTTCCACTGTTTTTCTGCGAAAGCACGTTCTCTCTTACAAAACTCAAAACTCGTCATAACTTGGCATGAGGTTTGGGGTGATTATTGGTTTGAGTATTTAGGGAAGAGGGGATTCTTTGGCTTATGTGTGGAAAGGCTAGTTGCAAAATTAACTGAGAATAACATTGCAGTTTCCAAGGGGACTGAAAGAGAGTTGAAGAGAATAGGTGTCAGAGGGGAAGTACGGATTATCCCAAATGGGGTAGATTTCAAGATGATAGAGAAG
>CALEDH010000016.1 GCA_937949785.1 uncultured Sulfolobales archaeon | reverse complement strand
CACGACCCATGCGAGCTAGGAAGACATATGAAGATAGTAGAAGAACCAAGAAAAATAATAAACAAAATAGAAGGAGTAAAACTAGTTGAGATGAATGGGAATAAATTAGAAAGTAACTGCTGCGGTGGTGGGGGCCTATACCAGGTACTTCATATGGATAGAGCTTATAGGGTAGCATCGCTTAGGCTGGGGAATATGCCTAAAGACGTTAAATTGTTGGTTAGCGCATGCCCTAGCTGTAAGATGACTTTAGAAACAGCTGCTAGGAGCGAAGGTTTAGAGATTGAGGTATTAGATATTGTTGACCTACTGATGAGGGCTAAGAAAGACTAATATCTTAAGCTGATATGTAGGTTTAGTTTTTAGGAATAAACACTTTTTTAGTATGATGGACTCATTAATGTTTAAGGGTTCATCGCAGTTCCCGAATAGATAGTTTTTATAGGTGTTCATATCGGTTTATTTTGATGAGTATGCCTCAAGCCTATGCCTGATATGTGGTGGGAAGCTAGCATCGAATGGGCGTAGGCTATTGAGATGCGGAGAACATGGGTATGAATACTATAGAGACGTAATTGCATGTTTAAACCTACTCAGGATGAGGGGATTCCGTTACCTCAGAAAGCTCTTAATGAACCTCTAACCATAGAGGTGAGGGGGAGGGATGAAAATCTATGAATCCCATAACGGTTCTTAAGCCTGATTTATCTGAGTTAATGCTTTAATCTTTATGAGGTATGGTCGACTTCTTACGATGTTCTGCTGAGCACTATTAAATACATCAGTATAGATTTAAATATTACCCTACGGTATTGTACACTTAGGTATGGTTATGTCGAGTAGTAAGAGGTTCATACCTATATCTGAGGACTTGATTTTAGAGGCTGTTAAGATTGCTGAGAGGGATGGAATTCCTCTAAGGGATTTTATTGAGAGGGTTTTAAGTGAGGTTGTTAGGGTTATGAAGTATAGAGGTAGTGTTCTTGATATGTTAGTTGATGTTGACGCTATTGAGGATATTAGGAGGGTTTCAGGTGTTTTACTCCCTACGAACTTTGTTTATAGGTTGTTAGATCAGGTTGGTGAGGAGGTTTTCAATGAGTTGGTCAACGAGGTGAGGAGGATTGCTTCCTGGTATGGATTATTAGCTAAGGTTAAGAGAGGTTCTTCAGTATATGAGTTGAGGAGGGTTTTAAACATCTGGTTACCTGATATGAACGTAGATGTTGTGAGTTTAGGGAATAGGTTTAAGGTAGTTGCTTCATCACCTAACCAATCCTTAAGAGCTACCTTAATAGCTAGATGTGTTATTGAGGAGTTAGCTAGGTCTATGGAGCTTAAGTTAAGTAATTTAGAGTTTTCTAAAGGTCTTATAAGCGTTGTTGTTGAGGGCGGTTTAAGTGGTGAGTAGGAAGACAGTAGGTTTGGATAGAGAGTTAGTCAGCGAGTTGAGGTCAGTAGCTATTAGTAGGGGTATGAACCTAGTCTCATATTTTAGGAAGTTAGTTAAGGAGGCTGTAGAGCTTGAGAGAAGGGGTTACTACGCACCTAGGGCCCTATCGGAGAAGAGATTTGAGTACTTCCTCAAATCATTTAACTTCATATACGTACCTGCAGATGTGTTAGGTAATTCACTAGGTGATGATTTGTTAAAATCAGCTAGGGAGTTTGGGGAGAGGTTAGGGGTTACTCTTAAGGAGTTAGGCGTTGATGTCTACGAATTCATCGAGTTCTTAGGTAATTCCACATCATCTCTAATATATGAGAACGATAGGGTGATAGTAGCCCCAGTAGGTGATGGGAGGAGGTTAACCACCGAGTTAATTAAGGGTATGGCGTTAGGCGGTGGTTTAGAATGTGAAGATAGGGGTGTATTCATAGTTAAGATGCCTAAGAGAGTTCTTGAACGTATTTCAAGAGCTGCTGAAGAAGGTTTGGAAGGCGGTAGGAGGGGTAGGAGGGTGTTAAGGGGTTAGGCAGTACCTCTAATCTCACCCAGTAGGCCCATAACCCCCTCACTGAATAACCTCCTATCCATCTCCCTAACATCCCTACTCACCACAGGTTTAAATCCCATCCTACTGATAATATCCCTATCAACATCAACTCCAGGAGCTACTTCCTCAAGTACCAACCCCTCATTAGTTAGCCTAAACACGCATCTCTCAGTCATGTACTTAACTTCCTGCCCTCTCATAAGCCCTAACCTAGCGTTGTAAACCACCTCATATAACTTATTTACGAATTTAACTATATCACCGTCACGTTCTATGACTAACTTACGTGAATTACTATCAACTCTAATCAACCTCTTACCAGCTGTGAATGAGCCTGCGAAGTATATTCTCGGGGAGCCGTAGGCAATTACCGGGAAGCCTCCAGGACCTGTAACAACTCCGGGTATGAATGATGGGTTGACGTTACCATCTCTATCAACCTGCATAAAACCTAGTGATGCGCAGTCTACTACCCCACCTTCATAGTTAGCAAATTGGTCCGCCATACTTAATATGGCGTACGGACCTACGGAGGCTCCGAAGTCTGTGTGTAGTAACATCATACCTCCCCAAGGGCCTGACTCAATTGTTGGGTGTATGAAGTTCTCAACACCTTCCTCAACAGCTATTGAGGCAACCATGGCTGGCATACCTACACCTAAGTTAACAATTATAGGTCTCCCCAACCTCTTAATCAGCTCTACCATCTCAAGCAGTACCCTCCTACCTACAACCTTCTCATAGCTAAGCTCTATAGGCTTCACATAACTCTTAGGAGGTATTACCTCACCGCTTAACCTCGGGTCGTACTCATAGCTACTTACCTGCCAGTGGTACTCCTTAGGAGATACTACTACGTAATCTACTAGCGGGCCGGGTACGTGTACATCCCTAGCTCTAAGCGTGTAGGCCTTAGCAACCCTTAAGACCTGAGCTATGACTAACCCGCTATTCGGCTGGGCCTTAACTGCTTGAGCTATATTTAAGGTAGTGCCTAACGCGACCTCCCACTCAAGACTTAAATTACCTAACTCATCAGCAGTAGTACCCCTTACTAAGCCCACATCAGGTTTAGGGGCTGCGTAGAGTAAGTACTCATCACCGCTAATCTCAACTAACCTAACCACGCACTCACCCCTCCTACGGGCTAACCCATTCATACACCCACCCCTAACCCTAGGATCTAAGAACGTACCTAAACCAACCTTCGAAATAACCCCGGGCCTACCGCATGCAACTTCCCTTAACCACCAACTAACGATCCCTATAGGCCATGAGTAATAAGCAACAAACTCCTCAGCAATTAACCTCTGAAGCCATGGTGAGAAACCTGGGTAGGGAGCTAAAACACCTCTTAAAAACCTCCTATCCCCACACTCATAAACCCTCCTAGCAACTACGTCTAAGCCCCTACCAGGAACTGCAGGCAGCGCATCACAAACAACTAATAAGTCCTTAGGATATCCGTTAACCTCGTAAAACTCATAAAGCTTAACAACTAAGTACTCAGGACTTAAAGCAACATTAAAACCGGAAATAACGACGGTAGAACCATCTTTAATAAGACCTAAGACCTCCTCAACCCCAACAACCTTACTAAGCATAACAAACCATCCCACCTAACAATTCCTAGTAAAACCTTAAAGAATTACTGCCTGAAAACGCTAAACAAACTCTACGCCCTAGAGTAAACTATGTTGATTAGCTAACTCAACGTCATCTCCGCAGGACTAGTAGGTGGGAAACGCAGTTTAGTGAAGCTAGTCCTAACCTTAATGCTTAATCATAATATTTAGTGAAATCTAACTAGGAACATCTATAGTAGGGGCTCCAGCAATCTCTACAACCTCTTTAGAAGAGAACTTAGGTAGGGTTCCTTCATCACCCCCACCACCATAAACTATAGATTTAGGGAAGAGCGTAATATCGATTAGAACTCTAACGTCAGGTGGTAGGGCTACTGGGGAAACACTACTAGTAGGGCAGTCAGTACGATCTAAGACTTCATGAGGTTTAGTAAGTCTGCAGTTCTTAGCAGTAACATGATAGCATAAACACCATTAGAACATATGGCAATTAGGGTTTTCAATAGTAGAGCTACTATCAACACCTAAAACCTAACCACATCATCAACAGTCCTAGCAGAGCTGAGAACATCTATGAATCTCCGACTTAAACCTCTAAACCTAACCTATACCTCCACATCTTCCATACTATAAACCATCCTTAACTTCTAACTAACTCCTAAAGGGACTTCAACCTGTTATTAAGTCCTTTATTTATTAGGAGGTCAGAGTTTTGGCTCGTATCTCCCATCTATAGCTGTCCAACCCCCATCAACATAGATTACCGTCCCTGTTATATATGATGAGGCAGGCATTGCGAGGAATACTGCTACGCTAGCTATCTCCATAGGAGTTGCCCACCTCTTAAATACTGTTTTCTCAAGGTAAGCTCTATACCAGTCTGAGTCCTTCTTTATCTGCTGTGTTAGCGGTGTATCAACAACTCCGGGGGCGATGACATTTACCCTAATATTATACTTACCATACTCTACTGCAGCTACCTTAGCTAGTTGTACTATAGCAGCTTTAGTTGCAGCGTAGGCTGACTGCCCAGGCTCGACGACTAAGTGTCTTATAGAGGAGAAGAGAACAACGCTACCCCCATCAGGGTTATTCTTCATAACCTCTAAAAACTCCTTAAGCACTGTAAACGAACCCCTAAGATTTAAATTTATAACTCTATCGAACTCCTCATAACTATACTTACCTATAGGCTTCCTAATATTAATTGCCGGTACTACGTATAGAGCGTCTACCCGACCATAACTTCGTAGGGAGAAATCAATTAAAGACCTAACATCATCAACACTAGTTATATCAGCTCTAAACCCCCTAACATCAAAACCCCGACTAGATATACGACTAACCAACCTACTTAAACCCCCCTCATCAACATCACTAGCTACAACCCTACCTCCAAGCTCGCTAAACAACTCAGCAATAGCCCCACCAATCCCACCAGCAGCACCAGTCACCACAGCAACCCTACCCTCAACGGAGAATAACTCCCTCATAGACAGACCCCCATAAATAAGGAAACACACCTAAATAAATATACTTCACATCACATCAGTAAGAATGGAGAATATCTTAGGAAGATATAAGAAATAGTTAGTAGTTAATACTTAATAGGTATTACGTAACTATGAGGAGAACTACCGATGCAGAGGACTTAACACCTAATCACTCATTACTGAAGAGTTAAACAACGTATTCCTTATAAGAGTTGTGCACACATATACACACATAAGTCCTCCCAACACTTAAAACCTAACCAAGCTAAATACTTAAACGAAGGTGAGTTTAGGAAATGAATAAATACCTAAGTAAATTAACAGCCCTAACAATACTAACCATAGTCACACTATCAATAATACCTGCAATAATGGTCCAACCGCTAGCAGCCCAACAATACACGATAACCACATCATCTGCATACCTACACAACTACTCATTAATTGAGATAGTAATGACAGGACCTACGGACTGGACTGAAGTAGAGTTTGAAGTCGTAGATAAGGCTACGGGAGGAATACTTAACGTAAAGAATACTACAGGTGCGAGTATTACATCACCTAAAGCTAAGAGGTATGTGCCAGGTGTGTTTGTAGCTTACCTAGGCGGTAAGGACGTAGACGTTAATATAACTAAACCAGCATACGGTAAAACAGACGCTATTTATAATGTAACGGGAGACTTAACTGGTAAGACATTAGTTATAAGAGTTCCTGCTCTAAACTTCATATCTACTGAGGTTAAATATGATTACGCATCGATAAGCATATCCTTCGATAGGAGTGAGTATCCACCGCTTAATGATACGACGATAAGATTAACGGTTAAAGACCCTAACTGGAATTTAGACCCAACAAAACTAGACTCTCTAAGATCAGACGATGTTAACATAGACATTAAACATACAAATGTATCAGGTACATCTACTATTTCAAATAAGAATTTAACTGACTTAATTGGCGTCAAAACATCTGATGAGACCGCCATAAATAGTGGTGAGTTTAGATTCGACATTACCATAAAGAACATAAGCGACTTCCTTAATACTCTGATTAAGAAAGGTGATGTAATAGAAATAACTGTGATGTTTAAGAATAAGACCGATATAAAGGACACTAAATCATTTACTATAACTTCAGTACCACCCACCATAGAGTTAAGCGGTTCGTTCTCCGACGAAATTACTGTAAGAGTTACCTCACCAGACAATAATTCCAAGTCTTGGGCGAAGGATAGAGCATATGTAGGTTATGCTATATTCCCAGAAGGAGATACACCATCATATACGAATATATGGATTGACGAAACAGATGTCAATACAGGTGTGTTCGAAGGGAAAATACCCCTTAACTGGAGTGCAGATCTCTTGAGTAACGCATCAGCTGGTAAGGCAATAATAGTTAGGGCTAATGTGACCTACACGTATGAGAATAAGTCGGTTGTAAGGGAGTTAAAGGTAGTCCCAGTAAAGCCTGAGGTAAGTATTGATAAGACAACTTACTTCAAAGATGATATCATAAAGTTAGTGATTAAAGACCCAGATCTAAACGATGTGAAGGATGTTGTTGAAGTTTATACGGGAAGCGTTACTTCTAGTGCTGCGGTTGAGAATGTATCGTTGATAAGGGGTGGATTGAGATATCTGAATATATCAATACTTAAACTACCTGAGGGAATCCCAGTTAATACTACAGAAAGTTTAACGCTCTCAGCTGTAGAACGTTATGGAGAGCCCGGGGTCTTCGACCTTAAAATAAACCTCAGCAAGTTGGGCGTAACTGAAGACACTAGCTATAGGATTAAGATAATTGACTACACAAGCGGTGCGACGGTATCACTAGACTTCAAAGTCGTTAAGAAGGAGATCAAGGTTGAATTAGATAGAGATACATACCCACTTCCCAGGACGACGAAGCTAACAGCCTATGTAAAGGTCACGGATCCCGATAGGAATGTGAACCCATACGACAAAGATACAATTAGTTCAGGTAATATAGTATGTGAGCTATTTGACTACACCGGTGGTGCATATTCCGGTACCTGCACTACATATGATTTAAAAGAGACGGATGTCAATACCGGTGTGTTCGAAGGTAAGGTTGAGGTATCTTCTATAAATAATACGACAATGATTAACGGTAAGGTCCGCATAACCTATAGTGGTAAGACAGCTGAGGCTAGGTTCGTAGTCACCTCAGCATCTCTAGACGTTAACGTAAGTGTGGTTAGGTACGGCGACTACGTTAAGGTGACAGTATATGATAGTGATAGTAATTTAGATAGTAAGTCAGCTGAAAAGGTTTCTGTAACTATAGGCGGTGCGTCTAAGGATTTGAAGGAGACAGGGTCTAATACCGGTGTGTTCGTAGGTGAGTTCTTAGTAGCCCATGATGGAGATATATATGCAGGACCAGCTAAGAGCTTTGAGGTCAAGTATATTGATGGCACTCCAGGCTACACAAC
>CALEDH010000015.1 GCA_937949785.1 uncultured Sulfolobales archaeon | reverse complement strand
CGGTGCTAACGTAGTTATATGTCAGAAAGGTATTGATGATGTCGCCCAACACTTCCTAGCTAAGAAGGGGATACTAGCTGTGAGGAGGGTTAAGAGGTCTGACATGGAGAAGTTGGAGAGAGCTACAGGAGGTAGGATAGTAAGCAACATAGAAGACCTTACTGAGAAGGACTTAGGGTATGCTGAACTAGTTGAGGAGAGGAAGGTAGGTGAGGATAAGATGGTTTTCGTTGAAGGCACTAAGAATCCAAGAGCTGTAAGCATAGTAATTAGAGGTGGTTTAGAAAGAGTAGTTGATGAGGCTGAGAGATCGTTTAGAGATGCCTTATGCGTCGTAGCTGATGCAATTAAGACGCCCTTAGTGACCTACGGTGGTGGGGCATTTGAAGTGGAGGTAGCCTCCCACATAAGGGACTTAGCAACTAAGATTGGTGGTAAAGAACAGTTAGCTGTGGAGGCATTTGCAAAAGCTTTAGAAGGCATCGTAGTGGCGTTAGTTGAGAACGCTGGATTAGACCCAGTAGACTACGCGATGAAGCTTAGGGCATCGCATAAGAAAGAAGGTGGTTACAGATACGGTATTAACATATTCTCCGGAGAGATAGTTGATATGGATGAATTAGGCGTCATAGAACCGCTTGCAGTTAAGGTCAATGCTTTGAAGGCAGGTACGGAGGCAGCTGCAATGATCTTAAGGATAGATGATGTCATAGCATCTGCTAAGGCTAAGGAAGCTGGGAAGAAGCCAGGGGAAGCTGGGAGAAGGGAGGAAGAGTAAGGCCTTAATAAGCAGTTAGTTATATCCCAACAATTAAGTTTTTCAATGAACAGGGCTTTTCAAAATTTCTCTAAGCATTATTGAGGCATAAGAACTTCTGGGCAGTACGAACTCCATCCAAACACCATTAGGTGTGGTCTTCAGGCTTAACTCACCAACTTTAAATGTGGACTCCCTAACATGACTCTTAGCAATGATTTTCAATTCATCAATTACGAAGTCTTCCTGACTTACATCCTCGCTTTCCATGACTTCACGGACTAATGACGAGCATATACCGTTACGTAACCCCATATTACTGCCTGGAACTACTAAAGTTTCACAAATATTTCTAACGTCTTCAGCACTGCCTAAGGTTCTTAACGCATTGCTTAAAGCTTTATTAAACAAATAAGATTGATAGGCCTCTACATAAAAAAGTTTAACATCAATAGGTAATGAGTTAATAGCCCTTAACGGATCTCCATACATCATCATCGCCTTACATATCCTACGTTCTATCCAGCAGCTATATGGGAATAACTTAAATGCCCTACCATAATTACTCGCTTCAAACTCCTCCCTAGCCACCACTATATTACGGCTCTCTGAAGGGTGTGGGAAGCCAGCGATGAGTCTAACGGCTTCATCCCACCTACGATTCGTAATGGCGTTACCTATTAAGTGGGTAACAGGTCTAATAGTACCGAATCTTTGATAACCGTAGTAATTTGGTAGGGTCGTAGATCGAAGCAGTCCATTAATACTATGTAGTTCTTCCTCAAAAACGTTTCGAACACTTTTAAACGATAGGAATACGTTAAACACGTTGCCTAGGAGGTAACCCCTTCTTATAGGGTAGTTAAGAAGCTTGTAGAAGCAGAGTTTTAGAGGTCCTAAAGAGTAATAGTTCCTTAAACCGCTTCTTAAATGCTTAACATTTAATGAAATGAATTGACATGAGTAGCTATCGGTATCCTTCAAACCCGCGTAACCGATATCGGTCCTGAAAAACTTGTTAAGTAGCTGGATGGTGTAGAATGCATCAACCCCCTCCTTACACATTACGTAGTATGCGTAACCCTCGGCAATAACCTCAGATGATCCTCTCAAACCGCATAACTCAGGAGTTGCTTTAACCCCTTCTAACGAAAGTTCGAAGACCTTAAAAGTTTCCGGTGACTTCCTAAACTCTAGTAAGTTACTTAAATTTAATTCATCGCAGACGTAGTAGTCAATACCTAACGATTTTTCTAGGGGTGAAGCCTCCAACAATTAAAATCACTTAAAGTAGTTTAAAGCTTCTAGTAATTTTATCAATTAAGCTAGAAGGTGCGGGACCTATTCCTAGGGCGGTTAATGTATTAGGCGGTAACTCTGTCCTACCGGCATCGTATATTAGAGATGTAGGTAGTCCTAACCTATTAGACTCTTCATAGGTTTTAAATAGCTCGGACTCTGAAGCGCAGATAAGCACTACTTTCTTCTGACCTTGCTCAACCCATAAGTACACCCACTCAGGTTTAATCTTTAAAGTTTCTAGTACAGTGCTTACTGAGGCATGAGCTACTTGGACAGCTAGCTTACCCTTACTCATTTTTAGGTCTTTCCTCACAATAATTACTTGTTTATACTCCTCTACCACATCTATCCTTACAAACAGTTAGGACGGGTTCTTATAAATACTGTTCAGATTGCTTACAATGACTTCTATGAGTGATGATATGCATGTATACATACATTCAGCATAGCACTTAAAGTCACCCTCCGGTAAGCACTTCGACGAACACTTATTGCTGCATATGATATGGTCTGGCTCTAATACGTAGTAAGTCTTATTGCCGTTAAGCTCGCTTATCCTGACAAGCTTAACCATATCAGCAGATTTCAATAAGCTAACTAACTTAGGATATAGGGTTCTTTGAAATATGAAAAAATTAAAAGATCTTAATGACTTAGAAACCCTCTCAATTAACTCCTCATCTCTTAATAAAGGCATATTTCTTCACCGGGATTTTAAGCTGAGAGCATATACAGATGAGAACGTTTACAAGTGCATTATCTCTACAGCCTAGGACTCTAACCTTAAGCTTCCTGTAGATGGCTCTACATAATAAAGCACCGCTAGAGTCGAAGACCAATATCTCACCTTTAACCCTACCTCTTAAACATTTAATAAACTTCAACTGAACGGCGAAGTACCCTTTCGGTACCTCAACATCATGTTCAGATGCCTCACCGATGACGTAAAGCGTTTTAACCTTCCTCGAATTCTTAGGCATGACCTCTAACTTATCGCATTTTCCATCAACCACAACGTAAAAACTTCTAAACGCATGCTTACCGCTACTACTCTTAGACCTCTCAACATGTAGCTTAAGCATTAAGTATAACCACCATCGAATATACTACTGATCACTATAGCATATTAAATTTTAAAATTAAATATTAGAAGCTTAAAGTTAATTCGTAGTAAAAACTTAACAGCGATATGAGCTCTGAGCTAGCGTCTTTCACAGACATAAGTAGTTCTTAACCCCACATCTAAAGTACTAACCGTCCTTGATATTCACCGTGTTGAAATGCCTTGAGATATTATGAGGTCACCAGCCCGCCCCCAACTTTTAGGGCTTTATAGGCAGCCCCACCACCGGCGGTGGGGTACGATATTAGGTAAATCCCCGCCAGCAACACCTACAACACCGCACTACGCGGTAATTATAATAGGGAGCGCTGTTTACGCAGAAACCACTACTGACGAACCTCTTAGTTGTTAGGGTTCTAACCTCTTCTTATCCCGCGGAAATAGGGTTACCTCCCTTACATTATTTCTACCTGTGACTATTAATGCCAACCTGTTTAGACCCATACCCCATCCAGCATGTGGCGGTATCCCATAATCAAACCATCTTAGGAAGTAATTAAAGCTCTCAGGATTTAAGCCCTTCTCTCTTAACCTACTGATCAATACCTCCTTACTATGTACTCTAGAACTACCGGAAGCTACTTCTAGGAAGTCATATATAAGGTCAAATGACTCTGTGTACTCTGGATCGTCATCACATAGTTTCGTATAGAAAGGCCTCGTATTTGAAGGCCACTTAACTATGAAATAGAGATCCTCACCTACCTCTTTAGAGAACATCCTAAGATCTGAGGCCGTTATATCGTCTTTTTTACTGATATTTAAGCCTAACCCCCTCAAAATCTCTACAACATCTACGTATTTAAACCTCTTAAACGGAAGCTTTACCTGCGGTAATTCGTGGTTGAGTACTTTAAGCTCGTTAGAGCACTCCTCACTAACGTTCTTAATCACCCTATATATCACTTTTTCTAAGATCTCCATTACCGATTCGTAATTTGCGAAAGCCATCTCAATATCAACGCTTATGAATTCTGATAGGTGGTAGGGAGTGTCTGACTCCTCAGCCCGCCAAGCAGGAGCTATTTCGAAAACCCTCTCAAAAGCACCAGCCAGTAACTCTTTATATAGCTGCGGGCTCTGAGCTAGGAATGCCTCCCTACCGAAATATATGACTGGGAATAGTGCGGCGCCCCCCTCAGTCGCCGTTGCTATTATCTTTGGGGTGTTAACTTCTATGAAGCCGTTATTGTATAGTTCTTCCCTAATAGACTTAATGGTTAGTGAGATTATCTTGAATATTGCCTTATTCTCTTCCCTACGTAGGTCGAGTACCCTCTCACGAAGTCTAGTATCTATATCGGCCCTTACCTTACCGGTGACGTCTAATGGTAGGGGCGTACTAGCTATGTTGTAAACTAATATCGAATTAGGCACTATCTCAAAGCCTCTGGGAGCCCTCCTATCACTCCTCACAACACCTCTAACGCTGATTACCGACTCAGGCGTTAACTCGTAGAACTTCTTTATTAGGTCCTCAGGGTCTGACTTACTAATAACTACTTGAATATATCCATCCTTATCCCTAATTATTAAGAACTTCTTACCTCCTAAGTCTCTCTTACCATGTACCCAGCCAGCGATGACTACTTCAGAACCCGCCATTGATTCGTTAACATCACTAGATAGGTGGGTTCTGAATATGCTACCCATGCTGAATCACTTCACTCAGTCCTGATCCTAACACTACTACCTATTAAGTTAGTAAGTACTTCCTCAATAACCTCCCTACTCGCCGGTAAATACCTGCTATCAGACTTAGGGATCCTAACTATGTATTGAGTTGACCCGTCTGGAAGCCATAATGTATTTATCCCGGAGACTCTAGCAGGCATCATTAACTGAAGTGCTATAGACTTAATGTTATTGGATGACCTATCTACTACGCGGACCTTAACACCTAGTAACTCCGACAGCTGCCTATCTAACTTACTTATCAGCCGGGGGTTTGCATAGGAGTCAGGTAGATGAATTAATAAGACTAAGAAATTGTCTGACCTAACCGCTTTATAGTAAGTAGCACCTTTAAGGAATTGGAAGTCAGCATTATCCTCTAGCTCAAGTAGAACCCTTATAACCTCAACCTCATGAGGTTCAACAGCCCTACTGTCAACTAACCCCTGACATCGGGGGCAGAGCACACCAGACTTAACGCATATTTGGTCCAGCGGTATTTTCACTATAGGTCAGCTCTCATTACCCGTAAGTCTCCTAAGAACATTTTAACCAACAACTTAAAAAGTTTTTCATAGGTTTAAGGTAAAGTCCTAGAGTTATGGTTAGTGCTCAATTGCTTAACACCTTAGTTAAACAGCCGTAATTTAATAATCATTAATATAATCAAATTTACTGAATAATAAATAGGTATAGCTATGATAATATCTGTCGACGTAGGAACCTCCAGTATTAAGGTAGGCTTAGTAGATGATGGGAGAGGTATTTTAAGAAGTTATGTTTCCGAGGTCCCCTTAATTATTGAAACTCACTCAGCTGCCGAGCATGACCTTAAGCTATTATGGGAGTTAACGCTACAGGGAATCCGTAAAGTAGTTAAGGGGTATGAGAGTAGGGTAGAGGCAATATCACTCAGCACATACCTACACGGTTTAGCACTGCTTAACCCTAACTTCGAAGTAGTTACTAAAGTCATAACTCACCTAGACCGCCGCTCGGCGAAGATTCAGAAAGTCTTAGAAGAATTTGGTGGGGAACTCTACAGGAGGACTGGCTGTCCGCCTATATTTATCTTCCCGCTATGTAGGGCGCTTTGGTTGAAGGATAGGGGAGCCCTCACAAGCACCTCTAAACTATGCTTCGTTAAGGACTACCTAGCCTATAAGTTAGTAGGGCGTCACGTAGTTGACTACGGAGTTGCTTCAGGTACGGGATTTTTAAACGTAAGTAGTTTGAAGTGGGAGCCACTATCATTGGAACTATCTAATGTTAGTGAGGAGATGCTTCCAGAACTTTATGAGGGGGCTAAGGTTTACGATTACGTGAACTTACGTGAGGTGGGGATTGATGGTAAGGTAGCGTTGGTTTTAGGGTCTTTCGACGGCGCTCTTCAGAACATCGGGTACGGTGTCTTCGGGTCGGACGCCGTGTTAAATCTTGGCTCAACCGCGGTTATTAGGACGCTACTCCATGAGCTGGTTATTGATAGAGATCAAGAGGCCAGGTTCTTCACATACTATGCTGCCGACGGTTATAGAGTAGTTGGCGGTGCGTCAAACAACGGTACGGTAGTTATAGAGTGGTTTAAGAAGGTATTAGGTAGTGATACCCTCCCCATGACTAAGGACATCGCATGTAAGGATGGCATATACGCGCTCCCATTCCTTAGCGGTGAGAGGTATCCGTTCAGAGACCCTAACCTAGCCTTTACGTTACTCGGACTTCACCTAGAACATAAGCTAGATGACGTCGTACGTGCCGTCGTGGAGGGTATAGCGCTTACTGTGAAGGTGATTCTCATAGCGCTCGAGGAAAACGGAGTTAGGGTGGAGAGAGTCCACTGCGCTGGAGGGGGTTGTAACAACACCGACTTAACCGACGTATTCTCTAATGTGTTATGTAAACCCCTAGCCATACATGCGAGTCCGCGTGATGCTGTGGTCTTCGGCGCGTCGAAAACCGCTATGAGGGCCCTCGGATATATTGGAAGTTTAGATCGCTTGAGAGAGGACTTATATGAACAACTGACTTACATATACCCAAGTGCGGAGGACTGCAACACATATAACCGCTGTTTAGATGTTTTCCTAAAATTAGTTAGGACCGCTAGAAGTACTTATAAAGAGGTAAGCGAGACCGCTGCCGAATAGTTAATAATTATATCCTCAAAACTTCATACGTAGAGGTTAACAATAATTATGTAGGGCTCCTAAACACATCCTCACATCATGGTTAAGCAGAGCTAAGCCGTTATCCCAATCAACCGAGTACTACTCAAGAACTTATAACTAGGTTGAAGTTATGAATTGAACGTTACGTCATTAAACATCGGTTTAGAGTAGTGGGGTTAGCATGTTTATTGAACGCTGATTTTAGTACCTCTAGATTTGAGGTAAGTAAGACTTTATTTACTCAGGAAACTTTCCTATTAATCATGGTAGTTAGTATTTTATAGATGTACTCGCTAACTAGTATGTCGCCATCGCTTACTATTATTTTAAGGCCTTCAAACGGGTTTAAAGGCGGTTCCGGTAGGTTTGGGTCAGGTTTCTCCCTACCTATGTATATCCACTTAATCCTTCCATGATACCCCCTAACAACTCTATACCAATACCTTCCGAAGTACAGGTACTTTAAATTTAACTCTTTCTTAACTACTAGGTGTATAGGCTTTAAGTAATAGCCTGTCTCCTTAATTAATGAGTTATACTCGTAGATCTTACGTCTGTACGGTGAGAATAACTCCATAATTAATTGATAGCCTTCTTTTAATACTACGTAATTTCTACCCATATACTGCTGTCCTCAGGAATTGGCTTAAGTCTTGAACTCGACGTTGTAAACATCACATCTTAGTCAATGCTAGGGCCTCTAACCTTACTAGTACCTCCCTAATTACCTTATCGACATAAACTTCATCAACCCCCTTACTCTTAAGTAAGTCTTTAACATATGCTTCAACCAATGAGTAGTTCTTAAACTCCTCATTTACCTTACGCCAGTTAATCCCCTTTAAGGCGTTAGCAATTATTTCATCGTATGGTAGTACACCTTTAACCATTAAGAACGACATTATTGGGTACCCGACATAATTTCGGTATAGGGTTCCGTTATCGTTGCTGGAGACCTTACGGTTCTTCAGGTCTACTCTGACCTTATATATCCTATCACCGGTGGATGAGACTACTTCAGCCTCATCACTACTTACGGTTTTTACCCTACCATCAGCTACACATCCTAGAGCTTCTAAGACCTTAACCCTTGGAGGTAATTTCAAGGGCATATTATTTTTCACTACTCATAATCTTATTTACGTATTCCTCAGGTTTTAATAGCGTGTTAATCTCCTCAGGCCTTAACACTTCAATCTTGAATAACCAACCATCACCATACGGATCCGTATTAATTAGTTCTGGATGCAGTGTTAATGAGTTATTAACTTCTATAATCCTACCGCTTAGAGGGGAATAAACATCGCTTACAGCTTTTACTGATTCTATGATGGCGATGCTCTCACCCTTACCGACATACCTACCGACTTCAGGTAGTTCTACGTTAACTATCTGCCTCAACTTCTTCTGTGCATAGTCACTTATACCTACTACTGCCACACTTCCCTCAACTCTAACCCACTCATCACTTTCGACGTACGATATGTCATTACCTACCCTAATCGAATACTCACCTAACGACGTCTTAACTACTACGTAGCTCCCCATCACAACCTGCACCACTAAATAAATGGGAAATCACATATTTTAATCTCATACCTCATACCTCTAATAAGTATGTCTAGGCTGTAATCTAAGTACGTATGTGAGGTCTTAATGTAACCCATCCCTATACACCTCTCAATTGTTGGTGAGTACGCACCGCTCGTCACCTCCCCAACAGTTTTACCCCCAGCTAAGACCTTATACCCATGCCTAGGTATTACCCTAATATTCTTCTTCAACTTAAAACCTAACCTTAACCTGTTAATACCTTCCTCATATCTACGCCAGACCTCCTCACAACCAATACATTCTTCCTTATCCTTCGTAAGCGCTATCCAATACCTAGCTTCAATAGGACTTAAATCTTCGTTAATATCATTGCCGTATAGTACGTAACCCATCTCAGTCCTCAGTATATCACGTGCTATGAGGCCAGCAGGTCTAACCCCCATCTCAAGAAGCCTTCTATACATCTTAACACCATTAGGTATGTCGGACCACACCTCAAATCCGTAGGACCTTACCTCCTCACCAGTCCAACCGCTACGGCTAATTAAAAATGTTTCAATATCGCTAACTTTAAGCCCTCGAATAAAGTTTAATAGCTTAATACTACCTACGTCCTTCATACCTAGCGATTCGAGGAATTCGAGGGATTTAGGTCCTTGAATAGCTATTAACACAGATCTGTCTGTGAGGTCTTCAATGATTAAGTCATTACTTGACATGCCTAACCCATCCTTAATCATCAACATCCACTGAATATCCTTATCCTTATTAACAGCGTTACATACCATTAACCACTCATAATCACTTAACTTATAAATCATAACATCATCCTTAATCCCACCGGATTTATTGAGGATTAACGCAGGCCCGCTCATACCTCCAGGCCCTAACCTGCTTAAGTCCTTCGTAACTAATTTCTGGAGGAATTCATATGATTTACTACCCCTAATAAGTAGCCTGCCCATATGGCTTATATTAAAGACTCCTACCTTAGCTCTAACCTCCTTACACTCATTAGTAGGGTCTCCGAAGTCTAAAGGGGTTAACCAATCAGCGAATACACCTAGATTAGCTCTATAAGCCCTCTCAACATCTATCAGTGGTGAGTGCTTCATTTAAATCACGTTAATTCGTTATGTTTGAAGATTATTAAACCCTACTAGTTTAGTTAATAGGGTTTAGGATTGCCTCATTACTGGATACCTAACTCCTCGCCCACCATTAAGAAGCAGTTAGCAGATGCTTTAGGTATTAACGATGTTTCAGAGTTGTTTAGCGACGTCCCTAAAGAATTGATAGTTAATAGGGAGTTAGATATAGGTCTAGGTAGGTCTTTAAGCGAGTTAGAGGTTAAGCGATATTTTAAGAGGTTAATGTCTAAGAATAAAGTGTTTAACGACCCACCACCATTTACCGGTGGGGGTATCTGCGCACATTACGTCCCAGCAGTGGTGGGAAGCATTATTAGTAGGAACGAGTTCTACACCGCATACACACCATACCAACCAGAAGTTTCGCAAGGTATTTTACAAGCGTTATTTGAGTATGAGAGCTTAATCGCTGAGCTATATGGTGTAGACGTAGTTAATGCTTCTATGTATAACGGCAGTACAGCTGCTGCTGAAGCGCTTAGGATGGCTGTGAGGGTTAATAAGAGGAAGAAGGTTTTAATACCATCTAATGTTAACCCAGAGGTCTACGAAGTAATTAACACTTGGTTCTTAGGTACTGGGGTAACCATTAATAGGGTTGGTTATGACAGGTTGACTGGCTGCGTAGATATTAATGAGTTAGAGGTTAAGCTTAAGGGAGGTGATGTAAGCTCAGTATATGTAGAAACACCAAATTATTTCGGATGTATTGAAGTTTATTTAAAGGAGTTAGTAGAGCTAACGCATAAGTATGATGCGTTAGTTGTGGTTAACGCCTTACCAATATCCTTAGGCGTTTTAGAGGCTCCTGGTGTGTTAGGTGCTGACATAGTGGTGGGGGATGCACAATCTTTAGGATTGGGGATGAATTTCGGCGGACCGTCGGCTGGTATCTTAGGCATTAGTGATGAGAGGATGATTAACCAACTACCCGGTAGGTTGATAGGTGCTACTTTAGACGTCAACGGTAGACTAGCTTATACGATGATATTGCAGGCAAGGGAGCAACATATAAGGAGGGAGAGGGCTACCTCAAATATCACGACAAATAGTTCTTTAATGGCTATTGCCTCAGCAGTGTACTTAAGCTTACTTGGATCTGAAGGTATTAAGGAGCTCGGTGAGTCCATACTACTTAGAACCTACTACGCCATTAGGAAGCTCTCAAGTATTAACGGTGTTGAAGTGCCTGTATTCCCGGACGGTAAGCACTTCAGAGAGGTTACAGTAGCTTTCAAGGTGGAGAGTTATGACGAATTACACCGTGGATTACTTAAGAGGGGGATATTAGGGGGTAAGTACGTAGGTAGGGAGTTTCCAGAACTCGGCGAAGCTTGTATAATGTGCTTCACAGAACTCCACAGTAAGTCAGATATAGACGTGCTTACATCAAGTATTGAAGGTTTACTGGGTGGTAGTTGATGTGGAGGCAGGCTAATTGGGATGAGGAATTACTATTTAAGTTAAGCATGTATGGAAAACCTACGTTCTACTTTGGAGGTAATGAGTTTGCGGAGGTTGTAGGTGATGTAGAGGATTTACTTCCGAAGAAGGTTGTTAGGTCTAAACCCCCTCAAATCCCAAATCTATCTGAAGTTGAAGTTGTAAGGCATTTCATAAGGCTAAGTCAGATGGGTTATGGAGTTGATTTAGGGCCGGTGCCGTTAGGTTCTTGTACCATGAAGTATAATCCTAAGTTGCTTGAGGAATTAGCTGGTAATGAGGGGTTAAGAGACCTCCACCCATATCAGGATGAAAGCACTGTTCAAGGTGTTTTAGAAGTTATGTACTTACTTCAGAAATGGTTGGCTGAACTCGTAGGTATGGATGAGTGCTGTTTACAACCACCTGCAGGTGCTTCTGGAGAGTTTGCCGGAGCTCTGATGATTAAGAAGTACCACTTAGATAGAGGTGAGGTGTTTAGAGATGAGCTACTAGTACCTGATAACGCTCATGGTAGTAATCCAGCAAGTGCTGCTATGGCTGGATTCAAAGTTATTAAAATACCTACCTCGGAGTCTGGGGAGGTGGATATCGACGCGCTTAGAAGTGTTTTAAGTAGTAGGACTGCAGGAATAATGTTAACTAATCCTAATACTTTAGGGATTTTTGAAAGTAGGATAGGTGAGATAGCTGATGAGGTGCATAGAGCAGGCGGCCTCCTATACTACGATGGCGCCAACTTAAACGGTATATTAGGGGTCGTAAGACCTGGTGATATGGGCTTTGACATAGTCCACCTTAACATTCATAAAACGTTTGGAGCACCTCATGGCGGTGGAGGTCCAGGAGCTGGAGTGATATGTGCTAAGGGGGAGTTAGTTGACTACCTACCAATACCTACTGTAGGATTTGACGGAGTCAAATACTTCCTCAACTACGGCAAGAAAAAGAGTATTGGGAGGGTTTCACAATTTTACGGTAATATAATACCGTTAGTTAAAGCTTTTCTATACATGCTGACCCTAGGACCTAATGTAAGAGAGGTCGCTGAGGTTGCAGTACTGAATACTAATTACTTCATAAAGTTAATTAGCGGTGTGAGGGGGATTTCAATCCCATATGGTAAGGGTAAGTTTAGAAAGCATGAGGTAGTACTAAGCTTTGAAGACCTACTCAGAGATACTGGTGTTAACGCCGAGGACATCGCTAAAGCTTTAATAGATAGAGGGGTTTACGCGCCGACAATATACTTCCCGTTAATTGTTAATGAGGCACATATGGTTGAGTTTACTGAGAGTGAGAGTAGGGAAAACATAGAGATGTACGCTGAGTTGTATAGGAGTATAGTTGAGGATGCTTACAAAGACCCAGCGAAGTTAAAGAAATGCCCAGAAAACACGTCTGTCGGCAGGTTAGACTTAGGACTGGCTAACCACCCACTTACTAGGACACCAACATTTAAATTCTTAAGTAGGTTAGGTAGAAAGTCGATGATTAGGTAAAGCTTAGAACTCTCATTACCATTTCTTCGTTATAACCAACTATGACTCTTATATAACCTTCAAGCTCTTTATCAAGCACTGGATCCCCAGTATCAACTCTTAAGAACTTCAGTCCAAGTGCCTTACTACGCGTTGCTACTACGATCATATTAGACTTCCCAACAGCTCTCACCACGGTAGGTGATATCTGCTGGTTACCTCTACCGAATATGAAGCCCTGCCTACCTATTGGTGTTAACACTATCTTAACCCTCTCATAAGTCCTTAGTAATTCCAGTATTTCTTTCTCATTTAAGTCCTTCCCAACTAGCTCTCGGTTATATACTGCGTCAACACCTAGTAAAGTCTTATTAATTCCTAGCTTATCAGCTACTGCTTTAGTAGTTGATCCAGGACCTAGTAAGTACAGAGTGTTAGGTTCAATTACATTTTCAACTACGTACTCAGCTACTTCTTCCTTATCTACCTCAGAACTAATGCTGAAGTCCTTAGAAGGTACTAATAGCTCCTTATGCTGAGGTACCTTAGCTATACCGTAGACCTTAACTTTAATAACGTCATCCTTTAAACCTCCCTCATCAACATCTGCTATCTCACCTAACTCTATATGAGCATTTCGGTTGATGTAAGATGTGACTATCTCAGCAGCGGCTTCGGGACTTGACGCAAACACGCCCGAATACATCTTAACGCCTGAAGGAACTCCGAGTATGATGGTTGAGACGCCTACTACGTCAAATATATCTCTAGCAGTGCCGTCCCCTCCTACAAAAACTATTAAATCTACATGTTCTTTAATCATCAACTTGCAAGAACTCATCGTATCTAACCTAGAGGTCCGTTCTCCCACATCGATGTTTAATACCTTAACAGACCTGAAGAACTCTTTAACGTATTCCCAACCCATGTGCTTAGGGGGGACTACGAACTTTAAATCATCTAAATATTCTTTTAATTTCTTAAGAAATCTAAAAGCTCTTTCAGGAGCTACTGGCTTACCTCCCCTCCTCACGGCCTCGACGTATAGGTCTCCATCACTTCCTTTCAAACCAACACTACCTCCGATACCGGCTATGGGGTTCACTAAGAAGCCTATAGTTGCGTTACTTTCACCCAACTCACACACCCACAGGTATAATACTACAGCTACGTTATTAAGAAGTCTTAGCTAAGTGCCGTTACGGTGGTTATTACGCGGTGTACTCATTGCCATTCGACAAACGTGATGTGGGATTATGAAAGAGGGTATATAGTATGCGGTGATTGCGGTACTGTGATAGATACTATATATCAATTTCACACACCGCTTAACTTACATGACCTGCAGGAAGTTCGTAGACCTTCAAAAAGAACTAACTCTAAAATATCTTTAAGTAAAAAGACAAAAACTTACTTAGAGTTGGTTAAGAAGGCTTACGAATATGGCCTAACGGTAGACAACGAAGTCTTTAAGCAGTACTCTCTAGGTTACTCACCGTTAGTAAAGGTATTTAAAAAACCTAACGTAGACTTCGATAAGTTAACTTCAGATAAACCCATGAAGTTAGTTCTAGATACGTTAATGAAGTACCCTAAACTAGCATCACGGACCGATAGGGCTAAGGTAGCTCTAGCTAAGATCGCATTAAGCACGCTTTCAGAGAGCAGCTTAGACATTAAGAAATTGAGTAATGAGTTAAACCTCAGTGAAGCACATATACGTAGGCTATATAAAATCGTTGTAAGCGAGTTTAAGTTCTTAGACGATGTTAGGAGGTTACTAACCAGCGATGTTAAGGAGGTACAGTACGTAAATAGTTAGGTTCTACTTATAAGGAAGATACGTCATAGTTTCCCACAGTCTCCATAGAGAAGATGATAAAGGTAATACGTAAATACGTTGAGTTTAAGGTGTTTTAAGCTGTTAACTTATCCGTTTTCTATTTACGTTAAGTCGGTTTCATATGCGTTAAGTTTATAAAGGTTTTTCCATCAAACCTTCAATTAGGAGGATATAATAGAAAGATGGTTCAAACCCAGACATTTGGAGTAAGCGGGTATATGTTAGATCTAGAAGGCATTATCGGTAAACACATCTTCGCAAATCTCTACGACTTAGACCCGCAGACCATCAACGATGAGAACTTCCTTAAGAACTTAGTCGTGAACGCTGCACATCTGGCTAATATGACGTTAGTTGAGGTAAAGTCATGGAAGGTAGAAGGTATTAAGGGTGGGGTCTCAGTGTTAGCCCTAATTACCGAATCTCATATAGCACTACATACATGGGTTGAATATAAGTATGCCACAATAGACATATACACATGTGGTGAGAAGAGCGATCCATGGACCGCGTTCGAATACGTGCTCTCCACATTAAAGCCTAAAACATTTAAGGTTAACTACGTAGATAGATCATCAGCACCGCTAAAGTAAGCATCCCTAACCTACGGCTTATATAATTTTTATTTAAGAGTAAAACCTAGCTCTTTCCATTTAACTTAGAATCGTTGTCAGGTAGATAATACTTTATGATTATCCGTTCTACCTCAGCCTTAAGGGCTTCATCGATGGCTTTTGCCGCCAAAGGTGGTGGACGGCACGTTGGGGTTTCATGGCTATGTTTCAAGCGGCTACTAGATGCATATCTGCTTGGAGTCTGCATTTATCAGCTAACAGTGACTTAGGCCCACCTACGCACCGGGTATGGCTTAAGTAAGTTTAACCACATTGAAGTAAGTTAGGCAGTAAACTTAACGTTAGGTAGGAGCAGTTTATAACCTACTTTTGAGCGGTTGTTAATTCTCTACGTAGTTCATCTTCGGTTATATCCTTAATCTCAAAGCCGTGAACCCTAACTAGATGTAGGTAAAGACCTCTCTTAGTAAACGGACCTCTACCACATAATCTACACCATAATAATCCATTTCTATCTTCAGAGATAAAGTCGGATACCCTATTAACTACGTTGACTATGATTTTATACATTGAAGTCCCGGAAATAGCTGCTAACTTACGTTGATCGTAACTTATCTTCGACGCAGCCCTAGCAACAAATTCTATAAGCCTCTCCGACAGTACGTCAACCCTAGACATGATTAGCCACCATCATAGCTAAGCCCACCTACAGCTAATACGAGGCCTAGTAACACTACCTGAAGGATGAGGGCTGGATTACCGCTATTCATTACCTCCCTCACAACGTTACATTTACTTAAATCTAATGAAAACATATTTGCGAATTCCTCCATTACCTCCCCAGCTAATCCAACGACTTCTGAGTTGTTAATCCCTTCCTTAACCATAACACCTAGAAATACTACATCGTTAATAAATACTGACAGCTTAGACTCGTCGTCTATATCCCAAAGACGAATTTTAATAGCATCATATAACTCACCGACAACACCATCAGCAAATGAAGTAGTATACAATTCCATCACTAATTCTGAGGTTAAAAACTTAAGAATTTGTACTAACTCACTGTAATCCTCACCAATACTTTTAAGAATACCTGCTATAGAGGCGGTTCTCACTAAAGTTTCAGCTATTATATCAATATGAGATCTCTCGTCAGATATGAAGACCTCAGGTAGGTAATAAGTTGTCACATCACTCAAAGCGTATCCCGATAACATTCCTGAACATAATACAAACTTAAATATGGTAGGACTATTACCACGTAGGGATGAATTACTTAGTAAGTCAAATTAATAGTTAAAACACCTCATTTACATATTAATAACGTATTAAGAACGAATAACTTATTTCTTAACACACGTTAGTCAGAGCGTTTACGGAAACATCACTACTTAAGTGTAGGCTCTATCGGCGGACATCGCTGAGCCGCCTCACAGGATATGCGGAGTACCCACCTCTGACAACCACAACACCATAGAGGCGAAAAGGTAGTGCCTTCAAATACCCATAATAACTAAGAACCTTTAAGACTTTTACTCAGCTTACAGTCCAACAAATTGAACGGATATGTTCGGTGATTAGATTTAATAGTTAATTAAACTTAAGATGTATTAGGGGATGCTCATGAGAAGGAAAGTATTTGTACATACTGCCTTAATAGTATTAGTAGTTATAAGCGCTTTCACGGTTGCATCACTCTATACGAGGAGCTTACTTGAGGTTAATGTGAGGGGAGTGGTAGGAGTTAAACAGGAGTATAACTCAAGTACCGTGGCTGTAGATGTTGAACTTAACATAGATAGTAAGGAGGGTGTGAAGTTGATTAACTTAGGTAGCCTTAACATACCTACGGGCAATATCGTCATTAAGAAAGAATTGAGTAGGTATGAAGGTAACTTCACGCTAGTCTTAAACGGTGAGCTACTCTTAAGCTCTGACAAACGTAACTACAGTATTGGAATGCCCTGCCTACTAGATTTAGGAGGGCAGTGCTTTAGGATATTAATGTTAATCCCAGGTTATGACGTACCATTAAATGTTGAAGGAGGGTATTACAACCTCACACTTATTCTGAGGTGGAATGCTGAGGGGGTCGGTAAGTTCAACTTAAAACTATTCCTTGTGCTTGATGAATCCTTCTGCCTTACGTAAATCTATTTTAACTTACTTCAATGCGGTTAAACTTACTTAAGCGGTCATTTAGGGATGGAGAAGCTCATCAACTCGCTTCTGGAGTCATTAATCATCCCAATAACTATTACTAAAGTAATTTTTAAATCTACTATAAGTGCCGCCGCGGGGATTCGAACCCCGGACCTCCGGATCTCCCAGGCGGGCCGTATGAGTCCGGCGCTCTGACCAGACTAAGCTACGGCGGCACTACTTTAAGATATTTTAAACCACAGATTTAAGTTTTATGAATAAATCAACGAATAAACTTTAATTGATGGATCTCCATGACTAGGAGTTTTTAGCCAGAGTTGTTCTGCAGCTCTTAGACATCCGACATGGTATTTTTCCCTTCTCTACTTACATTGTATGGCCTGATATGCCCGATATACTGTGGAAAGGTTGGATGGGTATGCCTTAAACCAATTGCCAGACGTTACAACTCATAACCATCCTCCACCTCAGCCTTTAGGCATCGTCAGCGATCAGATAGTTCATTACGTGAGTTACGAGTCTGAAGCAACCTCGTAGACCTTAAGGATTGCGGAGATGGTGAAGCTCCGAAGGAGTTACCGTGAGTAGGGGGTAAAATACATCCCAGATGAACTATAGGGGGAGGTATTAAGATTCGCGAAAGTGAAGTGGTCAATATCACTACTATTAACTGCTATGAGCTCTGAATCCCGTGGATAATCTATTAGTTTTTGAAGTCTTAAATGGCGTGACCCCGACTTGAGAGGGCTACGAGACCTCTCGGATCTCACAGCCTCTCCCAACGTGGCTAGCTTAACTTCCGGGATCTGACGAGTCCGGGTGTTTCCTAGCCACTATGGTCGGGGCCGCCGTTTTGATATTATCTTTAAGGGTTTTTAAGTGTTAATTACTACGGGTAGCATGTCTTAAGTTATTAGCGTTTTCTTGAATTTAAAGTAGGTCCTCACTTCGTCATCGGTTTCAAAGTATTGATGAGTTAGTGATGTTCTAACGTAACGAAAGTAATGCTTGGCTGGAAAGGGCTGGTGGGTTAAGTTATATGTGTTCATCGAGGACTAGTAGCTTGAGCCCTATCATGGGGCTTCACCGTGAGTAGGTAAACCCGTGGGTTTAGTTTGCGTTATTTAGTGGTAGCCGGGCGGGGATTCGAACCCCGGTCACGGGGGCTCTCCAACAATTCCAGATTCGGGGGTAGTCATAGCTAGCTACCTGCCCCGCATCCTTGGCCGCTAGACGACCCGGCTTCAATAGATCATAGCTTAACTTAATTTATTAAGTTTAATGGTTAATTACGTTTAGGGATGGACGGTGTCATGGGTTGACGAATATGTTAAGTCGCTTTTTGCTTTAAGGGATAGCGAGTTCTACGTGGTTGCTTCAGGTCTTACTACGTCAGGGCCAGCGCATATGGGTACGGTAATGGAGGTCTTAATACCGTATACGATATCTAAAACTATTAGGTCGTATGGACGTAAGTCTTACTTCATATTCATAGCTGATACTATGGATTCCTTGGACAGCATACCTATGCAGCTCACATCATTCACGGAGTTGAAGGACTTCATAGGAAGACCGCTATATAAGGTTTTAGATCCTTACGGATGTCACAGCAGTTACGGATATCACTTCCTAGATGAGGTTTTGGAGTTGATGAAGAGGTTCTCAATAGAGTGTGATGAAGTTTTAACAGCTGATAATTTATACTTAGAGGGTTGGTATGATGATTATGCAAGGCTGTTCTTCAGTAGGTTAGATGAGGTTAGGGACATCCTAGAAGTCACGTCTTTTAGGAAGTTACCTCCTAACTGGATGGGGGTTGTTAAACCTATATGTAGTAGGTGTGGTAGGAATGACAGCACTGTTGTCACATCATTCAACGAGGCCATAACATATGAGTGTACTAGCTGCGGTTTCAGAGGCAGCATGTATTTAGAGGAACATAATTGGAAACTCCTCTGGAGGCTTGACTGGCCGTCGAGACAGGATTTCCTAGGTGTTGATGTTGAAGGCGGCGGCGTAGACCACTTTACTAGGGGGGGTTCGTGGGATACCGCAGTAGAAATCCATAGGAGGTTATTCGGTAGGGACCCTCCTATAGGCTTTAAGTTCGGCTTCGTCCTCGTGGACGGTAAGAAGATGAGTAAGAGTAAGGGGTTAGGCTCTCTATCAGATATTATGAGATTCGTACATCCTACCGTAATTAAGTACTTTCTACTTAAACATGATTTAGAGGAGAACAGAAATTTGAGGATTGACCCTAAATACTTCCTCTCACTTTATGAGGAATATAAGTTGGTAGGTGATGGGAGGTACCAAGATGTGAAGCAGCTTAGGGCTTGGGAGCTAAGCAGCAACGGTATTAAGTGGCGTACATCATTTAGCGATTTACTGATATACTACCAAATATATAGGGATTGGGGCATTATTTCAGATTTAACTAGGGATTACGAATCTATTGACGAGTTGAAATCATATGTTGAGGAGTGGGTTAGGAATAATTTACTACCCGAAGAATACGATATCCAACTTAAACCATCGTCACCGTCCACACATATGAGAGATTTAATATTAGAGTTCTGCAGGTCAATAAACGAATCTATGAGCGATGTTGACATCCATAACAAAGTCTACGAATTAGCTAGGAGTAGGGGGGTTGACCCCTCAGAACTCTTTAAAGCTATTTACTTATTGCTTTTCAGTAAGCCTAGAGGGCCTAGACTAGGTAAGTTTATTAAAGTATTAGGTGTTGAGAGATTTAAGGTAATCGTTAATAAAGTCCTCAACACCTCTAGCTAAGACCTGAAGTACATTTAAATTTCATATAGGTTTAAAAACCTTCGAACAATCTACACTTGTATATCGTACCGGAGTTGAAATACGTAATGGAAAGTAGTAAGGTAAATATAATGGATTTAAAACCCGGAATGGAGGATGTGCACGTTATTGTGCGCGTTCTCAACGTGGGTAACCCTAAAGTAATAAGAACTAAGAGTGGGGAGAGGACGATTAGTGAGGCCTTAATTGGGGATAGCACCGGTAAGGTAAAGTTGACGTTATGGGGCCGTGTTGCTGGGACGATCAACGAAGGCGATGTTATTGAGATCAGCGGTGGTTGGACATCAGTATTCAGGAACGAGGTACAGTTAAACGTCGGCGGTCGTGGTAAAGTAAATAAAGTAGATGAGTCGCTAGCACCGGAGAGTAGTGAAATACCTGATGTAATGCCTAAGGCACCTGAGCAAGGCGGTGAGAGAGGTTTTAGGAGACCACCTCCGAGAGGCGGTAGAGGTAGATCAAGGGGCTGGAGATGAGTCAGAAAAACATTACTTACGATAGAATTAGGGAATTTAAACCATTCAGAGAAGGTAATGACCTCGGCTTCGACGGGCAGAACTATTTGGTAGCGTTAAATGAGAATAACGTGTATGCTTTAGCGGTAGGTGCTTACTACGTATGGAACTTATGTAAAGGTGAAAGAACGGTAGAAGAGTTAGTTAAGGATATAACTACGGAATTATCTAACGTTTCAGAAAATAAGGAAGGCATAAATGAGGAAGAATTGAAAGAACCTATAGCCATCATATTAGAGCAGCTAGCTAAAGTCGGCTTAATTTCCTATAAATAATACTTATAAAGTAAAGTTAAGTGTTTTTAATTAATGCAAATTGTTTTACACATCTATAACGTTACGATAATGTTGTGATAGCAACGTTTAGATATTCTCGGATAGGAGAAGCTTTATATGCGAAGAATATATGAAAACATCGTTGTCAGGCAGTCAGCTCCCGTTAACTGCTCATCCCACCTCAGCCTTTAGGACTTCATGGGCGGCTCCCACAGCCAACGGTGGGTGTGTTCCACTATAATGCAAGTGAGGTTAGGTATTTTAGGAGGTTTGCTACGGCTTAATCTTTAACAATTAAGTTAATCTCATTTAAGGGGATTCCAGTATTAACTAACCTGCTAATTAAATAATTAGTTACGTCGTAGTTGCATACGAATCTAAAAAGGTGTGTCCTATCGCCTCTGAAGTCGCTGCATCCGAACCCATTCATGGTAGGTTTGAAGCATTCATCACTACTTATTAATCTTACGAGAAGTTGCTCATTAGATATTTTATTAGTTATTGCTATAGCGTTAATGAAGTCTACGTAGTCATTGTTAGTTAAGTAGTCTATATGCCAGAAGGCCTTCTTATTCTTAGACATATGCCTCGAGATACGTTTGAGGATACCGCCAGGACCTCTTCCAGAACCTACGTAAACGTAAATGCCTTTCAGGAAGCCTATACTGCCTAATCGGCCTACATCAACTATTAAATCCTGAGTTAAGTTGATTATTAAATAATATACACCACTCACCATACATCTCAAACACATCTATTTCGTACTATAATCCAAGACGTAGTTGTTAAGGTATATCGTATTGACTCCATGAACTGGCTATGACACAGCTTCAACAACCTGTTCCCCACCTTCTAATTCGTTAATCCTTATCAATACTTCTCCCTCTCTTTCTAAGACCTTTAATAACTTATTACCTAATTCACTTAACTTATAAACCCTATAATTACCTTTAGAATTAACTAGCTCTACTATGTTAAGTGCTTCTAGGATGTGGAAAGTTGCTAATACCTCATACCTAGGTAGTCCGGTAGCAGAAACAACATCGCCTGGAGTCACCACCCTATCCCTCATGCTTGAGAGTATGTGTTTAAGTCTAAGTCTAAATTCACTCAGTTAAACCACCATTAATTTAGGTAGTTATTTCGTAATATCTAAAAAGCTTACAGCTAATCAGTAGGGTTTTGAAACATTTTATAAGTGGAGTAAAAGTGTTGGGGTGAGTAGTTGGGTGGGCAGTAAGTATGTGAGGGAAGCGTTAAAGCGGGGTGTAAGTGATTTAATTATAGTCTTAGCGTTGATCTCAGTAGCGGTGCCTATAACCCTCGCACTACAGCACTGGCTAACTTTTCAAGTAGGTAGGGCTACTACCTACTCAGTCACACCTAAGGTTACTACCAGCATAGTATCGATGGACTACAGAAATAGTAGCTTTACCGCAGTTATTGAAGTCGTTAACAGAGGGGTTGACGACGTAAATATAAGTAATATCAATGCTACAGTGCTACTCGCAAATGGTACTAACATCACTACGGCATTGAAGATAATCTCCGGTAGGGGGGTTTTAAGTCCTAATGATAGGGCACTCCTACTGCTGACAATACCTAATATTACGTCTAAGGCGGTTTTAGCCGTGTTAGAATTTAAGGATGTTTCAGGCAGTCTACTTCCCGTAGAATTAGTAATAAGTTAGTTTTTTCCCCTTTAAATTCAACTGTCTTCAAAGGCGGTGTTATTTTGGGTGGTCCTAAGGTAATCGACGAATATAGTGTAGGTATGGCTAACGTTAAAATAGTTAGGTACTCCAACAGCACATACCAATACTTAGTAGAGGAAATGGTTAGTAAGGATGTTGAGGAAATGATATCGAGGAATATTGACGTAATATTAAACTCAATCCCGTATAACAGCGACGTAGATGAACTCACGATATCTAAGGTTGTCTCAGAGGTATTAAACATCCGTAACGATGATGTAGTTAAGTTCATATATTCTCTGAGGAAGGAGCTTAAGTATAAGAAGTTTCAGGTATTAATAGATGACCCGTTCATAGAAGACATAACCGTTGCGGGAGTAGGTCCCGTATGGGTGAGACATAGTAAGATTTTAAGCGTAGATCCTGAGGTTGACTACATACCGACTAACATAGTTTTAATCGATTCTGAGGAAGTCCTTAAATACGTTAATCTATTCGCTGAGAAATCCAATAAGATAATAACTAAGTCCTCACCCATATTAGATGCTAATCTACCGGATATAGATGGAGGGCATAGAGTACACCTAGTCCTTCCTGAAGTAAGTTTAGGTAGGCCGGAAATAACTATTAGGAAGAAGAGAGGTTATAACGTATTAAGTGTTAAATCCTTAATCGACGATGAAGTTCTACCAAGCAGTGTGGCTGAGTACTTAAACGTGTTGATAAAGTCTAGAGGTAGTATCATAGTAGTAGGTCCTCCGGGCTCAGGTAAAACAACTCTGCTGAGGGCATTACTCTATGAATTCATCCCGCCTTCATGGAAGGTAGTCATCATCGAGGACACACCTGAGATAGACCCGCTTCCCAAGAGTAATTGGGTTAGGTATATAGTTCCAACACCCTCAGCAACGTCTAATCACTTAGACCAGCTAACACTATCTAAAGCTGCTTTAAGGGCATCAGTCAGTAAGTATATAGTGATTGGGGAGACTAGGGGGGCTGAAGCTCAAGTATTAGTTCAAGCTATGAATATGGGGTTAGGAGGGCTTACAACATTCCATGGAGGTAATGTAAGGGAGGCGATAGTAAGGCTTACAGGACCGCCGATAAACTTAAGTAGCTTTCACATCTGTATGTTTTGGTCGTTTGTAACTATTAATTTCGTCTTCACAGATAAATCGGTTAGAAGGGCTGTAGTCAGTGTTGATGAGCCGATCTACGATAATGAGACCGACAACATAATACTCAATAATATCTACTCATTCGGGGATGAGGTGAGTTTCGATGAGTTGGTTAGGAAGAGTATTAGGCTTAGGAATGTAGGTTCCTTACTTCAGCGTCAGTTAAACCACGTCGGGCAGGATTAGTTATGAAGTCATTGTTGAGGAGGTATGTTAGTGGATTACAGGTTCTTAGGGTTAAGGCAGGCTTAACAGTAGTAAGTAGTAGTGAGATGCTTAAGTCTCTCATTAGGGATTTCCTAGTAGTATTAACTATAGGGTCTCTTATTACCTTCCTCAGCACGTTATACGGTGTTAACTTACTTCACTTAACGTGTTTACTTACATCTTCTACTATCATCGCAGCCACACTACCCTACTTAAAGTATAAGTTGTTAGTAAGGGCTCGTAGTAAGGCATTAGAAAACGAGTTTATGTATTTCGTAGTCTCTGAGGCGATCACCCTTGCAAGCTCTACTGAATTAGTCAACGATATATGCGAATTAAGTGGTTGGGAGGATGTTTTCCCGACTTTAAGTAGGGACGGGCTGAGGTTAAGGATTTATAGAAAGTTTCTAACTTTGTTTGAATCTATTAACCACTACGTCAAGTACGTTCAATCAGGCATTACCTCTAAGCTATTAAGTGATTACGTCCTCGCAGTTTCTAGAGGTATGGTAGGTTCGTGGATCACGCATACGTCTACCGAACTACTCCGTAAGTTAGGGAGTGATGTGAAGATGTTAATTAAATTGAAAACAACTACGGTGCTGGTTATGGGTATATTAGTTAGTTACCTACCGACCTTAATCTTCTCCCTATCAATTATTACTGGTAATACGAGGTTATCATCAGCAACGGTCGCGTTAGTACCTATTATAATCGCATCGATGGTATTTATCCTACCGCTTAACACGCAGCATTTGAAAATATACTTCAGATTTAACCTTATTAGGGATTTAATTACCTACACATCCTATGTGATGATATCCTACACAGCATATCACATGCTTATAAATCCAACTTCAGTAATTACTAAGTACTTAACGTTCCTAACAACATCTATCCTCCTAATCAACGGTGTTTTAGGTCTGCGTAGGTTTTACGGAGTGGTTAGTGAGATCTATGAATTACCTAAGATCATCTACATGTTTGCTGAGACGCCTCATATCTTGATAAATCCTGTAAAGGCTTTGAAGGAGGTCTTAAGTAGGTGTAGGTCTAAGAGTCTAAGGGAATTAGGTACTAGGCTCGATTTAAATAACGTCTCAGGCGGTATAAAAGTCCTTAATTCATGGTTAGGTACGTACGTATATTACATAATAGTTAAGTCTTTAATTAACGGTTCTCTAAGTAGGGAGCAATTACTAAGTTTAAGGATCATTACGTTAGACATGTTAGAAGACCTTAAACAGTACTTTATAAGCGTCCTACCACTTATTATGATGTCATTTGTAATGCCATGGATTATGGCTTCAATGGCTTCGTTGGCAGGGGTTGAAGTAATGAACTACGTACCTCAAATTTACCTACTAACCATGACTTACTCCATCTACGTCGACTACGTAGTGTTTAACATGCCTAAGGTTACGTTAGTTTCAGCTATAACGTCGTTATTTTTAAACCTCCTCTGGTGTGTTGGTTGAGGCTTCCTAACTTAACTAGTATTGTGAACCTCTACGAAGGATTAGGTGCTGAGGAATTTAAGGAAGTTATTAATAGGTGGGTCCTAATTAAGAACTTACCCCTCAATAAAATAGTAGTTAAACCTATTGTCAGTAGCTTTAATGAAACACCTAACGTCGTAGTTAATGAAGACCTAACAACTACGTATGAGGGGTTCTGGGTGGTTAGGAGTGATAGGGGTTCTGAGATACGCCTACTTGATGGTAGTAGGCTATCCGTAGGTTGTGAGGTGTATGCTGTAGGCAACGGTTTAATGTTGAAGGCATGTGATGATATGTTAACATTATTCAACATCATTACCGGGGATGAGGAGGTCTTACTAAGAGGTTATGATGATGTTGAGGTTAGGGGTTTAGGTGGGTCTATAACGTCTATCAGCAGTAATCATAGGAAATTCTTAGTAATACCTCAAATTAAGGATAAGGTTATTGAAGTTCAGGATCTACATTACGTGGATTCACGTACTACCGCATTAGTGGTATTCAAGAATAGGAGAAAGTACTACGCAGCGATGTGCTTTAAGTTCTTAAATCTAGGTAAGATCTACGAATTAGATAGATGTACCTCAGTTGAGGAATTATTAGTAGGTGATGGTTTAGGAATTATAAGGTGTTCTAACAGCAACTATCTAATATCTATTATAGAGGCGTTGAAGATACCTTTCACGTTAGAACCAATAGCACATGTAAATCATGAATACGTGCTGTACGACAGAAGTTTCAACGTGTTGGTTAGGTTTGACGGTAGGAATTTCAACCAATTACTAATCCCATCTAAGCCTAAGGTCGTTGGGAAATTACGGAGTGGGGAACTAATAACGATCTCAAACGGTAATCCCTACATGGTCATCGGTAATGTGTGGAAGGTCATCACGAGGTCTAAGGCACTGTACGGTGGTGTCGGTGGTGATTACATAATCCTAAGGAGTTCAAGGTCTTTAGAACTCTACATGCGGACATCGCATATCTCATCCTTCAGACCCTTAGAATGCGGTCTAATTAACGAAAACTTAATATGTATACATGATGGTAATATCCTAACTTACGACTTAGACGAACTCTACGATGCTGATATACGTCTTGACAAGGCGGACTTAAGCGTTGATGGCTATCCAACCCTAACGATAACCCCGTGGTATAGTAATTCAAGGCTACTAATTAAAGGGCCGGTGGAAATCCACTATAAAAATTGTGAGGGAAGTTCTAAGTCAAAATCATTTAGCGTTAAACCATTAATACTTGGTAAGGAATTAAAATTTAAGGTAATTCTCGACGCAGTGCTCGCCCAGGTTGTTAACGAATTAGGTATACGGTCTAGCAGGGTTGAGCTTAAGGACTCAATCATCGATGAAGTTAAGCAGTCCTTAAACGGATTCGTAGATGGGACGGAGGAGAACACCTTAGTGAAGATGTGTTTGAAAGTGTTTAACCCGACACCTGATGAAGTTCAACTATCTATTACGTACTTAGCAAATAGTGGTGGAGGTGATGAAATCCTTAAGCAGAATTCCCATATTCTTAGACCGGGGATTAACGACTTAACCATTACGGATACGTTAAAAACTAACGATAAAGCACTGCAGATATTAATGACGTATAGGTGGTTTAGCCGTAACGAACATGTAGGTGTAATCACTTTAGATCTAAGTAAGTACTTAGTAGAAGACCCGTTAAGTAGTTTAAGCTATAAAATTAAGATGTTGGGTACGTGTTCCTCTAAGTTGGTCGTAAGTCCCTCATTCCTGAGAGGTGTTGAAGTACCTATAAAATTAACCGTAACATGCTCAAACAACAAGGTATTCCACGGCGTTAACGAAGTTATCTTAAATGAGTGTTTACTACCTGCTGTCGTAGAGTATAGCTATGGTTATGACGGCATTACTTGGAGGAAGTACAGCATAGTGAGGGGTGAAGCCCCTATCAACTTAAACTTAGGTTTCGGTAGTGATTTAAAACCGTATGTTAGTGAGAACATTAGATGTGTTGATGGACTCCTACTTAAGGACATTAAATTAGATGTTAGGTCTGCCTACCCAATTAGTTGGTTAGGTATTGAACCATGTATGGGTAGTGTCGGTAACGTCAAGTTGAAGATCTCATATAATTTGCTGGGCGACGGTGTTGTACTCGCATTAGTAGGGGGTAGGACTGCCTACTTAGTAGGTAGTAGAGGTGTTTTAGAGTTAGAGGTTGAAGACCTTATTAACGGCGATCTCAAAGTTGTGGTGTTATGTAATGGTTTTAAGGAAGTACTTACTGTGGATAACACAGCTCTAATCAAGAAGTACTTAGAACTTGGTTTTAATACTGCAACACTTCTTAAGAATAAACTATTAATTCTGGGAGGGATGTGGGGATAGCCTCAGAATCTCTCAAATTAGATGATGTTAAGGTATTTAACAACGGATTAATTACTTTCAGGAAGTCTGATAGAGAGTTCTGCGGTAAGAAAATAGTTAAGGTTAGTAACGTCATAACCTCGATTAACGATTTAGGTGAGCAGGAAGTCCTTAAGTATTTGAAGACTTACTTCAACTCTCTTAACCTAGGCTTCCCTGTAGAGGTGAGGGCTATCTTCAAACCTTTAGATAAGGAGAGAGTGGTTTCAGAGATTAATAAGAAGATTCAGAACTTACTGATAACCATTGATGTAAGCCCGTCTAACGTTAAGGCAAGAGCAGACCTTGAGAAATTCATGAAGTTTAAGGAGAAGATAGTTAAGCATGGAATACAACCATACGATGTACTAGCTTACTACGTCGTTGAAGCCTGCAGTAATTCCGAGGAGGACGTTGTCAAACTACTTAATATTAGGGCATCACTCCTTATGAAGACCTTAGAATCTCTAGGCGTGATTACTAGTGAGTTAAAAGGTGTTGAAGGTAAGGCTCTGCTTCAGATGTTTTTTCGAGGTCATACCTACGGACTATATGATTTAATTATGACTAAGCTTCTTAGATTTAAGTATTTCTCGAGAATGGCGTCAGTTATATTAGCTATCTTCAACCCACACATAATAAGTATGCGTACTAGGTTTGATTTAAGGAGTACGGGAGTTTACTTAGGGTCTAACATACTGACATCTGAAGATGTTTACTGGAATGTCGAGAAATGTTTAAACCCACACATATTGGTGGTAGGTCCTTCAGGTATAGGGAAGACTGAAACGTTGATAACGATGTTACTCAGAACATGTAACACGTATACGGTTAAGGCATTCATAGCGGATGTTAAAAATGAGTATAGGGATAGGTTGTTAAGGAGGGGTTATAACGCTGAAGTCGTTAACTTAGGCGTTGAGATCGGCTTAGGCATTAACCACTTGATGAGGTTAGTGCCTAAGAGCTTCAGAGCAACATACCTAACGGAAATCGTTGATAATGCAATGTTATTAAGTGATGATAAGGTGGTTACAGCATCTCTCTACAAGGTTTTCAGCGAGGCGTTCGAATTTACTGAAGATAATCTCAGTAACTTCTGGGGTGTTATTAAGGATGTAACAGCATCTGTAGATGATGAGTACATCCAATATAAGTTGATGCGGATGATAAACACCTTAGAATCCTTAGACCGTGGTACATCATTAATTAACGCTATAAGTAAGTCAGCCCCAATAACCATAGTAAACCTATCGAATATATCGGTATTAGGGGTGGATTACCTAAACCTATCTATGTCTGTGTTCTTCAACGTAGTGCAACTACTCTACATGGGTAACGTTGGTGAGAACCGCATACCTAGGGTTCAAGTAGTGATTGATGAGGCATGGCAGTTCCTACAGAATAAGGCCCGCTCACTCCTTAAATTACTTAAATTGGGGAGAGGTTACGGAGCGTCAATAGCATTAGCCACTCAAAGCCTTTATGACTTAGGTGAGCTGAGTAAGGAATACGTAGAAAACGCGGGCTTACTCATAGCTTTACCATCACCTGACGTAGCATACTGGAAGGACCTCTCAAAATATATAAGGGTCTCATATGATGAAGTTCGGGACTACTCCCTACTGTTAAGTAGGGGGGATGCGCTAATACGTATTCTACCAGACCCTAGGCCGATTCCGGTTAGATTTGATCATGAAATATAGATTTCGTTGGTGGGGTTAGCCCTACCTACGGGACCACCTGCCATATAGGGTGTAGCCTATTTAAACGATCTTCAAGTTAAGAAATATCTGTGAGGGAGTTTATTGACCCCTAACATAATGCTGATGGCATCATCAGTTAATACTTTACTAATAATCACATACCTACTAATATTCTCTAGCATAGGTTTAAACGCATATGAATCCACGTTCCTAGCCTTACTAACAGTCCTAACGTCAAACATCTTAGGTAGGTTTAACCTACCTCTTAGTAATGTAGAGTTATTCAATGAGTTGAAGAAAGCTAGTGTTATTAAACTACATGACGATTTCCTAGTGCAGTCACTTAGGTTTAGGGCTATAAGAACGGTTGCCGTAGAATTTAACTTAGGCGGAGCTCTAATCCCACTTACAGTGTCCACGTTATTGTTCACCATCATAGTAGTATCATACGGTATGACCTCAGTAATAACTACCCTAATACTCATAGCTATATCAACCTTAATAATTAACAGGGTTTCCATAGTTATTAGGGGTTTAGGCCTAGCTGTCCCGCTACTCATCACATCGTTAATAATATCTTCACTCTGCTTGGTGATGAACGCCATCACCGGTGGTTATAGGCTATTAAGCATTCACTACTCATATCTAGTAGCGTATATGTCAGTTTTATTAGGGGTGGATTTAATGAATTTAAATAAGATAACCTTCTACAACATCAGAAGGTTAATTATTGGTGGGCTGAACGCCTACGACGCTCTATCCTTAATACCTGCTGCGTCAACCATAATTACATACATAGCTATAGCTTTACTTCACCTCTATGCTTAGGAATATTTAGATGTAGGGGGCTGTAATCAGATGTCGTGGAGGATATGTAATACCAACATGGTTTTACGGGATAGTATTAGACTATTAAATCCTAAGAAGCCATGTACGCTTACTGAAGACTACTAGCTCAGAAGCTTAAACACGTTATATTAGCCGCTAAGCGTTATGAGCAATTCATACTTCTTAAGAACTGCTATGACTGTTTTAGATATTCTTACCACTTCATCACTTTTCAAACCCTCTACCACTACCTTAAATTCGTAAAGCCCTAACGGTAGGGTAGGCGGCATACCCACGCTTTCAATAATCGTTTTAATCATCGTATCGTTATGAGACCATACAACGCTTAGACCGACTTTAGAATACTCACCTCCATAGTTCTCAGTCAGGTCTTTAATCAACTCATTAATGCCTAATGATATTCTCTCAGGACTCTCAGCTCTGACAGTGTAAACAATTCTAAACACGTTGTAACCGTAAAAACTATAAGTATGGGAATTTAAAAATATATTAAAACGAGGTTGAAGTCTGAGATGAATTATGATGCTTTTACGTATCCTGAGGTGAAAGAGTTGATGAAGAGGCTTTCTAATACCTTAAAATGCGGTGAGAGGGTTGAGGTCGCTTTACATGATGAGATTTTAATTACGTTAATACCATCTGAGGCTATTTCCAACGGGCTCTCAGTTATAGATGCGTATGAGTTAGGAAGTAATATCGTAGTCGTTATCGAGAATAGGTTTAACAGATGTGGTTAGACCTACGTTAACGGTGTGTTAGGATGTCCGGGAAGGTTGAATATATTGACGACGTTGATAGGTCGATACTGAGGTTATTACTTAGTAATGGGAGGATGCCTTATAGGAGGATTGCTGAGGAATTAAACCTAAGTGAGTCAACAATATACTTAAGGATTAAAAGGCTAAGTAAGTTAGGCATTTTAAAGGGCTTTACCGTTAACGTAGATTTAAGTAGGTTAGGCTTTATCGTAGTAGCCTACATGTTGTTGAAGGTATCCCCTAAGAATTATGAGGAATCCTTAAGTCACGTAGCCAATCACTTAGGTGTTGTTGAGGCGTATGAAGTATCTGGTGAACATCAAGTCTTAGTTAAGGTTGTAGCGTCAGATAATAAGGAATTAGCGAGAATAGTTGATGGTTTAGGTAGTGTGGGGAACTTAGCGGAAGTTAAGGTCCTATACGTTCTTAGAACGTTGCGAACCCCCTACGAAGTTATTGAAATCCTCTCACAACATACTGCTTAAAGGGCTTTAAAACTACCTCCGCTTAGTGTTAGGCTTAGAGTTTAACTCGTGATGAGTTCTTCCAGAAAGCCCTCGTAGAGGGAAGGCCCGATGTGACGGAAGTTAACGCTAGGTTAGACGGATAAATTAACTCCTAAGCAACTTAATCACATATTCGGCTATGCTTTCACACGGGTTTATACCGGTAGTCGACACAAATCCTGACCACTGAGGAGCTGCGTTAACCTCGAATAACGTGAAGCCTTCCTCACTCTCACCGATGTCAACCCCAGCGTAGTGGAGTTTTAATACTTTAACAGATTTTAATGCCATATCAATAACCTCATCACTTAGCTTCGTTATCCTCTCAGTACGTGCGCCTTGAGCTATGTTAGTCTTCCAACTACCATTAGGTGCGTATCTGTAATAACCGCCTAAAACGTTATCACCAACTACGAAGACTCTAATATCTCTGTTAGGCTTAGGTACGTATTTTTGGATGTAGATGGGTTGGCCGTGAGTCAGCCATGTCTTAGCTATCGTGAAAACCATATCTGGGTCAGACGTCCTCACAGATCCGTAGCCCATACTACCCATCATAGGTTTGATGACCACATCACCCCACTTCCTACATATCTCAACTGCGGTGAAAACATCCTCAACAACAGCTGTTGGGGGGACACGTATACCAACTGACTTAAGAGTCATTATAGATGCATACTTATCACGAGCTTTTAACATAGATTCTATAGGGTTAATTATTAAGGTCCCCGAAAACTCTAACTGTTTAAGCACATCAGCACGTCTGAAAATCTGCTCTAAGGTCGTTATGAAGCCTAAACTCCTTATTATTAACGCATCGATAAATTCGCCGAACTCGCTTCCATACATAACTCTAATTCCGTATTCGTCCATTATTGAAGCTAGTTTTGAAATCCTAATATATGGGCTCTCAACCCCCCGCTTCATGAACGCGAGCATTAACTGCCTAGAACTTAGTGTTGGTACAGGCGAATCGTGAACTATGCCGACCCTCACCTAAGACCCTCACCTAACCTAATAAAGTCTTAGGTATATACCTTAAATAGGTTCTTAAGCGGTTAACCTGTAGATAGAGGTTTGATGTCCTAAGCCAGCGACATTAGTAACCCAGCACCTGACTTTTAAGCCCCTCCTCTCAGCATAGCTTAGTATAGATGACCTCATGCTTAAGGCCTTAGCGTAACTGTCTGTAAAGCCGTAGATAGTAGGCCCCCAACTACTCTGACCTATACCTCTAATACCTCCACACCTCATCAAATTTGCTAGTTCCTCACTAACCTCAAACGCGAACATACCTCCTTGATACTTACTGAAATACTCCCCCGTTAATTGCTGTATATTTGATAACGCCTCAGTGAAAATGTTGAAGTCCTTCAAACTTAGGGATGTTAGAAGTCTTACAAATTCCCTATATAGGAGTTCCTGCTTAGGGAAGGCCTCAACGTTACGGATTATGTCAGCTTCCTCACCCTCACTTAACCCCTTAAAACCTTCAGGCAGTACTACGATTAAGTACCAATTACTCGGCAGTTCGTAGAGGTAGAGTAGTTTAGGGTAGTGTGAGGAACTATCATTAACGTTTAAACCGCTATCTACGACTAAATTACCATAGAGGAAGGAGTAGACCCCGACTCCTGAGATCTTCCTACCGCCGAGTAAGTTATCTATACGTGTTAAATTAGGTTCTACCCCTAAGTAATTGGTAAGCGCTAGGTATGTGGTTAGTAGTACTCTAGTCCTCGATCCAAGTCCGACGTGGTGGTATGGGAAACCCCTTACCTCAACATCAACTCCCTCCACATTAAGGAGTTTAATGAGAGATGTTACTAACTCTTCACATAACTTAGTATTACATCTAACCTCTAAGGTAGGACTACTACGGATGAGAACTGATATGTAGGGTTCATCAATAGATACACCTATAGATCCGTAGATATATGGATGGTCATAAAATCTGTAAAACCCTAGATGTAATCTATAACCTGCCTTAATCTCGACGACTCGGTCGTCACCCACCTACGCCTCAACCCCACACAACAGCTTTATAGGTCTGAACTTAACCGTAGATTAACACCACTTCTAATAAGATTATTATTTAACCTCAGCATGTTGAGTAACCTCTCAGCCCACTTAAACTTCCTCAACTTAACTAAGGACGCGTATGAGCTGGCAACCATCCAAGGCTTAGAGTACTTACCTACTAACCCACTTCTTAGGTCAAATCCTACTAGCGTTATACTTCCCGCTTTGAAGAAGTTCGCTAGGTATGCAGCCCTATCACCGTCTGTAAACCCACCGTAGATCCTTAGCTTACCAGTCTGAACGCATTGGGTGGTACCCACTATATGTCCTTCAATAAGCTTCACATAACTTAATAACCTATCGATGTTATCTCCGTGGGCATGAACTACGTAAACTACATCGCTGTGCTTTAAGTTATCAACGCTTAAACCATCTAGATCCGTCACCACTACATGTGGCTTATAACCAGCATCAAAGCAGCATCTCATAGCTCCATCAGCTGCAATAAGTACTCCACCCCCTACATCTAACGACTTAAGCTCCTCTAAACAGGTAGGTCCTGCACCAACCACGTACACGTCAGCCCCACCTATCAGTTCTTGAAGGTATTCCTCAACCTCGTAAACTGCCTCAAACCCACCGACCATCATGTTAAGAACCTGTGATGCTAGGCAATCATCTAAGTAGTTGAAGCCCATATCTAGGCGTATGTATTCATAAATATGAATCCACTTAACTATATCTCTTAAATCACTAACCACCATACCACCCTACTACGCTACCAAAAACGCTAATACCTTTATAATCATATATGTTCTTCTGATGTCGAGGTGAGATTTGTGTCGACGGGTAGTTGCTGCAGAGAATTAAGGAAGTATTTACGGTACGGCCACCACGAATCTATAGTAACTACTGTGGATAGCGTTGGTAAGCCTAACACTGCTCCTATGGGAGTCGAATTAATTGGTAATACGATCGTAGTGAAACCATTCACGACTACTAGAACCTATGCCAACATTTTAAACTTAGGGGAAGTCATGATAAACATAACTACTGATTCACTGCTCTACTACTATGCTTTATTCAGCCCTGATAGGATTAGATATGGAAATCCGAAAACCATTAAACCGCCTAAGGTTTTAGGTAGTGTAGACCTATACGTAGAATGTGTTGTTGAAGGTATAGCTCCGCATGGTGAGGTAGCGTTAGCCTCATTAAAACCTGTATACTGGTGTAGAGGTAGTGGTAGTAAGTTAGCCTTCAGTAGGGCTAACTCATCAGTTATTGAGGCATTAACCCACTACACTAAACTACCCTACCTCATCAGTAGGGGTGATTTAGAGGGGGTTAAGCATAGGTATGCAGCTATAGAGGCTGCACGTAATATCGTTATGAAAGTAGGTAATGACGTACTTAAGAAGATCATCGACGATGTATTGGATAGGAGCGTGAGGTTGATTAGTAAGGCAGGTATTACGATATGATAGTATAGGGTAGTTAGACATGCAGGCATTAATCTTAGGCTTCCTCGTAGGCCTTCTAATGGGTTTTATAGACACGTACGGATATTGTGTGACAGGTTATACTACCGCTGAACTATCCCCTATCACATCAGCTATTCTGGTCTACACGCTACACATGCTAATCTTCAGGAGGAAAATACCTTTACTTGAGCACTTCCTAGCCACCATAGTAGCAACAGGTTTCTCGATGACCACAACTATAACGTCCGGTATGTATGTGACCTACACAATGCTCTCTATAGTTTCCGACCCGGAGGTAGTTAACCTCCCGAGCTGGACGTACTTTAAAGGCTTCATAGACTTTAACACCCTACTCTTCTACCTGTTTGCAACGTCGGTAACTACTTCAGGGGTGTTAATTGCTTATGTATTTCATAAACACTTCGTAGAGAGGGAAAAGCTCCCCTTCCCTATAGGTATAGCTTTAACGTTGGCGATCTCCGTAATTAGGTTGCTGAGGTCTAAGAACATAGTCATCCCTATAATCTTCGGCCTTTCCCTAGAACTGCTATTCCTGACCATAGCCCCGCCAACTATAGACTTAACGCCTATGATTCAGCCCATATTTCCTGGGGCCTCCATAGCAATATCGTTGGACATCATGATATTCTTAATAGCCCTCCTAATGCCTTTAAATACTTCGTTAGGGGTCAGCCTAGGTAATATAGTGATGTTTACGGTGGTAACGTCTTATCTAACATACTTGGGTTTGTACTGGCCGCCGCCTAATGCTACAGCTCAGGAACTAGCTATCTCAGTATCACCGCTAACAGCCTCAATCATGGTAGGTTCTATGGTCACAGCAACACTACTATACTCGCTTCAGGAACGTAAGCTATACGTATCAACATTTAAATATTTAATCATAGCTAAATACGAGCTTAAGAAGTTAATCATAGCTATTGCAATATTAGTGTCAGCCTTAATTACACCACTACTAATCTCTCCTAACATGATTAACCCGCAATCAGTCTTAGTAATTACCCTCCTACTACCGCTATACATCTTCATTACGTTAGCAGTGATAAGAGCTACTGGTGAGGTAGGAACGGCTTCCCAATCCCTACTACCCTTAGTAACTTTAACATTATTTAGTTCCGGTCACAGAGGGGCCCTCCCATACGTATTCTTAGACCCCTATACAGGTACTCCGATGCCTCAATTCGCAGCAGGTACCTCATCAACCACGTTTAAATCTGCTAAACTATTAGGCATCGATGTAGAACTTATATCATACCTCCTAGCGATCTCTATGTTGATAAGCGCACCTATAACGTTGATGTACGGACACTTATTCCTAAGCGTATATGGTGTTGAATCACATAAGTTTAACTTAATACGTTGGTTACCTACAGTCACTTGGATGAAGTCCATATACCTAGGTGACTTAGACGCGTTTAAAATAGAGGCAGTCCTCATAGGTATCATAATTTCACTGTCCTTAGCAATGGTCTTCAAGCTCACTAAGTTAGGCATATCTCTCTTCTCAGTAATATTAGGTATTACCTTAACCCCTGATGCAGCCTTACTATTCTTAGTAGCAAGCCTAATTAAGTACCTAACCTTAAGGTTGGGTAGTGAAGTATATGAAGTCCTCCTAGTCAACGTTGCTTTAGCGCTTGCCGGCTGCGGTCTAGCGATAGCCACGTATACGTTACTATCGTTATTTTCGGTGATTTAAGTTGTTGGAAGTCATCGCGTTATTAACCTATTCTGCAGTCCTCATATTCACGCTATACTACGTCATTAGAGCATTTAAGACTTCACACCATGAGTTAAGAGAAGAGGTCGTAGAGTTCCGTAGGGATATCTTAGCAAGAGTAGTAATTACGTATAAAGTTATTACTGGATTTACACGCTCTCCATTACTAGTGTTAGCGCTCCTCATGCTCTCAGCTTGTATGGTATTATCAGCCTTATCCGCTCAATACGGCTTGGCAGCAAGTTCGATTAATGTTGATGGGACGGACATCTACGCCGTGTATGTAGGTTTTAAAGAACTGCTCCCATTAAGTGGGGTCAATAGATACTTAAGCGAGTTCAGATATGCTGACGTTAATATCTATATAAGGTACGTTCTAAAGCATGGGTTGGAGTTAAGTCTTAACGGTGAGAAGCTGACTGCTTATGCGTTAGTTGGCATACCTACTAATATGTCTAAGCATTTCCTAGCAGATATATCTATCAGCGATGATATGCTTGTAATATGTTGTAATAGGTCTTACGGTAGGGTCATAACGTTAGGTGGTATTAATTACAAAGTAGCTTCAGCAGATCCTAAGACTGTAATTGATGCTATGATATTTTACGGCATACCCCTACTACCGGTTGAGGCTTACTTAGGAACTAAACCCGTAGTAGTTCCACCTGATAAGGTTTTAATCGGGACAGTCCCTACTATCTCTAAGATCGTTAATTCTTCAGAGTTAACCCTCACCGACTTAGTCATGAGATTTAGTAAGGAGGATTTAGAAAGAGCTAATCTGACAGCACTTAATGAATTAGTACGTAGGTATGGCGGAGTTGTTGAAGTGTTAAGGAATAACACATTAGAAATCTTAAGTGGTTATGGAGTACCTACTGCTGAGTCTATGGTTTCAGCGCTTATCTCAGCGATTATCTCATCTATAATACTATTAACTACCTTCACAGCCCTACAACCCACTGTGAAGTCCGCCTACAGTAGGTTAAGTAGTGTTGGCATTCAACCTTGGAATTTCACAACAATGCTGACAATCTTTACGACACTCACCATCTCTGCAGTAGGTATTTTAATGACTGCGGTGATCAACCAAGTATTCGGCATGTACTCAGCGATAAACTCATTTATAACCTTCGTAATATCCGCTATAGTTACAGCATTCTTTATTAACAGGAAGTTATTTAACGTAAGTACTGTTGAGGTAGTTCCAACACCTATATCAAATAAGTTTAACCTGATCGTTAGGCATCCAAACCTATGTGAGGTCTTCAACTATATTTCTAACATCATTAAGAACGATGAGTTCTTCGAACTTGAGGACTTAGATATGAGGTGTGATACGTTTGACGGCTTCCTACATGCTTCCTGTAGGTTTAGAAATTCGTGGGGTATAGGTGTAGATTTAGACTTATTTGCTGGTAAGTACGGTGGTGAAGGCGTAGAGTTATCGTTCAACATATCTACGTGGAGTATTGAGGAGTTATCTGAGAAACAGCTTGAAAGTGTTCTAAGACTTTTCGAGTCTAAGATATTAGGCGGTGTTAAGGTATGGATATTGGTCAAGGGTACTTAATAGCTATTAAAATTCTAGTTAGGGGTAGGGGACTCTACATACAGTTAGTCGTCTCTACCTTATTGCTGTACTACACCATATTTGTAAAACACCCTCAAATAGTATACCTACTCATCCTAGTAGGCATGTTAAACGTGTTAACCGCCCTACTATCCGATATCGGCTCACATAGCGCGTTATTCTATGTCCTAAGGATTTGCGGGGCTAAACCACCGACAATTACTACCTACGTACTTACAATAGCAGTGTTAGCTGCTCTCATAGGTTTGGTACCGGTTATAGCGTTAGCTGATTTTATTAAGGTAGTAACAGCCCTAACAATTAATATTATAGCTTCTACATCGCTTCTCTACTACGTATTTCTAACAGTTAAGAAGAATTTAGTGTTGAGCATTGCTTAGAAATGGTTAATGAGGTCTACTCTCCGCGAATTCGTTAAGGTCTTAATTCTTATTTAAATCTCCTGCTTTGAAACTACTAAATGGGGCGCTTACAATGTATGATATATCCGTGATGCTTAGAGATGTTTGGAAGAGCTATAAGTTTGGTAGTGAGGTAATCACTGTTTTAAGAAATGTTAACGCGGTCTTTAAGCAGGGTGAGATAGTAGGTATTCACGGCCCCAGCGGTTCTGGGAAAACTACTTTACTAAGAATCATTGCAGGGCTTGAAAGACCTGATAGAGGTGATGTCATAGTTAGTGGTTATAACTTAAACTTACTTGATGAGGTCGGTTTATCAATGCTTAGGAACTCTATAGTTAGCTACATACCTCAGGATTACGGGTTAGTTGAAACGCTAACAGTTTTTGAGAACATAGAACTCCCCCTACTTATTTCAGGGGTCGGTAAGGTAAGTAGGGTGAAGAACGTTTCAGAAATTATGAAGTATATGAGCTTAAGCGGTAAGGAGAACTTAAGGCCTACCTACTTAAGCGGTGGTGAGAGGCAGCGAGTAGCTATTGCCAGAGCACTAGTTACAAAACCCTCCGTACTACTAGCTGATGAGCCCACAGCCAACTTAGACTGGAGTAATGCGGTTAAGGTAATGGAGCTCTTCAGAGATGTTAGGAGGGACTTTAACACGGCTATAGTTATTGTAACCCACGATCCTCGGATACTTGAATTCGTAGACAGATCTTTAAATATGGTTGAAGGTATGTTGAAGGAAATAACCCCTAAGCCACGATTACAGTAGTACTAACATCTCAATTATAATTCTGCTATGATTCTGTGTATGGTTTTACATCATTAATTCTAAAGAAGTTCTTAGAAATTGTGAAGTAAAACTTATAAGCCCTCCTTGAAGGGGGAATGAGGTGTTATTATGAGTGATAGGGTAAGGGAATTTATGCGTCTTGGTGAGGGCCCTGCTTTAGAGGTTGTTGAGAAATTACCTACGCCTGAGGAAGTGTTTAAGGTTCCTAAGCTGACTGGTTGGAAGCTCTTCGCCACAATATTGGGTCCTTCGTTCATGGCTTTAGGAGGTGCTTTAGGTTCTGGTGAGTGGATAATGGGGCCATCAATAGCAGCTCGTTACGGGCTATACCTATTCTGGCTAGTTTGGGTTGGTGTAGTACTTCAAACAGTATATAATATAGCTTTTGCAAGGGTTACTACGCTCATAGGTGAGCCAGCTTTAGTTTATATGGCTAGGAGTAAGCCGAGGAAGTTCTGGATTCCCTTCTTAGCGTTCGTGTTATTCGCTGCTGCAGCGTGGCCTGGCTGGGCTTCAGGAGCTGCTACTGCCTTAGCTGTCTTCGTTCTCGGTCGACTACCAACAGAAGCAGAGGCAGCGTTCGTAAGGTACTTAGGTATGTTCCTATTCATAGTGTGTGTCTTAGTAGTCTCAGTAGGTGGTAAGATAGCTTCAACTCTGGAGGCTGTCTTCAGATTTAAGGTCCTCCTAGTTACGTTTGTCGTATTCATTCTATCTCTAATAGTTAGCAGGCCTGAGATATGGTCTGAGCTACTAACCTGAGATATGGTCTGAGCTACTAACAGGTTATGCAAGTGTAGGCTACATACCGAAAGGTATTGATGTTTATCTCCTCGGTGGTTGGTGGGGTTATATAGGTTGGGCCTCGGCAATCAACTACTTACTTACTAACTACTATAGGGATAAGGGCTACGGTATGGGTTACTTAGTCGGCTACATACCTGCTATGATTGGCGGTAAGAAAATAGAGTTGTCAGCTGTAGGTAAGATATTTAAGCTGACTCCTGAAAACCTAGCTACTTGGAGGCGTTGGGAGAAGTTAGTGGTTTGGGACCAATGGCTAATATACGCTACCTTCGGCATAATAGGTATGACCTTACCATCAGTTATGGTTAGAAGCGTGGTACCGTTAGGTACTTCACTACCTGCTTGGAGTATTGCTGCCCACACAGCAAATCAGTTTGGCGCTATGTGGGGACCAGCAGGCTTCTACTTAATAGCCTTCATAGGACTCATAACGTTATGGGGTACCCAACTACAGTGGGTTGATATGTTAACTAGGAACATGACCGACCTCCTTTGGAGTACTTCCGAAGGTATTAGGAAGTGGGCTAAAGGTGATGTTAGAAGGGTTTACTACACATTCCTCATAGTATACGTCGCATTTGCTATGTGGGCTATATGGCAGGCAGCGCCATTAATAATCTTACTGCTCTCAGCAAACATAGCTAACTTCGGAGGCTTCTACGCATGGTACCTACTATGGGACATCGATAGGAAGTTACCTAAGGAGTTAAGGCTTAAATGGTATTACTGGCCGCCGATAATACTCTTCTGCATTATGTGTTGCTTCTTCTTCGTAGTAATGGTACTAGGGCAGCTCGGTATACGAATACTCTAAACCTAGATTCTAAGCGTGAAAAGTAATATAAAGTAAGTTTTTATCAAATTTTATGAATTTATAGATATATTTTCTATAACATTGTTAATGATGTTTATAAAGATTTATAGCTATTCTGTCTTACTTCTAAAATTTCTGTATTTATCATAATAAAATTTATAAATCTTTCTAGTGGAAAATATTAAGGTGTTATTGTGAGCGGTAAGGAATATCTACGTCTTGGTGAGGGCCCTGCTTTAGAGGTTGTTGAGAAATTACCTACGCCTGAGGAAGTGTTTAAGGTTCCTAAGCTGACTGGTTGGAAGCTCTTCGCCACGGTCTTCGGTCCTTCGTTCACAGCTTTAGGAGGTGCTTTAGGTTCTGGTGAGTGGTTAATGGGTCCTACAGTTGCCTCGCTTTACGGTCTGAAGCTCTTCTGGTTTATATGGGTTGGCTGCCTCTTCCAGACAATATATAACATCGCTTTCTGCAGGATGACTATGCTCATAGGTGAACCTGCATTAGTGTACTTCGCAAGGGTCTTCCCTAGGAAGCTCTGGATCCCGTGGAACGTTGCAGTACTCTTCTTCGCGTTGGCATGGCCTGGTTGGGCTTTAGGTGCTGCTACTGCCTTAGGTTCCATAGTGTTAGGTAGGGTGCCTGGGGTAGGTGTACCGCCTGCACAAGCAGCAGCTGACGCTATCTTCGTACGCTATCTAGGTATAGGGCTATTCTTATTCACATTCTTCGTAGTGATGTTCGGCGGTAAAGTCTACAACACATTAGAATATATCTTTAGATTTAAGGTGTTATTCGTCACCATCTCCGTCTTCATACTTGCTCTAATATATGTTACTAGTCTCAAACCTTACCTATGGGTTGAGGCTATAGAGGGTTATGCGAGCGTAGGCTACATACCACCAGGTGCTGATATCTTCCTACTAGGTGGTTGGTGGGGTTATACTGGTTGGCTCTCAGCAATTAACTTCCTAATGAGTAATTGGTATAGAGATAAGGGCTACGGTATGGGTTACTTAGTCGGCGCTATACCAGCCATAATCGGCGGTAAGAAAATAGAGGTATCACCTGTAGGTAAGGTATTTAAGTTCACTCCTGAAAACCTAGCTACTTGGAGGCGTTGGGAGAAGTTATTAGTTTGGGACCAATGGCTAATATTCTTCCCGTTTGGAGTTGTTGGTATGACCATGCCTGCAATGCTTGTAGCAGCATTCGTACCTAGAGGTACTAAGCTACCTGAGTGGGGTATAGCAGCGCATGTTGCAACCCAGTTTGGCGCTATGTGGGGACCGATAGGCTACTACTTCATATCCTTCATAGGTTTGGTAGTGTTATGGGGTACCCAACTACAGATTATGGATACGTTAACCAGGAATATGACTGACTTCCTTTGGAGTACTTCCGAAGGTATTAGGAAGTGGGCTAAAGGTGATATTAGAAGGGTTTACTACCCATTCATGGCTTGCTACATAGCATTTGCTATGTGGGCTATATGGCAGGCACCGCCATTAATAATCTTACTGCTCTCAGCAAACATAGCTAACTTCGGAGGGTACGGTGTGTTCCTGCTATACGCCTTAGAGAGGAAGTTACCTAAGGAGTTAAGGCTTAAATGGTATTACTGGCCGTTCCTAATACTCTACGCAATACTCTGCTGGTTCTTCTTCGTAGCAGTCTTCATATTAGGTAGGTTATTAGGTATTGCAATATTCTGACCCTAACCTAGTAAGTTTTTTAACAAAATTTTAAAATAAATTCTTAGTTTAGGATAATCGTTAGTTACACTTATTAATATAAACAGTTACACTTATTAATATAAACTACGTAGAGTGTTAGAGGATGGGAGTTTATGAAGCGCTTAGTAGTTGTTGATGTTAATAAATGTGTTGGCTGCCAACTATGCATGCTTGCATGTAGTAGGAGGTTCGGCGTAGTAGGTCATAATAAGTCAGCTATATGGGTTAGGAGTGCTGGTGGGTTTGAGAGGGGTTTCACGTTAGTTGTTTGTAGGGCATGTAGAGACCCTCCATGTGCTAGGGCATGCCCTACTGAAGCCCTTAAGGTTAGGGATGGTGGTGGGGTTATCTTAAGTCCAAGTAAGTGTACTGGATGTGGTTTCTGTAGAGATGCCTGTGATATAGGTGCTGTTATGTGGGATTATGAAGTTGATAAGCCAGTTATATGTACTCACTGCGGATTCTGCGTGGGTTACTGCCCGCACGGCGTTCTATCTCTTGAGGAGGTGGTTTGATGGACTGGTTTAAATCGTTATCTAATGTTCTCTACGTAGACCTGACGCGTAAGACTTTCTGGGTGGAGTCTAGGGAAGAGCTATTTAATAAGTGGTTAGGTGGTATTGGAGTAGCTACCCAGCTCTATAAGGAGGAAGTACCTAAAGATGCTGATCCGTTAAGCCCTAATAACTCAGTAATATTTGCTGTAGGACCTCTAACAGGTGTGTACCCACTCGCATCTAAGACTATCGCTGTATTCAAATCACCTCTAAATAATTACTTCTCAGAGAGTCATGCAGGCGGTAGGTCAGCACTAGCTATAAGGTTTGCAGGGTATGGGGCTATAGTTATTAGAGGGGCTAGTGATAGACCTGTCTACCTAGTCATAGAGGATGGTAAGGTTAGGTTTAGAGAAGCTTCTGTGTTATGGGGTATGAGGAGTACTGAGACTGTTGGGAGGATCTTAAGGGAAGTTACTGCAGGTCCCGGACATAGAACTATTATGAGGATTGGCAGAGCTGGTGAGAGGTTAGTGAGGTACGCATCAGTTGTTACTGAGACTTATCGACACTTCGGTAGGTTAGGTTTAGGGGCAGTATTCGGTGCTAAGAAGCTTAAGGCAGTTGTTGTGGTAGGTCGTAAAGGGTTTAAAATACCTGATATCCCTACATATAGGTCTGTCTACGATGAAATACATAACTTAGCTGTTAAGTCGCCTGCGATGAAGAAATACCATGACTTAGGGACAGCTGCAAACGTCCTGGCCTTAAACACTATTAAGGCATTACCGACTAGGAACTTTACCTCAGGGGACTTCGAATATGCTGAGGAGATAAGTGGTGAGAAACTTGCTGAGGCAATCCTGGCTAGGAGGGTTGCATGTGCTGGCTGTCCAACAGCATGTGTCCACATAGCTGCCCTCAGAGAGCCTTACGTTGAGGAGCCCTACTTCTATAAGATAAAGTTCATCTCATATGACCACGAACCCCTGTATGCGTTGGGAAGTAATTTAGGTATTGGGAGTAGGGAGGGCTTCCTAAAACTTTTAGACTCTGTTGAGGAGGAAGGCCTGGACGCCATATCAACTGGGGTGATCTTAGCCTGGACTACTGAGGCATTCATTAACGGCATCATCAGTGAGAAGGAACTCCTTACGAAGATTAGTTGGGGTGATTACGAATCGTACATTAAGATTGTTAGGAATATAGTTACACAGCCTAACGAATTCTACAAGTATATGGCCTTAGGTGTTGAGGAAGTAGCTAAGAGGTATGGAGGTTTAGAATACGCTATGGCCTTCAATAAAGTCGAGCCTGCTGGATACCATACAGGCCCTCTCTTCGTAATCTCATTAATGGTTGGCTCAAGACATAGCCACCTAGACGCAGGGGCTTACTCCATGGACCAAGAACTACTAGCTGCTAAGAAGCAATTACCAACGCCGCAGGAGGCTATAGAGAAAATAGTTGAGGAGGAGTCTTGGAGGCAGGTCCTAACAAGCATTGCTGTATGCTTATTTGCTAGAGGGATCTACAAACCAGAATTAGTTGTGAAGTGCTTTAAACCGCTGATGAAGGAAGTAAGTGTTGAGGAGCTCAGAAAGTTAGGTAGGGAGATATGGGTTGAGAAGCAAATGATTAAATACTCAGAAGGCTTCAACCCATTAGAGATTAGAGTACCTGAAAGAGTTTTAAAAACCCCAACACCACATGGGCTAATAGATGAGGACTACGTTAAGGAAGCCCTAAGATACTTCAACCTAATAATAACTCTATCACATAAGCTTAGAGGGTAAGTAATTCTTAAATTTAAATTTTTATTCAATATCGAAGTCCTAACTCACTCCTCATCAACTAATACTAGGTTATTACATAAGTCCTTATACTCTGGAAGTGTTAGTAGCAGTAAACAGTTTTTATATCCTACTATTTTAAGGGGTTAGATGAGGTTTAGACGTTGTATTAGTGAATTATATGTAGATATAATGTTGACATTAGTGGTTATCAGTGTTTCAAGCATGTTTACAGCGTTATTTTCAGGTCTAAGCAATAATCTTAGCAGTGATTACTTAGTAAGTATTGGTAAGCCCCCGCTAGCAGTGATAATTAAGTATGGGGTTAAGAATTACTTACTAGTTGCGAATTATGAAGATAGCTCTAAGGAGGTGTTACTGATAAGTAATGGGATTATAGTAGGGAATTACTTAGTAGGCCCTCAGGAAGTTCTAGTGGTTGAGGTTAACGATGTTGACGGTATATATGTATTGGTTGGTAAGTACTTAATTAAGCCTAACTACGTTGACATGAGGTAGTGGTATGAGGGGTTCTCTCTCTGCTTTAACATCAGCTCTAATAACGTTCATGATCTTAACATCGTTGCTTACGTACACGGCATTAGAGTTGAGGAGGGTACCTACCCAATTAGCCAGGCTTAACTACGAATTAGTAAGTCAGGTAAGTAATTCAGCAAAAGATGTTGAGGTAGTGCTTAACGATGAAGGACTCTACCTACGAAGCGCTAACCCGCCATTTAAGCTCCTCTCGTTATTAAGCATAGGTAATTCAGGGGTTAATAACTTATTAAGCAATTTAACGATAAGTAGAACTTACGAGAAAATACTTGCTAAGGAAGCCGTAGATGCTATACTGCTTAGTAATTCCTACTTACTAATTATTTTAGAGGGGGGTAGGTACTTCATAATTAATAATAAGTTCGTAGGGAACCCAGTTCTAGCGGGGGCATTAAGTAGTGGGGAATTCGTAAAACTTCAAAATCTAAACCTGAGTAACTACTTAGGAGCTTTCCTATACGTCGGTATTTTAAAAGACTTAAACTCATATATGAGTAACCCCATACCTGGCTTACCATCAGACTCTGAGGCTAATTACATACCAGTAGGTTATGTATTGCTTACCAATAATTCACATACGATATCTAAGGGTGATTGGTTTATCTATACAGACCCGCGGAGCACGCCCTATAGGATAGGCCATGTGTATGGGTCTGGTCAGACAGCTATCAACTACTTAGGTATGGGTTACTATAGAGTGGATTCTAATCATAGTGTCTTTGTGAAGTGGTATGAATCTGTATCAGGGTATACTTCAGGTTGGTACATAAGTTATGAGACGTTAATGACCGGAATAGCTGGTCTCTGGGCCTACCCAATCGTAATAGGTAATAAAACTATTGATTTAGTGTTTGAGATTAAGAACTTAGGTAATCCAACTACTATCCACTTAAGACCGGTTATCTACATAGTTATGCCTGAGGACTACGTCAGAGGATTCCCGATAATACCTCATCAAACCAACCCAACCCTTGAGGCACCTATCAGGTATTCAGCAGTTAGGCCGCTGTACTCTTGGGAAGGTAATTTAAGTGTAAGGACTTTAGGGACTAACTCGACGACAACCATACCTATAACCTTAGATTCTGGAACGATACTTAAATTGTTAAACGTTAGTGTAGCCCTAACTTTAGTTGGCTTTAGGTTCGCATCGACCAACCCATTAAGTATTAAACTAACTTCGCATATCTTAGACTATGATGTAAGTGTTGATGTAGGTGATGATGAGGTCGGTAAGTATGTCTTCCTACCAGCATCGATTAACGTAGTACCTGAAATAACCTCACCTAACGGCAGTGAAGTCGCTGTTTACAGACCGACTAACTTCCTCTCATCACTTATAGATTACCCAGCTCTCTTCATACCTCAGGTAGGCGGTACTTACATAATTAGATATAAGCTTAGCACGTATACCTCACTACCGCAACTCAACCTACAGGTAGGTTTAGGCGGTAACTACGAACCAGTAGTTGAGTACTTAAGAAACCAACACTTAGGTGGTTGGAGTAAGGTGGTTAATGATTTAATCGTCTTAGAACCTAATCATGCAGTGTTAAGAGACTACGAATACTTCACAGCTGGCAGTGAGACATGGTACTCCGGGGATTTAATTAAAGTTAACGGCCTACCGGTAAATACGGAGTTAAACTTCACATACTACATCACGACAACACTTCAGGGAACTACAGCCTTAAGTACAGGTCAGAATAGAAGTGTTGACTACGTCTACTGTTGGAGTTCTTGGAGTTGCTATAATTACTGGAGGGTACACTTCACATCATACCCAAGTAACTTAACAACTAAGTTATATGTAAGTGGGGAGGTTCTATATCCAACAGGTTCCTACTACTTAAGGTTTAGAGTAACGGTTAAGTTATCAGATATAACTCTTACAGCAATTCCTTACGTAGTCGGTATTAAACATCTCTATAGGTCCGGCACTACCGCCTACACAACCTTCCTATCAACTCAGTTCGCAGAACTTGTTAGGATTGATAATAAAGTATTGTTATTTACATAGTTAACCTTCCCTACACCTCCTACCTCACAGCTAACCTCATAATGAAGGGAACGTTAAGTACTACTCCATAAGGCAGCGGTGCTCAAACATCTATTGGGAGCTCACTAATTAAAAGTGGAAACCTATACTTTTTAATGTGAGGTGTTCTCCTTAATTGTTAGGATGAGGTGTTTACAATGTTCAGGGCTGAGTTTACGTTGGCATCCACGGTCCTAGCATTCTGCCTGACCTACGGGCTTACCCCTTATTGGATTAGGATAGCCATTAGACGGGGCTTCGTAGGTAGGGATATGAATAAAGTTGGTGTTGTAGTTGTTGCTGAGGGCGGTGGGTTATGGGTAGTTATTGGATGTACGTTCGGCCTCTACGTACTTGCATCACTGCATAGATACTTAAGTGGTGAGGTACTATACAGTGATGACTTCTTTGCACTTACATCACTGCTATTACTCACTTCGTTACTTGGATTTATGGATGACCTACTTGGTTGGAAGAAAGGCATACCTGTTTGGGAGAGAGTTTTATTCCTAGCCCCTATCTCAATACCTTTAATAGTTATTAAGGCTGGGGTTTCAACGATGTCAATACCTTTCTTAGGTGTCGTAGATTTCGGTACTGCATATCCCTTAATACTAGTACCACTCGGCGTCTTAGGTAGTGCTAACGCGTTCAACATGATTGCAGGTTATAACGGGTTAGAAGCATGTATGGGCCTAACCCTGCTGACATTTACAGCTATATTCTCGCATATTAAGGGGATCCCGTTAGTTTTCGAAGCATCGGTAGTTATGGCTGCCTCATTACTGGCATTTATTAGGTATAACTGGTCTCCGGCTAAGGTGTTCCCGGGAAACACGCTCACATATGCCGTCGGTGCTTACTACGCATCCTTAGTGATATTAGGTAATATGGAGAAATTCGGCGTAATGCTATTCACACTATACTTCATAGAATTTATGCTATTCATCAGGGGTTTGAAAGACGGTATATATAAGGAGAACTTCGGGGTGCCTAAAAGTGATGGCTCCTTAGAACCGCCATATAGTAAGGTATACAGCTTAACACATCTAACGATTAAGGTCTTAAGTAAGTTAGGGGTAAAGCCTACTGAGTTAAAGGTCACAGTAACTCTAACGGTAATGCAGTTATTCGTAGGTATTTTAACAGTAATATTAATAACTGCAGATATTGTGTGATTTGAAGTCATAGCATCATCGATATATTCTCCGGAGACAGCGTGTTCTCCATTAGCACCTACAACTACATACCCTTCAAAACACCTCTTCGTATAGTATAACATTTAATTAGTTTTAGGTTTTAAGTTAGGTTTGGTAACCTAAGTAAAGTTATTTAATTATTGACATAATTGATTAGAAATTACAATAGTATTTTAGAGTTAGTAAACTTATTAATAAAGTTTATAAGTTATTAGCCTAAGTTTTAATTGGGAGATGCAGTGGGTTACGAATTGGTTTCTAAGCTTAAGGAATTACTAGGTTATGAAAACGTGATTTCAGACCCTGAGGAGCTCTACACCTATGGTTTTACAGCCTACGCGGTTGTTAGGGAGGAGCCCCTGGCCATAGTTAAGATTCGGAGTACTGAAGATGTTGTTAAGGTGCTTAAGTTTGCTAACGAATATAAAATACCGGTAGTACCTAGGGGTAGTGGGACAAGCGTTATAGGTGCTTCAACCCCTTCTAAGGGCTCTATAGTAATTGATTTAAGACCTATGAGGGGGATTAGAGTTGATGTTGCTAACGGCGTTGTTGAGGCTGAAGCAGGTGCTTACGTAGATGAGGTTGATAGGGAATGTAGAAAGTACGGCTTTATGTTCCCGGTAGACCCGGCTAGTGCGGAGGCAGCGACCGTCGGTGGGGCTTTAGCCATGGATTCTGGGGGTATGAGGGGTGCTAGGTATGGGACTATGAGGCATGTTACGTTAGGTGTTGAAGTAGTATTACCGGATGGGCAGGTACTGACCTTAGGGGCCCCGGTTTATAAGCAGGCTACTGGTTACGACTTAATGCACCTATTCATAGGCTCTGAAGGTACTTTAGGTGTTATAACACGCGGTTGGTTTAAGATAGTCCCAGTACCTAAGCATGTTGGCAGGGTTATAGCGTACTTCGATGAAGTTGAAGACGCTGCTAAGGGTGTCTTCGAAATTAGGAGGAGGGGCTTCACCCCGCTAATCATCGAGTTCATGGACGACATAGTTGTTAAGCTAGCTAATAAGATTAAAGGACTTAACTTCCCTGAGAAGAACATGGTCATAGTTGATATAGATGCTCCTAAGGAGGTGTTAAACAACTTACTTAACGAAGTTGCTGAAGTTCTTAAGGCTTCAGGGGCTGCTGATGTGAAGTTCACGACAGACCCTAATGAGATGGTTAAGCTATATGCTGTACGTAAGCAGGCTTACCCAACATTCGCTGCAGCGTTCCCGTTCTCATTTATGGGCGATCTCTCAGTACCGCTATCAGCACTACCGGCGATAGTTAAGAAGGTTAGGGAGGTCTCAGCCAAGTATGACGTGGCTATAGGTCTGATAGGGCATGCAGGTGATGGGAACCTACACCCATTGGTAGGGCTTCAATCTAAGGATGAGTGGTGGACTAAGGCGAGGCCAGCTTTAATTGAGATTGAGGGGTATTCAATAGAGTTAGGTGGTTCTATCTCCGGTGAGCATGGGGTAGGAATTGAGAGGAAGGATCTCCTTATTAAGGAGTTGAAGGCAAGGAATAATGAGAGGGTGATTGAGATCATGAGGGGCATTAAGAAAGTTATCGACCCGAACAACATTATGAATCCTGGTAAGATATTTGATTAGAGGTGTTTAAGATGGTCTACACTAAAGAAGAGTTAAGGAACGATGCAAGTAAATTCATAGATTACTGTAAGCAATGCGGTTTCTGCACCCCAGCATGCCCTGTACTTAAGGTAAGCGATTTCGTAGAGACGTACGGGCCTAGGGGTAGGCTACTTCAGATAAGAGGCGCTGTCTTCGACGAGTTAAAGCCTAGGCCGGAACTAGCTGGTAGGATTTACTGCACTCTATGCGGCTTCTGCGAGGTTAAATGTATAGCAGCACTAAAACTTACAGACCTATATCTATCAATGAGGCACTACCTCACAGACATAGGTATAACGCCGGAGGAAGTTAAGTTAGTATCGAATAACATCACCAACGTAGATAATCCGTATGGTGTAGATCAGTCTGTTAAGGCTATGTGGGTTGACTACCTACCTGAGAGGCCTCCTACTACTGGTAGGGTTCTTTACTGGGCTGGATGTACGTCATCTATTAGAGGTCCTGAGACATCAGCTAATGCTTATAGATTAATTAGTAGTTTAGTTAGCGATGTGTTTGTCTTAGATTCTGAGCCTTGCTGTGGTTGGCCTCTATACCTAGCAGGTGATGCTGAGGGTTATAAGAAGCAGTTGGGGAA
>CALEDH010000014.1 GCA_937949785.1 uncultured Sulfolobales archaeon | reverse complement strand
GCTAAGAAGGATAGTAGAAACTGCTCAAGAACCTACTTAGGGATTCGTCGAGGATTCTGGGCTACATAGCCATCTCTCTAAATTCATCAAAGTTGTAAATCTCTTCTACCTACTAAACTTTATTAGCTTAAATGGGTTTGGAGGTGGTTGTGGGGGGTTTGAGCGGGAGTTTACGCCTGATCAGAACGTTCCTCATCAACTTGTTGAAGAGCTTTGGATGTTGGAAAGCCCTCTGCCTGAATATACGACACCTCTTTTCAGGGCACTAGCCACCCCACAAACACTAATTAAAACTACTTAAGCCCCCCAACCACAAAACCGCTGAAGTCAGTAGATCTAAGATCTATAGATCTATAATATTAACTACCTCATGATGAGGTGTTAAAACTTAAAATAGGACTAATTAAATGTGGGTTTAGTTACATAGTTGCTGTGATTATTACTCGTCTACTCTTAGTAATTAACTTTAACTTCCCTTGACCTATCAACTCCTTAATGATGCTTCTAGCAATACTTACGTTAACCCCTAATTTTGATGATAACGTGTAGGGGGTCACTACCTTCAGACCGCTTACCTCTTTACTAGCTTTACTGACTAGGGATTCATCTAATGTTATGGTCTGCGATTTCTTCTCACGTTGCTCTGATTTCTTCATCTGCTGTTTGAGCTGTTCCTCCATAGCTTTTCTCTGACGTTTCTCGACTGTAGATAGTGGTTTACCTCCCTTACCTCCTCCCATATTAATATACACCTAAGTGTAGTTGTATTTACTAGCTTAAAGATTTATATGGAGTTCAGAATCTATCGTCCAGAAGCCTGAGATAATGATACCTACTTACCTGAAAGTCCCAACTAAATTATCATCGATGTAAACCGTTATTACTGGTATGGTCTTACCTCTGATATGCATTGTTACGTTATGTTTTTCACTGTTGCCCACAGCTAGTTCTACCTTTGTAGGCTTTCCAGTAAGTATCGCTGTTTTCTGAAGTACATCATCTAGGTATATAAGGATTTTACAGGAAAACATGTCATAGTCTACCATAACTGTATGTTTCTCTACGTCTCCTACTGGGAATTTAACATGCATCTAAACCCCTATTATAGCTTACCACCTTTAATTTAAGTATGTTAGTTTTTCAGGAATCTCATGAATACTACGTATCCTGTATGGCCGACCATCCTAGACTTAGGCCTTACAGCATCTTTCTTAACATCATACTCTCTAAGCATTACTTCATATGTTTTAACATCTACGAAGAGTTTAGTGTTTAAGGCATGTATGACTAACTTCTCAACCTGATTGATTGTTGGTAGGAAGGATATTAGGGTAGCTGAAGGTTTTAAAACCTTAGCTAAGTTATTGAGACTGTTCCACGGGTCTGGTATGTCTAAGATGACGGAATCTATATTGGTATCTTCTACCTCACTTCTCACATCTTTATTTCTGAATGTGACCCTACGGTCTAACCCTACGAGTTTTAAGTTCCTGTAGGCGACTTCTATGTAGTCTTTATTTAACTCATAAGCATATACGTGGCCCTCATCACCTACATACTTAGCTATTACGGCTGTCATAAATCCGGTACCAACACCGCCCTCAACTACCATAGAGCCTGGACCTATGTCGGATAGCAGTAGGATTAGCCCTAAGTCCTTAGGGTAGATGACCTGAGTAACCCTCCTAAACCCTTTAACTAAGTAGTCTATTAAAGTAGGTTTGAGTAGGTACGCATTAACGTTAGTGCTTAACTTAACGGAATTGCCGAAGCCCATACCAACTACATCGTCGATTTTTATCAAGCCCTTATCCGTGGAAAGAGTCTTACCTTTAACGACTTTGACTAGTTTAGACCTCCTCTCATCTATGTAGATTAATATGTCTGAGTCGTAACTTATGGCTCGGTTCTGATGTCCTACATCATCAATCAGAAATACCAGCCCTCCTCACAGCCAGTACTTATCTCAAAACCTCATACGCATCCGAGCTTAAATATGTAGGCTATTCAACACCGTTTAATAATGTGTTAGGGGGTTTTAATTACTTAAACCGCTACTCTATCTTAATATACCTCACATTACCTGCATTAACATTACCCACGTTAGGTTCTAACTTCCTAGTACTGTTTAACTCTTCATCACTAAACCATAACTCGTTCTTAAGGAGGTCTCTTATAGCCGTCCTTATAACTTCACTTCTACATGAATACCTACCAAGCTTAACTAACTCATCAATACCCTCTAAGTATATGTCAGGAAGTTTTACTGTGACCAATCTCATTATAGCCACCTACTACTGTACTAATAATGACTTTAACTTAAAAGAACTACGTCATAATCGTTGTCAGCGGCTAAAAAACTATCCGCCCATCCAGCATTAAAAGCTTCGTAGATAGCTTTCACTGCCAACGGTTGAGGACAGCCCAGCGTTAACTTCCATAACGCTAGGTAGGAAAGCTCCGTATTCAGCCGTCTGAAACATAATTACTTCCTCAAGGAAAATGGCTATTGTAGATCTACTGACTTCAGCGGTTTTGTGGTTGGGGGGCTTAAGTAG
>CALEDH010000013.1 GCA_937949785.1 uncultured Sulfolobales archaeon | reverse complement strand
GTTGCTGGTGTTGGTGGTTATTTCGCAGGTTCTTCAGCAGTACCACCGCCTAAGACCGTGACATCAGTAATCACTCAAACCACTACTACTGTCGTAGCAGCTGCTACAGTAACTACTACCATCACAACCACACTCCCACCTAAAACAGTAACAGTTACGGTAACACCAACCCCAACACCTACTATAACCCCGATACCGCCATCACCGCCAGCGCATTGGCCTAAAGAGGTTATTATAAAGGTGGGTGGTATCGGAGGTGCTTGGTATCCAATAGGTGCTGGGCTAGGGGATCTGATCTCAAAACATTTAAAGGTTCAGGCCACTGTCCAGCCAGGTGGTTCAGGTCCTAACATACTTGCAATATCTAAGGATGAAGTAGATATTGGTATGGCTTATGCATGGCAGTCTGCCGTAGCTAAGGACCCGGAGGCAGCTAAGAGTTATTGGGGGGAGGTAATAAACTTTAGTAATGTTAAATTATTAGCGGGAGGTCTATATACTCAGGTATTTCAGGCAGTAAAGCTTAAGGGATTCCCTGCAAGTACTTATAAAGAACTAGCTGATATGGTTAAGGCTGGCCAGAGGGTATCTATAGGTACTAATATCAGAGGTACTGCCGAGGAGTTCGTAACAAGAACTTTACTTAGTAGGTACGGCGTTACATATGATGATATTAGAAGGGCTGGAGGTACAGTGTTCTTAGGATCTCATACAGATGTTGTTCAGATGATGAGGGAGGGTAAGATACAGGTATACGTATCATTCGGAGGCGTTCCATTTAGTGCTATGGTTGAAGCCGATACGACGATGGAGTTAGAGCCGTTCTACTTAACTGAAGATGATTTCAAATTCCTAATGGAGACTTTCGGATTCAGAAGGTCTGTGATATCTAAAGGCTCTTATAGGTGGGTTAAGGAGGACTATCGGACAGTGACTGACTACCCAGTATTCCTATGTAAGGCTGGACTACCTGAAGACTTCATCTACTTCGTTGTAAGACTACTTGACGAGAATAAAGATTACATAGCAGCTGCAGCAAAATACTTTGCTGAATTCGAACCTAGTAAGGCGTGGGAGTTAGGAGGGTTATGGGAATTACATCCAGGAGCCGCTAAGTACTATAAGGATAGGGGTTATATGAAGTAATTGTAATTCTTTTTTTTAAATTTAAAATTCTAGCATTAATTCCTTGTATATTTTTAAGTAGATTCTTTCTTCCTTTATAAGAGGTATTAGTATGGGTAGGTGGTTAATATTAATAAGTTCTGTAGTAGTGATGATGGTTATAAGTATTTATCAGTATTCATGGTCGATATACGCGTATGCGATTAGTAATGATTTAAAATGGACTCTTACTACTGTCTCACTAACCTTTACGATATACGTCTACATATCAACCTTCATACAACCTTTTTCAGGCTTCTTAGCAGATAATTACGGTTCTAGGAAGTTAGCGTTTATTTCATCGGCCTTAGTTGGTGTAGGGTTCATCACCTCATCATATACTTCACGTCCGGAGGAATTATACCTTACGTACGGATTGGGTTCTTTAGGGGTAGGTACGCTATACGGTATAGCTACAGGCACTGCGGTTAAGTGGTTCCCTGAACGTAGAGGACTTGCTACAGGTTTAGTTACCTTCGGGTTTGGGGCTGGTGCGTCGCTGTTTAACCTACCAATTCAATCCTTTATTAGTACTAATGGTTTTAGAGATGCATTCACCTACGTAGGGGTGTTTATGTTGGTTATCTTAACACCGCTTTCATTTATGATGGTCTACCCTAAGGGTGGGGATTCTAGGTGGTTAGGAACGATTAAAGAAGGTGAGGTTAACTACACCCCTACTAAGATGTTGAGAACGTGGCAGTGGTACCTAATATACTTAACATTCATAGTAACACCTACAGCTGCTTTAATGTTCGGCGCTCAGTTAAAGCCTATGGCTGCAGAGTTTAACATACCTGTTAATTACTTAAACGCTGTTCTGGTGGTATTTCCACTAGCTAACGGTTTAAGTAGGGTTATAGCAGGCATAATCTCAGACCGTATTGGTAGGGAGCGGACTATGGCAGTATTTTACTCATTGCTAGGTACGTCACTGCTAGGACTGTCATTTTTAGGGGGTACACCGCCATCATTTCTATTATTCACCTTTATAGCATCATTGCTAGGAGGTTCTCCATATACGTTCTATCCATCAATAATAGGTGATTACTATGGTACTAAGTACGCAACAGTAAATTACGGCATAACGTATACAGCGAAGGCTTGGTCAGGATTGCTATCTGGGTGGGTTACAGCCTACTTAGTTGAGACGTATGGTAACTACAGGCTTCCATTAACCTTTATAGCTCTACTATGTATGGTTGCAGCGGTATTAAGTTCACCAACAATATTAAGGCGTCCTAAATTTATTAGTAGGTGATTAAATGGATTCAAGTCAAAGTACAGATGAATTACTAATTAAGTTCTTCAGTAAGCTATACGAAGCTAATCGTAGTAGTAATGAACGTGAAGGTCTAGTTAAGGAAGCATTAGAAATTCTTGAAGAAGCTATAAGACTTGATGAAAGCAGTCGCTATTCAATACTTTACCTACTTATAGTGAATTTATCTGATGGGTTACCTAATTTAACTAGCAAAGACTTAGTAAATTTCTTTCTAAGAGCGCATAGCGGATTAGTGCTTAGTTTTAAGAAGGTACTTAAGATATGGTTAGACAGCAAAAGGGAAATCATCAATTACTTAGATGCCTCAGGAAATGCTGAACACCCATTAGCTAATATATTCATATTGAGTGAGGTCCTCGGCCTGATAGACCCTCTAGATTCGGAGGCATATGTCATCAGAGGTAATATCTACTTGAATTACTTTAAAGTACTTAAGGACTATGAAGAGAAAAGCGGACTCTCCCTGAAAGTACAATCAGAAAGAGCTTTTAAGAATGCGTTAGAATTATTTACTAAGGCAGTAAGTACGGATGTGAATAATTTTGATGGATATCTTGGCCTAGCACGACTACATGTGCTGGCTAAGAATTTAGATAAGGCCGTCACCTACTATGAAAACGCTTTAAGATGTAGGAAGGATTGCAAAGTACTTAAGGAGTTGGCTGAGGCCTACATGCTTAAGGGAGATAAAGAAACTGCCTCTAAATATTTAGAAGAATGTAAGGAGGATAGTATGATGTAAGTTAGTGGTGAATAATTTAAAACCGGTCAGCACTCTGAGGTATTAATATCTTTAAATTTCTGAGTATTGATAACTAAAGACTTAAATTAGCTTAGATATAATTAGATAATGGAGTTATGGTATGGCTAAGTATGTTCCCAGAGTTCTTATTAACGGTTATGGCGTTATCGGTAAGAGGGTTGCTGATGCAATAGCTAAGCAGGAAGACCTTAGCTTAGTTGGTATTTCAGATGTGGTTGCTGATTGGAGGGTTAAGATGGCTCAGACTAAGAGGATGAACATATATGCATCACTACCTGATAGAGTTGATGAGATGCGGAAGGGAGGTATAGAGGTTTCTGGAACTCTTGAAGGACTGTTAAAGGGTGGAGGTGTAGATGTGGTTATTGATTGTACTCCTGCTAAGATTGGCGCTAAGAATAAATCACTATATGAGAAATACGGTGTTAAGGCAGTATTTCAAGGTGGTGAGAAACACGAAGTTGCTGGGGTATCCTTCGTAGCTCAGAGGAATTATGAGGAAGCTTTAGGGAGGCAGTTCGTTAGAGTGGTTAGTTGTAACACTACAGCTATATGTAGGGTTGTCGGCGGACTCCATGAGAAATTAGGGGTTAGTAAGGTGAGGGCGGTAATTATTAGGAGGGCTGTTGATGTTTGGGAGTCAAGCCGTGTTGGAGTTATGAATACTGTGGTTCCAGAGCTTCATATACCATCACATCACGGCCCGGATGCTCAGACAGTAATACCTAGTCTAAATATAGTTACTTTAGCCGCTAAGGGTAGCCACAACCTATACCACCTACATATGGCGATGGTTGAGTTCCGAAGTACTATAGGTTTAGGGGATGTTATCGATGTTTTAGAGAAAGAGCCTAGGGTAGTGTTCGTCAACGGTTCTGACGGTGTTGAAGGGCTTAACTCTATCTTTGAAATATCAAGAGATCTTGGTAGACCTAGAGGAGATCTCTACGAAATACCTGTGTGGTTTGATAGTATCTCAGTATCTCCTGATGGTAGGGAAGCATATCTAATATGGGCAACTCCTAACGAATCTAACGTCATCCCTGAAAACGTAGATGCTGTGAGGGCTGTCACAGAGCTTGAGGTCAGACGTGAAGATTCTATGAGGAAGACAGATCGATCGTTAGATATTGTTAAGAAGTTATATTAGGTCTTTCGGGATCATTGATGAAGCGTAGGGAAGTACTAAGGTATCACCATCACCAACTACCTCATACGCGTATTTAATAGCTGTATCAATATCGCCTACTTTTTTATATAGCTTAGATTCCCTAATTTTATTAGATACTATAAATACGTTCGACTTAGCTGCTATCCTAGCTATGGCGTAAGCCTTATGATAGCCTAAGTCGAAGTTCTCCTTTATAAAGTTGATGATATCCTCAGCATCCATATTTGAATACAGAAGTTCTTCAGTCTTACCCTCACCGACACCTTCCCTACATTCAGCAAGTAATACTATCACACCGTTAGGTTTAACGCACTTGAAAGCTACTTCTAAGGCTTTATGAGCTTGGTATAGGTTTATATCCTTGGGATAACCTCCAGGAGATGCGATAACTGTGTCGTACTTTCTACCAACAGTAACACCGTATAAATCGTTGAACATTTTTACAGCCTCCCTATGTGCTTTGATGAAGTGTCCTGAAAAACTTCCTAGAATTTCTTTTCTCTCATTTAGGACTACGTTGACAATGTAGTCTAAACCAACAATACTTGCAGCCTCCTCTATATCCTCCCTAACAGGGTTTCCATCTATACGTCCTAACTCAGCCCCAGGCAATAACATCATTTTATGGTTCTCCCTAACACTTCTATACGAGGATATACCTGGCATAACGCTCTTACCACCACCGCTGTAACCTGCGAAGTAATGGGGGTCGACGTTGGCAATCCCTATCTTAAAGGAATTTAATACTGAGGAATTCACCTCTACTGGAGTGCCCCTACTCGTCCTACCCATATAGGTTAGAGAGCTGATATCCCTGCAGTCATGATCTAAGACTTTAAAGTTGTTAACCACTTCAGAACCTAAAATTTTAATCCACTCGTCTTTAGTATGCGGTCTGTGAATACCTGTAGCAAAGATTATTGTTATATTCTCCTTCCTAATACCGCAGGCGAGTAATTTACTGATGACTATCGGCACTATCTTATTTGATGGGCAAGGTCTAGTAACATCACTAACTATTAAGGATACCTTCGATGCAACGTCCACTACATCACTTAAGTAACTAGCTCCTATCGGGTTGCTTAACGACTCACTAATACTGATTACTTCATTAGGTGTTTTTAGGACTTGTTTAGGTGTTATGACCGTAGCTCTAAGCCTCTCTATCACTATATGGCTATCGCCATACGGTATTGAAAATTTAATACCTAACACCTCTAGCTGACTTTACTATGTCTCACTGATTAATAAGATCTATGCTTTAAGTTTTTAAGCTCCAATGAATAAGTTTTATGGAGGTGAGATTGCAAATGGTGTTCTCCTCGGGAATTTCTAAGTCTATGTCTATATTGATCATCGTGTTGTTAATCGTGGTCGTTGCCGGAGGTCTTTACTACTATACTTCAGTTTCAGCACCTCCTCAATACCCGTCTAAGCCCATCACATTTATAGTGTCTTGGTCTGCTGGCGGTGGGACAGACCGCACTGCTAGGATGTTAGCAGCTCTTCTAGAGAATATGAGTGGTTGGAAAGTTGTAGTTGAAAATAAGGTTGGTGGTGGAGGTACGATAGGTCATTTAGCTATGGCTACAGCCCCCCCAGACGGCTATACAGTCGGTATAATAACGTTTGAACTATCTACCTTCGAATGGATGGGTTTAGCTAATGTGTCATATAAGAACTTCAAACCTGTCATACTCTACAATAAAGACCCGGCTGCAGTTATTGTAAGGGCTGACGCACCATGGAAGGATATCATAGAACTCACCAATTACATTAAAGAGAATCCAGGAAAGTTAAAGGCTTCAGGTACAGCTAAAGGAGGTGTTTGGGATATAGGTAGGATAGGATGGCTTAAGAACGCAGGTGTGAATCCAGGTGCACTTCCATGGGTGCCTAGTACCGGTGCGGCACCATGCCTTCAGGAATTAGTTGCTGGCGGTATAGATATATGTACATGTAGTTTACCGGAGGCCGGGCCGCTCATTGAAGCTGGTAAGGTAAAGGGATTAGCTGTTATGGCTGATGAGAGAAATCCTGCATTCCCAGACGTACCAACACTTAAGGAGAAAGGTATTAACTGGTCCTTCGGTACTTGGAGAGGTGTGGCAGTACCTAAGGATACGCCAGACAGCATAGTGAAGATCCTACATGATAATATCAGGAAGGTCATTAACTCTTCACAGTGGAAGGAATTTATGGATAAGAATGGTTTCGGTATGGCGTACCTACCTTCAGATGAATTCGCAAAATTCCTAGAGAAAGATTATAGGGATGTAGGTGAGTTACTTAAGGCAGCCGGGTATATATAAATTTTAAATTCTTAGGGGTTAACAAAAAATTTAAAATTCTAAATATTTTTAAAACAGCATGGTATGTAAGTAGGGATGCTGCAATGAAGGATATTATAGTTGGAATTATTAGCTTGTCATTGGGTGTGTTTATCATAATGTTATGTAGAGACCTACCGATTTTCATCGCCAAGGGATATCCAGGACCTTCTTTCTTCCCATTAATCCTCTCATCGATATCTTTAATTTGCGGTCTAGTCTTAGTAGTAAGGTCTTACAGAGGTATGAAAATGAGTGGAGGGAACGCTAATTTAAGGCAGAATATTAAGCTACTAGGAAATTTAGTTAAAGATATACCAGTTAGGAACGCTATTAAATTCATTGTTTTAATGGCTGTCTACATATTATTAATACCTCATATAGGTTTCCTCCTAACTTCAATGCTGTTCATGTTTATAGTTCAGGTTGCTTACGGAGTCTCTATGTCGAGGGCCTTAACTATAAGTTTCGCTGCAATATTATCTATATACCTGCTGTTTATAGTGGTGCTTAAGGTTGTGGTTCCAGAGCCTATATTAGGTACGTTGGTTTTTAGGTGATATTAGATGTTTTTCGAAGTACTTCAAATGATATTACAGCCTAACGTGTTGTTTGCAATACTTATTGCAGAGTTCTTCGGTGTCTTCATAGGTGCGATGCCCGGGTTAACAGCAACGATGGCTACAGCGCTCTTGGTGCCGTTTACATATTTCATGGACCCGTTAACAGGTATATCTATGATAATAGCTATGGCGGCTGTCGCTATATTTGCAGGTGATATACCTGCAGTACTTCTTAAAATTCCTGGAACACCTGCATCAGCTGCTCAAACCTTAGATGCATACGTATTAGGTAGGACAAAGCCTGTTTCAACACTATACACCGACTTAACATGTAGTGTTATTGGAGGTATTGTTGGATCCCTTATACTTATCTTTACCTCACCGGTCTTAGCTGAGTTCGCAGTTAATTTCTCAAGCGTTGAGTATTTCTGGCTGACTTTATGGGGACTTTCGATGGCTGTCGTAATATCAGCTGAGAAACCTATTAAGGGTGTTTTAGGGGTTATCATAGGCTTCTTAATAGCTACTATTGGTATAGAACCTGTATACGGTTATGTGAGGTTTACATTTGGTAGAGTTGAATTACTTGGCGGTATCAGCTTCATACCAGCAATGATAGGGCTTTTCGCCGTACCTGAACTGCTTAGGCAGATATCAAGGCCTTATGAGAGGTATGAAGTCCAACTATTAAAGAGTAAGAAGCCTTACGAAATGGCTTTAACGGCTTTAAGTAAATTTAAGACAACTATAACGAGGTCAGCGTTAATAGGTACTCTCATAGGCGCGTTACCTGGAGCTGGTGCAGATATAGCTGCCTGGACCTCTTACGGTGTGACGAAGAGGTTAAGTAAGAAACCCGAAGAATTAGGTAAGGGGTCCTTAGAAGGTGTTGTTGCTGCAACATCTGCTAACAACGCAGCCATAAGCGGTGCGTGGATACCGCTCCTCGTCTTCGGAATTCCAGGGGATTCGATAACCGCTATAGCTTTAGGAGCTCTAATGGCCCACGGTTTAAGGCCAGGTCCTATGCTCTTTCAGAGGCACGGAACTTTAATAACAGCTATCTTCGCAGTATTCATACTGGCCAATCTACTTATGTTACTGGTAGGTTACATTTCAATTAAACTGTCGAGTAATATGTTAAGGATACCTAGAAATATATTAGTACCTTTGATAGCTTTGTTCTGCGTTATAGGGTCTTATGCTGTGAATAACAGTTTGTTCGATGTATGGTCTATGTTTGTGTTAGGTATTCTAGGGTATTTCATGGAGAGGTTGGGGATACCGATACCATCAGTAGTTTTAGCAATAATCCTCGGGCCTATGGTCGAGTTTAACTTCATAACAACTTTGATGAAGTCAGATCTAAACCCACTTATATTTGTCTCCAGACCTATAAGTATTGCGTTAGCAGTTCTAGCATTATTTACCTGGATACTACCGTTCATAAGGACTAGGAAAAATTATAGGAGGTAGTGGAGGCTAGGATTCTAAGCACGCAGTCTCTCCTAAAACTACGTAACTCTTGAGGCTTGCTAACCTTTCCCCCGGTCATGTAATAGCGGTTCAACCATTCCATAGGCTCGTCAAAGAGCTTAGAGCTGGGAAGCCCTTCTGTTTGAAGGGTTTGGGTCGAATATGGGAGCACTAACCACTTAACGTCCAGGATATACGTCTTAAATAAGAGTTTTGTCTATTCTGAAGTTTTGAGGACCGCAACCCTTAAAGACGAGTATTTAAGCTTAAGGATCTGATATTAGTTTGAGGTTTGATGGTTTGAAGGTCCTTACCTACGCCGTAGGTCCTCTAAGCACTAACTCATATGTAATCTATGATGAGGAGTTTATGGAGGCCTTAATCATAGACCCTGGTAGTAATGAGCTAGCTATTGAGATTGAAGAGTTAGTGAAGGCTGGTCTTAACTTCAGTAAGATTATAGCTACGCATGGACATGTAGACCATATCGCAGGTGTTAAGGATTTAAGAAAGGCTATCGGTGCTAAGTTCTTCCTCCATAAATTAGATGTTGAAGTTATGGATGTTAGTTTAGATTGGGGTTGGGAATTAGGGTATAGGTTAGAGTTAGAGGATGTGAGACCTGACTACCTTTACGAGGGTGGGGAGACCTTCAGATTAGGTAGTTACGATGTCGAGGTGATCCATACCCCGGGACACACACCTGGCTCTATAGTACTTAACATTCCAGCTCTAAAGATGGCGTTCACCGGTGATACATTATTTCGTGGAAGTGTAGGTAGGACTGACCTTATGGGTGGTTCATGGGATACGTTAAAAGAAAGTATAAGGGAGTTAATAGGTAGGCTCAGCGTTGATACTATTATATATCCTGGTCACGGTCCAAGCTCTACTATGAGATATGAACTAGCTAATAATAGATTTATTAAGTTAATCTTAAAGGAGGTTAAACATCTATGGTAATTGACTCACCGTTTGCTGGGTAGTAAATATTTAAGCTGTCATCGTAATTCCTTATCCTCCTCACGAATTCCCTACCAGTACTCTCCTCCGTATGCATGACTATAACATGTTTTACGCTACGGGCATTCTTTAATATTTTAAGGAGTCCTTCAGAATCTGCATGGCTTGAGAAATCGAACCAACGTACTTTAGCCTTAACTAACGGACTATTATCTTCGAGAACTCCTGATTCAAGGAGTTTCCTACCAGGGGTTCCCTTAGCTTGATAGCTAACTAGGAAAATACCGTTTTTCGGGTTACTTGCTAATTGTTTAGCATAGTACTGGGCTGGACCTCCTTTAAGCATCCCAGCAGATGCTATGATTACTACCCCTTTCTCCCTAACTAACTTCCTCCTCTCACTTGAATTTCTAACCATGTTAAACTCTCTTAAAGACTTAATTAGCAGTCCATACATGTTAATGTATTCCGGATAGCTTGAAATTATTTCGCTAATATATCTAACCATACCGTCGTAGTATACGTCAAGCCCTGACAGGTAACTATATAAAACGCAGAGCAGTTCTTGAGCTCTACCTAGACTGAAAACCGGGATCAGCACATTACCTTCATCCTCAACCGATTCTAAGATCGAGTCTATTAATTCTCTCTCAACTAAAGTACGAAGTGGGTGTTGGGAGTTACCGTAAGTCGCCTCTGTAATTATGATATCAGCATCCACGCTTTCGTAATCAGCTGGTTTAACAAGTTTGGTTTCAGCAGTGTTTACATCGCCTGTATACAGTATTTTTAGGTTGTCTAACTTTATTAACGTCATAGCGCTGCCTGGTATGTGACCAGCATTAAACAACGATATTTGAAAATCGTTTAATTCGATGCTCTCATTGAGGTCTAACTCCATTATGTTATCCATTAATACGTTAAGTTCTTGGTATTCATATGGTATATAATACCCTGAAATCCTTAGGAAGTCTTCAATCATCACTCTAATTAAAGGCTTACTTAACATGGTTGTTACTGTGGGGACCTTAGTTGATGAGTAGATTAGGGGGGCAGCCCCTACGTGGTCTAAATGAGCGTGTGATAAGATGATACCCTCGATTAAGGACGGTCTTATGTGTTGGGGGAATTGCGGTATATCATTCTCAGTGAAGTTTACACCATGGTCTAGTAGTAGGTATTTTCCGTTATACCCTAACGCTACTGCACTCCTACCTACTTCACGACCTCCACCTAATATTTTAATCTCCACTTTATTCATGTTCATTACATCCGCTGCTTATTATAGTTTATATTTTTCCTCTACTTAATTAAGGTTTGGGAATTTAAAATGATTCCACTAAGTCCGAGAGAACTTAAGAGAACTCTTAAGAGGCTTGGTATTAATGTTGAGGAGTTAAATGATGTTTCAGCCGTGATCTTAGAGACTAAGGATTCAGAGATAATTATTGAGGAGCCGCAGGTAGTTGTCTTCACATCCCAAGGTCAGAAGGTCTATCAAATAATTGGTAGAAGTGAGAGGGTTGTCGATAAGAAAGAATTTACTGAGATATCGCAAGTAGGGTTTAGTGAGGATGATGTGAACTTCGTAGTAAGTCAGGGTAATGTTGACCGTGAGGTAGCTATTCAGGTTTTGAAGGAGGCAGGAGGGGATATCGCTAAGGCATTAATGATTATTGAGGAGAGGAGGTTAGGAAGGAGTTAAGTTTAAACTCCTCAGATTGCTGATTAGAGTGTCCACATCTTCAATTAGAGAAATGACTAATGGGATGCCTTCTCTATCAGCTAACTTAACTGCTAAGGGATCTATTTTCTTAGGTCCGTGAAGTATTATTGTGGCGGGCTTAACAGGTGCGACTCTAACGGCTATCAGCGGTGACCTACCAGTACTTACCTTAGTAAATATTAGAGCCCTCCTAGTGTTCATACCCATAATCTGCCAGAACTCATTACCGCTTAATCCATCAATAGCTTCCAAGCTATCTATTACGGTATAGCCGAAGATCTCATCAACAGATGATACGTATGAGTTGACTATAAATCCATCGATAAGGTTTAAGAGGGTATCTAATTTTATAGGTGAGTTTAACTCCTTAACATCAAGTATGGATGTACTGTAGAGGAGGTTAAAATTCTTAGCAAGTTCTTTAACAACAGCCCATTCCCTCCCTCCGTCAATTATTAGGAGAGCATCTACATACTTCTTTATAAACCTAGCTCCAGGCGTCCTACGGCCTTTCTCGTAATCGCTTATAACACTTGCTGAGACCCCCATAACTCTAGCTACATCTAACTGCGACGACCTAAAAATCTCCCTCCACTTCCTTAAAGAATTGCCGTAGTTATTACTTAGAACTATATCTCCAGCAATTCTCTTAGCAATAAGTTCTTTAAGATATTCCTTGACTATACGTCACCACCAAGATATTAAGTTAGGTATTATTATTAAAGCATATTTATAACTATGTTTGAGATAAATGTTGAGAGTGGAGGCACTTGTGTGTTAACGTATTAGACTTCTAATCATCGTTTCCCAGCTAGTCCCCTGCATTGACTTTATGTCCGGGCTGGGCGGTATGTCGATAACTAGAGATGGGGTTAGCCTACCTATTATGTTTAAGGCTTTAAGTCCTTCATCACCTACCGCCATTAACATCTCCTTAACTACCGTCTTAATACTAATTACATCCTTGAACAATATAGCACGTCCTTGACTCACCGATATTACCTGGCTTATATGGTTTAATAATGATGGATACGGTGTAAATGCGTCATTAAACGATTCCACAATAACTACATCCACACCCTCACATATCTTTTTAAGGCAGGCGTTCATTTCATTCTCAACCTGCTGGCTCCTCAACGTTTTAATTAAATCATCTATGCTTATATCCCTAGCCTCTAAGGTAATGGATAGCTCCTTTAAGTCACTGATTAGGGGGTCAGTTAAGTAACTTAAATTGCTGCTAATGATGAAGTGTTCGGAAGTATTGTGCTCGCATGAGGTGATTCTTGCCAGTACAATCTGTTTAAACTGATTTAGGAGGTCAACAGCATACTTATAAAGTGCTCCGCTGTTCATGTATTTAACAACATCAAGTGGAGCCATAAGTAAGTCTACAGGATTAGCTATCATTAGTTCTCCAACTTTAACTAACCCTAAGTCTAAATACGTTAAGACATCTGCCCCAACAAGTAGTTTAAGTTCTTTACTCCTAACTACTGTGTTGTATTGAGTCCATGCGTTGTGGCCAGCCACAGGCTTATATATACCAACTTTAAAGCCCTCGCTAATAAGGGATCTTGCAAGTAGTGATGAGAACCACGTCTTACCTGAATCATGGGTTAACACTCCGTTAACTAGTAGTACTTTAGTCAATAATTAACCCTAACTAAAATTTAATTGAAACCTTTAATTACTTAAGTAGTTTTCACGTTCTTACAGTTTAATTAGTTCTAGTGATGCCTTAATAATTGATTGGCTATTAAGTCCGTAAAAATCTAATAATTCCCTAACATTCTTAGCTGACCTCCCATACCCGGTAACGCCGATGAACTTCATTGGAACCGGGTATTTCTGGGTGAGTACTTCAGCTACTGCAGCCCCTATACCACCGAGTACGGAATGTTCCTCGATAGTGATGATACGTCCACAACTTCTTGCAACCTTCTCTAAAGTTCGTTCATCAATAGGTTTAACGTTCATTAAGTTCACTACAGCTGCTTTAATCCCTAACCTCTTAAGGTCTCGGGCAGCTTCTAAAGCTTCTAATAAGACTGGGCCAGCGGCTATTATAGCTATGTCATCACCTTCTTCAACGATGTATGCTTTACCTAGCCTATACTCATAGTCGTAATCGTCTGTAATTGATGGTGAGTAATCACGTCCAACTCTAAAGTAGAGGGGACCTTTAACATCCTTAACAATTACTGGTAGACTTCTTAAAATATCCTTCACATCCGCTGGCACTACGACCGACATATTATGTATTACTCTCATCAGAGCTATATCCTCTAATGATTGATGGCTAGAACCATCCGCATAGTCACTGAACCCAGCATGCGTTCCAACGATCTTTACGTTAGAACTCATCCTACCTATAGTGTTTCTAATTTGCTCCCATGCCCTCATAATAAACGTTGAGAACGCGCAGACCACGGGGATAGCCCCTGCAGATGCTAAACCGGCTGCAAAGCTAATCATATGCTGCTCAGCTATACCTACGTTAAAATACCTTTCCGGGAACTTCCTACCGAAGGTATATGCCCTAGTAGCCCTCCCAACATCGGCGGTAATCACGACTAGGTCCTGCACCTCACTACCTAACTCAGCTAATACTAAGCCAATAGCTTCACGCGGTGAGTTTATAGTCATGGTCATTCAACCCTTTGAAGGTCAGTACCTTCTAATTGTTTAAGCCCTCTACCCCTAACCGTCTTAGCGAATATTACTGTCGGTGCTTTAACCCTTATAGCCTCATCTAAAGTTGATATGATGTTAGGTACGTTATGGCCGTCGCATAGGAAGACCTCCCACCCAACAACACTCCATACTAAAGGCATGTAATGCTTAGGCTTAACCTCAGATAACCTGCCATCTAATTGATATCCATTGCAATCTATAATTACAGTTAAGTTATCAAGGTTTCTACGGGCGGCGTCCGTCATAGCCTCCCATACCTGACCCTCATCTAACTCACCATCACCCATAACTACGTAAACCCTACCAGAACCACCTTTAGATTTAATCCATATGGCAACCCCTATGCCGAAGCTTAACCCTTGTCCGAGACTACCTGTAGACATATCAACACCAGGTATCATTACGTCTGGATGTCCTTGAAGTCTCGATTCTAAGGACTGTAGCTTGATTAGCTCTTCATAAGGTATTAATCCGTTTTCAGCTAATAATGCGTAAAGCGCTGGTGCGGCATGCCCTTTACTGAGGATTAACCAATCCTTACTTAGAGGGTCTGACGTAATCTTAACATATTTTCTAAGCAGAACTGTGAGGATTTCAACACAGCTTAACGTAGAACCCATATGGAGGTTCTTCTCATATTGATGTAAGTCTATTACTAATCTCCTAACTTTATCTGCTATAGATTCTATCTCGACTAATTCTCCTACTACTTGTTTTGGAATTGCATCGCCTTACACCAGTATATAGCTTGATCTATAATTGCGGTATATAAGTATTTCGGTAGTACTTTCACAGCCCACTATTAAAGCATAATAGGTAGTACCTCAAAAAATATGAGGTACCGAATCATGTATAATGGGCAGACTCTTACAGAGAAAATATTAAGTAACGCGTCAGGTAGGGCAGTTTCCCCGAATGATATAGTTGAAGTAGCTGTTGACTTAATAGGTTTCCACGACTTAACAGGATTTCATGTAATCGAGATTATCGAGAATTTAAGCAGTGGAACACCTCTAAATCCTGAGAAGTTAGTTATAGCCTTCGACCACTTAGTCCCACCGCCCGATATAAGAAGTGCTGAAATACAGAGGTTTGTAAGGGATTTCGCAGGTAAGATTAAGGTGTTGAATTTTCATGACATAGGTGATGGTATACTTCATCAAATATTGTTGGAAAGGTATGTTATGCCGGGTTATTTAGTAGTCGGTGCCGATAGTCATACATCAACTGCAGGGGCTTTAGGGGCTTTTGCCCAAGGTATGGGTGCGACGGACGTAGCAGCTACTATAATTACTGGTAGGACATGGGTTTCAGTCCCCCAACCATTTAAGGTAGTTCTCAGAGGTTCTCTTAAGGAGTGGGTTACTGGGAAGGACGTAGCTCTGGAAATACTTAAGGTGTTTAAAGCAGATTACTTTAACGGTATGTCTATAGAGTTCTACGTCGAGAATCCATCCTCTTTCCCTATGGATTACAGAGCTACAGTAGCTAATATGGGTATAGAATTTAATGCTGATTCCGTCCTCTTCATACCTGATGAAGAAACTACTAACTTCTTGAGAGTGGAGAGGGGGTATGAGTATAGAGGAAAATTTCTGCCGGATGATAACGCAGAATACGTAGATGAATATACGCTTGAATTAAGTAAGGTTGACCTACTTATCGCAGCTCCTTATAGTGTAGATAACGTTAAAAGTATACGTGATGTTGAGGGTATGGAGGTTGATACGGTTTTCATAGGCTCCTGTACTAATGGAAGGTTAAGCGACTTAGAGATAGCTGCTAAGATAATGAAGGGTAGGAAAATTAGAAGTAGATGCGTAGTGATACCTGCGTCTAGGAAGGTATTTAATAAGGCCTTAGAACTAGGATATATTCAGATATTAGTCAATGCTGGATGTATGGTAACTTTCAGCACATGCGGTCCTTGTATAGGCGGCCATTTCGGAGTTGCAGGCCCCGGTGAAGTAGTGCTATCTACTTCTAACAGGAATTTCAAAGGCAGGATGGGGAGTCCAGATTCTAAGACCTACCTATCAGGTCCTTCCGTAGCAGCTGCTTCAGCAGTTCTAGGTAGGATGGCTGAGCCTGGTGATATGCCATGATCGTCGAAGGGACTGTAATAAAGTTAGGAGATAGAATTGATACAGACCTCATAATACCTGCTAAATACTTAAAATATACAGACCATCAATACCTAGCCCAACACGTACTCGAACCAGTAGACCCGGAATTCAGTAAGAAAGCTTCTAAGGGAGTCATAGTAGTTGCTGGGAAGTTATTTGGTATGGGCTCCTCACGGGAGCAGGCGGCCATCGCTCTTAAAGCAGCAGGTGTTAAGATGATATTAGCAGAGTCGTTTGCAAGGATATTCTTCAGAAACGCTATTAATAATGGATTACCGGTGATGGTATGCCCTAATATTAGTAACGTTGTGAGGGAAGGTGATTACGTATCTGCTGACCTATCATCTGGTGAGATCCTAATACCTGAAAGAGGTATTACAGTAAGGTGTAAGGAGTTGCCTGATATAGTGATCAGGATCGTAGATGCTGGAGGCCTGATAGAATATTTAAGAAAGTTGGGTAGGTGATGAAAGTATTTCGTAATTCTGGTTTAGAAAAGTTTTTATAATCATACCCTCTATACTATTCGGGATCTGTATTGCTACGTATGAAGTAAATATCAAACCTGAATTAAATTCTAATAAATATGTAAGAATATTAGATACCACATTAAGAGATGGCGAACAGACTCCTGGCGTTGCGTTAAAACCTGATGATAAGTTAAGAATTGCATTAGCCCTCGAGGAATTAGGTGTTGACTCTATAGAAGCAGGTTTCCCGATAACAAGCAGAGGTGAGTTCTCAGCGGTTAGGACTATTGCTAGTGAGGTATGTAATGCTGAGGTCATAGCGTTGGCGAGAACTTCTAAAGGCGATATAGATGCGGTCTTAGATTGTGATGTAGATGCTATACACCTATTCATAGCGACCTCAGATATTCACATGAAGCATAAGTTGAAGATGACTCCTGAAGAAGTTGTGGAGAGGGCTACATGGGCTGTTGAATACGCTAAATCGCACGGCTTAACAGTAGAGTTTAGTGCTGAGGACTCCACCAGGAGTAGGTGGGAGTTTCTGGTGAGGGTATTTCAGGAGGTAGTAGGTGCTGGTGCTGAGAGAATTGACATAGCAGATACTGTGGGTATTATGAGGCCTTCAATAATGGCAGAGCTTGTCAGATATGTTAGGAATATGGTTATGGGTGACTACGTATTAAGCGTTCACTGCCATAATGACTTCGGCATGGCCGTTGCGAACAGCGTAGTTGCTTTGGAAAGTGGGGCTGATCAAGTGCATGTGACTGTCTTAGGTGTTGGTGAGAGGGCGGGAAATGCAGCATTAGAGGAAGTAGTCACTGCGTTGACGTTCCTCATAGGATTTAAAACTAATATAAGGTTAGAATTAATAGGAAGCACTGCAAGATTGGTATCAGAGCTATTTAAGTTTGAAATACAGCCTAATAAACCTATAGTTGGTATTAACGCGTTCTCCCATGAATCTGGGATACATGTTCACGGAATACTAGGCAACCCGCTTACATACGAACCTATAGATCCTTTAGCTATTGGTATGAAGAGGAGGATAGTCTTAGGTAAGCATAGTGGTAGGCACGCAGTTGCTTATATGTTGAAGGAGTTAGGAGTAGAACCTAGTGAAGACGTAATAGATAAAGTACTTGTAAAGATCAAGGAGTTAGGTGATGCCGGCCGTAGTGTAGGGTATGATGAACTTCTTAACATAGTTAAAACAATCATAGGTGATGTTAAGTGGTTAAAGTAGTCACGCATCAGCATAAAGATTTAAAAACCTCGGTAATAATTAGAACAAGCTGGTGATGGAGTTGGAAGTATTCCAAATTCATTAATCCTAACTAAAACGTATGTTAGAAGGTTGAATGGAGCTAAGGTGACTTCGTTAAAATCCGACTCTTCTACGTTTAGGTGATTATTATGCCTACAGGAGCTAAGTTAGTGGTAGAAACCTTAAGAAGGGAAGGAGTTAAGGTGGTCTTCGGAATACCAGGACTGTCGAACATGCCTATATACGATGAGTTAATAGACTACTTAAAAAATGAGGAGATAAAGCATATACTTATGAGGCATGAGCAGGGAGCTGCACATGCTGCAGACGGCTATGCGAGAATAAGCGGTAGGCCTGGAGTTTGCACAGCTACTTCCGGACCTGGGTCTATGAACCTAGTAACTGGTCTAATCACCGCGTACTGGGATAACAGTCCAGTAATAGCTATTACTGGGCAGGTTTCAAGAAGCAGTATGGGTAGGAAGTCATTTCAGGAAGCCGATGTTGTAGGTGTGATGCAACATATTGCTAAGTACGTAGTTCAGATTAGGGAAGTAGGTGAGATCCCATTATGGATAAGGAACGCGTTCCACATAGCCATTAGCGGTAAGCCAGGCCCTGTAGTTGTTGACATTCCTAGAGACCTACTTAACGCTAAGATTAACGAGGAGGTATGGCCTGAGGAACCCATGGTTTTAGGCTATAAGCCCTTCAGGACTGTTATTAATCCAGATGACGTCGTTAAAGCTGCTAAGATTTTAGTAGAGGCTGAAAGGCCGCTAGTATTAGTTGGTGCCGGGGTCTTCTGGTCAGACGCTACTGAGGAAGTTATGAGGCTATCTGAACTATTAGGTATGCCAATAGTATCAACGTTGTTAGGTAAGTCTGCTATTCCTCATAACAATCCATTATATCTCGGAGTTGTCGGGTATTACGGTAGAGCTGAGGCTAATAACGCGTTACTAGAATCCGATGTAGTGTTGGTGGTCGGCGCTAGGTTAAGTGATAGGACGTTACCCTCATGCAATGATATAGTTGGAAGAAAGATCATTGTGGTGAACATAGACCCTACAGATGTGATGAAACTGCCGATGAAGGTTGATGTAGAGATTTACGGTGATGCTAAGAAAGTATTAAACATGTTGATAAGTAGTGTTAACGTTGTTGGGAGGAAGGTAGGTAGGGTTGGATGGATTTCTAGAGTTAAGGAACTTAAAGAATATTATTCAAAGTATTACTATGTGGATGATGAGGGGTTAAAGCCTTGGAAGGTTCTAAAGGTTATCAGAGATGCTGTACCAGGGGACTCTATAGTAACTACTGGTGTTGGTCAACATCAGATGTGGATCGCATCTTTCTGGGACGTCTTTAAGCCCAGAACGCTAATCACGTCAGGCGGTATGGGAACTATGGGTTTCGGATTACCAGCAGCCATAGGTGCTAAAGTAGCTAGACCTGACAGAGCTGTTATTAACCTTGATGGGGACGGCTCGTTCTTGATGACCATGAATAACCTAGCAACTGCTGTGGATTTCAACATACCGGTAATTACGGTGGTGTTTGATAATAGGGCTTTAGGCCTTGTAAAGCAGGTTCAGGAACTATTCTTTAGAGGGAGGGTCGTAGGCATTGATTTCGGACCATCAACTGATTACGTAAAACTTGCTGAAGGCTTCGGCGCGGTAGGGTATGACGTAGCAGATTATGAAGATTTAAGGGCCTCACTTAGGAAGGCTTTAAACGATAGCGTGGCATCAGTTATTAGAGTCCCTATAAGTAGGGATGAGTTTGCATTACCTCAACTACCCCCAGGAGGCAGTCTTAAGGAGGTGATACTCTATGGTCCGAGGAAAGGTTATTAGGGTTGTTTGCTATTATAGAGATGCTAGCCTACTAGAGATGTTAGTAGGTACTTTCAGGAAGCTTTTAATCGATATTAGCTGGTTCTGCGGTGGGGTAGTTGATGAGAGCGGTTTATATGAAGTTTACTTAGGTGTTAAGGATTCCCCTAATCTCCTCACAGCTATTTTAGACTTAAGCACTTCAGTCAGCGTGTCGTCGGTGGAAATATTCGATAATGCGGATACCAGTGATTACACATCTAGAGACGATGGGATTACAAAGATAGTTAAGATTTATATTTCAAGTCAATCTAAATCTGATTGTTACAGTTGGGGTGAGAGATGTGGTTAAAGTATATAGAGATGAAGAAATAAGTTTGAACGTCCTCGAAGGTAAGTCCGTAGCTATATTAGGCTACGGAAATCAGGGAAGGGCATGGGCGTTAAACCTAAAGGACTCGAGGATTAAAGTCTACGTCGGATTAGAACGTAGGGGTAGTAGCTGGGCTAAAGCTTTAGAGGATGGGCTAGACCCCTTACCAACTAGTGAAGCTGTCTCTAAAGCTGACATCATAGCATTCTTAATACCTGACATGATACATCGAGATATCTGGTTGAAGAGTGTTAAACCGTATATGAAGGAAGGTGCAGATCTGGTCTTCGCACATGCGTTCACAGTCTACTATAAATTAGTAGATATACCTCCGAAGTCAGATGTATATATGATAGCTCCTAAAAGCCCTGGCGAATTAGTTAGGCGTTCCTACTTATTAGGTGGCGGAGTACCTGCACTAGTAGCTGTATATCAAGACGCTTCAGGCAAGGCGTTTGATAAGGCCTTAGCCATGGCTAAGGCAATAGGGTGTGCTAGGGCTGGAGTTATTAAAACCACATTTAAAGAGGAGGTTGAGACAGATCTATTCGGTGAGCAGGTGATACTAGTAGGCGGTATTGTGGAGCTGATTAGAGCTTCATTTGAAACCTTAGTTGAGGCTGGTTACCAGCCGGAGTTGGCGTACTTTGAAACTATAAATGAGCTTAAACTTATCGTAGATATGATCTATGAAAGAGGTCTTGGAGGTATGTTAAGAGCTGTTTCAGATACAGCTAAGTACGGAGGGCTTACAGTAGGTAAGTTTATAATAGATGAAAGCGTTAGGGAGAGGATGAGGAAGGTCTTAGAGGATGTGAGGAGCGGTAAATTCGCTGAGAGGTGGTTAGAAGAGTATAGCAGGGGTATGCCAACAATTGTTGAAGGCCTTAAAGAGATCGACAATAGCGTAGAGGATGTAGTTGGCGGTCAGTTAAGGGAATTAATGGCTAAAGGGCTTAGGTGGGGAACGCATAAGGACTGATGTAATAAAAACATTTCCATCGAGTTAATCACTATATTAATTCTTTAAATACGGCCCCAGTACTCGCTGAAGTTACAACGTCTGAATACCTACTTAGGACACCTCTCTTAAACTTCTTCGGCGGTGGTGTAAACCTCTTAAGCCTTTCATTCATGACATCGTCTGGTATTAGCATGTCAACTCTCTTAGATGTAAGATCTATAGCTATGGGATCGCCGTCCTCTACTAACGCTATAGGTCCTCCTTCAGCAGCCTCAGGTGATACGTGACCCACTACCAACCCTCTAGACGCTCCGGAAAACCTACCGTCAGTTATTAAGGCTACATCCTTATCCAACCCGCTCCCAGCTAATACAGAGGTAGTTGCTAACATCTCCCTCATTCCAGGTCCTCCTTTAGGGCCTTCATATCTAATCACAACTACGTCTCCTCTACATATCTTACCGTTGAGGACTGCCTTGACAGCGTCTTCCTCGCACTCGAATACCCTAGCAACACCCTTGAATTGCTTAACCTCGGTTGTTACTGCAGATAGCTTAATCACAGCTCCGTCAGGAGCTAAACTCCCTTTAAGTATCATTAATCCCCCTCTTATAAGCCAAGGATCTTCAACAGGTCTGATAACCTCCCTCCTTAAAACACTAACACTACTTATAAGCTCCTTAACAGTTTTCAGGCTTACAGTCACCCTATCTCCATGTATTAAACCCTTCTTACTTAACTCCTTCATCACCGCAAGTATGCCTCCTGCTTCATGGAGGTCTTGAACGTGGAACTTACCTGCAGGACTTAACCTACATAGCGTTGGGGTTTTATCACTTAACTCATCGAAGTTGTCTAACGTTATATTAACTCTTGCCTCCCTGGCAATAGCGGTTAAATGTAGCACAGTATTTGTAGAACCTCCTAACGCCATATCAACTGCGATAGCGTCTAAGAATGCTTCCCTACTCAGAACTTGAGATGGTTTTACATCCCTCCTCACTAAGTCAACTACTAACATACCTGAATACTTAGCAATTCTAAGCCTCTCAGAAGATACTGCAGGGGCTGTACCGTTACCCGGTAGTGAAACACCTAGAGCCTCACTTAAGGCCCCCATAGTATTAGCTGTGAACATACCGGCACATGAGCCAAACCCCGGACATGCGACATCTTCTATGACCTTCAAGTCGTCGAGTGATAATTTCCCGGTATTCACAGCTCCTACAGCTTCGAAGACATCATGCAGGTCTATATCACATCCGCGATACCTACCCGCTAACATAGGTCCTCCAGCAACGAATATTGATGGAATGTCAAGTCTGGCCATAGCCATAAGCATACCCGGAACTATCTTATCACATGAGCCGATGAACACTAAGCCGTCTAACTGGTAACTATTAGCAACTAGCTCTATAGAGTCAGCTATTAACTCCCTAGAAGGTAGCGAATACCTCATACCTTCATGACCCATAATTATTCCATCACATAAACCTATGGTGTTGAACTCCAGCGGTGTCCCACCATTAATTCTCACTCCAACTTTAACAGCTTCTGCAACATCCTTTAGATGGGCATGCCCTGGAATTAATTCATTCCACGAATTAGCAATACCTATGAGCGGCCTATTTAATTCCTCATCTGTTAGTCCTAAAGCCTTAAACAAAGACCTATGGGGAGCTCTTTCAACACCAACCTTAATAACATCACTTCTCAGGTAGACCACCAAATTGATTAACAGGTATTAGTTAAAAACATTACCCTAGCCAATTTAGAATATTTCCAATGTTAAATAAGACTCCCTACAATTCTCACTCATTTCATAATGTCGAGCGATTACGATGCTTGAAAGGTTAAGAACTTATTTCAGGAGGCCGTACCATGTACAACGACATGTTTAGACATATGTAGGTATGTAGTATATGATGAGTGGGAGGTATCTGAATATCGGAGTACTAACGACTCGCCATGCGGTGAGGGGATCTACGTTAAAGGTGGGGGATCGATGGTATTAGTGCTAGCAGGGGTAGAAGCATTGCAGATATAGTTAAATACCGTTAGTGAGGAGATGTTTTCATAACTACTATGTTCCTAATTTCAAGTAGTTCTTCTCCAGACCTTATTGTGGTGAGTGAATAACTTAAATTCTTATATAGTTTAACCCGAATTTATTTATTCTTTCAATGAGGTTCCTTACGGTTTTTGAGATATCCTCTCTGAATATAATTGAGTTTATCGGTACCCATGAAACGTCAACAGCATCACCACCTGCCTTTAAGTCACCGCTTATGGTATTCGAGTCAAATAGTATGTCTAAGATTACGTAGTGAAACTGAATTCTACCATCGTTATCACGTACTATATTGTTGCAGACCCATACAATTCCAAGTGGGCTTGCATTAATTCCTGTTTCCTCTTTAAGCTCCCTGACCGCAGCTGAGTAAAGATCTTCGCCAACCTCAACAACACCTCCTGGAATAGACCACTTACCTTTCCCAGGAGGATAGCCCCTCTTAACAAGGAGGATTTCATTATTTCTAATCAGCACAGCACCTACAGCTACTAACGCATATTTAGGGTACTCCCTAGACACTACCCCGCACATTTTAAATCCGCACAACTAATGCTATCTGAGGATTTAAGAATTTATATAGGGTAGTCTAATTAAGTAGACCGTTTAATACGAAGTAGTCGTTCTACTCCTTAATCACGTCGAGCACTACTGATGGGCAAACCCTCTTAACCCCAGGCAAGTTAGAAATCTCCTTATGTATTTTAGCCATGTCATCACTGTTCTTAGCCCATATAGCTAGTATTATTGAATGATCTCCGCTCGTTAAAGATAAATACTTAACGAAATCCTTAGTCTTAAGTTCGTTAATTACGTCATATAGGTATTGAGGGTCTACATCAACACCAGTAAATGAAATGCTTTTATACTCTAACTTTCTCGGGTCTACTATTGCGGTATATTTCTTAATGATTCCTAGGCTTTCCAACTTCTTTATCCTCTTAATAACTGCTACATCACTAATACCTACTTCCCTAGCAATATCAACATATGAAGTTCTAGAATTGTTAATAAGTATTGATAGTATCTTTAAATCTTTTTCATCTATTAATTCTGAAATGCTACATCACCACGATGTTGTTTGAAAAAGGTATTTAAGGTTGTCTGATCACGTCATCATCTTAACTTCCTTAGTCTCTTCCCACAGTCCATGCAACGTACAGTATTCAACAACATGTAAAACACCGTTCTTACTTAACTTTATGGTGAATTCAACCTCAGGCTGTGAGTATATAGGTGTTAAATCTACGTATGCTAGTAGGATTGGGTTAAACGCCCTACCATCTTCGCTGAAATAGAGTTCTATACGCTTTATGTAGTGTTCAGAAGTGTTAGGATGAGGGCCTACTACGACCTTAACTTTAAAAGGCTCACCCACCTTAACTTCCTCAGGAACTATGATTTTAGGTAGGTGATACTCAGCCTTCGAGATCGCTCCTACATCGGTAGATTTGGAAGTGTATATAAGTTCACTTAATTTTTTCATATTAACACCAATAGATTATTTACTATAAAGCTAATAAAGCTAACTATCTTTATTTCAATTTAGTTCTTGTTTTCAAGATATTAAACACGTAGTAAAATTAAATGATGTATCGATGTTAGCGGATCTATATATGATACAGTGTTTGAACTGTCAACGATGACTGGCTTACTGATTTTAATTTTTAATAATTTTAGATCTAGTTAATCTGTAGAGAGGGATGTGAGGCTAGCTAGCTGGGGTTTGATCAAAGAGTTAATGGCATCATCTGATGTTGTTCTTGAAGTAGTGGACATCAGAGATCCTATTAGTACTAGAAGTGTTAGGGCGGAGTCATTAGCATTGAATTTAAGTAAGTCCTTAATTATCGTTCTTAATAAATCTGATTTAGTGCCTAGGGAGGTTGCGGAGAGATGGAAGGAGTACTTTGAGTCATTAGGGCTTAGGTCTATTTACATTTCTGCAAGGGATAGGTTAGGTACTAAGGTATTACGAAGTGAGGTTCGTGGGATGGCTAAGAGACCGCTAGTAATTGCTGTTGTTGGATTGCCTAAGGTAGGGAAGTCTACGTTGATAAACGCTCTTAAGGGAAGACATTCTGCGCCGACATCGACATTGCCGGGTAGTCCGGGATATACCGTGAGGTCTCAGCTATATAGTATTGGGAGGGGGATTTACCTAATCGATACCCCTGGTTTAATCCCGTCGGGTAGTGGTGATGTTGAATCAGTAATAAGGTCTGAGAACATTGATAAACTCAATAACATAACATCCGTAGCGGTTGAGTTTATTAAGAAGGTTTTAAAATTCAATAAGACCGCTTTTATAGAAGTGTATGGGATTGAGGAGGTAGACCCCTATAGGATTCTAGAGGTCTTAGCTGTTAAAAGAGGTTGGGTTTCAAAGAAGGATAGAGAACCGCTTCTACATGAAGCAGCTAAAGCAGTTATAAGAGATTATTTCGACGGGAAGATATCTTATTACTTCACACCTGATGAGCTTATAAATACTTACGGTGGATCAACCCTGTAGTACTTAACAACGTTATCTATATTTAACCTCGATAGGTATTCCTCATCGATAATACCTTCTCTAAGTATTACTTGTTGATTCTCAATGATTTCCCAAGGCCATGAAGCCACACCTAAACGTTTAGGGTCGTCTATGAAGTCGCTTTCAACCATATATGTCGGACTCAACTTCTTGGCAGCCTCCCTAATCAACTGTAATTTCCCGCAGATCGTGAACGTAAGACCTGAATTACTTGCCTCTAAGCCCGTCCTTATGTCTAGATGGTGTAGGAGCACTGAGTTCTTCCTTATTGACATATAGTTTAACACCTCGTTTAAATCCATCACCGTGAGGAGACCTCCTTGCTCGATATGTAGATGGATTATGGCATCTAAATCATTAGTAAGTCTTAAACTATGTCTAAGTATGATCTCATTTATTATGAAACCCTCAGGCGACGTCTTATAGTGAGGCCTACCTACCTCACCTATACCGTCTAACACCCCTTTCTTAATTAAGCTGCTGATGTATTCGAGCACCTTAAACGCTAGGTTAAGTGCCTCATCATACTTTAATGCCTGGGTATTGATTAACTTCTCTAAATCGGCTGGATGTATACCGGCTAAACATTTTACAGTAAGTCCTCCTTCCTTAGCCGCCTTACACTCACTAACAAGTATGTCTACGCTCTTCACGTAGTTTTCAAAGACCGGATTCAATCCGTAATGTGCTGGGGGTAGGGATACTATGGCTAAGAACCACCCACCTAAATCCTTAAATTTCTTAGATATGTTCCTAATCCCTAAGCCTTTTAACGGGTTAGAATGTAGGTGGGCGTCTGCGAACATCACCTTACACATCACCTTAATGAGGTATTAAGCCTATAGAGTTAGATAGCCTTGTTACGCCTCAACCACTTGAATTAATTCCCTCTGCGATAACTTAGTCGCTCTTAAGTATTTACTGCTGATATTTCTTAGGTCTTTGTTCTCCCCCATAATCATAACCGTTATTAGCTTAATTCCAAGCATTTTTAACTTCCTCCTAATTAGATGCTCGGATATCCTATCCTCTCCATCAGTTATTAGAATTACGTCTGAGACACCCTTACTACTCCCATATTGTATGTCATCACCTGCCGTCATCAACGCCTTAGTGATATCTGTACCGCCACCGCTTTTAATCCTAGCCAAGTAGTCTACGAAGGAGAGAACCTCGCTACTCTTCAACCTCTTAGATATTTTAACTAGTTGATGCGGTGAACCATCAAAGAACCTTATGAAGTACTCTCTATACTCCTTCCTAGACTTCATGAACAGAGCTATTGCCGTTGCTTTAGCCCACTTAATCTTATCGCCCTCCATACTACCTGACTTATCAAGCAATACGTAGAGAGGCCCTCTACATTCAGGTAGGGCTTTATCATATAAAAGTAGCTTACCTTCAGACACTTTCATGTTGAAATATAGTTTAGGGTAGATAAGTTCGGTAGGTACTATCCTCTCAACATCTGAGCCTAACTCATACCCATGTAATTCACCCTTAGATGATTTAGTAGTTTTCCTCCTAACCTTATGAGAAATTTTAGGAATCCATGATATCACCTCAAGCAACTTCCTTACATCGGTAGATTTAGCAAGCCTTAAGATATCCTCACCTTCCTCCTCTAAGTCTAAGGTAGTGCCTGTGCCAGCTTCACTACCCTCGTTTAACATCTTCTCAACGTTCTTTATTACCCCGCCCTCCTCCTCAACATGCTTTAACGCGTTATTTACAGCTCTTCTTAAGGCGTTAACGTCGAAGTCATTAATATCGCTCACACCTTCCTCATCCCCCTCTCCACCATAGGTTAGTTCTTCATGTAGGTGCTGTAGAAAACTAGCTGAGAGTAGGGTACTCATTAATGAGTTAATGATGGTATACCTCTTAACCTCTTTTAATACTTCACTTGAGATCAACTCCTTAACGATACTATAGTCCCTATCCTTCCCATACGGAATGTTCGTCTGGGGTATTAATGTGGGGAAGGGGAGATACATAGCGTAGTAGATATCGGTAGCTAATTCTCTATCTACTTTAACACGTCCCTTACTTAACCTCCGAGCTAAGTTCCATACCCTCTCACCGCGGTATATCACTAACGGGTCCTCATATTTAACGCCTTTCAGAACCCCCGGCATTAGGTGATCTTACCTCTTATAACTTCCATTACAGTATCTATAAGTTGTATTACTTCATTAGCTACTTTCTCAACCTCCTTATTACTGCTTTCAAGCATTAAGCTAATCACTCTCTCCTTAGTTATTTCTAAGTCCCTATATATCTCCCTAAACCTCATCTCAACGAATCTGGACTCAATATTACGTAGCGAAGACACGTAGTTGTATATCTCCTTAACATTCCCTTTGACCTCATTGAGTTCCCTTAAATACTTGTAAGGTGTCTTAAGTTCCTCTGAAAGTATGGTGCTGACCTTATCTAGTTCTTCCTGATCTCTCGGAACTACATACTTTATTGCTATTAAGTCATCTTCAATAGCTGCAGTCCTACCGTTCATCATAGCATGTGCGGCTATAACCTTCAACGTCTTCCCTTTCCTCCTATCTGTCACGTGAATACCTCTACCTTCTAAGATTGCAAGGAGCTTAACGAACTTACTTTTTACTAGGTCTGTATTCACGTTTAGGACGATTTGATGTAGTTCTCGTAAATGATTGATCGACATGACCCTACGTTCATCGTTTAAACTATCAGTAAGGCTTGACCTAACCTCTAAGTCCCAGGACTTGCTGAGGAGGTCGTACCATAAGTCCTCGCTGACAGGCTTTACGAAATGCCTTAACGTGAATCTATCATAGAAAGCTTCGGTCTCAGGCTCCTCAGGCACCTCATTACTTGCCCCGAACAGACTCCAGAGCGGTACCTTAATCTCATTGTAGCCGTCATATAATACCCTCTCTTGGAGTATGGTGTTAAGCGAGTTGAGGATGGCTGAGTTAGCCTTGAAGATTTCATCTAAGAATACTATATCAGCCTCAGGTAACTTACCGTGGGTTATCCTAATATATTTCCCTTCATGTAATGCCCTTATATCTAAGGGTCCGAAGATCTCTGCAGGCTCAGTAAAACGAGTTAGTAAGTATTTAAAGAATTTAGCGTCGAGTAGGTCTGCAGCCCTACGTACTAGAGCTGATTTAGCAGTATTATGTGAAATCAGTCCATTGGTGATGAAGGCATGCGTGGTAGGGATGTAGAAGTCGTAAACTCTAAATAAGCCGCGAACAACCCTCACATCGCTGATCGAGTCGAGGAGTAAGTTGCCTACATCCCTACACCTCCCCCTACAGCTAACGCTATCATAGAGTAGCTTAATTAGTGACTTAACTCCATCGTTCTTATGCTTAGAGATAAAGCCTACCTCATCGTAGAACCTAGTAAGACTTTCTAGGTCATAGATCTCTAAAATATACTTATACTCGTTACTCAATCCATTATTATTAGAGCTGTTAACACGTCGGATCCTCGATATTATCCCATGCCTTAATAGTAGAATTTGAATCTCTCTTAATAAAGAGGCTTTAAGCCCCTTCAAAAACACGTAATTACCTTCATCCGAATACCTTACTTCTCTGCGTAACCCTCCATAAACCTCAAATAAACTTCTTAAGAATGCAGCTGAAACGTTCTTAGGAGACCTCAATACGAGTTTAGGCACTCTTCCCATAACTTTATCATCGTATATTAAGATCTTTAATAAATTACGTAGGTGTTTATCATTTAGCCTCACAACCTCTTTAACGCTGTCCTCAGACTTATAGGTCGTCCTACTTATTACGTCTACAACGTCTTTACCGAAGGATTTCTTCATCAGGTCTTCGACGTAACGTATGAGAAATACCTCATCGCCCCTAAACTCTAGCTCTACGTAACTATCTTTGAAATAACCCCTTATGAAGAACATCCCAATAAGTTCACCTAGATATTCATCTATGATTAGATATTTGAGGTCGTGTAGGTTTAATAGTGAGTTACTATTGAGGGGCGACTCCTTAATAGGGATCCGTATTAATTTGTTAGGGGATGGAAGCTTAGAGAGTATTACAACTCTATCACCGGGCTTCACGTTCCTAGCCTCAACCCAACCTCTATCAGTCATTATAGGATGGTTAGAGGTTACATCTAAAGAAAAACCTAAGCATGTAGAAATCCTCACCACATCTACGACATCATATATATGTAGTTGTGTGGCCTTTGCTGAAGGGAGTATGGGGAAGTCTGTCGGGAAAACCCCCGTAGGAAGTCCTACAGCTAAATCATCGATATGGTATAAACTACCATCAGAACTACTTATAAGCGTATCCCCGACAACACAGCCCGGTTCCCCTACAAACGTGCAGTGTTCCTTAGCTAAGAGCGTTAAAACAACGACTTTAGCCTCCTCATCACGGCCTACGAAAGGGCTCTTAAGTACCTCTAAGAAGAACTTCAGCCGCCCTATTGACTCATCCATCATCTTAAACCTCACAGCTCCTATGTAGATTGATGCTGTAAACCTTAAAAAATAGTAGGTAATTAAAATTAAAAACTTAAATTGATAATAAGAGTTGGTTGGGGGCCGTAGTTTAGCTTGGTAGAATGCAGGGCTTGGGCCCCTGTGGTCCGGGGTTCAAATCCCCGCGGCCCCACCATCAACCTATAAACTAGAGCTTAAGAAGTCATTAGCAAAACGTTTGAGTAAATCAATACCCTCCACATACGTTCCATGAGCTAATCTACTAACGTCTTCATAGTTAGCTGGGCATGTAGTTATTACTAAGCTACCGTTGCTAAATTCTGTAGGTAAGCCGTATCTGATAATGGCCTCAAAAAGCCTTATTAGTGAAACTTCATCAAACAACCAGCTCTCAAATAATATTGAGTAAACCTTTACAACGCAAGCAGCACACCTATCGTCGAAATATTTATATACCTCAGAACACAGCCTCGCTAATAAGCTATCGACCTCGTAAATCATTGTTGGTTCATCTGATGGACAGAAATTAATGGTCGGTACATCAACGTCTTTATGGTTAAGTATTACGTTAATAAGCTCATCAATGCTGGTTAGCTCAGTATTTACGTATAGGTAAGGACCTCTTAAGAGAGCACCTCTTTTAAGAAGTAAGTATAGGAGTGTGAGGTTGATTGCAAGTCCTCCATTTTCTATAACTTTAATCTTAAACTCCATATGCACACACCTAACTAACTGCTTATGATTTAGATTATTTTCACTGAACTCTCCGGATACCACTACTACTTAATCCTATATATAAACCCTAGGTTAAAGAGGGATCGGTGTTATGATGAGGGTTATTACATTTAAGTTATCGGATGAAATTGTTGAGGTCCTAGATAGATATGCCTTAAAACATAAAATGAGTAGGTCTGAGGTCATCAGATTAGCCATCCTTCGCTTAATTAGGTCTTACGAGGTTAATGATAAATCAGTTAAGGTTAAGAAATTAGCGATTAGGTAGGTTCGCGGTAACTTTAAAGTAGGATGCTTACGCTTCGATGTTAGGAGGTATTAGATCAGTTGGGGATTCTGGACTCACCGTTCGTCAGCGGTAGATTTCCTCATCCCTTAATGTCCTATAACTCAACTTATTATATCTTTACCGCTCATTAAGTTGTTTACGCATTCGCCCATCTTATTAATACCTTCATCAATGGTTGTTAAGTCGGTTGCAAAGCTTAGCCTTAGGAAGTCTTTACCGAATTTGTCTGGAAATGCTGTGCCTGGGAGAACTACTACTCCATAATTCATTAGTAGGTGATTCACGAATTTCTCAACGTCTACTCTACATTCTTTAAGTATCCTACTTATGTTTGGGAATACGTAGAAAGCTCCCTTACTAGCCCATACTTCTAAGCCGTTGATGTTGCTGAGCTTACTGCACATTAAGTCCCTTCTCTTCTTAAAGATTTCTATCATTTTCTTAATGTCGTTTTCAGATTTCTGAAGCGCAGATATAGCAGCTTTCTGTACGAAGCTCGTAGCGCAGCTATACACATTTACAGCTAGGACGCTTAGCTTAGGTATTACCTCTCTCCTAGCAACGATGTAACCTAATCTCCACCCAGTCATTGAATAGGTCTTCGAGAAGCCGTTTACGTAGACTATATAGTCACGCCAATCGGGGAATGAGAGAAACGACTTAAATCCGGCATCATCATATACGAAGTGATCGTATATCTCATCTGACAGTATCATGACGTTCTTCTTCCTAGCTATCTCTATAATCTGCTCAACCTCGCTGCTGCTGAATAAAGCTCCTGTAGGATTGTGGGGGTTGTTAATAACAATCATCTTAGTCTTAGAGCTAATGGATCTCTCTATAGCATCTATATCGAGTTTAAACCCGCACTCCCTTCCTAACCATTTAAGGGGTACGTAGACAGGTTTAGCACCTAAAAACTTCGCGATCTCCGGGTATGCCGGGAAGGAAGGCTCTGGGACGATGATCTCATCACCCTCTCTTAAGTAGGCAGCTATTGATAAGAATAAAGCGCATTTAGCTCCAGGAGTTACCACAATTTCAGAAGGCTTTACATCGCAACCGTACCTACTGTTTAGATGTGTACTTAATGCTTCTCTCAACTCATAAATGCCAACTGTCTCCGTATACCCGGTAAATCTAGAATCTAAGGCTTCCTTAGCAGCATCAATTATGTGGTTGAAGGTAGGTATGTCCGGCTGACCTATCCCGAAGTTAAATATCTTAACACCCCTACTTGCTAGCTCCTTAGCCCTAGCTAGGTATGTAAAAGCAGCTTCACCGCCTAACTGGTCGAGCACTGCCTTAGTTTTCATGGTAGGGATTAGCAATTCTCACACATCACTTAATAGTTAAGTTAGGTTTAAATAGTTATCGGGTTTAACGAATTCATATCCATTACTCGTTTTAAAGATTAGATTTGAGTTATGTTATCGGGGATATGTTGGTAGGAGTTGAAGAATTTCTTAACGTAATTTTAAGTAGGAGTAGTATAAGGTGGTTTAAGCAGGATACGATCCCAGATGAAGTGGTAAATAAGATTTTAGAATGCGGTTTAAGAGCTCCAAATGCTGGGGGTTCCGAGCCGTGGTTCTTCATAGTGGTTAAGAACTACGAATTGAGGGTAAAGATACATAAGCTATTATTAGAAGCGCATAGGGTCTACGGAATTTCAGCACTTAAGAACCCGATACCATATGATAAAGTAGATAAGTGGTTAAGGAGGATAAGTGAGGGGATGTACTACGCACCGATTTATATAGCTGCATACGCAGACCTTAGACGTAGGACGCATAAGGAGGAATTAGCACATATAGAGATGGTCTTCATTACGCAGAGCGTGGCTGCGGCAATTGAGAACATAATACTAGCCGCGCATGCGTTAGGAGTAGGTGCTGTATGGTTGGGTGTCCCACTCCTAATTCAAGATGAGTTTAATAAACTACTCAACCCCCCAGAAGGATGTGAGCTCCAATCGATTATTGCTTTGGGATATCCGTCAGAACCTCATAGGACCAGGCCTAGGAGGAGTATTGGTGAGGTAGTTAGGGTTATCTAAGCCTAATGATTATCTATAATAGTTAATTATTCAGCTGGAATTGATGTGATAATCGCTTTTAATTTCCATTGATAGAGGTCTTATAGTAAGGTGGTTAGCATTAGGTATGTCTATATCTCATGGGGTGAAGCTATAAATATGTCATATAAGTTGACCTCTAAGATCTTAGAGAGTAACTACGTACCTGATACAATAGTAGCTATTTCTAGAGGCGGTTTAATCCCTGCTCGAATCATTAGCGACGTTATAAATGTTAGCGATGTTCACAGCATTAAGGCTAGTCTGTGGGGAGTTGGTGGTAGGATATCAGATGACGTCCTACTTTATAACGTGGAATTACCTATTAGGGGTAAGAAGGTATTAGTCGTTGATGATATAGTTGATAGCGGTTTAACGCTAACTAGAATTGTAGAATATGTTAAGACCTTCGGACCTGAGGATTTAAAGACCGCAGTACTTCATATTAAGCCTTCATCTAAGTACATACCTAATTATTACGTAAGTAGGTTAGAAGAGTGGTTATGGGTGATATACCCTTGGACCATTCACGAAGTCATATACTCAATAATTTACAAGCATTACGGATGTGACTCCACATCGTTTAACATAAACACCATAATTAACGAGTTTAGTAGGCTTACAGGTGTTAATGTTGACGAGTTAGATCGTAGGTCATTGAATATAGCGAAGCACCTTTATTTAGACGTGCTGTGTGGGGAAGAATAACTATTTAGGTAAGGTATTGTAGAGTTTTGAGGGTTTAAGATGGACGATGAGTTAGTGATTAAGAGCCTACTTAGACGTGAAGTAGATGTAGTTAAGTTAAGTAGGTTGAAGGAAGTTACGAGTGAGTCCCCTCAAGGCATCTACGTATATGATAGGGATGTGGATGAGTGGGTGTTAGTACTGACCGATGGTGATGCATTTAAACCGGTTGTAGACGGTTACTACGTAATTTACTTCGACAACGCTAAATGCCATGCATGCAGGACATTCGACGGTAGTTGGTTCCCATACATCCGTAATAACGCTAAGAAATTAGAAGGACATTACTTCTTAGTAGTACTTTGCGAATGGTTTGCGAGGAGGTGTTCATCTGAGGCTGCTGGCAAATCATTTAAGGAATATGAGATACATGCATCACCTACAACCTACTTGATGTACTCGAAGGATGGTAAGATAGTGTATAAAGAGAAATACGAAGGTAGGTTAAATACTTCTGAACTAGTTAGGGTGGTTGAAGGATTTAGCTCTAGGGTTGAGAAGTTCATGAAAGGGGAGAAAGTAGAACTACCTAAGACTGAAGAGGAAGTAGACATCGCTGAGTTAGTTAAGAAATTGCTTGAAATCTTAGGTGAGGTTAATAAATCAGGGAAGCCTCAATAATTACTACCTCTCACCGAAATATGAACCCCTATAGGGCTTCACACTCCTCTCAGACATCTTAATAAAAACTAGCTGAGCGATCTGCGCGTTTTTCCTTATTTTAATCCCGAAGTCGTTGTAGATAGTTAGCAATCCGTACCCCCTACCCTCATACCCTGGGTCCCAGACAGCTGTAAATATTGAAGCACCAGACCTTACTATCGATGACCTAGGTATGGCTAAAGCTATGGAGTCCTCAGGCACCCTCACATACTCGTTATATCTAATTACGTAGTAGCCCTTTAATAATTCGTAGAAGCCGTCTTTATCACATTCTAATCTCTGATAATTAGGTATGTACTTCCCATCAATATCTATAATACCTCCTGATGTAGGTATTAATACCTCATCTAATGTGAGTTTAATACCGCTACAATCTAACGACTTAAAATCATAGCCGAGATTCATTAAGTGCTGAGGTGGGATTATCAACTCAACCACCGGGAATATGTAGGCTTAACAGCACTTTAAAACTAGTTCCTTAGGAATTAACTAGCAGTTCCTTGAGCAGTTCTGCCTAGTACCTATTATAGAACCTCATTAAAGGGATTAGTTGGGGGTGAGAAGGTGAGTAAAACACTACTTAAAACATCTGTAGTAATTGCATTAATTTCACTGACAGTAATAATGCTAAGCACTACGGCAGTAATATCCTACGCTAAACCTAATACTAACGGCTTAGGTCTACCGGCAACGCTATGTGATAATAGTAACTTGGTAGGAGTAGGCCTTCAGAAAATGTTTAGAAATCAACACATGTTCCCACCCGGTAAGCAGTTTGGGCTGGGCATTAGATACGGTATCTTCGAATTAAGTAGCGAGTTTAAGGATAAAGTACTAAGCATATTGAGATCAGATAGAAATGTTAGTCGTTTACTAGATGAAGGATATGATATCTCGGCAATCAGACCTATAATTAAAATAGCAGTTCAAGGAGATGGTAGTGCAGCGTTAAAGGTTGCTGAAGTCTGGGTAAGCCTTTATAAGGAAGGTGAAGGCGTAGTCCACGTACTCATCAACTACGGTGAGGGTAAAGTAGTAAAGATATGGGGATGTTGGTTAGCTAAGTAAATTTATTTTTTTTTTAAAATTATTAATCCAACATAGCGTATTTAAAGGTAGGTGATCATTTGGTGGACGAGGATCATGTAGTACTTAAGGATGTTTGGAAAGTATATAGGACCGGTAAGGTTGAGTGGTATGCTCTAAGAGGTGTTAATTTAAATATTAAGCGTAATACGTTCACAGCCGTTGTAGGGCCTTCAGGTAGTGGTAAGTCAACACTTCTAAATATTATAGGCTGTCTTGACAAACCTACTAGAGGTTCTGTACTTATTAATAACGTAGATGTGGGTAAGCTTAATGGTAAGAAGCTAGCTGACTATAGGAATTATCATATGGGGTTCGTGTTTCAGAGTTATAACCTACTTAACTATCTGACGGTATTTGAAAACGTAGAATTACCATTAGTTATTAAGGGCGTACCCAGCAAAGAACGGAGGGAGTTAGTTTCTAAGATGTTAGAATTATTGGGGATTAAAGGGATGGAGTATAAGAGGCCTTTAGAGCTCAGTGGCGGTGAGCAGCAGAGAGTTGCAATAGCTAGGGCCTTAATAAACAGTCCTGACTTAATATTAGCTGACGAACCTACGGGTAATTTAGACTCTAAAAACGCTCAGATAGTCGTTGATGTCTTCAGGAAATTAGTGAGCGAACATGGTAAAACTGTGCTCATGGTCACCCATAACATCGAGTTAATTAAATACGCTGACGTAGTTATTAAGATGAGAGATGGAAATGTTGTTGAGGTAGGTAGTAGATGAGGAAGACTAAGTTAATCATACCTCTGCTAATTATCCTACTCATACTTCAGTTAGTCCAATTTACCGGCATACAAGCTCAGACTAACATGTTTGAAGTACTCTCAGTTATGTGGGGTTCGTATTCAGCTCCTACTGAAGTTGGTCCAGGCGATATAGGTACGTTGACGGTAATCTTAAGAATTAAGAACTCAATATCGTCTCAAACTATAGTAGCCCGCTTAGAACTCCCTAGAGGGTTTACATCTGTTAACGGTGAGCCATCAATCACAGCATATCTTAGGTATGGGAGTACTTCAATACCTGCCGGTACGGTCTTAGAGTTTCAGTTTAAAGTTAAGGTTGGAGATAATATAGCTTTAGGCCGCTATACCGCTAAAATGGTTTTAGAGTATATTGTCGAAGCTCTTTACTACAGTAGGACTTACAGTGATGAGGTCTACGTAGTGATACCTTTATATGGTAGACCTAATATAAGTCTACATAACTATAATACCTCAACCTACCCTGGGCAGCAGTTAATAGTCTTAGGCCTAGCTAATGATGGCACAGCTACAGCTAATAAGGTAAAATTAGAGGTGTCTGTTCAACCATCAATATATTCTAACACCTCTGAGGTTAGATTAGATAGTTTAGCACCTAAGGACGTGGTGGCCATACCTATAGAAGTTTTTATACCTCCATCGCTGACGAACTCTACAGTAACGTTAACGTCTTCTTTAACCTACTACGGCCCTTCAGGCACTCAATACTCATCCACGTTTAAGAGTACTATCTACGTAAACCGTTACGATAAGCCTATCTTAAACGTTTTCCTAGATTCGAATGAGATTTTAAGTGGTTCGCAACTAATTGCTAATCTGAAGTTAAGCAACTACGGCGGCATAGCTAGGGATCTAGTAATTAGGTTATCTGCACAGCAACCACTTCAAGTATGTAGTACCTCACTATACGTAGTTAATTCTTTAGGGTCTGGGGCGAGCACATCCTTACCAGTAGGGCTATGCTCGCTTCAAACTTCATCAAATACTCTCTCAATGCTGACGGTAACAGTGGACTACAGCGATGATTACGGTGTAAGTAGTTCAAAAACATTTAATATACCGGTGGTTTTAAGAGCTCTTCGCGAGTCATTGATCAGTGTTGACCTAATAGATAGAGAACTGCCTGGCGGTGTGGAAACAAGGTTAAGGCTTAACTTAAGTAATGTTGGTAGTATTAACCTGAGAAACATAAGTGTTCAGTCAGTATTCCCTCAAAACTTTATACTACTTACATCACCGCAGTTAAGGGTGGAAGTACTCCCACCAAGTAGTGCGGTATGTGTGGAATTCTTAGTTAAAACACCGCATGTAGACTCAGCTACCTACGTTAGGGTAGGTTTTCAGGTGAATTACGTTGATGACTTAGGTAACTACTTTAGCAACGTATATGACTTTACCGCAGTCATTAAGCCGCAGGAGTTACGTAAGGTGCTAATGTTGGATATAGAGCCTAGGAGATTTAACGCGTTATCAACAGGGTTGCTGAAGCTTACACTAATAAGCACTGAAGATGTGAGGAACGTTCAGATCTCAATAGCTGGTGAGGGACTACCCCTAATGTTAAACACTAGTAAGGACGTTCTGGTAGGTAGGTTAGAAGCTAATGAGAGGTACGTTACTTATATCCCGTACGCCGTAGCTAATAGGCCGGGAACCTACTTACTAGTCATTAACGTTAAGTACTTAGATCCTTTAAGTGTTTTAAAGACTGATACCAACACATACCTAGTTGAGGTAATTCCGATTAAGGCTTTGTTGGACATATCATTAACCCCTTCACATATCCTGTCAGGCAGTACCACTACTTTAACGGTCAGAATTAGGAATTCTGGGGATAGCTTAGTTAAGGACTTAACGTTGACGGTTAATCCGCAGGGAACGTTACTCACCTTGGTTAACACATCTAAACACTTCATCGGTGATATTAGGCCTGGGGAGAGTAAGTACGTAGATATTAGTTTGAAGGCCTCATCCGTCACAGCGTATACTGTGGCATTGCTCTCCCTTACAGCTACGTACTACGACATACTTAACCAAGTCTACAGTGAGTCATATACTAGCGCTGTGTCGGTAGAGCCTAGAACTCCAGTAGGTGCTTTAGATATAACTCTAAACGTTAACGAGTTATCGATAGCTACGGTTAATAACGTTACGGTTAGGTTAAGTAATAGGGGTAGTGATGTTATAGACGGTATAAGCTATAGGATTACAACCGGTTCTGGGTTAAGTATTATCGGTGCTAACGATGGCTATATTCCAAAATTAAATCCGGGTGAGTCAATAACGCTACACTTACCTATCTACGTGTCCTTAACAAGTATCTACACGTCGAACCTAGTAATGAGTTTTACCTACGTAGATAAGGCTTTAGGGAGTTTGAGGAGTGAGGATAAGGTCTTCACGTTATTGCTTAGGGGGAAGGCTGATTTAAGGGTCATCGACTACGTAGTCATACCTACCACGGTGAATGTTGGTCAGACGTTCTCAGTATCGCTAACCTTAATTAACGTAGGGGTTATACCTACGTATTCAACATTTGTCAGTCCTGTGATAGCGGGGTTGCCTATTAGGAGTCTCACCGAAGAGAGAGCCATATACTTAGGTAATATTGATGTTGGTTCGACGACGGCAGCCACTATAACCCTACAGTTAATGAACACTTCAGAACGTATAATTCGGTTACCTGTGGTTATCTCATACTTAGATAATTTGAGAACTCCGAAGAACGTGACTACCGAACTGATTATAAGGGTTGGTACGCCTGCTAATATAACTCAGACCGTATCACCAAGCATACTAGCTGGAGGAAGTAATGTACCGTACACTACAATACTGTTAATTGTAATCGCAGTAGCTATAGTGGGAGTAGTTATTTGGAAGTTTATGAGGAGATAAGTAGTGAATCTCTATGACCTGGTTAGGCTGGCATGGAAGCAGCTCATTCAGAGAAGGCTGAGGACGGTCATTACCATACTCGCAGTTGCTGTTGGGGTTATGATTATAGTGGCACTATCATCGCATACTCAAGGACTTTACCTTAGTTTCATAGCTAATTTCGAGAGGCTTGGACCGTCTACGATATTAGTTACCTCCGCCGGTACTAGATTGCTAAGCGATGTTGACTTATACAGAATTTCTGAAATACCTAATGTTGTCAGTATCATACCTATGAGGAGTTTAAGTGGGAGTGTTGAGGGTCTGAATATTAGGGTCTCAGTCGTTGGTGTGAGGTCTTACGAGCTTAAGGAATTACTAGGAGGGAGTGTGGACCTAATTGAAGGTAACTTATTCTCAGACTCACCTATGCCTGCAGCGGTTATCGGCTATAACGTAGCTTATGATAGGACGACTGGTAGGAAAATAATCGATGTAGGTCAGGTAGTAGTTGTTAGGTTAGGTACGAGAACGTTAGTCCTAAACGTGTTAGGAATTCTTAACTACTACGGTACAACCCCACTTATATCATCCCCAGATGACACTATCTACATTCCCTTAGACTTCTTTATGAAGTTTGGTGGAGGTCAGGGGTACTCAGCGATTATGGTTAAAGCCTCAGATGTAGGCTTAGTTAACGATGTAGTAGATAACATTAGATTACTACTAGGTACGCGGGCTAGAGTAATGACAGTACAGTCAATCATAAACACCTTCACAACGATTTTAAATCAGATAAACATGCTGTTAGTAAGCATAGCCAGCACTTCATTCATAGCGGCTGGTTTAGGGACTTTTAACATCATGATGATCTCAGTTCTTGAGAGGGTTAGGGAAATAGGATTAATAAAGGCGCTAGGTATGAAGGATTCTGAAGTACTGCTCACGTACTTAACTCAGGGAACGTTAATAGGGGTTGTAGGTGGGTTGCTAGGACTTGGATTAGGTTTTCTACTATCCCATACCCTTACGTACGTATTCACAACGATGTTTAGGGTAGGGCCGGGTGTTGGTGGAGGACCTGGAAGTCCCTCAGGCTTTACTAACTACACACCAATAATAAGCTACTACTATACATTCATAGCGCTTTCGCTTTCAATCTTCACCACAGCGATTGCCTCCATTTACCCATCCTGGAGAGCAGCGAGACTCAACCCGGTTGAAGCACTTAGGTATGAATGATAGCATTTCAGGTTAACCTCACCCCATCCTACTTCATAGTGGCTCTCATTACTAATGGGTAAGTAGGTGATACATCTTTTAAAGGGAAGTCTTCATAGGTACTAAGTCTCTACCTTTCTATCCTTCCCCAATCCTTACATCACCATCTCTGTAGGATTATCTTAGCTAGTTCTGTAAGGTCTTTAACTATGTAATCAGGTTTAACATTTAACGGGCCTACATTCCCAGGTCGTTTGATGTATACTGAGGTCGCACCGATGTTCTTAGCCGGTATTACGTCGAATTCGGTATCACCTACGATTAAAGTTTCTTGGGGTGAGGTTCCAGTGAGTCTTAATGCCTTAAGGTAGAGATGAGGGTCTGGCTTACTTCTTACCACTTCCTCGCCTGCAACTAATGAATCAAAGTAATTAATTATATTAAAGAATTCAAGCATTATTATGAGTAAGGGTATTGATGTAGACGTAGCAACAGATAGTTTAATTCCATAACGTCTTAAGGTCTTCAGTATGTAGTAGACCTCAGGAAAAACTACTACTTTACCTTCTCTAAGTAGATGTAGGAAGACTCTATCTTTAAATGATCTTATCCTTCGGTAGTCTTTAACAGCTTCCTTACCGAGAACCCTCTCTGTTATTAAGTCCCCCCTAGCACCGATGTTCTTACGTACTTCCTCTATTGATACCTCACCATATCCAGCTAATCTATATGCGTTGACCCAGGCAATGGCGTGCGCTTCATTGCTGTCTACTAAGGTACCGTCTAAGTCGAATATTACTGCCTTGACCGTCAACTTGGAAAACCTTACATGATGTCTTTAGAAACTTTCTTAATTCCGAACTGCTTTAAAGATTTTGTGACTAACTCGATTACCTTACTCTCTACATGGTCTGCCATAGAGTCAAGAGCGCTGGTATCCATCTCATAATTTAAGTACTTGCCTAGAATGGTTAGTACGTGTTTAGCTGCCCTGTAGTCAAATTCATCAACTTGAACTATCGATTCCCAGGTCTCCGATAAAAGTACTACTGCAGGTATGTCATAATATGATGCCCAACCAACTATAGCTCCGTTAATCCCTGAAACCACGCCGCTCTTTAAGAGTTGGACATCTAGCTTTAAGAACTCATTAATTAGCTTCTCGCTATTACCGGTCACATATACGTTTCTCTTACTGCTTACATTGCCTACCACATAGGCAGCAGTAGCTATTACCTTATCTAAACCGTTTTTACATAGGAATTCTAAGATGTTATCGCAGAACTCGTTTTGCGCTTCAGACGTTGTTGGTTGGGCATTAGCCGCTAACACCAAACCTATAGGTGTGTCGTAGAGGACGGCTTTTAATAGGGTTGCTGTTCCGTTGTTAATATTAATTTGTGGTGGGTAACTGTACATATAAAACTCAGCGACTAACTTAGAGGACGTAGACGCTATGATGTGGTTAGTTACTATGTAGGCTACACCACCCATGCCTGGAAGGCCGACGATTAACGGCTTATTACCGGATTCAAACTTACCTACCTGCTTAATTTTAAGCAATCCACCACCTAAAACATCACACATTATATAATTTAAAAACCTTACAACCCCTGTAAACCATCAAAACCTACTCACAGTTCATGGATTCGTCGGAGCCCTACCGGCAGGTACCACTGAGGACTCCTCACAGCTATTATATTAGAGTGTTATGGTGCACCCACTCCCTAGCAGCCATACCGTCGTCGATAGCGGATAGGAACTCTTAAAGCTTTACTTAACTTACAGTCAGTAAGGAAATTAGTTCTAGTTCTCAAACACGTATTTTTCATAATTGCTCTTTTACCTCACTCTAAAATTATCTATGGATCACATAATGATTAGCAGGGATGAGGCGTTTAAATTCCTGAGTAGGTATGTACTTAACGACAGGAATTTAAAGCATTCCTTAGCAGTCGAGGCTATTATGAGGTCTTTAGCTCGTAGGTTAGGTGAGGATGAGGAGTTATGGGGTATTACAGGCTTACTTCATGATTTGGATTACGAGTTAGTTGGTAAGGATTTAAGTAAGCATGGTTTACTTGCAGTTGAGATGTTAGAGGACTTACTGCCGATTGAAGTTTTAGAAGCTATAGCCTCACATAACGAGCTTACAGGCCGTACTTCGGAATTAAAGCTCTCTTACGCTCTTAAAATATCGGATCAGATAGCCGGTTTAATAGTTGCTACAGCACTTGTCATGCCAAATAAGAAATTAGATGAGGTACGTGTTGAGTCATTACTTAAGAAGTTTAAGCAGAAAGACTTTGCGAGGAGTGTTGATAGGAGTAGAATATTATTATGTGGGAAATTAGGGTTAAGTTTAGAGGATTTTGCATCGATTTCTTTAGAGGCGTTGAAGTCTATCCACAATGAGTTAGGGCTTTAATCTACTCTGCTAAAATGTTAATCTTCTTAAACGTAGTTCTTAATACTTTCCCAATAAACACTATATGAGGCTCCGCTATGGAGGTAGAGGGTTATACTTGGATATAAATGCTTAATAACGTTTAAGACTTCCTCTTCATCGTCGTGGTATTCAATTATCTGGAAACCCTCATTTAACGCTTTCTCTATAAGTTCTAACTTAACAATGCTAGCAGGTCTATAATCATAAGTACTTCTCATATAGATTTTAGCAGGCCTCACATTGTAGAAGGATGTTAGTTGATTTAACGTAGAATGGTAGAGTTTCTGAGGCCTCCCAGATATTATGATTAATCCGTACTTCTCTGTTTTATACTTAATTAACTCTCTTACCACCTCCCTAGGCCTATCTAAGCGTATTAAATCTACGTTGAAAAACTTATTCCAGAAGTCCCCGCTATATCTAGATAGCTTCTCAGCTACATTAAACCTCTCACTTATATCCACTAGGACGCCGTCAACATCGAATGCAACGTAGTGCATCTCTCATTCATAGGAGTTTAATTAAGCTTAAATATTTAAGCATTTTCTAGTTAATATGGGGATTTAATTGAGTAGAGATCAGGTTTTAGGTATTGGTATGATGGCGGTCTCCGCTGTAGTGATCCTCGTCTATGCTTGGTTAGTATTTCTAAGTGATTTAGCCATCCTCATCCTTAAGTTAACTGGCTTTATAGCTATAGCAGCGGTCTTCGGGATCCTGGCTTGGATTGGATACACATTAGCGACAACCCCGATGCCAAAACCTATAGAGGAGATTGAAGAGGAGATTGAAAAAGAGCTTAAGAGCGTAGGTAGTGAAGCACAGAAACCGACCACCGAGGAAGATAAGGTATCTTAACCTATGCTTAGACTTTTTTGAGTAGACCGCTATTACAGCTTCGCAGCGTGGTTATGAGGTTTCAACGTTTTAGGCCTTTGAAATTAGCACCTCTACATAACCTAATAATTCTCTTACTGCAGAAACTTTATATCCATACCTATCGACGAATACCTCAAGTACCTTAACCGGTATGTCTTCAGTGGTAACCCTAATCAGAGCTTCAGGTTCTTTTAGCTCTCTTAAGAAGTTGTTCAGCAGGATTGCCGGGTGGCTAGTACATCCAGGTTCTCTATACCTGAGGTCAATTATCTTGATCTTTGACATCGACATATCCCCCTAACAATTAATCCTTCAGCTAAATTTAAATAAATGGTTATCCTTAACAGATATGACAGTCTAAACTTATTTACCAGGTTGGTGAGAGTTATCCCTACATCACAGTTCTGGAACCTAATAAAATGTTTGAAGAGGTTTTCTACAGCGTTGGATTTACGAAAACCACTTTCTCCTTAATTAATGTCTCTACCTCCTCGTAATTATAACCTAATTCCTTAAGCACTTCAGTTGTATGTTCCCCTAACCGTGGCGGTGCTTCATACTTACCGACGCTGATAGCGTTTCTTAAGAACTTAATAGGACTTGATATCATCTTTATAATACCTAATGCTTCATGACGTACCTCCCTAACCATCTCCCTTGATGCGATGTGGGGGTCACTTAGAGCTTGACTAACCCTATTTACCGGGGCTGCTGGTATTCCAGCATCCCTCAGCTTCGTGATCCAGAAGTTAACATCTTCATTGCTAAACATACCTTCAAGTAACTCGCTTAGTTCTCCCCTATGTTTGACCCTCTCATAGTTTGTTGAAAACCTCGGATCGTTTATCAGCTCAGGCATACCTATACATAGACAGAAGTCTTTCCAGATGCTATCATTGCCAACCGCTACTACGAAGTAACCATCTCTAGCCTTAAATGCTTGATACGGAACTATGTTTGGGTGGGCACTCCCCATTCTCTGCGGATCCTCACCAAGTGTGAAGTAATAGCTGGCTTGATGTGTTAGTATTGATATTGAACTATCTAACAACGATAGATCTATATGCGTTCCAACACCTAGGCGAAGAGCTGATAGAATAGCTATCACTGCGTACATACCTGTAATGATATCACTTATAGGTACTCCGAACTTAACTGGTGGTCTGCCGGGCTCACCGGTTAGATCCATTAAACCGCTCATTGCTAAAGCTATTAGGTCGTACCCAGGCAGGTCTTTATACGGGCCGTACTGACCGTAACCAGATATTGAGCAATATACGATTTTAGGGTTGATCTGATGTAACGTATCATAATCTATTTTAAGCCTTACAGCCACGCCAGGTCTGAAGGATTCTATGAAGACATGTGAGTTACTGATCAATCTGTAGAGTATTTCCCTCCCCTCATTCTTCCTTAAATCTACTGCAATACTTCTCTTCCCCCTATTAACTGATGCGAAGTAAGCACTGTACTTATCTGAGTAGAATGGAGGTCCCCAATCCCTAGCATGGTCGCCTGAAGGAGGTTCAACCTTAATTACGTCGGCCCCTAAGTCAGCTAATATCATCGTAGCGAAAGGGCCAGCCATAGCTGAGGTAAGGTCGATAACCCTAATATCTTTCAACGGGTAATTACCGGTATTCATGTAAATTCACGTTAGTAGATATCCTAATCAGTTTTAAAAGATTTATATGTTTAAACCCCTAAGCATTTAAGGGTTATGGTGATGAAGGGTAGGGCTTCAAGACTAATAACCATTGTTAAGAGCGTGTTGAAGTCGGATAGGGTGGTTTACTTAGAAGATGGTGGTAGGTGGTTGTTAATTGCTGGGGGAGATGTGAGGAGTGGTATCAGATTGCTTTCGAAGGTTATAGCTGTGTTAGTAGGTGTTTTACTTATGGCACTATCGGCGCGGGCATCATTTATCATCCCGTTTACTGAAATACCATTCACATTCCAAACATTTGTGTTGGTAATGATAATATTGATGTTTGGGAGTGATGCCTGGAAAACAATCTTAACATACTTAATGCTAGGTTTTGCAGGACTCCCAGTATTCGCATATGGCGGTGGACTTCAATACGTTGTAAGCCCTACTACAGGATATTTAATAGGGTTTCTAGTAGCAGGCCTACTAGGACGTTACTTAAGTAGGGGTAGGGATATAGTTAGGTTAATGCTTACATCGATTACAATCATAGCTGCTGTTTACCTCTTCGGCTGGTTATGGTTATCAACATACTACACACTTATAGTAGGTTTTAACAGCATACTTACTTCAATGTATGTCGCATTCCTCCGTGGTATTATGCCGTTCATAATTTGGGATTTTATGAAGGCCTTAGCAGCATCTCTAATTTCATATGAGGTCTATAAGTTTAGAGGTAAGTTGAAGGTGTTAAGTCTACTAATAAGTGAGGTAGTTTAATTTGTCTGCAGAATTATTAAGTGAGTTATCATCTGTAAGTGATGTTATAGCTGGTTCTGAAGAAGAACTATCTGTAATCGTTAAATTAAGGAGTTACTTAGAAGAGGTGGGGATTCACCCAAAAATATATCCTATCAACGTATTATCTTGGAAGGACTTAGGTTGTTATGTAAGCAGTTACCGCTGTGTGTGTCTACCACCTATCCGTAGCTACGATATGCAGGGGGTGCTAACAGATGATTTAAGTAGTTGTGATGGTAAGATCTTAGTAGTAAGTACTACGGATTTCCCAGACAACATATGGGTGCTTTATAACTTAGCGGTTGAGTTAGGTGCTGAGGCGGTAATTTTCTACGACGAATTTCCGAGCAGGTATAGAAGGATAGTAGTTACAGGTGTGTGGAGTTATTCATCAGGCCGAGGTAGTTACCCACCAATCCCAGCTGTTCACGTGAAATATGAAGACGGTATTAAGCTGAGGAGGTTGGTAAGGTCTCATGTAGACCTAAGATGTGTAACTGAGGTAAAGTCAGGTATAGGGTATAACGTAGAGGCATTCGTAGGTGGTCGCAAGGAAGGTGAGGTATTAGTTTCAGCACATCATGATAGGTGGTTAACAGGGTTTAGAGATAATCTTATAGGTCTTTATACTTTAATGAAGTTGGTTGAGAGGACTTCCACCTCTAAAACCCCTAAGTACGCCTTAAGGTTAGTGAGCTTTACCGCTGAAGAATTCGGTAATCCTAACCTAAGCCCTTGGTACTGGTCTTACGGGTCGAGGGAGTATGCCAGGACATCTGATCTAAGTAATGTGGAATTTGTAGTTAACTTAGATACCGCATGTAAGGAGCCGGTAAGGGTTAATGCAACAGGTCCTGAGATAGGTAGGTTCTTCGTGAAACACTCCTCAATTAACTACGTATATGAGGGCTTCGACCACCCATATACTGATGGACTAACTTTTAGCTCTATGGGTATCCCAACGATAACCCTTCAAAACATGAGAGATATAGATGAGGTATATCATACAGACTTAGATACTTGGTATGATGTAGAGTTATTCACGGATAGCTTGGTGAGCTGGATCGTTGACAGCGTTAACAATTTCGAGGTTGAAAGACTGGAGTTTCATGAGTACTATCAAGTACTTAAGGAGTCCTTAACAGATCATTTTAAGTGGTTTATCGATAAGCTTCAAACTATAGGAGATGCTGTAAAGCTAAGTAGGATTTTCAGAGAGGTATCTAAAGAATTGGTAAAGCCAACCATCTTAGGCAGCTATAGGGACTTAAATAAAGATATAATTACTTTATTAGCACCTCACGTGCTCGTCATCAATAACTTAAGGAGGGGTATTAAATCTGAGGTTAGATTAGTAGGTGATGATGAGGAATTATGCTGCTCGACGGGAAACGTTGATGAGATTATGGAGAGATGCTTTAACCACCTCAATAAAGTACTAGGTAAGATAATTACCATGGTTTAAACAGACATTAACTACTGCGTAGGTTTGGAAGTAATCATAATTTAACCTATATTGGTTTAATCACCTATGACCTGAACTACTACCTTCCTTAGGTGTCTGGGACCATCAAGTTCTAATAGCATAACGTCCTGCCAAGTCCCGAGTAGTAGGTGTCCCTTACTCAGAGGGACAGCCTTACTAGGACCGATGATAGCTGAGGCGATATGAGCATAAGCATTGTCATCTATTTCATCATGTCTCCAACCAGCGTTTGGAGGTATGTGTCTCATTATCCATCCAACATAGTCTTCAGTTAATCTAGGTTCAAACTCGTTGATTATTATGGCTACTGTGGCGTGAGGCGCATATATTACTACTACACCTTCGTTAATTTCGGACTCCCTAACAACCTGATTAACATAGTCAGTTATTTTTATAACTTCAACTCTCTTCTTAGTACTTAAGGTTAACTCTTTCGTATAAACCCTCATCACCACACCTTTATAGGATTTAAAAGTTATGAATTATATACCTACCGCTACTGGATTACAGACGCTAATTTCCATATAGCTTACATATTCTAAGGCCTATACCGTCAACGGTAGGAGGTCGTGTATGAAATGTTAGGTCTGCTGTATTACCCCTCAAGAAGGTAAGGCCTGTGTAAGCTTTCAGGGAACCATAATTAACTGCTTAGTATTTTAATGAGCCTATCTATATAGGTAATGCCTTGATCAAAGGTCTCCAAACCCTTCTTAGTTACTCTATATCTAGTGCCGTCAGGGCTGCTTACGGACTCTATGAGTTCATCCCTAACCATCTTGTATATCACCGCATACACAGTTATAGTAGCTGGTTTAATTTCAAATCTCTTAATCAACTCCTTTTTAATATCGTAAGCTCTTAACTCACCCACATCCTTTAATACCTTAATAACGTATAGCCATAGATTCTCAACGGTCATCTTTCTTTTCAATCTTTCATAGGCTTTAGAGTTAACCATCTTAAGCTCCATAGTATTAATTGGTAGGTAGTTAATATTTATAGCAGTAAATATTTATATCTGTAAATATAAAAATTAGTTAGGTATGCCCAATGATTAGGGTTGGTATAGTTGGTGTTGGCAATATAGCTTCAATGTTCGTACAGTCAATCCATTACTATAGGTCTGGTGGGGGTAGTAATGGATTAATACATTCAAGGATAGGTAGGTACGGTGTCGGTGATATCGAGGTTGTCTATGCGGTCGACATATCAAGGCATAAGGTAGGGAAAGAATTAACTGAAGCTATCTTCCAACCTCCTAATCAAGTCCCTAAACTAGTAGATTTAAGTGATAGCGGAGTTATCGTGAGGATGGGTAGGGTATTAGATGGTGTTGCTGATAACATGGTAGAGGATTTCTCACCTTCAAACCTTCCAGAACCAACTGCTGAAGACTTAGCTAAGGATTTAGAGGATTTAGGAGTGGACGTGTTAGTGAATCTACTGCCTGTCGGGAGCTCAAAAGCTGCTAGATTCTACGCTGAAGCAGCTGCTATGGCGGGTACTTCATTCGTTAACTGTATTCCTGAATTCATAGCTAGTGATGATGGCTATAATAGGTTATATGAGTCGCGTAGGGCAACGCTACTAGGTGATGATATCAAGGGGCAGTTAGGAGCTACTATAGTTCATAGAGCTCTCGCTAGGTTGATATCGATGAGGGGTGGTGAAATCGTAGAATCCTATCAGCTAAACGTCGGGGGTAATACCGACTTCAAAAACATGTTGGAGCAGTCAAGACTACATAGTAAGAAGTTGAGTAAAAGTTTAGCAGTCGCATCTACGCAGCCTGACCCCTACGACGCGCTTAATAGGGTATTCGCAGGACCTAACGGGTACATACCGTTCTTAGGGAATATCAAGGTTTCCTACATATATATTAAGGCGTTAGGCTTCATGGGGCTCCCAGTAACTTTCGACATTAAATTAGTTGTTGATGATAAGGCCATGGCATCATCAGTACTAGTAGATGCTGTGAGGCTAGCTAAGGTTTTAAAAGACCTAGGTGTTTATGGGGCTCCACCATGGGCTTCAGCACCGTACTTTAAACATCCACCAAACCTGGTGAGGTCGGATGAGGAAGCTTTAAACGAGTTATACGTTAGGCTGGAAGAATACGGTGTGAAGGTAGAGCCAAAGCATACTTTTTAACTTAAACTTTATTTGCTATTCAATAAAAGCGTAGCATGTGGTAGCTATCGGCTTAGCTTTAATATTTAATCATTAATGATTCGTACTTCTTTAAGTGTTCTACTGCTTCTGCAACATCCATGAATAGTTCGTCAACCCTAATTACATCTGCTTCAGAGACCTTACTAGCCCCCCTCATCTTAGCGTTCTCTGCCGCTATGCTTAATAGCTGTGAGGAGTACCTAAGACTTCGCTTACTACCGATTTCTGCTAGCTTATTTAAAGCTGCTTCATCTAGTTCTATTTCCTCCTCTATCGAACGTATTTTTAAGATCTCCTTAATGCTTTCAATGTCATATGTTTCTGTACCTATTATCACTGCTCTATCGACGAGGTCTGCTGGGAAGCCTAGAGGTGCCTCAACATCCGTACCTCTAATCCTAGCGAAGCCCCTATTTGTGGCTAGTATGAGTATAGGTGATAACTCGCTCTCAATTGCCCTACCAAGGAAGGCGAAGCACTCTATATCTAGCATATGGGCGTCATCTATGAATAGAACGCCGGGGTATAGGCGGGCTTTACCGCTATCGACTAATTCCTTAACCTGCCTATCTACCTCAGCTATGATTTCAGGACCTAACTCCTTAGCCTCAACACCTCCGAAGAACAGTGATAGCAACCCCCCAGACCTCCTTCTCACCGCTATACGGTCTAAGTCGGAAAGCGTTAAGTAGTATACGAATTCCTTCTGCTTTCTTACCTTACCGCTCGGTCTTTGAACTCTAAACCTACTGCCGACTTCGTAGTATCTACGTCCGTACTCGCTTTCCTCACTAATCCCCAGAACTGAGACCCTACCGGTCTCAGCATCTATCTGAATTACATACCCCTCCTTAACTCCCTGCTGGATCATCTGCTCAGCTAAGTCATCACTAACCTCTAAAGTCCTCTCATCTTCCTTAGTCCTCAAAGTAACTGAAGCCCTCTCAATAACCCTCATGTATGGGTTGTACGGATGCGGACCTGAAGTAACGTTAAATTTAACTACCTCTCCCTCATATACATCCCTCATCTCATGTATTTCCACACCTATCGCCTTCCTCATAGCGGCTAACAACACTTCAGTCTTCTTAATTTCAGCACTGTAAGCCTCTGCAGCACTCATAGCAATGAACGGTACGTTCATACCTAACTCCCTAGCTATGGCAACAGCTAGTGCTGTCTTACCAGTTCCCGGAGGACCGGCGATGATTATTATCTTACCAGCCCACTTACCCTCCTTAATCATCCTTACTAACAAACCAGCAGCTTCCCTAGCTCTTTCCTGACCAACCATGCCGTCCTTAACCTTTACCGCTCTGAAGTCTTCGTCTAAGCCTAAACCCTTTATATGTGTATGTAGGCCGACACGCTTTAACTTAACAGTGCTCTCAGGAGGTAACTCTCGTATGGACTCACTCACCTAGACCACCCACATTAAATTTAAATTATCAGGATTTTTAGGGTTTAATCGCATATAATATTAGTTCCTAAGGCTTATATATATCTCAGCCCGCGGGTCTTCAGACTCAAATTTAAATGATACTATGTTATTGTAGTTACTTAGATCTACGAAGTTCTTCCCCACATCGATATCTACGGTATCAGAACTATGAAGTGTTGGGGGTAAACCTATGTCGTAGTCAAAGATTCTCAGGTAATTATCCTTACCAGCCTTAACATACATTAAAGCCTTCCTATAATTGTTGAGTGGTATCCCGCCCCAAGCGTTATTACCAACTATATTACCAGTTACCTTAATTATGTTAAGGTCATCACACCTCCTTAAAACGTTATCCATATCTATAAATATCAGGTCTCTCTCACCTATGTCGTATGGGACGGAGTCATCAACCCCTAGATTAGCCATAGTATTACAGCCTAGTACTAACTTCGTACCCAGATGTTCTACTGACGTTATACGTGCGCCGAAGGAACCTATAACTCTAATCTTAGGTGGTGTTATGTAGAGTAAGTTTGAAGTGGTTGGGATGTAGTTAATAGTTCTTGAAACGTTTTTCAACTCCTCACGGTACTTTAAGATTCCATGAGTATATGTGTTAAACGGTATCAATACCCCACCACCCACTACTACGTGATTAGTTCTAAGCGGTCCGTAATCCTTCCCGCAGAAGTCATAAAGCCTCACAAAGTATAAGCCTTCATCACCTTCTGAAGGGTCTAATATTATAACACCACCCCTCACAAACGTTAGGAGCCTCCCATATGCTGCAGCTATTGAACCCACCTGCAGCGGTCTTACAACACCTTCCCCATCAACTGATATTTCTTTTAAATCCTTAGAAAGCCATTTATAGGTCCACCCACCTCTAATTAGGTCAAGGCATTGAATGCCGTGAATTCCGTCAAGCCCTATCGATACGTCGAAACATGCTGTATCACCTAATATAGCTCCCTTCATGCTTGGCTTATCGCTCAGCAACTCCATTTTATTACTACTTAAATTAAGGCTGAAGACACCTAACGACATACTCCCATCAGCCCTAGAAACGAGTAGTCTAATATTTAGTGGGTCGAAAACTAAGGATGAGACCTCGCCCACCCACCTATCCTCTAAACCGGCTGACTCCTTCCAAAGGAGTGTAACTACCCCTTCATATACGTTATATGAATGTATGTGGGAGTGCTTATTAGTGAAGTCTATCCTCCCGTAGTTGTTAATCACCTTAAACCCCACAGGACTGTTTACCCAACCACCGAAGAATATCCTATCATCCACAGCTTCAACAGCGTTGTACGTATCCCCACCAGACCTAGGACTAGGTCCTACGAAGTCATACCTATATACCTTAAACTTATTGTCTGTGAGGAAGTAGGCCTCAGCTTCGAAGGAAAGGGTGAAGTACAGGACGTTCATATGGTACTTCAAACCGAAGATACCGCCTGAACCCCATTCAGATCCAGCCCTAGGTTTAAATCTATACGTAGGTAAGTTCAACTTAACACCCTCCGAAAGACCTATAGTATGCGTATAACCCAGCCTTTTCATAACAACTCATCAACGCCTTCCACAGGCTCTCCTCCCTAAATCTACTATTAACCCATCTAATAGCATTTGACCTTATGTTTAAGTTCTTATAATTTCTTACTAGATTCCTAATCCAATCGACTCTTATACTATCTACTAATTCATGGCGGTTGTTATCGATGACCTCAGCGACATATGACATGGATTCTAAGACCTCACCGATAAACCTCTCATTATTCAGTGGGACAACGGTTCCCCCGCCGTTAACGTCATATTTGAGGTCTAATATTGTTTCAGGTAGGCCGCCGGTATTAGAGACTACTACAGGTGTACCTAATGCTTGAGCCTCAATTGAAACTATACCGAAAGGTTCATATCTGGAGAGTGCTGCGTAGACATTACCTGAATATACGATTAGCTTGAGGATGATCTCATCCAGATTAGATAACGTTATTAAGGCATTCCCCCACCTCTCCCTTACCAATCCTATTACGTATTCCTCATACTCGCTATCACCCACTCTAATTCCAAGAATTAACACACCTATGCGTTTATCCATGTGATCTAAGGTTTTTAGGAGGATATCAAAGCCTTTCTGCCATGTCAGCCTACCTGAACTCACTATTAAGAGTTCACAATCGCTTAGACTACCTACCCTACTTAACTCAGTACTACTTGAAAGGTAGTTGATGACGTACTTCCTAACAGCACTTCTTGAACCACTCCCTAAATGTTTTACTGCGAAGTCCATTACCGAATTAACATCCCAATCAGTAGCGTTATGTACAACGCAGGTCTTCGGCTCTAACCACCTCCCAAACCTATTTAGTATTTCGTTTAGGTAGCCATAGCTATTAGTTACTAGGACATCGGATTCTAAGACGGTGAAGTGGTCTACATTACCGTTAACAGAATCCCACACATATTCAGTATTAAGAACTTCATGCCTATGATGCCTCCAGACCTTATGGGGTATGTTAGGCACCCCACACCAATCCTCTGAGGCGTAATGCCATGGGAACGAAGGCGATGAAAGTAGGTGTATTGAGTGTAGGTACGGTATTTTAATACATTTTGATTCTAAGTATATTTTAAGTAGGGAGCCAGCCAAACCTGACGTCCAATCATTAGAATGTATGAGGTCAGGTAACTCCCCCGAGTACTCAATCCAATGTCTTAAAGACTTAGCGAAGAGGCATACCTTCTCAGGTAGGTTACCATAAACCTCCCAGGAATCTAAAAACCTCCCAGTCTCGTGGTCTAGACCCTTAAATATAATTAACCTCACGTTCTTGAAAGAACCCTCATCAGCCCCGATACCGTATTGGTAGAGGTTACCATCTAAACCCTTCCTAAACCCTCTTACTGAGAAGTTATTTAATCTCCTTAAGTTAAACTTACTTCTAAACTCTTCTGAGAGATGCCTACCATGCGAGGGCATGAAGACTGTAACGTTTAAACCTCTGTCCTTTAATACTTTGATGTATAAATTAACTGCTCTTCCTAGACCTCCAACCGCGGCGAACTTGTCGAGCTCGAAAGTAAGTATCCAAACGTTCTTAATAGTTTTTGGAACCTCAGCCAAAGTTACCACCTAAAATAGTAAAACAATTAAGTAATATAATTCCATGTTTAAATAATTTAATATTTATAAGCCTATAAGACATAATAATTATCGGGAATTCTGATTAGGGAAATCACCTTAACTAAGGCTATAATACCGATAGGTGGGTTGGGAACTAGACTTTACCCACTAACTGTAGATACTTCTAAAGCTATGATTAGATTTCTAAACAAGCACTTAGTAGACTTTATAATAATGAAGTTAGCTAGGCAGGGTATTAGGGAGTTTTACCTGGGGGTTAGCGGGTACGTAAACTATGTAGGACTATATGATCACTTAGGTATTGGTGAACGCTTTGTTTATAAGTTAGGTCTTCATGAGGATGAGTTGAGAATTAGATATCAGCCGAACATAGAGTCTAGAGGTAATGCGGAGTCCGTTAAGCTCATAATGGATTACTATAATATTAGGGAAGACTTAATAGTCGTTCAGGGGGATATTCTATTTGATGTTGTTTTAAGTGATGTATGGTCTTTTCATAGAGATAAGGACGCCTACATGACCGTAATGCTGAAAGAGTTAGAGGATGTGACAAAGTTGAGGCATTACGGAGTTGCTGATATCGGTTCTGACGGCCGGATACGTAGGTTTGTTGAAAAACCACTTACGCCTTCGGAAGCCCCATCTAGGATTATAAACACTGGGATTTACATCTTATCATCGGATTTCAGGGATTTCTTTGATTATGGTGTTGGTAGGAGGTTATATGAGGCAGGTGAGTTAGACTTCGGTAAGCATGTCATACCTAAGTTAATAGAGTGTGGTTACGGTGTTTACGGATATGTTTCTAAGGGGTTATGGTTTGATATAGGTAATCCTGAAGCTTATAAGGAGTCAGTGCGTTACATGCTTAAGGCTTTAAGTGATGAGGAGTTAGATATTGATTTCTCTTTCGGCGGGATTAAGTTCATGGGTAGGAGACCTATATCAAGAGAACTTCAAAGATCTATTATTGATAGAATTCAAAGGGGTGAGTTAGTCATAGAGGGTGACGTACTTTTAGGTAGGCATATATTCTTAGGTAGGGGCGTTAAGATATTAAACTCGATAATAGATCACTACACCATAATAAACGATCACTCAGTTGTAGAGGACTCAGTAATAATGGATAGATGCTCCTTAGGCAGTAAGACTGTGGTAACTAATAGTATCGTAGGTAGGCATGTAAGGATCGGAAGTAATGTAGTTATTAAGGATAGCGTCATAGGTAATAACGTATTAATAGGTAATGACGCCGTAATAATTAACTCTAAGATATGGCCGCAGAAGTATATACCACCCTCCCACAGTATTAAGGAAGCTGTGCTCTCGTAATTAAGGTGAGGTTCTAATGGTTAAGTACGTTCTTATCCTATTTGAATTACATCAACCACGTAGGTTACGGGGTGATTTAACAAGCGGTTTATTTAAGGGTAACTTAAGTGGTGTAGGGCTATGGGATTTACTGTTTGATGAGCAAAGTAATGAGGATATTCTTAAGAAGGTAAGTAGTAATTGCTACATACCTACTACTAAACTACTTATTAATTATCTGAGGGAGTGTGGGGGGTCTGTGAAGGTAAACATCAGCTTCTCAGGTGTTGTACTCGAACAGCTTATGATTTACACACCTGAAGTTGTGGGATTGTTCAAAGATTTAATTAGTTCAGGACTGGCTGAGGTAATCGTCGAACCTTACTACCATAGCCTAGTATCAGTATACGAAGACCATAGCGAGTTTACTGCCCAAGTAAGCAGTCAGAGACGCTTAATTAAGGAGGTGTTTGAGGTCGACCCTAAAGTATTTGTAAATACTGAGATGATCTATAATAACTTAATAGCTAATACTGTCAACGACATGGGGTTTAAGGCCGTAATTACTGAGGGTGTTGATAGGATTCTTAGTGGTAGGAACCCTAACCATATGTACTCCGCCAGTAGTTGCGGTATTAAACTCTTCCTAAGGAATTATAGGCTAAGCGATGACGTAGCGTTTAGATTCAGCAATAGGTCTTGGGATCAGTTCCCGCTCTTCGCCGATAAATATGTTGACTGGATCGTTAAATCGCCAGGGGACTTAGTCGTAATTGCCTTAGATTACGAGACGTTTGGAGAGCATCATAGGGCTGAGACAGGTATTTTCGACTTCCTAACACATTTCATCAATTACTTAAGTAGGTATGGTGTTGAAGGGCTAACCGCTTCGGAAGCTATTGATCTCTTCAACCCTGCGGACGCTTACGACGTACCAGTGGATAATACTATTAGCTGGGCGGATGTAGAGAAAGACTTAAGCGCTTGGCTAGGTGATAGGGAACAGGTAGCAGTTTTCAATAGGCATAAATCCCTTTTAAAACTAATTAATGAGTTAGACATGGATGTTATAGAGGTCTGGAGGAATTTAGGGATAAGTGACCACTACTACTATATATCATCTAAGGGTGGGTCAAGCGGTGAGGTCCATAAATACTTCTCACCCCACGGATCTAGGGTTAACGCGTACTGCCTACTAAACAATGCTTTAACAATTCTTGAATTGAAGATTTTAGGGGTTCTTAGTAGTTCTCGACAATACTAGTAACGCATAGCACATGATTTCTCCTCTTCCGTGAAGGCTGAACTGTTCTGACTAGGTTAATCCTCGCTAAGTTAGGCCTCCATGCCGTAGAAGGACTTTCTAACGAACATAAGAAACCCAGCATATACCCTCCTTGACCTACACTCGTTCGGGTTTACCGTTCTGCCGTTGTTCGAATAAGAGGTAAGTCGTTTAGGAAGTTAACTACTAGAAAACTACGTCTAATCAATGAGCTGTAATATTTAAGATTTTTTAGGAGGTTTAAACATGGAAGGCTTAGCTGCGGTTTAAAGGGTAGGTAGACGTTCGCACCATCAGCAGTAATTACTAAATAGTCGGTAGTTTAATTATTTGCGGGTAATACTCCCTTAATACCCTAGTCATTGAAACTCTAGGAATGAAGGACCTCAGAGCTGATAATGCTACTCTATAATATCCTTCAGGATTTAGGGTAATTAACTTAACAACGTCTAATAAGAGCTTCTTAAGCTCCTGATATTCTAATTCATTTATTTCATCTCCTTTAGGACCTATGTACTCGGTAGGCTCCCTAATATCGTTGCCGAATAACCACCCGTTAACTCCGTGTACCACTAACTCTAATATCCCTCCATCCCTAGAACTTATTGTTGGTACGGCATTAACTGCAGCTTTCATATAGCTAGTCCCACATGCCTCCCAGCCGGAAAACGGTGTGAACAGCATTATATCAACGCTTGACAGTAACTTCTTAGCTATATCTATGGTATAATTAGGTATGTAGATAACGTTATCCATCTCTTTATGTATTTTCATAAACTCTTTCATGATCTCTAAGCCCCAACCATCGTTAGGATGGGCTTTACCGGATAGTATGAAAACTATTGGCTTATCTTTTAACTCCTTAATCAATCTAATGGCAAACCACGGCCTCTTATAAGCTACTATCCTCCTACACCACAGTGCTATAACCTTTCCTTCAAGGGAAACATCCTTGAAGTTCCTTAGGAAAACCTCTAACTCGCTTCTTACCTTACGTTTAAACTCCGGTAAGGTATCTAAGGTTAGCCTGTGAGATTCATAGGATTCCTTTAACTTCGGGTGCATCCACCTCTCGATATTGATACCGTTAGTTACGTATGTAAGTTTATCGCTGAAGTGCGGGAAGATCTTTAAAAGGATATCAAGGTGTTTAGCAGAAACAGCGAAGGCCTGGGATGATGCAGCGAGGCCTATGTCAGTTAGCACGACTTCAGGGCTTATCATATAATATCCATACTCGCTACGGATTAGATCTCGAGGGAAGCTGGGGTGACCCCAAACCCCCGCAGTATGTATTATAAGCCTATACTTACCCGGGATCTTAAGGATTAACGGTAAGAGGGCGGTATACGCTTCCTGGAGGTCTATAAACAATATATCATGTAGCGGTATGTTGTTCCTGATAAATTCAACAATAGCTTTAGCAAACATGGTGTACTTGTAGAACTTATCTTCTAAACATGTCTCGATGTAGATCCTGCTAACTAGTTCTGAAGTCCATGGAGGGGATATAGGTTTGAAAAATATAGCTCTAGAGTTCCCGCTCTCGTAAACAAGCGATTCGACCTCAACATCTTCACCTTTTAACTTAATCTTAAACCTATCTAAAGGCCTTAACATGTCTAAGAACTCGTTAGGCTGTGGTTGGGGCTTAGGTACCGGTGTACCATCCCCGTTAAAATCGTAGTCTACATAACCGTTAGCATAGTATAGTGAGAAGGTAGTGTACTTTAACCCCAACTTCGCGGCAGCATAGAATTTATCGCCTTCAAGAACTCCTAAACCCCCAGCATATGTATGCCCTACATCTAATGCTAGATCCGGCGTAACGCTAATTACGTTATATTCGTCACTGTCCACAGGGTCAAGTAATTCTACTGGAAAACGCATCTAAGTCAGTACCTCACCGAAACTTTACTACTATATGATTACTTACTATTTAACTTTTTCTGCCCTTAGGATTTATACTGCTTAAGTTAATTAACTCAATCTACACTTTTAGGTTTGGGGTAGTCATTGCGTCTAGATATTGTTAAGTTTATTTACGAATTAAGTAAGGAGGAACGTGAGAAGCATGTTAGAGGGCAAGATGTTTACTGGGTCTCCGACTTAGTTAGGTGTTCACTTAAGAGGGATTATGAGTTAAGGTACCCTGAATTAAGTCTTAGGGAGGTGTTCATACCGTTCTACATTTCCGGTAGTTTAATTCATAGAGGGTTGCAGGAAATTCTTAAGGAGAGATTCGGCGATGTGATTAAGACGGAGGTTGAAGAGTTTAAAGAGCTATTATTACCTGATGGTGGTAAGGTAGTGATAAGGGGTAGGGCTGATGCCGTGATCTTCGGTGATGAAGGTAAGATCGGTTTGGAGATCAAGACTTCAAGGTCTGATATTAACATCCCTCATGAACAACACTTAGAGCAGGTCATGATTTACAATTGGTTGATGAATTTAAATTACTCATTATTAATCTACATAACGTCTGAGAGGGTAGCTCAGTTCACAGTGTTTGATAGGTTTTCAGAGTCTGATATAGTGGGTAGGGTTGTAAACCCTATCTTCCCAAGATATGTTTGGGAATGCAATTACTGTGTGTACTCGGTTTTATGCCCCTATAAGAAGTCGGTAAGCTCTAAATGAAGTTGTGGTGGTAAGCTACTAATTACTAAGGGAGAGTAGGTAGGGTTAAGGTGTAGCGGTTGTTACGCATCCGTGAATGTCTCAGCGAATGCGTTGATGTAATAGTCGATGTAATAGGTGGTGTGATGGAACGTTATCACATCCCATACATTAGCTCCTGCATAAATCAGAGGGTATGCAGAGGGTTAATAGCATATTTAAATAACGATGTTGCTGGTGTAGGCGTTTACTACTCAGTAAATTCCTCACCTAAGAATGTTGGGGTAATATATTACGTGGCGGTGAAGGTTAATTATAGAGGGTTAGGAGTAGGTAAATCGTTAATAGCGTCTATGGAAGAACTCCTACAACTAAGTAATACCCATATATACTTAGCTACTACTAGATATGATAATAAGGTCGTAAGGGGTATTCTAAGTAAGTTAGGTTATTCTGAGATGGAGTTAAAGTCTTTAGGACAGCTCTCAGAGGTGGTTAGGAAGTTGACATGCGGGTACGACGACGATCTGCTCTATATAAAGTTTCAGAACGCTATTCCAGAAATTATAAAATCATCTGAATTAGAGTTCCTGACCATACCCTCTAATTTAAATCTAATCAACAAGTTATGGAGGTCAATATGCTACGATGTGTGGTTAAGCCGTAGATAGTTATATCAGTAAAACCGCTATTAACCTAACATTCGGGGGATTAGCGTCGAAAGGGTATAGGTGGTTAAGTCCCCGTTCTTCAGAAAGCCTTAGCTGAGGTTGGAGGAGTAGTAATAAAAATAAATTACCCTTAGTGGGTTAGTAGAGATGTGAAATCTTAGCTTTCTTCCTTCTTCTCCTCTTTCTTCCCCTTCTTCTCTTTACCTCGACTACACTTCATATAGGAACCCACTTACTAATACGTAATAACGGTTTAAAAATTGACGTTCATAAAATTAACTTCTATGGCAAAGTACTTTCTGCATAACATAGTGTTAGGATTTAAACCTGAAGCGGTGTTAAGTCCTCAGATACGATAGCGTTCTAGCTGTTTTGACCGCCTCAGATATTTTAGAGAGTTCAACACCTCTCTTAATTTTAGTTACTTCATCTTCATCTATGAAGCTAATAGCTTCTGCTGGGCATGTACTAGCGCATGCTGGCGGTAAGTTCCTTATTAGCCTATGTCTGCATAGATCGCATTTAACAATTACTTTATGGATGTCTAAGAATTTAGGTATGCCGAACGGACATGCAACTATACATTGCCTACAGCCAATACATCTTAAGTAGTTTACGAATACCCCACTATCAGTTCTGTATAATGCCTTAGTAGGGCATACGGTAACGCATGGTGCGTTCTCACAATGCCTACACGTATACGGTACTGAGATCTCAACATCTTCTACAGGGTAAACATCTATGTGGCTGATGCCTTCATGTTCTCTCTCACACGCTACCTCACACGCCCTACATGAAATACAGTTTTTAGGATCTACATACAGTATTTTGACCATATTCCTCACCTAAACTTCACTATATTACATGCACAGACCTTAGCTTCTGGGATCATAGCATCGGGATCTAAGGCATCATTAGTTAATATGTTAGCACCCCAATGCCATGGTACTGAGACCACACCATCTGCAACACCTCGGTTTAGACGTATTTTAACTGTGTACTCACCTCTACGGGTAACTAATTTTACTACCTCACCATCTTTAACTCCGTAAGTATTTGCTGTTGCTGGATTTATTATAGCTTCTGCCTCAGGCCACCTCTTACTTAACGAGTTAGACCTACCTGTCATCGTGTTTGTGTGGTAAGCACCAACGACTCTATGGGTTGTCAATATAAGTGGGTAGTCTTCATCAGGCATTTCAGCAGGAGGTTGATGTTCGCCTGGTAATATCCTAAATTTACCGCTCGGCGTTCTAAACCTATCTACGTGGAGTATTTGAGTACCTCCATGATCTACCGACGGACACGGCCATAAGATACCTCCAACATTCCGCTTTAACCTATCAGGTGTTATACCTGCATATGCTGGGATAACCTTATTGACCTCAAGTAAAACATCTTCAGGACCTAAGTAATTGAAGTAATTTCCTAGGCCTAATTCCTTAGCTAAATCTATTATGATATTAAGGTCAGGTCTAGCCTCACCAGGCGGTTCTAAGGCCTTAAAAGACCACTGCACCCTCCTCTCACTATTAGTAAAACTTCCCTCCTTCTCAGCCCAAGCAGCTGCTGGAAGTACTATATCTGCATGCTCAGCAGTTTCAGTTAAGAATATGTCTTGAACTACTAGAAATTCCATTTTACTTAAACCATTAATGACGTGGGATGAGTTAGCCTCACTCACCACCGGGTTTTCACCCATTATGTATGCGGCCTTTATCCTACCGGCCTCAGCTTCACGGAACACGCAGGGCAGCGTTATACCTACGTCCTTAGGTAGTTCCCCAACCCCCCACAACTCAGCAATTCTCTTCCTACCAGCTTCGTCTGTAACTCTAACATAGCCTGGTAGGAATTCAGATAACGCACCCATATCACATGCGCCTTGAACGTTGTTCTGACCTCTTAAACCTCCCACACATGTTCCAGGCTTTCCGTACCAACCTAATAAGGCAGCTAGTGTTGCTAAGGTCTGTACGTTCTGCGTTCCCGTTATGTGTTGAGTAATACCCATAGACCAAATTAAGGAACCCTTTCTACTTGAGGCCATCACATATGCAGCTTGCCTGATCGTAAATGCTGGAGCACCGCTTATAGACTCAGCTAATTCCGGGGTATACTTATCTACTACCTGTACTAATTTCTCAAATCCCTCAGTCCTCTTCTCAACAAATTCCCTATCATATAGTCCTTCCTTAATAATCACGTTCATCATAGCGTTAGCAACAGCTATGTCTGACCCAGGCTTTATATGTATGAAGATATCTGCATGCCATGCTGTTTTATTCTTAACAGGACCTACAACTATTAGCTTAGCCCCCCTTCTCTTAGCCATTAAGACGTATTGACCCATAAGTATTGGGTAAGTCTCAGCAGGGTTAGCACCCCAGACAACTATTACGTCGGAATTAGCTATCTCTTCAAACGTTGATGTTAAAGCACCAACACCTGTAACCCTACCCATACCTATTAATGTTGGTGCATGACATAACCTAGCGCAGTGGTCAACGTTGTTAGTGCCTAAAAGCCTTGCTAATTTTTGTAGTAGATAATTCTCTTCATTAAAACATTTAGCACTCGCTAAGAAGGCTACGGCATTAGGTCCTACATCTTTAATTATGTTTTTAATTCTAGCGGCTACCTCCTTAGTAGCGTCTTTCCAGCTAATTTCTATGAAACCGCTTTCAGACTTCCTAAGAGGTTTTTTTAACCTATCTGGTGAGTTAATAAATGAGAGGTCATTAGGTTTAGGACATAGACCTCCTTTATTAACTGGATGGCTATAGTCATATTCTATACCAACATATCTACCATCTGAGGATTTAATCATTAACCCGCATCCAACACCGCAGTAAGGGCAGACAGCACGTATAAGGTGCTCAGGCATTTAATCACCTCTTAGGTATACCTCTTAACAATAGGAGAGGAGGTTATTAAACATTGACTGACCTCCGCCCGACCTAACGTTACGGAAGTTAACGTTAGACCTCCTCTCATACTGAGTTAACACCGCATCAACATATGCCTTTCTTGGTGCCAACCCTCACAACGTACCGGGCATGTACTTAAGACATTCTTCCAGCTGGTTTATTAAGGTTTACAACTTAAAACCAGGTAGAAGCATTCTAAGACCCTAGTATTAAAGCGTAGAATACCAATTAAGAGGTGGTCACCAACATCCTTTTAAATTTTTACCTAACCTACGGCTTTCGTCCGGCATTATTAGCTGTTAGTGATAGTAAGGCCAGTAACTCATCTATAAATACATTACGTTTTAATCCCACTTCCCTCATTACGTAGTTTAAGGAATCCGCGTTAAGGCTTAGGCCTTTTGACTTAATGAGGTTTCGTAGTACTTCAGCGTATTCCCAAGGGAATATTATCCATGCATCTGTTTCTATAACGTAGAAGTCCGGCACTATAACGGTAGTTGGCTTTACGTAGATAGAGGCCGTTTTAACTTCCTTAGGCCCGTAAAGCTGTAGTAATTCAATAGTTATTTGTAGTGTTTTACCGCTGTCTGCGACATCATCAACTATTAAGACCTTCTTCTCACCTACATCGGCTGTGAGTGGGCGGGTTATCACAGGTCTTTCATGGCGTTCGCCGACCCCCTTATAAAACCTAATCCCAACAGCTTCTACCGAGTTTACCCCTAAGTAATCACTTAATAATCTAGCGACAACCCAACCACCTCTGAGGATACCGACTAACATATCTGGGACTGCATGTGCTTCAACAACCTTACGAGCCAGCCTCAGCGTTGACAACGTTATGTCATCCCATGTAACCGGTAAGAACTTACCGGACATCGTATTACCACCTTATACTTTCCTACTTTAGAATTCTTAAATTGAATGAGTGAACGCCATAGTAGATCAACTTTATATATTGGACATCCCTAAATGTTGAGGGATATTACGCCAGTAACTGTAGTTGTTGGTGGGTTTTTCGGAGATGAAGGTAAGGGTAAGGTAGCAGCGTATCTAGGTTTAAAAGATATGCCATCCGCTGCTGTTAGGACGGGTAGTATCAACGCTGGACACACTGTGAGCTTTAACGGCGTTGTTTGGAAGTTGAGGTCGGTTCCATCAGCTTTTCTATGTAGGTCTTGCAGGCTTTACATACCGGCTGGAGCTCTTATAAACTTAGATATTTTCTTAGATGAGGTCGAGAAGACTAAATGCGGTGATAGGATCTTCGTAGACTTCAATACAGGTGTGATTACTGACGAACACGTATTTAGGGAGACTACTGATGAGTTAATGAAGTTGATAGGTAGTACCAAGCAAGGGGTGGGTGCTGCGGTCTCCGATAGGGTTATGAGGAAGCTTAAATTAGCTAAAGAATATGAGGTTCTGAAGAATTATCTAAGGGATGTGGCTTTAGAGGTTAATGAATATGCTGACCGTGGGGGGAAGGTATTAGTTGAGGGGACTCAGGGACTCTACCTCAGCCTATACTTCGGCACATACCCATACGTAACGAGTAGGGATACATCGGCATCAGGTGTATTGAGTGAGGTTGGCTTAGGTCCTAAGAAAGTTGATGATGTTTTAGTCGTTTTTAAATCGTATGTGACCAGGGTTGGTGAGGGTCCGTTACCCAACGAGTTAAACCCTGATGAGGTTGTAAGGTTAGGTTTTTCTGAAAGGGCTTCTGTCACCGGTAGGGTTAGGAGGGCAGCGCCGTTTAATATGGAGTTAGCTAGGAAGGCACTCATCATAAATTCAGCGACTCAGGTAGCTCTAACTAAGGTTGATGTGTTGTTTAGAGATGCTCGTAATGTTAGGGAGTGGGGTAAACTGCCGGTAGAGGTGAGGAATTGGGTGAGTGAAGTTGAAAACGTTCTTAAGGTCCCTATAACTTTAATAGGGACTGGTGAGGATGTGATGGCAATGGTGGACCTTAGGCAGGACGTATTTGGGTCTTTAAGGAGGTGATCGTATGAAGTATGATGTAGCTATAGTTGGGGCTGGACCGGCTGGTTTGTTCGCTGCCTATGAGATAGTTACGAAGGGTAAGGGGTTAAGCGTAGCGTTAATTGATAAAGGTCCTAGGGCATCTATGAGGAGATGCCCATTAATACATACTGGGAAGTGCATGTTCTGCAAGCCCTGCTTAGTTTTAAGCGGTATTGGGGGTGCTGGTGCCTTAAGTAGTTTCCTCATAAATTTGAGGCCGGATATAGGAGGTGAGCTTCACGAATTAGTTGGTAGTTGGGAGGAGGCTTACGAGTTGATAAAATATGTTGATGGTGTTGTAGTAAGCTTCAGTGATGTGACAAGGCTCTACCTACCTAATACTGAGATGGTTGAGGTGTTAGAGAAGAGATCTATAAAGGCGGGAGCTACCTTCATATCGATCCCCCAAAGACATATAGGGAGTGAGAAGGCTGTCACAGTCCTAGAGAACTTTACGAAATTCCTTGAGGGGGGAGGTGTTAAGATGTTAACCAGTACTGAAGTTAACGACATACGTAATGAGGGGCACGGCTTTCTGGTTAGGTCAAGTAATGGTGACATCAGCAGTGACTACCTTATACTAGCTACTGGTAGGTCAGGAGCTGACTGGTTTTCAGGGATTGCGAAGAAGTTAGGGATCGCTGTGATTCCAGGTCCCCTCGATGTAGGGGTCAGAGTAGAGGTTCAGTCAGTGGTTATGGATGAGGTTACTAAGGTTGTTAGAGATCCTAAGATAATCATGTACACTAAGGCATTCGACGATAAGGTGAGGACTTTCTGCACAAATCCTGGGGGATTCGTAATTAAGGAGGTATACGATGATGGTACCGTAGGTGTTAACGGTGAGTCCTACAGTAGTAAAAGTAGTGGTAATACTAACTTTGCTTTACTATCTACTGTTAGGTTAACTAATCCCTTAGAGGACACAGTAGAGTATGGTAGGAGTATAGCTAGGTTATCAACTAAGTTAGGTGGTGGGAAACCGCTAATACAGAGGTTCAGCGACCTTGAAGCCGGTAGGAGAAGTACTTGGGATAGGATAAATAGGAGTTCGATAAGACCGACGCTTAAGGAAGTAACTCCAGGTGATATATCAATGGCACTACCATATAGGGTCTTAACGAATATAATTGAAGGCCTTCAAAGACTGGATAACATCATAGCTGGGGTAGCGTCTTCGCAGACATTAGTCTACGCACCGGAGATAAAGTATTATAGTGTCAGAGCGGTTGTTAATAGGTACTTAGAGAGTAATATCGAAAACTTATTTGTTGCGGGCGACGGTGCAGGACTGTCGAGAGGTATTAACGTAGCTGCAGCTACTGGTGTGTTAGCGGGTAGAGGAGTTCTCCACAAGTTAGGGGTTATTTAATTTAGGTTAGGACCTCGCTTAGCTTACCTGCCTGAATCGCTAGTTTAATCTCCCTAGCGATCCTCCTCCCCATACTCATAGGTTCGTCCCAGTAGAATGATGAGTAGGGACTTCCCTGAGTGTAGAGGTTTGTACCAGCTACTATCCTCCCCGAGAACTCGAAAACAACTATACTACCATCGTCCTTAATTATGCTCTCCAAGGAGAAAGGCCCTACAATACCTGGCGGCAGATACTTACGTGTAGCATCGACGAAGTTCATGCCGTACCTCATAACCGTTGGCAGTAAGCTCTCCCTAATAACCAACGGTAGATTACCTATGATGTTAAACGTAGGGGTGATATTACCTAATACGTAGTTCGGCAGCCTACGTAGTCCATCAACGTTAGACTCATAACGTATATCAATACCAAGTAGCTCTAACCTATTTAAGACCATGCTGTTAAAGTAGTGGAAGTATGCTGGAACACCGATAACGTATTCCTGAATTAAAACATCGCTTACATCCTTTATAATACCGCTCACCAATAACTTATTAACTTTGACTGCGACCTCATCATTATCACTAGCTACGAAGTAACCCCTACCACCCTTAGCTCCTGACAACTTAACAATTACAGTAGTATCTATAGGGTCGTCAAATCTGTAGGACTTAGGAATCGCTATACCCGCTCTGGACAGTAATTCCATCTTACTGTGTTGGTTAGATTCAACAGTTAGTAAGCTACGTAGGCCGAATATAGGTATGGGGAGGTTCATAACCTGCTCTAACCCAACATACTCTACTAAGCTACCATGAGGGATTAAGACAGAGTTCAACTCTCTTAACCTAGTAATAACTCTCGAAGAACAAATTTCCGACCAGCTATCTACTACGATAAATTCATCAATTAAATTGCTAAATAATTCGTAAAACCACTTCCTACTAGACTCAACTAACCCGACAGTTTTAAATCCCTCATACTTAGCACCATGGAATATTTGTAATGCAGTATGACTACATAGAGTAGTGATACTAACATCATCAGATTTAAGGTCAACATCCTTAAGTCGTATGACATTCATTACGACTTAAATCCCTTGGATTTAAACGTATGGGAGGTTTTAAGTCTTTATTAACTTTTTAACATAATGATGTATAAGTATTTTCTTTTTACATAAATTATGTAAAAAAGTGATGTAGAAACGTTTAGAGTTATGCTTATTAACCATTACATAAAGAAGATCAAGGAATGTTATATGATGGGATGGGAGTTAATGTATGAAGGAAAAACTAAACGTGTTTATGTAATAAATGATGATAACCTCGCAATGGAGTTTAAAGACGTTGTTACTGCTTTAGACGGTGTTAAGAAGTTTCATGCACCTAAGAAAGGTGTATTAAATGCTGCGGTAAGCGCCCATCTCTTTAAACTTCTAGAGTCTAAGGGTGTTAAAACCCATTTTATAAGTTATGATGGTGGGAACATCCACATAGTTAGGAGGCTTAGGATTATCCCTGTAGAGGTAATAGTTCGGAATTACGCTTATGGGAGTTTAATTAAGAGACTGCCTCTATTTAAGGAGTTTGAGAAGCTTAACAGACCTATAGTTGAGTTCCATTATAAGGATGATAAGCTTCACGACCCATTAATACTTCCTGAAGACATCGTTAACCTAGGATTAGTTAGTGAGAAGGAGGTAGATGAGTTGAGGAGTATTAGCCTTAAAGTTAATGATATCTTACTTGAGGAGTTAAGTAGTCGTGGGTTGAAGTTAATTGACTTCAAAGTAGAGTTTGGTAGGGAGTTAGACGGTGAGGCGTTGATATTAGCTGATGAGATTAGCGGTGATAGTATTAGGGTTGTCGACGAGGGTGGAAACCACCTAGATAAGGAGGTGTTTAGGAGGGGTGGGAGTGTTGAAGCACTCATTTCAGCTTATTCATCACTAGCATGTAGGTTGGGATTAACGTTGAGGGATTTAAATGTATGTAGTTGAGGTAGTGATAACCAATAAGAGAGTTGCTAGAGACCCTGAAGGTGAGACGATATATAAGGACTTAATCAGTAGATACGGCTTCGACAAGGTGAGAGGAGTTAGGTCTGGCAAGTACTTAGAAATCTTAGTTGAGTCTAAATCACATGAAGAGGCTTTGAACTACGTTAAAGATTTATGCAGTAAACTAAGGCTCTACAACCCCTCAGTACATGATGTAAGGGTAGAGTTAAGATGCCTAAAGTAGCGGTAATTAAGTTCCCTGGAACTAATGCTGATTTAGATGTGGTTTGGGTCCTACGTAAGGTATCGAGGTTAGAAGCGTATTCTATATGGCACTCAGAGTTCAGGGCTGATGGTTGGGACGCAGTCGTAATTCCAGGCGGGTTTAGTTATGGGGACTGGCTTCGGGCCGGAGCTATTGCAGCTAAGAGTGAAGTTGTTAAGGAATTAGTCAACGCATTAGATAATGGCATCCCCCTACTCGGCATATGCAACGGGTTTCAAATACTTACTGAAGCTGAGGTCTTACCAGGCGTTTTACTTCCAAACGAATCATGTAGATTTATATGTAGGTGGGTTAGGGTTAGGTTTGTAAATCCGAGGGGGCCTTGGCTAAAACTAGTGTCAAATGACTTTGTAGCCGATATGCCTATAGCTCATGGTGAGGGACGTTACTACGTGGGCTTTTACGAAGAGGTTAGTAAGCTACCCTTAATAACGTATTATGGGTATAACCCTAATGGGAGTTCATACGATATAGCTGGTGTAGGTACTAGCGATGGTTTAGTTCTAGGCTTAATGCCCCACCCGGAAAGGGCGTCAGAACCTGAGTTAACCCCTAGGACATTATCTCAGGGGGGTAGGGTGGTCTGGTTAAGCATATCTAATGCGTTGAGGGAGGGTTGGTAATGGCTTTAAGTAGTGAGGAGTTGGATGAGATCCGGACTGCGTTAGGTAGGGAGCCAACAAATGCTGAGTTATTTATGTTTGAAGCTCAGTGGAGTGAGCATTGCTCATATAAGAGTAGTAAGCACTACCTAAGACTACTTCCCAGCAGTGGTGAGGGAGTGTTGATAGGGCCTGGTAGGGATGCAGCTGCAGTTAAGGTGTTTAGAGACTACGCTGTCATACTTAAGATTGAAAGTCATAATCATCCATCAGCTGTAGATCCCTACAATGGAGCGTCTACTGGTGTTGGAGGTGTTGTAAGGGATGTGTTAACATTAGGTGCTAGGCCTATAGCGCTTCTAGACCTACTGTTCTTCGGCAGTCCTGAAGACGGACATGCACGTTGGTTAATTGGAGGTGTTGTTAGGGGTATTAGCGATTACGGCAATAGGATAGGGGTCCCAGTAGTAGCTGGGATGACGTGGTTTGACAGGTCCTACGGTAAGTACCCCTTAGTAAACGTTGCATGTATCGGTGTCATAGCAGCTAGTAAGATCGTTAACGATAAACCTAAGGAGAACGACTACGTAGTCATCGTTGGTAATACGACTGGGAGGGATGGTTTGCTGGGCAGCAGCTTTGCCTCTAAATCTTTAGACCTTCAAGGAGATGTTGATTACCTCCCAGCCATTCAGGTTGGAAACCCCTTAGTGGAGAAGTTAATTATCGACTTCCTAGTTGAGGCAGCTGATTTAGGGATAGTTAAACATGTTAAGGACTTAGGCGGCGGTGGTTTAGCAACAGCACTAGCAGAACTCACATCAAACTACGGCTTAGGTGCTTACATAAAGTTGGAGCAATTACATGTTAGAGAACCGGACCTCAGGCCTGAGGAAATACTGGTGTCGGAGAGTCAGGAGAGAATGTTATTAGTAGTTAGTAGTGATAACTTCCAGAAACTTAAGGTATTACTGGATAAGTACGGACTTCAGTATAGTGTGATAGGTCATTTAGATGGGAGCGGTATTATTAAGATTTACTATAGAGATGATTTAATAGCTTCTCTCCCAGCTGATACGCTGGCAAAGCCACGTATTAAGTTTAGGGAAGTTGAAGTTCCGGCACACCATATTAGGCTGCATAATGACGATAGCATTAGACTTCCTGAAGTAGGGTTAGGCGATGCCTTACTGAAATTACTGAGCTCACCTAATATTGCTTCTAAGGAGTGGATCTACAGTCAGTATGACTATGAGGTCGGTATTAGGACGGTAGTTAAGCCTGGGTTAGGTGATGCAGCAGTCTTAAGACTTATAGATGTTGATGATGGGTTAGGTATAGCTGTTAAGGGTGATGGTAATCCGAGGTACGTGTTTTTAAATCCGTTTAGAGGGGCTGCTAACTCGGTTGCTGAGTGTTATAGGAATCTAATCAGTGTTGGTTCTAAGCCTATTGCCATAGTTGATGAGTTAAACGCAGGTAATCCTGAGAAACCAACTCATTACTGGTACTTCACTGAAATGGTTAAAGGTATTTCATGGTGTGCTCAGGAACTTAAACTACCTGTTGTAGGTGGTAAGGTCAGCTTCTACAACGAAGACCTAAGTTCGGATATTATGGTGAAGCCTGTAGCAACTATCGTAGGTGTTGGAGTGATTGATGATATTAAGAAGTCGATGACCTTTGATTTAAAGGATTATGGGAATTACCTATTAGTCGTAGGTACTACTTACCCTGAGTTAGGCGGTAGTGAGTTCCTACACACATGCTTAGGCTTAGAGCTTGGTGAGGTACCGCTTCCCAGACCTTCAACCGAAGTATCTAATGGGGGGTATGTTAGTAAGTTAGTAGGGTTAGGATATGCTAAAGCCGTCCACGATATAGATATTGGCGGGTTAGCTGTAGCTGTGGCTGAGATGTGTATTAACGGTATGAAGGGTGTGCGGATAGATTTAAAGAGAGTTCCGTCTAGGGGTTGTAGTCGAGTTGAGGAATTACTCTTCTCAGAGACTCAGGCCAGATACTTAATTGAGGTTGGGAGGGATAGGATAGACGATGTGTTGGAATTAGCATCGCTTTATAGGGCCGATGTAGGGGTCATCGGTGAGGTGGGGGGCAGTGACTTAATATTTACTTGGGGGGAGTTTGAGGCTGTCAACGTCAGTGTGAACGAGTTAAGGAGGACTTACACGAATTCCTTAGAACTACTGCTAGGTCGGTGATTTAAGGTGTGCGGTATTGCAGCTTTCTACGGGTCTAACGCATCATTAACTACTTACAAGTTATTAATAGAGCTACAGCATAGAGGTCAGGAATCTGTAGGAATCTCAATAATACGTCCTGACGGGATAAGAAATGTGGTTAGGCCCGGATATGTGGTCTCAGCGATAAGTCCTGGTGAGGTATGTAGTTTAACTTCTAACTTAGCAATAGGACATGTAAGGTATTCAACAACTGGAGAGTATATGGGTCGATTAGGTGCGCAGCCCGTACTTATAGGTGATGGGGGGAAGCAGATCTCACTAGCTTTTAATGGTAACATAATGAACTACCTTGAACTATCTAAGGAGTTCTTAGGTGTTAAGCCGTCAAGCGATTCAGAGGTCTTAGCTAAGCTCATATTTAAGTTTACTGAAGACTTAGGGGACGCTGTTGAGGCTGTTAGGAAAGTAGGAGTCTTAGTTAAAGGTAGTTATAGCCTCGCAGTAATGACTTCCGAACCAAGATTAATTATAGCTAGAGACCCTTACGGATTTAAACCTCTAGCCTATGCAGCTGGTGATGGGTTCGTAGCAGCGGCCTCTGAGACAGCGTCTATTGAGTCGTTAAAACTTGGTGAGTGGAAGGAGGTAATGCCTGGCACCATTATTTCATATGATGGTAAATCTTTAGAGGAGGTGCGTAGCACCGTATCTAATACGTTCACACCGTGTGTGTTTGAATACGTCTACTTCTCACGGCCTGACTCCATCTTCAACGGTGTTCAAGTCCATGAAGCAAGGGTGAGGATGGGTATTTACCTCGGAAACCTAGATAACGAAGTTGTTGATGTGGTGATCCCTGTTCCTGATAGCGGTAGGAGCGCTGCTTTAGGTTACAGTATGTCACGTAAGGTAGCAATTAATGAGGGGTTAATGAGGAATAGATATGTCGGTAGGAGTTTCATCATGCCTCCAACCATGCGGGACTTCTTCGCAGATACTAAGTACGGCGTGGTTAAATCAGTGATATGCGGTAAGAAGGTTGCTGTTGTTGATGACTCGTTAATCAGGGGTACTACTATGAGAAAGATTGTCAGACTCCTCAGAGACGGCGGTGTCGGTAAGGTCTATGTTCGAATAGCCAGTCCTCCAGTACGTTACCCATGCTTTATGGGTATTGACTTCCCATCTAGGAGGGAGCTGATAGCCTCTAAAACTTATGATATCTCATTAATAACGAAAGCTATTGAGGCTGATAGCTTACTCTACAATACCGTAGAGGGACTTAAGCAATCGGTCGGCTTACCATCACTATGCCTCGCATGCTACACCGGGGTATACCCATTCGCAGACGTTAACGTTGACTGCCTTGAAAAGACCTTTTCTAGGTTGTGATGTTTATGGGTGGTTTGATCAGTATTTCAGCTTTTGATGACTTATGGGACGTCAGTAAGTACGTGTATTACGGATTACTGACGTTGTTGAATAGAGGGCAGCATACCTACTATGCAGTGGTAAGTGATGGGAGAACTTTAAAAGGTGTTAGCGGTGACGTAACATCCTTAATGTTTGATAAGGAGTCCTTAAACATGTTGAGAGGGTATATGGGTATTGGAGGGGTATACAATGAGAGCGAGGTCCGCAGTATGAAGTGCTTAAACTTAGCTGATGACGGTTATGAAATATCTCTACTGGTTGACGGCTTTATGGATAGGTCATTAAACGAGGTTGGGAGGAGTCTAATGAGATTGGTTAAGTCAGGATATAATTTATTAGAGGCTTTTACCGAGTCTATTAATAACGTACACGGCTTTTACTCATTATTTTTACTCACCAATAAGTCTGAGCTGATAGCGTATAGGTCAAGGCCTGGTATAAGTCCGCTACACGTAGGTGGTTACGGCTTCGACCTAGTGATGACGTCATCGGAGACAGCCCCTATAACGATATTAGGTGGCGATCCGAAGGAACCGCTTAACCCGGGGGAGCTTATCTACGTATCTCCTGACATCGTTAGAAGGGTGAGGATATTCGAGAGTGTTGAACGGTACTCATGCATGTTTGAATACGTATATATGGCTAGGCATGACTCAACGCTTGATAACATCGACGTATATGTTGTTAGGAAGTCCCTTGGTAACGTCCTAGGTAGGAAATTTAAGGGGGAGGTAGATGTCATCGTAGGAATTCCAGATACGTCAATACCGTACGCTATAGGATTTGCTAACCACCTCAGTAAAAACATTGATTTAGGATTTATATCCACTGGAGTTAAGGTTCGAACTGCTATTAGGGAAGATCCGTTAGAGAGGATGATAGGCATTCAGTTAAAGTTAAACCCAATTAAGTCTGTTTTCAGCGGTATGAGGGTGGCTTTAGTTGATGATAGCTTAGTTAGAGGGCTTACTATTAAAAACATTACTCAAGTCCTTAGGAATAAGTTAGGTGTTAAGGAAGTTCATGTAGTTATTGGGAGTCCTAAACTAGTAACTAATTGCCCTTACGGTAAGGTTTTAGCACCTAAGGATGAGTTACTAGCTGCCAACTTAAGTGATGAAGATGCTGTAAGATACATTGAGGCTGACTCCTTGACTTGGCTGTCAGTAGATGAGGTCATCGAAGTGTTTAAAGGATTTAACGTTGGTCTATGTTCTGGCTGTTTCTTGCAGGGTTGTTTGGTTAGGTGGTGAGATGTTGAAAGTAGTTATAGTTGGTGAAGGAGCTAGAGAACACGCCATAGCTTTAATGATTAGTAGGAGTTCAACTAGTCCTAAGATATTCACAGTAGCTTCGTATGTAAACCCAGGGCTTAAAAGGGTCTCAGAGGGAAGCGGTGGTAAGTTAGTACGATGTAATACCTTAGATCCTATGAAGGTTGCTGAGGCAGTTGAAGAGATATCACCTGATGTAATCGTTATCGGTCCTGAAGAACCGCAATTCCACGGCGTCGCAGATGTTTTAATCGATTTAGGTTATGCGGTATTCGGTGCTACGAGTAGGTTATCGCAGATCGAGAAGAGTAAGGTATTTATGAGAGAGTTAATGTGGAAGTATAGAATTCCAGGGAGGCTTACATATCAAGCATTTAAAAGTGTTGAGGAAGCGGTTGAGTACGTAGGTAATGCAGGTGATGTTGTGATAAAGCCGGCTAGGCAGGTAGGCGGTAAGGGAGTTAAGGTGGTGGCGGATATGCAGGCATATTTAAGAGATGTTAAGTCTGAGGTTCGTATGGGATATGTAAGGAAGCTAACCGATGACATAACATCACATTACAGCGATATTGATTATAAGGTGTTGGTTGAGGAGAGGGTTGAGGGCGTTGAGTACACGCTTATGACCATCACTGATGGGTATAGCGTTCTACCTCTTCCACTAGTTCAGGACCACCCCCATGCTTTCGAATTAGATATAGGTCCTGAAACAGGTGGTATGGGAAGCATTCAAGGTCCTGGAAAGTTACTACCATTCATAAATGACGATGAGTTCGTTAGGAGCGTTGAGATAGTTGAGGCATCGCTTAGAGCGCTTCAGGAAGTCACTAAGGAGAGGTACGTAGGTGTGTTGTCAGGGCAGATGATGTTAACATCATCATACGGGCCTACCCTAATAGAATTCTACAGTAGGTTCGGGGATCCGGAAGTAGCTAACTTAATCTCCGCCTTAGATACGGACTTTTTAGAGGTTGTTGAAGCAGCTGTGTCGGGGAGGTTAGCTGCTGTAAAACTTAAGTTAAGAGATTCGGTCTCGGTTGTTAAGGCTGTATGTCCTAAGGGGTATCCAAGTAATAGGAAGGCTGCTAAGGGACATCCAGTAGTAGTTGATGAGCCTAAGATAAAGAGCTATGGGTGTGAAGTGCTTTACTCAGGTACTGAATTAGTTGGTGGTACAGCATATACGACAGGTTCTAGGATAGTTGAGATATTATGTGATGGTGATACGTTCCAGGAAGTTAGTGGTAGGGTAGATAGGTGTGTTGAAGCTGTTAGGTGTGGTGATGGGTGGGAGGTTTTCCACCGCAGTGACATTGGCTCTGAGGGACTCCTTAATAGGAGGTTAGCATTAGCTAATTTGGTTAGGAATACGTATTGGTATAGGGTGAGTAGGAATCTCATCAATACGAAGGTTGATTGGATACCTGGTAAGGGGGTAATATACTATGACTAGGTATAGGTTAAGGGATTACATTGGAACGCCTCTAACCAGCCATGCAACTAAGGTCTTACTATTAGGTAGTGGTGAGTTAGGTAAGGAAATAGCTATAGAGGCACATAAGCTCGGTGTTGAGGTCGTAGCAGTTGATAGGTATGATAATGCCCCTGCAATGCACCTAACACATAGGAAGTATGTGGTGAATATGTTAGATGGGAAGGCTATTAAAGAGATCGTTAGGCGTGAGATGCCTGACGCAGTGATACCGGAGGTAGAGTCCATAGATGTTGAAGCACTTAAGGAGTTGGAATCTGAGGGCTTTCTAATAATTCCAAATGCTGAAGCTGTTAAGATCTGCATGAATAGGGTGACGCTTAGGAAGTTAATTGCGGAGACGTTGGGATTACCCACCACTAAGTACTTCATAGCAGGAGATTATAGTGAGGTTATTAAGGGATGCGAGTTAGTTGGCTATCCATGCATAATTAAGCCGGAGATGAGTAGTAGCGGTCACGGACATATGGTTATTAAGGAGCCTTTATCTGATGATGGGTTCTACAAGGCCTACGAATACGCTATAAGGAGTGGTAGGGGGTTAAGCAGTAAGGTATTAGTTGAGGAGTATGTAGGGCTTGAAGCGGAGTTCACACTCCTCACCTACAGGTACTTAAACTCGGATAACGTGCTAGTGACTAAGGTTTTAGAACCTATTGAGCATTGGAGGTATGGGTATTTCCACTACGTAGAGTCTTGGCAGCCTTCAAGTAAGCCGTTAGAGATCTTAAATGCCTGTAAGGAGTACGCACTCAAAATTGTTGAGCGTTTAGGAGGCCTCGGAATATACGGTGTAGAACTCTTCCTCACTAAGGATGGTAGGGTATTAGTAAGTGAGGTAGCACCAAGACCTCATGATACGGGCTTCGTTACCCTGGTAACCCAGGACCTCAGCGAGTTCGCAATACATTTAAGGGCATCACTACGTCTTCCACTACCTAATGTTAACTTAATAAGTGCAGGGGCTAGTTACGCAGTATATACTGAATTAGAAAATGTGTGGGGCCCTGAGTACTACGGGTTGTCTAAGATGTTTGAGGTTGACGGTGTTGATGTGAGAATTTTCGGCAAGCCATACACTTATCCGGGGAGGAGGATGATGGTCTTATTATCTAGGGGTATAGATGTAGGTGGGGCTAGGGCCAAGCTCCGCAAGGCCGTAAATAAGGTCTACATTTTTTAGGTGGTCTTTATGTCACGTCTGTTAGTGGCTGTAATTGTTGGAAGTGAACGTGATTTACAGGCAGCTGAGAGGGCTAAGAAGGTGTTAGAGGAACACGGGGTTTTAACCGAGGTTAAGGTCTTAAGCGCGCATAGAAACCCTAAGGAGTTAGAAAGGTATGTGGAGGAATGTGAGGCTAAGGTGTACATCGCTATGGCAGGACTAGCAGCCCACCTACCCGGATACATAGCATCGAGAACTGATAAACCAGTCATAGGTGTGCCGTTAGAAGTTAAGTTAGGGGGGCTTGACGCGCTGTTAAGTATTGTTCAAATGCCTAGGGGGGTGCCGGTAGCTACCGTAGGCATAGATAACGCTGAAAACGCTGCCTACCTAGCTATAAGGATTCTTAAGGTTGCTGGTTACTTATGAGTGGTTGGACGTACAGTAAGGCCGGGGTAGACATACCTAGTATTGGTAGATTACATGAGATAGCTTTAAAGAAGGTCTTGAAGGTTAACGAGCTGTTGAATGTTAATTACGGCGGTGTCGGGGGTTTTGCCGCGTGGGTTGATGTGAACGGGATTCAACTAGCGCTTCACTGCGACGGTGTTGGTACTAAGTCGATCGTAGCCGGTATCCTAGGTAGGTATTGGGTTATAGGTTGGGACTCCGTTATCGTTAACGTAAATGACGTAGTATGTAGTGGTGTGAGGCCTATAGCCCTGGTCAGTTACATAGCTATGAAGGAGCCTAATGAAAACGTTTTCTCAGACATCATGGGTGGTATTGAGGAAGCAGCTCTTAGCAGTAGAGTAGCTATGGTTGGTGGTGAGACAGCTATCCTCCCAGACCTGATTAACGGGGTTGATGTTTCATGCGCGTTACTAGGTATTAAGGAAGTTAGGGAGGAAGTCGTTGCTAGTAAGGGTGATGTGGTTTTAGGCCTTCCCAGCAGTGGGTTACATGCGAATGGATATAGCTTAGCTAGGAAAGCGGTTGAAACTACGGTCGGTTATAACGCATTTATAGGTGGCGTTAACTTAGGTGAGGAGCTTATGAGGCCTACTACGAATTACGGACCAATCATTTTAGAAGCTTTTAAAGGTGGGTTGATAACATCAGCTGCGCATATAACGGGGAGCTCCTTTAAGAAGGTTAAGAGGGTTTTAAAAGGTCGTTGTGATGTAGTGATCGAAGCTCCTAAACCGCCTAAAATATTTGAGGTCATAATGGATTTAGGTAAGGTGAGTATTAGTGAGATGTACAGAGTTTTTAATATGGGGGTGGGTATGATTGTAACCCTTCCTGAAGGGAATGTAGGGGAATTTAAGGAAATAGCATTTAAATACGGGTTAGAAGTCTTAGATCTAGGTTATGTGGTGGAAGGAACTGGGAGGGTCGTAGTTAACACGTACTATGGTGATATAGTTGAGTTTTAGTCAGGACCTCCTGAAACGATATGATGTTAGGAACTTACATATAGCGGCTATAGCTAGTCATTCAGCCCTCGACGTTTTCGACGGAGCTAGGGATGAGTTGTTTAAAACTTTAGCGATCTGTGAGAGGGGTAGGGAGTTACCTTATGTGAGGTTTAAAGGTTTAATTGACGAATTCGTATTCGTTGATAAGTTCTCAGACGTTGTTAGGGGGGAGGTACTACGCGAGCTTAAGGCCCATAACTCTATACTAATACCTAATAGGAGTTTCTCGGTTTACGTAGGTTATGAAAGTATTGAAAGTAGATTTGAAATACCTGTCTTCGGTAATAGGTATCTCCTTAAGTGGGAGGAAAGAGTGGGTAGTTATAGTTATTATAAGTTACTTGATGAGGCAGGTATTAGGAGGCCTAAAACCTTCACCAACCCGGATGACATAAACGTACCGGTCATAGTTAAGATGCCTGAAGCTTTGAGGAAGGTTGAAAGGGGCTTCTTCATAGCCTCTGATAGAGATGACTACTATAGGAAGGTTAAGACGTTAATAGATAGGGGGATTATTAATGAGGTCTCATTAAGGGAGGCATCTATAGAGGAGTTGGTCATAGGGGCTCACTTCAACGTGAATTACTTCCGCAGTGTGGTCCGTAACGACGTAGAGTTAGTAAGTATTGATAGGAGGATTCAAAGCAATTTAGATGGATTCGTTAGGATACCGGCTAGGGAGCAGTTAAGCTTAGAGCAACCGGTTCAGTATATTGAGGTCGGGCATGAACCTGCTACAATAAGGGAGAGCCTGCTTAATAAGTTATTTAGGATAGCTGATTTATTTACGAAGACCGTAGACAGGTTAGTACCTCCGGGTCTTATAGGACCTTTCACGCTGCAGTTAATGGTAACTCCAGACCTTGACGTCGTAGTTTACGACGTAGCTTTTCGAATCGGTGGTGGGACAAACATATACATGGGTATTGGCAGTCAGTACAGTAAGCTATACTTCGGCAGGCCTGTAAGTATGGGGAGGAGGATTGCTATGGAGGTAAGGTGGTGTGTACTTGAAGGTTGTTTAAATAAGGTGTTAACATGAGTATCTGCCCTTTAGACTTCAGATATGGTTCGGAGGAGATGAGGAGGATATTCGGTAGGGAGAACATCATTAGGAAGATGTTAGAGGTCGAGTTAGCCCTATCTAAGGCTTTAGAGGATATTGGAATAGCCCCTAAGGGGAGCTATGATAAGCTTCTGAAATGCATTTATAACGTAAGACCTGAAGACGTTGATAGATATGAGGAGATATTAGGCCATGAAATTGTTGCATTACTTAATGCTGTGAAGGATGCCTGCGGTGAGTCTGCTAACTACATACACTACGGCGCTACTAGTAATGATGTAATCGATACTGCTTGGAGCCTACTTATAAGAGATGCTCTCGAAATCGTAAAAAGGAAATTAATAGCTAATATTAAGGTTATGATAGAACTAATCCAGAAGTTTAAAGATTTAGTTATGGTTGGGAGGACGCATGCGCAGCACGCCCTCCCAATAACGTTAGGGTTTAAACTAGCTAACTATGTATACGAACTTACACGTAGTTTAGAACGGATAACATCAGCTGAAGTGAGGGTTGTTAGGGGTAAGATGGCTGGAGCTGTTGGCACTATGGCTGGTTGGCGGGGGAGGGGTCTTGAAGTAGAAAACGCCGTGATGTCTGAGTTAGGATTACATCCTCACCTAATTACAACACAAGTAGTCCCTAGAGACGGTTTCGCCGAGATGGTAAGCATATTAGCTATACTAGCATCTCAGGTGGAGAGGTTTGGTATTGAGGTTAGGGAGTTGATGAGACCTGAAATACTTGAGTTAGCTGAAGGAGGTGTAGGTAGGATTGGCAGTAGCACTATGCCTCATAAAACCAACCCAGTAGAATGTGAGAAGCTATCTGGATTGGCAAGGGTTTTAAGGGGGTTCCTCATACCGTCTTTTGAGAACATCCCTTTATGGCATGAGAGGGATTTAAGTAATAGTAGCGCTGAACGTATTTTAATCCCACATTCCTTCGTATTGATTGATGAAGTCTTAGATACTTTACATGAAGTTCTATTAGGGTTGAAGGTCTTCCCTGAAAACATAGGTAGGAACTTAAAGTTAAGTAAGGGGGTAATTATGGCTGAGTCTTTAATGCTAAAACTCATTGATAGGGGATTGAGTAGGTTTGAAGCGTATAAACTCGCTATGGGATTAGCTAGTAGAGCACGGTCTAAAGGTATTGATTTATTTGATGAGATCTTAAATGACGGTACGGTCCTAACATACTTAAGCGTTAATGAGGTTCGCGAGACCCTTAATTACGATAATTACCTAGGAAACTATAAAGAGTTAGTAGACCGTACGATTAAGTATGCTGAAGATGTTATGAAGTCTAGTTTACATTAAACTAAATATTTTAATATTTTAGGGAGGTATACTCGGTGTACGTGTTGGAGCCTAAAAGATTTGTGGATAATATTATTGAGGAGTTAAGGGTAAGATATGGTGACGCTAACCGTGTACTAGCTGCGGTTAGCGGGGGAGTTGATAGTACCACCTCAGCGATCATAGCTTATAAGGCGTTAGGAGATAAAGTTATACCAGTATTCATTGATACAGGGTTTATGAGGATGTATGAAGGTGTTAAAGTTAAGGAGATGTTAAGGAATTTAATACCGCTTGAAGTAGTGGATATGTCTGAAGTGTTTTACAGGAGGATTGAAGGACTTTCAGATGCTGAGGTTAAGAGGAAGGTCTTCAGGGAGGTGTTCTACCAGGTGGTTAGCGATATCGCCAGGGAATTTAGATGTGAGTACGTCGTTCAAGGAACTATAGCTGCTGATGTGGTTGAAACCTTAGGAGGTATAAAGACACAGCATAACGTTCTAACCGATGAGTTTATGGGTAGGTACGGCTTTAAGGTAATAGAACCTATAAGGGATTTATATAAGGATGAGGTTAGAGCTGTAGCTAAGTATTTAGGCATCCCTGAGCTTATAGTTAATAGGCAGCCGTTCCCAGGTCCTGGACTCTTGGTTAGGACTGTAGGATTGTTTACTAGGGAGAAACTAGATGTGGTGGTGAAGGCTACGGAAATCGTTGAAGAAGTTCTAGGGGGTCACGGCATAAGTCAGTACTTCCCAGCTGCATGGGAGTATGAGGTATTAGAGGAGGGTAAGGTATGCAGTGATGTATGCATACCATATAAGATGTTTAAGGTGAAGGCAACAGGTATTAAAAGCGGTGGTAGGGTCTACGAACCAATAGCACTTGTTGAGGGTATAGAGGGTTTAAATTACTACACAGTCTATAGATATTTTAGCGAGATAGGCGTATCACATGTTATCGTACAGATTACCGATAGAGGTGTCGGTAAGTACTTCGTATCTGTAAGGGCGGTGATTACGGAGGACTTCATGACTGCAAGTGTAGCTAGTATAGGGGTAGAACTACTGAGAGAGTTAGCAAGTAAGCTAGCTGTTATTGATGGTGTTAGAGCTGTAGGATATGATGTCACACCTAAGCCGCCAGCAACTATAGAGTATGAGTAGTATCTTAATTAACGTTTTATTTCCAACATACCTATAAATTAAGTTTTTAAACGTTAAATATTAAACAAAGGTTAGTAGGTGTTCTTAATGCCGAGGAGGACGTTAGGCAGAAAAGGTAAGGCAGCTGTAACTTTAATTACCGGTGTTATGGCGTTATATAACGTATACGCGTTGTTGTTCACAGCTTATGATGTTGTGCTACACATGGTTTTAAATATGGCCTTCGTCCTACCATTAACATTTATAACCTACGCAGCGAGGTCTAAAGATGCTGATAAGTTTCCTTGGTATGATATCATATTGACTACGGTTTCAGCCATACCCCCTATAATACTTTACTTAAACCCTCCATGGATTTATGAGAGGATGTGGTTTGCAACAGCACTTACAACTGAGCAGTTAGTCCTAGGTTTGATCTTTCTTGCTACGGTAATAGAAGCGACTAGGAGGACTGGTGGTTTAACGATAACGTTACTAGTAATATTCTTCTTAATATTCCTTAACATAGGGCCTTCAATACCCGATCCTTTCAGGCATAGAGGTATGAGGTTTGATAGGATTGTAGAGTTAAATTACTTAACAACTTACGGTAGCTTCACAACACCTCTTCAGGTGATGTCCACCTACGTCATAGCTTTCACTATCTTAGGGGCTGTGTTCAGTGAGGTCGGTGTTGGTAAGTTCTTCATAGACCTTGCTAAGGCCTTAGTTGGTAGGATGGTTGGAGGCCCTGCTAAGATCGCTGTAGTTGCTTCATCC
>CALEDH010000012.1 GCA_937949785.1 uncultured Sulfolobales archaeon | reverse complement strand
TTTAGCTTATTTAGTTCGAATACTTAAATCTACATCCTAAGATACTAACTAATACACTAGCTAATACCTCAATGGTTCAGAGAACTAAGACTTAATGACTAAGAAGTTAGTTTAGTACTGATTAGGAGTTGATCATAATTAAGTTAGTTTTATATGGTTTGATGGTGTTTCATGAGTTGATGGAGTTTTAATACCCACTTAAGTGGGTTTTCAATAAGTTAAACCTCCCCCACACCCCATGGTGTAGTTAAGTAACACTTAACTTCACCACAATAAAGTTAACCAAGTTTATTGAGACCCATAAAGTTCATTAAGCCCTACAACACCCGACAAATCACCTAAAATACATTTAAAATATTCAACACATAATTTAACGGGTATCTCATAGGCATGGCTACACCACCCCTCAGCGTTAGAGCCCTTAATAAGATGCGTGAGGGCCTACTATACGTACTTGTTGGCTGGCTCCTACTCGGACTATCACTTATGATCATGTTCATCAGCGTCTTCATAGCTTTTGGTATGTGGTTTGATATGCAGGTAGAGCCACATCACATAGATCGTCACTTCACCTGGCTACCTACGTTACTATGGGTGTTCATCCCAGCCTTAGCATGCGCGGTTGCCGGAGGTACTCTAACCTTAGTAGGCCTGTATAAGAATTTCATCCCAGGTACGGCGGAGTTAGCGGTTAATAACCCCAACTTCTCGACACCGTCAACATTAATTAAGCTTGGGTACCTATGGGGCATAATCTTAATCTTAGCTGGCAGTGCCCTCATACCGACCACATACGGTGTGAGCCTCACCATATCAGCCCTAGGCATCATCCTACTCATCCTAGGACATATAGGTATGACTGCCCTATGCCTGAAGCTAAATGACATCGAGAAAAACACGTTATACTTAATATCTGGAATACTCTTCATAGTCAGCATCCTCGCACCGATAATAGCAGTAATTAGCTTAATACTACTATACATAGCGCTAGGCGATAGCGTGAGGAAGTACTCAGAGCAGAAAGCCCTAACAACCTAAGAAAACTACCTCATACCCTAGTAAGGACAGCAACTAAATTAAAGAGTAAGTCACTTAATCACAGGCCTAACCCAACCACCATACATAACCCACATCAAGGCAGCAACACCACTCACAAAGTTACTAAGAGACATAGCAACCCAAATACCGTACGAACCAAGACCTACGTAGTAGGCCAGTACGTAGCCAAGACCAACCCTAAGCAACCAAAGCCTAACAACCCCTAAAACCATAGGAACTAACGTATGCCCAGACCCCCTACCAACAGACATACCGACGAAGAATAAGGCAAAGAAAGGAATTGAAAACACAAATAAGTCTAAAAACCTAACAGCCTCATAAACTACTAACGTATCAGAAGTGAAGACGTTGATGAGGGGCACCCTAATCAGGTACACCGCAGCAGAGCCAATAGCAGTTAAAACACCTAAAGACAGCAACGCCTTATACGCAACCAACCTACACCGACTTAAATTACCAGCACCTAAGTTCTGACCAACCATTATAGCAGTAGGCATACTTAAACCCCATATCGCAGCATCGGCAATCTCCATCACTATAAAACCTATAGCAAATGCTGCCGCAGCAACAACCCCGAAGGAATTAACCAACGCGTTCTGAAACATAAAAGCTAAGCTATTAGACATCATAAACACCGACATAGGACCGCCTATAGTTAAGTTCTTCAAAACCCACTCACCGCTAATACCCAGCGTAAATCCAACCCTCAACTCAGGGAACCTACGCCTAACCAACCAAACCATCATAACTACGTTGGCAAACCTTGAGAACACGGTAGCGGCAGCAGCCCCAACAACACCCATCCTAGGAAACGGTGGGATGCCGAGGATGAGGAAAGGGTCTAAGACCATGTTAGCTATAGCTGATACACCGCCAACTACAGCAGGGGTCTTAGTATCACCTATAGACTGAAGTATTGTTGAGTAAGTTATTGCGAGGGCGGAGAGCATTAAGTCAAAAGTAATTATACCTGAGTAATCCATAACACCCCTAAAAACCTCGGGAGGAGGCATCACCACATACTTAAACACGTAGTACCTCACAGACATATAGGTAATACCTGAAGTAATACCTAACAACACAGCCGCTGTGAAGAACTTAGAAGCTACGTCACCAGCATCACCGTAACGCCTAGCACCTACATACTGCGAGAGGAGAGCCATATTAGCTGTAGATAGAGCCATTAAGAAGGCGTTGAAGAACATTAATAACGGCCATACCTGCCTAGGCACAACCATAGCCGCATCACCATACCTACTCAACCAGAACGCATCAGCTATGTTATACGATATGTTGACTAACTGCACAGCCATTAACGGGAGGCCTAACCTAAGTAATGTCCTAATTATAGGTCCCCCCACAATCACATCCCTATACCCATCAATCACAACTGCCTGACTACTCACCGACCACCACACCTACGTTAGCAACTTACTACTAAGAACACCTATTATAAAAGGATTACTAACATAACACCATTAACATTAGATATGATCGACGACCAGGAAATACAGCGATATACAGACTTACCTACCCGTAAGTATATTAAGTAATACACCGGTCTAACTACAATTATAAATCACTTAATCTATAACGGTAATACCTATGATAAATTACGTAGGGGTAACCCCACCAAAAGATTTAGGTCGAGTAGCACCTCCCTCAAGACGTTAGGATCTCAAACACGGCTAACCAGATTAACGACTAACCAACCAATAACGCTTAAGACCTTCAAACACGGTTAACGTCCCCAACACCTATAAGCTCAGACAGCCACCGCAACATCACCTATCAGAACTCTACAACACATCACTCATATCTAACTAATCTAGGAAATTATTAATCTTAACCAAGCAACGTACTATGTGTTTAAAACCCCCTAAGCAAATCCTTAGTATAGTGTTGGTAGTCTTGAATGTTAGTAAGCATGTAATCGACCTACCTAAGAAGGTTGTAGTAGGTAATGACGTCGTTGAGGACGTACCTAAAATCATTGATGAATTAAGAGTTGGTAGGAGAGGCTTAATCATTTCAGGCCCTAACGTAATGAAGTTAGTTTGCGAGGAGTTGACCAACCACATGCTGAACTACGGGTTAGACGTAGTTAATGCTGTGGTGACCTCACCCACCTCAAACTCAGCTGAGGAAGTACTCAACACATCTACTGGTAAGGGATTCGACTTCGTCGTAGGTGTCGGTGGTGGTAAGGCAATAGACATCGCTAAGTACGTAGCCAGTAAGTTAAACACCCACTTCATAAGCGTCCCCACAGCAGCCTCACATGACGGCATAGCATCCCCCTTCACCTCAATACGTGGCACTGGAAGCGTAGTATCAATTAGGTCTCAGACACCAATAGCTATAGTTGCTGATATATCAGTCATAGGTAGGGCGCCTAAGAGATTACTACTAGCCGGTTCCGGAGACCTAATAGGTAAGTTCACAGCAGTTCTTGACTGGGGACTAGCCCACAGACTTAAAGGTGAGTACTACGGTGAGTACTCAGCATCCCTCGCCCTACTATCAGCTAAACACGTAATCAACTACAGCGACCTAATATCTACTGGGTCTTCAGAAGGGGTTAGAATGGTTGTTGAGGGACTGATAAGTAGTTCAGTAGCTATGTGCATAGCCGGTAGTACGAGGCCTGCAAGCGGGTCAGAACACCTATTCAGCCACGCATTAGACCTGATAGCTAACTACCCAGCACTACATGGTGAGCAAGTAGCTTTAGGGGCTATAATGATGAGCTACCTACATGGGATGAACTGGAGGAAGTTAGTAGCTACGATTAAGAGGTTAGGACTCCCAACAACAGCTAAGGAATTAGGAATACCTGACGTTAAGGTGATTGAGGCATTAACCATAGCACATAAGATAAGGCCTGAAAGATATACGATCCTAGGTGAGTCAGGCCTTACATGGGAAGCAGCTGAGAGGCTAGCGACGGTAACCGGAGTAATCACCTAACCGGTGTGCTAAGTGATAACCTTAATCAGCTACCTAACAGGTAGAGAAGGATTTAAATTCGTATACACAGGCCCGTCACCGGAATGCCTTAACTGCAGGTTCAACTACGTATGCAACGGTAAGTTGAGGGTAGGGCAGGTATACGAGGTAGTTAAGGTATACGGGATAAGGAATAAATGCCCTATAAACGAATACGTAGTAACAGTTGAGGTTAGGGAGGCAGTAATTGAGGTAGCCATAAACCGTAAAGCAGTAGTTGAAGGTATGACCATAACGTACTTTAAGACAGCGTGTGATAACGTTAGATGCGGTAACTACAGGAAATGCGTGCCCGAACTCATAATAAGGCCGGTTAAGATTAAGGTTTTAAAGGTCTTAAACAACGTTAGCTGTCCGAAGAAATTTGAGCTAAGCAATACTCAGGTACGTATCGTTGAAACGGATGTGAGACCTACTTAGTAGGTAGGACTAACACGGTGTTAATCTGAACTAACTCCTCACCAACCATGTTACCCCTAACAAACTTCCTCCTCCTAACACCATCCTCCCTAGGCCTAAATCCAGGAGGTGATTTAAGGAGTAAAGACCTCTTAGCCTGACCCGGTAGTGAGGAGATCACCGGGAAGCCTGAGTAATCACTACCACCAGTTATCCTTAACAACCTACCTGGAATGCCGACTAACGAACCGTCAACTACGTCCCCAACCCTCAAACCAGCTGCAACCAACTTCCTAGCCCTATCACCATCAACAACTACTTGGAAGGCCTTACAACGGAATGCCTCACCTACAACCTCATCAACACCTAACCTCTCAGCCAGTAAGTCCTTAGGTACGTAGACCACGTTATCCGGAACCCTATCCGACACCCTAACCTTAAACGTCAACCTAACCCTCTCATTCTTAGACCTATCCCTCCAAACCCTTAAAGTGATGATGCCGTAGGGAGTGTTAATGAGGTTTAAGGTATTCTGATTAATTAGAGCTGTCGGTAAGGCCTTCCCAGACCTCTCATCCTGAGAATATTTAAGCTCCTCCAAACCCACAGCCCTAACCACCACTACCCTACCAACAGCCTCAGGATCTGAGACCACTAACTTAAACTCCACACCACCACCTCAAACAACTAAGCTTAAATACGTTAAAACCTTTTAAGCCTTTCACATGCTAATAACCCCTTAAATACCCCCGCATAACAGCTACGAGTACTGGGGTTAGGATAGATGAGGTTATAGCGGTTACAACCACAGCGCCGTAGAGAGTAGGGCTCAGCAATCCATACTTCAACGCTAGGACAGCGAATACCGACTCCAAACCACCCCGGGCATTCATAACCACACCATACGTAAGACCAACCCTTAAATCCCCCCTAAGCATACGTAGTAACGAACAACCAGCAAACTTACCGACCCACGCAGATATGAACACAGCTAAAAACTCCGGTACGGATATGCCTGTTAGGTTAAGGCTAGCGCCTACATGTAGGGAGAAAATAGGTATTAAGAAGATATCTAAAACCTCACTAAAGTATTGGGTTAGGTCGTTAAGCCTAACAATGTTAACCAGCATAGGATTTCTGACAAGCCTCAGCATACCTAGAGATACCCCAGCAAAATACGCGCTAAAAGCTAAGTCAACACCGACTAAACAACCAATTAAAACAACTGATAATAGGGTTAAGACAGCTAAGTTAACCATCAACCTATGAGTAAACAACCTCCTAGATAGAATCCTAGTAAGCAGTAAGCCTAAAACAACTACGGCCAACGCAAGTAATACCTGCCTAACAACATGGAATACCAACTTAAAACCGCCTGAGCTAACCACACCTAAAGCAGATATAAACCCGATCATTAATATGTCATCAATAAAACTCGAAGCCGTTAAGACCTTCCTAACATTCTCGTCTACAAGCCCTGCAGGCTTAACTACTAGGAAGACCACCTCAGTAGCCGTATTCGAAAGCGCTAGACCAACAAGCAGTGAAGCCGTTAAACCAACACCTAAGGAAGTCAAAGTAAGAACAACTAAGGCAATAGTAGTTAAGACACCTAGAAAACTCACTGATAAAGACTCTCTAAAAACGTACTTACTAAGCCTCAAATCAACATTCAACCCAACGTAGAAGAATAGAGTGATAAGCGATAAGTCAAGAAGCGATTGGTCGAAATCCATATCCAGCCCTAAGAAGGGTTGACTTAATATGTAACCACTTAAGACGTAAGCGCTTAAAGAGGCTACGCCAACACCCTCAGCTAGGAACGCTAAAACCCTGGAGAAAAGCAGAGCTATAAGTAAGTTAGGCAGTAACATCTCAGCATAAATGATTAAGTAAGGTCTAAGACGATGAGGCTATGACCTCATCTATGCTGTGGATCATACCGCCTAAGCCTTCAATACTCTCCCTAATTAAATCATAGTCAATCGAACTACCCTCAACAACTACCGTAAGCGTTGCAGTCTCAACATCTATCTCATTAACCGTAACTACGACCTGGGAAACACCCTCCAGACGGGACAGCGTTTGAGCTATCTCAATGACTGAAGGCCCTTTAAGAGGTTTTAAAACGTCTAAGACAACCTTCCTCAACGGCATCTAATTAAACCCTCAACTAAGCAATACTACTTAACCCTAACGCCGTTAACCTTCTTATTACTCCACGAATACCTCCTAAACCTAGAACTCCTACCAAAACCGCATGCAGCGCAGAAACCCTTAGAGACGTTATATGAGTGCCTACCACACCTCCTACACCTTATATGCGTCTTCCCCCTACCCATCCTACCCATCGACGAAGTGCCCTTCACCTAAATCACCCAGAAGCCGGGGATATCAGAAGCACGTTCTCCCCCCTAATCACCACAGTACCTAACTTCCTACTACCCTCAGCTGAGACCTCCTCAGCATCCTTAATAACTATGTTTAAGTGCTGGTCAAAACTCTTAAGCGTACCCCTCAACTCCTTACCACCCCTCAACTTAACCAACACCGTACTACCCACAGACTCCTGAAGTAACTTCTGAGCAGTCTCACTCATCTACACATCAACCTACATCTAACTTATTAAAAGGTAGTTAAAAAGCTAACTTCAACTAAGTTATAGGTGGTTACCTGAACATAAGTAGGTTGAGGAAGAAGGAGGGAAGCCAGATAAAGCAAGAGCTGATGAATACCTACCAAAAAGCCTTAGAACTCATCCAGGGAAGCGATGAGGTAATAGTAGTAGAGGAAGGAGGGCTGAAAGTAATAGTACTAAGTAAAATACCTGCATTCAAACAACATGAAAACACCTACATACCAACACTCCTACTAATAAAGCTAAGATGTAGAGACCTAATACCTAAAGCCGTAGTAGATGAAGGAGCTGTAAAACACGTAATAAACGGGGCTGACATCATGGCCCCAGGCATAGTGGAAATAGATGAAATACAGGAAAACGAATTAATAAGCATCTGGGAACCGAGGAAAGAGACACCAATAGCAATAGGTAAAACACTAATGAACACAAAAACAATTAAGGAAGTAAGGAAGGGGAAGGCAGTTAAAAACATACACCACGTAGGCGACAAACTATGGAACCTAACACTAAAAATATACATAAAGACAATCTAAAAACTTAAAACCGGATAAACAATTAGAAAATAATGTGGGCCGGTAGCTCAGCCTGGAAGAGCGCTCGGTTGGCATCCGAGAGGTCCCGGGTTCAAATCCCGGCCGGTCCACCAAGTAAGACAAGTAACAACTAATAATCGATAATTAGACGAAGTAATAAAAAATTACTAATTAAACCTAGTCACTACAGCACTTCAGCCCTAACCTTTAGCTCTAACCTGATACGTAACCACTCCCTCAGACGTGTAAAGCTCTATAGTATATAGACTGCCTGGTTTAGCACCAAGCACAGTGCACTTTATAGTTTCATTTGCACCAGCACTTACATTAGTTGGACTATAGGTAGTAGCCGTTAAGATATGAGTTCCGTTAACTAATTTTACATCAAATATTAGAGATGTTCCACTACCTCTATTAATTACAAGTATAGTTAAATTTTTTGATGATGCATTACTTAATGATGCGCTAACTATTTGAATTGCCCCTGAAGCCCCTAGAGTTCCCCATATACCCATAACCCAGCTTGCTAGTGCTACTGATAGGACTAACGCTACTGCTACTAGTATTACTGTCGCTACTACCGGTGATATACCTTTTCTCAACGTATTGAATCACCTAGGATATAGTGGGCTTAGAAGGTTAAAAAGATTGATTGTCTTTCCCCGCAGTCCTTCTACTCTAAGAATGCTTACGTTAACAATATTGGTATGTTAGATTAGATTGAGCTTTACTTACTGCCGGCGTAGGTAGTTATCTTCCTTACCACTTCACCGTTTCGGTTTCCTACGTAATTACCTTCGTATACGCTTATAGAGCCGTTCACCATTACATATTCTACACCTGTTGGGTAGTTATGTGGGTCGTCAAATGTTGACCTATCATCAACTTTCTTAATGTCTATGACTACTAGGTCTGCCTTAAACCCAGGTGCTACTGCCCCTCTATTGTGAAGTCTTAACTTCTGAGCTGGGTTTGAGGTCATCTTAGCTACTGCTTCTTCAAGTGTTAGGATGCCTAACTCCTTAACATAGCGTTTTATAATTCTTGGGAAGGTCCCGTAGAATCTTGGGTGTGGTTTACCGACCTTAGGAATTATGAAGGAGTCTGAGCCTATGAGCGCGTATGGCTGTTTAAGCACGTAGATTAAGTCGTCCTCACTTATGAAGTGCATTAACATTAACGTCTTACCCTCATCCCTCACTATTAAGTCGAAGAGAGCTTCATACGGATTAACACCTAATTCCCCACTTACCTTAGACAGCGTCTTACCCTCACATTGCTTACAGCTATTTGAGTATGAAATAACTATATCATCCCACCCTAGAATGCTTAGCAAGTTCTCCCAATCAGAACCACCCCTAACGTAGTTAATTACCTCCTCCCTAAAACCGCTGTCCCCCAACCTACTTAATAAGGCCTTAAAACCCTCCCTATAGAACTTACGTGGGATTAAGGATATTAAGGAGGTAGAACCAGCTGTGTATGGATATACATCATAGTTAACCTCAACCCCTACCTCCCTATAAGACTTCAACACCTCCACAACCTCCCTAACCTTACCCCAATTACGTCTACCAGCTGCTTTGAGGTGGCTGACCTCAACAGGAACTCCTGCATGTCTACCAACCTCTAACGCCTCAGTAAAAGCTTCTACTAGTCTATCAGACTCACCCCTAATGTGGGTTGAGTATATACCTCCAAACCTACTAACAACCCTAACTAACTCAACTAACTCATCAGTTAATGCGTAGGAACCCGGCGGGTAGATAAGACCTGCTGATATGCCGTAAGCACCTGACACCATAGCATCACTAACCAACTCCTTCATAATACTTAACTCTTCCTTACTAGGTGTTAAGTCGTTAAAACCTAAGACGTTAATACGTATCGTTCCATGACCAACTAGCGGTACTACGTTAACCGAAGGCCTAACCCTACTTAAAACACCTAGATACTCACTAAAAGAACTCCAGGTAATATCAACATCAACGCCGAAGGAGAGCTGACCCCAGAAAGCCTTCACATCGTTTAAAGCCTTAGGCATTACCGGAGCTGCTGAGAAACCGCAGTTACCTACGACTACGGTGGTGACCCCCTGCATCAACGAGTTTAAAGCGTCTGGGTAGGCTATGATTGAGATGTCCGAGTGGTTATGTATGTCTATAAAGCCTGGGAGGACGAACTTACCCCTAACATCTACTACAGTATCAGCATCCTTCCCACCTAAATAGCCCACATCAACTATAACACCGTCCTTAACACCTACATCAGCACTAATCCAGGTAGGTGATAAACCTGTTACAACCCTACCATTCCTTAATATTACGTCGTAGCTCATAGAAGACCTCCTAAGATGTTAAGACCTCTAAATTTAAATCCATGCTATTAAATCCTAACGTTAAGCTTAGATATACTTAATCTAGGCCTACCTCCTTAACTCACCTACTAAGTGTCTTACCTCAGGTAGGATTAACTTCTCAAGAGCTAACCTAACAGCTTGAGGAGATCCTGGGGTTAGGAATATTACTGAGTCCTCAGCCACACATGCGTAGTTACGTGATAGCATTGCAGCAGACCCAAACTCCAAGTAAGTTAAATATCTGAATAACTCCCCATAACCAGGGATGGGTTTACCGCATATCCCAGATAACACATCAGGGCTTAAGTCCTTCTTACTGAGGCCCGTACCACCAGTAACTATGACTACGTCGCAGTTCCTTAAACACCCCCTAACCTCACCGGTTATAACTTCAGGTATGTTCGGAACTACCCTACTTAACGCTAGTTCGTGACCAGCACTAACCACTAACCCCTTAACTAAGGGTGTTATCTCATCTCTCTTCAAACCCTTAAAGATCGAATCACTCGTCACCACTAAGCAGAACCTTACCTTTAAACCGCCCCATAAACCCCTATGCTCATCAACCGGCATTAAAGTTCTTCGCCCCAGCAGTCCTCAGGTACTCCTCAACTATGTCGTAGCCGAATAACTGCTTAAACCTCTCCCTACCCTCCTTAGACATCATTGAGGGATTCCACGGAGGGTCGAAAACTATGTTAACCTTAACATCGCTAACACCGCTTAAGCCCTTAACACTATTAACTACCTGTTGGACGACGAAGAACGCTATCGGACATGCAGGCGATGTTAAAGTCATATTTATTGAGACCACATCCCCCTCACCAACATCCACACCGTACACCAACCCTAAGTCGTAGATATTTATAGGTATTTCAGGGTCATACACCTTTTTAAGAACCTCAACTACACGCGCAATTAACTCCTCCCTACTCATCTAAACACCTACCTATATAATCGAACACACCGTTTATAACTCTAAATCAAACCACTACCCCCCACCAACAGAGGTATCACTAAGCGTTACTAGCTAGGTCAGCCTGCAGTGATTAGGTCCGGCCGGACCTAAAGCCGTGGGGTTACGTGTAGACCTCCCTAAAGCAGGGCCAGCTATGAGGGGTTCGAACCAACCAATCATAACGTCTACAGGTACTCACACTTAATACAGGTTACAGACCTACAAACACTGAACCACATATACGTAACGTTTATTAAGTATCATGCATTTCTACCTATTAGGTTTTGAGGTGTGTTTAGGTGTTCGGCACTTTTCACGGGACAACAACTGTAGGTATAGTAGTAGATGACGGTGTGGTGTTAGCCGCCGATAAAAGAGTTAGTAGTGGTTACTACATAGCCCATAAGACCGCTAAGAAGATCGTTAGGATGGATGACCGCGCCGCGTTAACGATCTCAGGCCTAGTGGCTGACGCTCAAATAATAGGTGATTACTTAAGGGTTGAGATCTTAAGCCGTAAAATCATGTCCGGATACCCACCTACTCTTAAGTCGTTAGCCTCACTACTAGCGTTAATCCTAAACTCCTCGAAGTACTACCCATACATAGTTCAGTTACTATTAGGGGGTTACGACACACAGCCAAGACTGTACTCCATAGAACTCTTCGGAGGTGTTGTTGATGAGGTATACTCAGCAACCGGTTCGGGTTCACCAGTAGCTATAGGGATTTTAGAAGGTAATTATAGGAGGGATATGGGCTTAGACGAAGCTATCAACCTAGCTGTTAAGGCTGTATCAGCCTCTATTACCAGGGATATCTTCACAGGAGAGGCTGTCGACGTCGTAGCCATCACTAAGAACTCATACGTAGAGCATAGCTTCAGAATTAGGTGAGAACCTCCGGCATGGCGTCCTCAAGCAATATACGGCAGTTAATAGTATCCGAAACACTTAATCAGATACCTAAGGAAGCTCAGGTAACTAAGATAGAGTTTGAAGGGCCTGAAATAGCTGTTTATGTGAGGAACGTAAACTTCATAATAGAGAAGGAGAAGGTGGTTAAGGATATAGCTAAGACGATAAGGAAGAGGATAGTTGTTAGGGTTGATGAGGACAGCAGGAAGTCTGAGAAAGAAGTGGTTAAGTACATCCTCTCAGCAGTACCTGCTGAGGCTAAAATAACAGATGATGATATAAGCTTCGACATAGTGTTAGGTGAGGTCATAATAACTACGTTAGAGCCTAAGTACTTCTACCAGGATAATAGGGCGCTCTACAAGAAAATATTCACTGAGACTGGTTGGAGGCCTAAAATAGTTAGGAAGCCGCCCTTAAAGTCTAGAATAGTAGACGCTGCGTTGAAGTACTTAGTAAGTGAGAGCGATGAGAGGATTAAGGTTTTAAGAGATATCGGTGAGAGAATACATAGAGATACTTTATTTAAAGACCAATACGTTAGGATGACTTCGTTAGGAGGGTTTATGGAGGTCGGCAGGTCATCAATACTTATTGAGACCTCTGAGAGTAAGGTATTACTAGACTTCGGCTTCAACCCCAACGCCCCCGACGTTAAGACCTCAATGCCTAGAATAGATGTCTTAGGGATCAAGCCTGAGGAAATAGATGCTGTGGTAGTCACGCATGCACACCTAGACCACTGCGGCTTAATCCCATTCCTATTTAAGTACGGCTACAGAGGTCCTGTCTACGCAACCGACGCTACTAGGGATTTAATGGTACTACTCCAGTTAGACCTCCTAGACATATCTAAGCGTGAGGGGAGGCCGCTACCATTCGACCAGAAACACGTACATAAAGCATTACTCCACACAGTCCCGCTAAGATATAATGAGGTAACAGATATAACCCCGGATATAAGGCTAACACTCTACGACGCCGGCCACATATTAGGTTCCTCAATAGCCCACCTACACATAGGTAACGGACTTCACAACATAATCTACACAAGTGACTTCAAATATGGGAGGACAAGGCTGCTGAATAAAGCCAGCGATGAATTCCCACGTATTGATACTCTAATCATGGAGGCTACCTACGGCAGTTCAGAACAGCCTCCTAGGGAGGAGGCTGAGGCAAAGTTCTTAGAGATAATTAAGAAGACCGTCGAACGTAGGGGGAAGGTATTAATACCCACCCTATCTGTCGGTAGGGCTCAGGAGGTAATGGTTATACTGGTAAATGCTATGGAGCAAGGACTCATACCTAAAATACCCGTATACATTGAGGGGATGATAAATGAGGTCACAGCAATCCACACAGCGTACCCAGAACTCCTCTCAAAGGAGTTGAGGGAGAAGATATACTCAGGTGTTAACCCATTCACCTACGACGTATTTAAAATCCTATACGATAGGGGTGCTAGGCATGAGATAGTAGAGTCTGAGGATTCAAGCATAATCATGGCTACTTCAGGTATGCTGACAGGGGGCCCTGCAGTAGAGTACTTCAGACTCATGGCTTCAGACCCTAAGAACTCACTAATATTCGTTAACTACCAAGTTGAGGGGACCTTAGGTAGGAAAGTTAGGGATGGGGTGAAGGAAGTACACATGGTCGTAGACGATAAGATTCAGGTCGTTAAGGTAGGTCTGGAAGTATACTCAATAGACGGTTTCTCAGGCCATTCAGACCAAAGACAACTACTTAAGTACTTAAAGAACCTAACCATGTCGGGGCTAAGGCCTAAGAGGTTAATAGTCAACCACGGAGAGCCGGAGAGCATTAAGACGTTTGTGAGGGAGGTAGTTAAGATGAAGGCTAAGAAAGAACTACATGAGGACTTAGAGGTATACTCCCCGAGGGTTTTAGACTCACTCTCACTGGTAATTTAACTCACTCCCTCCAACCGTAACGGCCGACTAAAGGTACGAACACGCAGGGAGTCCCCACCTCAACCTCAACGCTGCTATCCACATCCTTACGTACGACGGTTAGGTGCTGTAGGTAAGCATCACCTACTGGGATCACCATCCTACCGCCAGGCCTTAACTGACTTACCAGCGGGTTAGGTATGTCAGGCGCGGCCGCAGTAACTATTATCCTATCATAAGGGGATGCTGCCTCATAGCCTAAGCTCCCATCACCGTGTATTACGGTGACCCTACCTAAGTAACCGGCCCTCATCAAATTCTCCCTAGAAAACTCGACTAACTCCTTAACTATCTCAACCGTGTAGACATGGCCTTCATCACCGACTAGCTCAGCCAGTATTGCTGCCTGATAACCAGAACCAGTACCTACTTCAAGGACTTTATTACCGACCTGAACTTCTAGTAACTCAGTCATTAAGGCAACCATATGAGGTGCACTTATGGTTTGACCGAAGCCTATAGGCAGCGGTGTGTCTAAGTACGCGTACTTCCTCAGCTCAGGAGGTAGGAAGAGCTCCCTAGGGACTTTAGACATAGCTCTAACCACCCTCTCAGACCTTAAGACCCCCATCCCCACGAGGTCCTTAATCAACATATCCCTACCGGCAGTAGGTGCTAAATCACCTATAGTCCGACAACCCTAGATTATAAGCATAATCAAACTTAAATACTTTAAAATACCCCCATTAAAATCAGATATTAGATGGTTGGCGGAGAACCTGTATACCCCTGCATATCGTTGGAGACCTTTAGGATTAGAGGTCATAGGAACGTGAGGGCTACCCATAGGAGGAGCTTAGAATTCACTAAGGAGGAATTCCTAACAGAACGTGGGGACTGCATAGTAGGGGTATCATCGACTAAGGCGTTGAAGGACTTCAACCAACCCTTTAAGGAGTTGGTTAGAAGGCCTACCTCACTAATCATAACCCTAATAATTGCAGGCAACCTACACGACGTCGTAGTTGGTAGGGGTGGGGAGGGACTTACCTACAGCGATGACGTTAAAATCATCATACGTAGGTCTAACTACGTCTCAGGGAATACCGCAGCTATAAACTCAGATAAGGCTGCTAAAGACTTAGATAGGGAGTTAGTTAACTACTTAAGGACGGATGGCTCTGAAGCGTTAGTGATAATGTTCGCAGTTGACTTAAACTGTTTCCGGAGCCCTCCACTCCCCCCAAACCTCCCTTAAAACGTTACTGACCTCACCTAAGGTAGCTTTACAGCGGATTGCCTCAAGCACGTATGGGAAGATGTTGACTTCAAGGTTCTCAGCCGCCTTCCTAACACCGTCTAAGGCGTTTAAGACCTTCAGCAAATCCCTATCCGATCTTAACTTACCTAACCTATCTACAACCCTCCTCCTAACTTCCGGGTCTACCTTAAGTACCTTAACCTTAGGTACTTCAGGCTCGGCAAACATGTTAACCCCTATTATCGGTATTTCACCCCTATCAACCCTGACCTGATACTCATACGCAGCCCTAGCTATCTCGCTTTGAGGGTACCCTAACTCAATAGCCCTCAACATACCGCCTAACCTATCGATATGGTCTATGATCCTCCAAGCCCTCTCCTCCACCTCGTCAGTCAACCACTCAACGTAGTAAGAACCGCCTAACGGGTCAACAGTATCCACCACACCGGACTCGTAGAGTAGTACCTGCTGAACCCTTATGGAGAGCTTAACTGCCTCCTCACTGGGCAGTGAGAGCGCTTCGTCGTAGGAATTAACGTGAAGTGATTGAGTACCGCCTAAAATAGCTGCTAACGCCTGAATAGTAGTTCTAATTATGTTGACCTCAGGCTGCTGAGCTGTTAGCATAACGCCAGCAGTCTGCGTGTGGAACCTGAGCATCATAGACCTCAGATCTTTAGCGTTAAACCTATCCCTCATGATCTTAGCCCACATCCTCCTAGCAGCCCTAAACTTAGCCACCTGCTCGAAGAGGTTAGTCCTCGACGCGAAGAAGAATGAGAGCCGAGGTGCAAACACATCTACCGAGATCTTACCCCTCTCAACAACCCACCTAACGTACTCCACCGCATCAGCCAACGTGAAGGCCACCTCCATCGCCGGAGTAGCCCCAGCCTCCTCAAAGTGATAACCACTAATACTTATAGAATTCCACCTAGGCATTTCCTTAGCGCAGAAAATTATCGCGTCAGTTGAGTACCTCATAGACGGTTCCGGCGGGTATATGTAGTTCTTCCTAGCTATGTACTCCTTAAGTATGTCGTTTTGAATAGTGCCGTCGAGAACAGATCTGGGAACCCCCCTCGACTCAGCCACTAAAACATACATTGAGAGGACCTCAATAGCAGTAGCGTTTATAGTCATAGAAGTCGATATCCTATCCATAGGTATCTCCCTAAACACAATGTCCATCTCAAGCAGTGAGGGCATTGAAACCCCGACTTTCCCAACCTCATACCAAGCAAGCTTGTTATCCGGGTCAAGCCCGAGCTGGGTTGGGAGGTCGAAAGCCATGCTAAGCCCTGTCTGACCAACACTTAATAAATACTTAAAACGTTGGTTAGTGTCCTCAGCTGAGCCGTACCCAGCGTACTGTCTTATAGTCCATGGACGTCCCCTATACATCGTTGGGTAGATACCGCGTGTGAAGGGGTAGGAGCCGGGAAACCCTAAACTACCTACGTAGTCCCACCCACGGCTCTCTAAGTCCGTAGGTGTGTATAACCTCCTAACAACTACCCCCTCCTCAGTTAGGAACTCCCTCTTCCTCTCCGGGAACTTCTTAAGGAATTGCTCCACTACCTCCCTCTCCCACTCAACCATGCGTTGAACTAACCTCTCATCCACTACTACCAACCTCGGTGAGGAATTCTATTAAGACCCCGCCAGTCGACTTAGGGTTTAAGAAGTTTATCTTCCTAGAACCCCCTGAAACCAGCTTTGGCTGCTGGTATGTGAGCTGGAGCCCTAAACCACTTAACGTACTGCAAACACCGTCAACATCCTCTACGTGGAATGCTATGTGGTGTATGCCCTCACCCCTCCTCTCAATGAACTTAGAAATAGGTGAGTCCGGCCTACTCCCAGCAAGTAACTCAACCCTAACACCCCCAGCATCATACATCGCTATCCTAACACCTTCCTCAGGAACTTCCTCAACCCCCAACAACTTCAGCTTAAGTACGTCGCCGTAGAACTTCATAGCTGTTTCTAAGTCCTTAACAGCTATCCCAATGTGATGTAACCTCACCGCAACCACCTCAAACAGTAACCGCCCTCTTAAATATCTCGACGACATCCCTCAGTAAAGTCCCAGGACCGCATACCTCGTAAACACCTAAACCCCTTAAAACATCAGCATCTTCAGGTGGGATTATACCTCCGACGACGACAGGTATGTTAAGCCCCCTCTCCCTCAAAAGCTTCACAACGTCTTGGACGAGTTCTAAGTGAGAACCTGAAAGTATGCTGATCCCAATAACGCTTACGTCCTCCTCCACAGCAGCCCTAACAACGTCGTCCGGGGTTTGATGGACTCCGAGGTAAACCACTTCAAACCCAGCATCCCTCAAAGCCCTAGCAATGACCTTAGCCCCCCTATCGTGGCCGTCAAGACCTAACTTCGCGATTAGAACTCTAAACCTCCTACCACTTAATTGCCGGACCTCAGTAACGTACGTAGACACCGAGCCCACCATAGGAAATATCCTAATAAAACTTTATAAACGTGTAGAACCACTACTTAGAAGTTAACACAGCTATGAAGAACCCCTCACAGAGGTTTTTATGAGGCATTAACCTCATAACAGAGCCGTAGAAGTCCACCACCGAATACCCACTGCCAACCCAGTCAATAGGTCTTAACAGCCTAAGACCGCTTAAATCCAGACCGGATATTACGAACTCACCCTCATCTGGGAGTATAGAACATGTTGAGAACGTCACATAACCAGCTAGCCTTAGAGCACTACACACCATCTTAAGTTGGGTTGAGGCGTTACGTAATACCTTACCCCTAGTCAAGGATATCTTAATCCCTGGGTCCTTACCAATAGCCCCTGAATTACTGCATGGAGCGTCAACTAATGCCTTATCAAAACGCCTGCAGGTAAGGTATGTAGAATCCGTATGGACTAACGTAACCCTACTTAAATCAACTCCGAACCTCCTAAGCAGGTCCTTCATAACCGCTAACCTCCTCAAACTCTTATCACATGCAACTACCCTACCCCTATTCTCACACAACATCATTATCAACGAGGTCTTCATACCTGGGGCTGAGGCTAGGTCAACTATATGATCGTCAGGGCTGGGCTTAAGCGCCTCAACAACCGCAGCACTCGATAGGTCCTGAGGCACTGCCTTAAACTCCTTAACAACCCCTAAAAGCCTTACAGGCTTCCTAGAGCTCAGAACCCTAACCATATACGGGACCTCCTTAGAGACTACGTACTCAACACCCTCTAACTCAAGCCTCCTTAAAACCCCCTCCTCAGACGATAGGAGCGTGTTAATCCTCAACCACCACACCCTCTCATTCATAGCTTTAAGAACCTCAACCAACTCACCTAAATCTAAAACCTTAAGCAACTCGTCAACAAACCACTTAGGGTATGAGTAAGTACAGTGAACAGCGTTCGGAGGTACGTACCTACCCTCTAACCAAAGACGTGCTAACCCCCTATAACTAACACCTCGTTCAACACAGCACATAAGTTTATGGTAATCTGAGACGAACTTCCTAACAGTTCTGTAGAGCTCCTCCCTCCTATCTAACCCCTTAACGTAGGAACCCCTACACACCTTCTTAAAGGCGATGTCTAACGAGGCCCTACGCACCTCAACCTCGTAGAGGACCTTAGCAAGCACATCCGCTAAGAGCTTACTACGCATCGTCTAACGACCTCCTAAGGACTCCTCAGTGAGGGTCCTACAAATCATCCCATCATACACTGACGGTTACATCATCATGTTATCTAATGCTACCCGCTATATAAGCTTATTAATAACGTTAGGTATTGTTGATTAGATGATGACGTCGCTCCAAAATGATGTTAATGAATGCCCCACGACGATCTGATATCTCTCAGGCTTAAGTAATTGTTAACACCTCAGCCGCAGGACCTGTATGGGCGACCTTAACCAACGCCTCCACACCATGCTCCCTGTAGGAGGCCTTAACAGCACTTAAAACCCTCCTAGCCACCTCCTCATCCTCACATAGGGCTAGTAAGGAAGGACCTGCACCGCTGATAGCCAGTCCGTACGCCCCGTTAGTTAGGGCAGCCCTCTTAACAGCTTCGTAGCAAGGTATGTAGGCAGCCCTAGCAGGCTCAACTATGTAGTCCTCCATACCGTACCCAGCCATCCTGAAATTACCTGATAGGAACCCGGCAACTAAGGCAACCAACTTACTATAATTTCTGACAACCTCCCTTAACTCAACCTGCTTAGGCAGCACACCCCTCATTATAGCTGTTTTATTAGGCGGCATACGTACCATCGGCGTCGCCACTACGAAGTTAGCGTATACGTTAAACCTAACAACGTTGATAGGGTTTAAAGACAGTATGAAGACTAAACCACCCATAAGGCTGGCTGAGACGTTGTCGTAGTGGGGCTCACCAGCAACTACGGCCTCAGCCCTGCCAGCAATCTCTATGATCTCATTATGGCTTAACTCTACGTCTAGAGCTGACGTCAACGCCTTAATGGTTGCGATAGCTGATGCACCGCTACCGCCTAACCCAGCTGATGGCGGGATCCCCTTCCACAACCTTACCCTTACATCCACATCATCCCTACCCGTAAATTTAAGTAGTTCCTCAGCCGCTGCGATAGCCGTATTTACGTTCACATCAACTAGTTCGGAGAAAACTCCTTGAACACCTTCGAGGACTACCCTCCCACTACCACGCCTAATAACCTCCACCTCAACTTCGTCGTAGTATGCGTCAAGCGCGACGGCAACTACGTCAAACCCCGAACCCAGATTCGCTGAACTGCAGTAGGACCTAGCCCTTACCACCACCATCAAACACACCTACTACCCAGAACTTCCTTAGGTAAGATTAAAAAGCGTTTGAAGTCGTTAATACCTCCAATTGAGGGACGCTTAGCCGCATACCTAACCACCCCTACTAACCGCCTTAACATGTATGCAGTTACTAACACTTCAGGACATCCCATGACTACATACCCACGCTATCTCCGTAAGAGGAGTTAAAAGCTTGGTAATTCAGCGATAGTATAATTTTATTACTGCAGGTAAAATACCAAACCATAATTAAAACTACTTCCTCATAGACAATTCCACACTTCTAACATACTTTAAAGCTCTCTTTAAAGAGCTAGTGGTCCTTAAGGGGACTGCCATTACCTTAGCATCCCCCACCCTCCTCACAACACCTAACACCGCTAACACCTTATACCTATACATATGTGAGTACTTAATGACGCCGATGTTTGACTGATTGTTGAAGTACTGGACTGCTAAGGCAGCCCTTACTAAGTGTACTTCACCGAAAAGCTTTTTGAAAGTATTTCTAATCTCATACTCTAATAACCCAGCACTTACCTCCCTATCACTCATCAATTCGAAAACCATATACCTCTTCCTACGCTTCCTCCTAACCCTCAAAGCAGTTATCATCTTAGCAATAGTCTTACCCCTAACAGCATTTAGAAGTAGTTCTAACTTCCTACTCACCCTATAAGTATACACTGCTAACATTACGGCTAATGTTAAAGATATGAGAGATATTATTAGTTCAAACACCACTACCCACCATCCTTAAAATCCTTGCAGGCAGGCTGCTCACAGCCTTAATAGATGTTAACTCGCTTAACCGTAACTCCCTAAGCATCGCTACCACCTCAAGAGGGTGTACTAACTCAAACTCGTCTCCAGCCGAACTACTGACTACTAACTCAACATCACCTCTCTCAACATATGGCAGCAGCTTATTAAGACCTCTTAACGTGTTGTAGTTTACCCCGTTACCTGAGATGATATCCTTTACGGAAATCTCCACCGGCATACCGCAATTCCTCAACGACTTAATATGTTTTTTCCTCATCCCCCCTAGAACGTTAGCCGAGATCTTCACTAGGTGACACCTACCCCTCAAACTGTTTAAAGCCTTAACAGCTGCTAACTCGCTTAACTCATACGCTATTAGAAACCCCTCCAACCCTCCATGACTTAAGGCAGGCCTACCCCCATACCCGTATGTAATCCTAGGAACTACTGTTAACCTATCCTCAACCCTCCTATTAAGCCCCTCCACAGCTACGGCCTTATAACCCAACCTACACGCAATGCTTAACATCCTACTTAAGTCAGCGTTCCCATAAGGCCTGACGTTTAAGTCGACGTACATCTCAGCAATCCTTAAACAGTTCATCTAGAAACGCGTTAATATCTTCTAAAGACCTACAACCCTCTACAGTTGCTGAAACCCTCACAACATCACTACCGTCACGTATGGTCAACCTACCCACGTAGGCCTCCTGCTTTCCTAACCTCAAATACAGGTGGGACTTAACGTCCCCCACCCTATCACCTACGGAGAGTTTGAGTAACCTCCTATCGCTCTCATCTAATGAGCAGATAATATGTATTAGAGTTTTTAAAGCCTCATCACCATGTAACTCCAACCTAAATATCCTTATCTCATTGCCGTGATGCCCTTTAACCACTTCCTCAGCAAGTATCTTAGAACCTCTCAACGTTTGGGGGAGGATGTTTAACAAAGCCTGCCTAACCTTACTTAAATCTTCAGTTGCGTGTTTGAATACTGAAATCCTTAAGAGCCTTACGTTGAAGTCCCTACCCATCTACAGCACTTACTTCTTAACACTTAAACCCTCACATACCCTTAGAGAGTACCAAACTAGCTCCCCTCGAAGCCTCATGCCTCTTCCTAAGCACCCTCTCCCTCATCTTCCTCCCCCACTTCCATCTATGAGTACCTCTCAACCCTCTATTCCCCAGTAAGCCACGCATCCTCCTACCAGCCGATGTCTTACCCCTGTAAACCCTACCCCTATGCTGCTTTCCAACCACCCAATTAACATCTGGGTCAGAGCTTACGGCTGGGTGGTGAGGGTCAACTAGAACTACCTCGTAGTACTTGTAGATACCGTCCTCACCTACGTAGTAACTACCTAACACTTCTAAATTAGGGTGCTTATCATTAGCCCTCTCCTCAGCTATTAGCTGAGTAGGCTTAGCTGGGGCGTAACCGTAAACACCCATCCTCTTAGGTCTACGGCCGCTGTTAGGCCTAGGCCTATTCATACCTCCCTTCCTAACCTTAACCCTAACCACTACGAAGCCCTGCTTTGATTTGAAGCCTAAAGCCCTAGCCCTATCAATCCTAGTCGGTACCTCAACCCTCACTACCGTAGGCTCCCTACGCCACCTAATCAACCTTTCCTTCATTAAGCTGGCCATCACATCGCTTTCCTCACTCCAACCCTCAGCTATGTAGTGGTAGGTAGACCTAACCATCCCTCCCCTCACACCTTACACCAACTACTAGACTAAACAAGGTTAAAAACCTAACCTTTAAGTAGTCCCCCAGCCACGGTGAGATATAAATTTATTAGAACGAACACTATATTAGGTGAACGGAATACCCCCTACGTACCCTTTAATAGGTATTATAGGGAAGACCAACGTCGGTAAATCAACTTTCTTCTCAGCAGCTACTTTAATTCAAGTTAGGATAGAGAACAGGCCTTTCGTAACGATAGATCCGAACGTAGGTGTTGGGTACGTTAGGACTAAGTGCGCACACACAACCTTCAACCTACCTAAATGCATGCCGCAGAACTCAACATGTTTGAGAGGTTATAGGTACGTACCTGTAAAGCTCATGGATGTTGCAGGTCTGGTTAAAGACGCTCATAAAGGCAGAGGCCTCGGCAATAAGTTCTTAGATGATTTAAGGCAGGCAGACGTACTGCTACACATAGTAGACGCTTCTGGGAGTACTGATGAGGGCGGTAACTACGTCGGCGTCGGGAAACATGACCCACTGCAGGACGTAACGGTGATCGAGTCCGAAATAGATGAGTGGTTCTTCAGCATAGTATCTAAGGACTGGGTGAGGGTTAAGAGGTCCTTAGAAACGCTGCCGTATGATAAGGCTTTAGACCTACTCCACCAGAAGGTTTCAGGACTTTCTATTAGGAGGGAACACATAGTGAAGTCCCTTAAAGCTGCAAAGCTTGAGGGAAGTAAGCTCAGTTCGTGGGGTGATGAGGAATTAAGAACGTTTAGCAGGTATTTAAGGTTAGTAGCTAAGCCCATAGTCATAGTGGCTAATAAGATGGATATCCCGGAATCCGAGGATATCTTAAAACACCTCATGAAAGAACTGCCCGGCAGGACCATCATACCTGTCAGCGCCGAATACGAGCTGGCTTTGAGGAGGGCTGCTAAGACAGGGTTAGTAGACTACCTACCGGGGGACCGTGAAGTAGGGATAGTGAGGTCTGACGCGTTAACACCTAAGCAGAGGGAGGCTTTAAGCAGTATTGAGAAGTTCGTTAAGAAGTTTGAAGGGACAGGTGTTCAGGAAGCGTTGAACACCGCAGTGTTTAAAGTCTTAAACAACATCACCGTATACCCTGTTGAAGACGTTAGCAAGCTAACTGATAGTAAGGGGAACGTACTGCCCGACGCCTACCTAATACCGAGAGGGTCAACAGCCCTAGAACTAGCTAACCTAATCCACACAGACCTAGGTAAGGGCTTCCTATATGCAGTGCTGGTTAAGGATAAGAGGAGGGTTGGAGGTGATTACGTGTTAAACGACGGCGACGTAGTTAAGGTCGTCTCAACGTTAGCTCATGGTTAGCACTAACCCATGCTAACTAACGTACCGTCATGTTTAAGTATGCTTTTCGGAGGTACGTCGTCAGCAACCACCGCACCTGGGTAGATCCATGAGTACGCACCGATCTTAACGCCTGGAAACACGGATACGTTAACCCCGGTCCTAACGTAGCCACCTATAAACGCGCCTAACTTCCTCCTACCGCTGTCCTCTAAGACCCCCTTAACCCTAACCTTAACAGTCCTCTCATCAAACCTTAAATTAGCTAGGATAGTGCCAGCACCTAAGTTAACACCTTCGCAGACTACGGAGTCCCCAACATATGATTGGTGGGAAATATGCGTGTTCTCCATCACGACGCTCTCCTTAACCTCAACATTAAACCCTACCTTAGAGTTATCTAAGACCACGCTGTAAGGCCTTATATACGCGTTAGGACCTACTGTAACCCCGCGACCTATGTAAGTAGGGCCTACTACGTAACTACCTGAAAGTATTTGAGAGCCCTCCTCAACGACTACAGGTCCTCTAACGACGGCGCTGCCCTCAACATCACCCCTAATTAACTGCCTATCAAGAAGCTCTAACTCCAACTTATTAGCTTCTAATAAGGACCAAGGCCTACCTATATCAAGCCAATCCTTAATTAATAAGTAGTTAAACCTCACACCGCTGTCAATCATTAGCTGTACCGTAGTAGTTAGTTCGTACTCACCCCTCTCCGACGGCTCCGTCCTCTCCAAGAATTTAAGTAAACCCTTATCAAACCTGTAGACCCCTGCGTTAACGTAGTTACTTAGACGGTGCTTAGGTTTCTCAACAATCTTAACAACCTTACCCCCACTAACCACTACGACCCCATACCTACTCGGGTCCTCAACCTCAGCTACCCCCACGACGTTACCGCCACCCCTCAGCAAATCCCCTAGAAAGTTAGGGTCTCTGAAATACACATCGCTATACAACACTATGAAATCGTCACCGCTTAGGTGCGGGGCTGCTTTCATGACGGCGTCTGCAGTGCCTAGTGGGGAGCCCTGATCAACGTAAATTACGTCTAAGCCCATAGACTGGGATAGGTCGTCGACAAACTTCCTCACAGCCTCTACCATATAATTAACGACGACTACTACCCTCCTAACACCGACCTCACCCAAACATATTAGGTGGCGTCCCACTAACTTACTGCCTAAGATTGGGACTAAAGGCTTAGGCCTAGTATTAGTTATCGGTTCTAGGCCTACCCCTCTCCCACCAGCCAGTAACACTGCCTCCGTACAACTACACCGAAATATAAGTAGTTTAAACTAAAGTTATATCCCCCATCATGAAGGGGCACTCACAGTTATCACTGACTTCTTAACACCTTCAGGTGTCGTTAGGTAGAGTAGCTTAGACTTATATACCTCAACTTTACGCAGTGGGTATACCTTCTTAGCCTTCTGGAATATTTCAAGGGCTAATGAGCCGAAGACCATTGCCTGAATAACCTCATTAAAAGTCTTCTCACCTACGTAGTTAGTTATGGTCTCCCTTATCAACTTCCTAATCATATGTTTCTGCAACGTCTTACATCTAAACGATGTTAGAGCTACGGTGGTTATCCTCAAGCCGTAGCCGTCCTTAGTGAACACATCCACTATTGAAGTCACCTTACTACTCTTCCTCCTAATAATGCTCTTCATGTAGTCCCTAGCCAATTCATGTCCTTTAAACCTAGTATACGCTGTATCATCCCTTACCTCATACACCTGAAACTTAAGATGTACGTGAACCTGTGAGAAGTCCCCGGTAATGTCAAATAAGGTTGTTTCGAATACCCTCCCAAGTAATTTCCAGGGCTTATCAGCTGGCGTAGTAGCTATTGTAGTACTGCCGAATACCTCTGGAGCTACTACAGCGTACCACTGCTTCATCCTCCACCTATCCTTAACTGCGACCTTCGAAGACAACTAATCTAAACACCTAATATTCCACATAATAGGAGTTTATAAGAGTTATGAAAGACGTGAAGTAGAGTTAGCGGAGGCCTAACTCATCTGCTAACACCCACCACTGATAGCGCTAGTAGTACATGGCTAACTATGTCATCAACTACGTTGCATATCGTGTAGAGCTTAGAGGTGTCGTCGAACTCAACACCTAACTTATAGATCAGCGAGGAACTTACAACCATACTCATCAGTTGGATGCCCTCCGGGACTTCAGCATCGTCAGGTCTTAACGCATTACGTACTGCCTCAGCCAAGGCCGCACTACCTAAACCTATGTTAAGAACTACGTTAAGCTTCAGGAAAGCCTCAACTCCTTAAACCTTATTAAACTACCCACCCTCTCATAACCACCCCTAACCAACGACGCTGCAGAGTCTAATGGCGTGTCGAATAAGGATATGTATAAGTAGTTATCTAACTCATACACTACGATCGAGTCTAAAGGTATGAAGTATGACTTAAGTACCTTGCAGATAGGGGTTATAGGGACCTGCGAGCTCAGCCTAACCCTATATAAGTTCTTCCTAACCTGCTGGATGCCTACATCCTTAACCTTACTTATATTAGCTGCTAACTCCTTAAGTAACCCCTCATACTTAAGCCTTATTAGCGGGAGGTAATTAGTAACGCTGATGGAGGCTACGATGTAGTGGACCCCGTAGACATCTGCTACGGATATTAACGCGTAGAGGAACTCATACATATCCCTAAAAAACCACTCCTGAGCGGTGTAGTAGTTATCACCAACTAAGTCGTTGACTAAGAACTTAGTCTGCGAGAACTTAGCTATGCTGCTCAACACCTCATTACCTAACTCAGCCTCACTTAAACTCCTAACATCCCTGCCGAGGTCAGCCCCACCATACCCAGGTACGAATACGTCTAAAGACCTGCTGAGAGCCTTACTAACCTCAACTAATGAGTAGTTAAATATTTTAAGACCTCTCACAACCCTCAGTAAGTTTAAATCGCATAACTCCTTCACGTAATTCCTAACTAAGTCATCTACCTGGTAAGCCTTAAGCCTAGGGATGTACTTACCCAACATGGAGGTGAGGACGTAGTACCTAACATCGTTAGTCACTATCATAACGTCCTCAAGGACCTTCAGCACGTTGTATGAGTAGTAAGGCGTGCTGACTAAGTAGCTATCCCCCAACCTACGTATCTCCGAACGCTCACCTCTAACTAAGCTAACACAGTTCCTCAACTCACTTAGGTGGGTGCCGAACGATATTGTTGGGACTTCCTTAGCTAAGACAGCCCTATCCAAATCCAACGTAGTTAAGTACTCATACCTAACATCACTTTGCAGTAGGTACTTAACCACGATGCCTGAAGCTATGACAGCATCTATATCGTAGTTAGACACTATCCTTACCTTACTGCCATCCTTCCTAGCATTACTTACTAACCTAAGTAACGGGTTTTCCGAACCACTAGCTACGTTAAGCATGTTAGCTAATGTCAAAGGACCCTCGTCTAAAACCTTAACGACGTCAAAACATATATACTTTACTTCTAATTACGCCTGCTGAGAAGGCCCTACAGACTTAAATCTACCTACGACCTAATACGGTGGGGTTGTGCGGTCGGAGGCAGTGCTCCAACTACTGAGACCTTAAAAGGCTGGTTAGGAGCTCCGCGAACCTCCACATCACTGCCAGTCAACATCTTAACAACCTCTATAACCGTATATACGTGATTTGTTAGTGAGGAACCGCCTACCTCAGACCTCCCACTAATCAATGCTAGATAGGGGATTATGTTATCGCTCATATGCCTATCCAAAGCTGCTTCAGTACCTAATTCTGCTAATAACTTCCTCGCAGCATCCGAACCAACTTCCTCAGCCCTCCTACCCTTCATCCCCAACGCATCAGCCCCCACCACAGCCCCGTTACTCGTCTCAGCCCATAACACTATACCGGAGCCCGGCCATGCGTAGGAGTCGTTAGCCGGGTCGAAGTACTCAAGCTCAATACCTACTGGGATGTTAGGAAGTGAGTTACGTAGTACTTCCTCAGCAGCCCTCGCCTGCCTCTCAGCTACGTGCTTAGGTAGTTTAACGCAGTGTGAAATACCTCTAACCCTTATAACCTCCCCTCTCGTAAGTAGTTTAATAGGTTTAAGCCTTAGCGGTTGGGCTGAACGCTTAACAACTACCCTACCACCACCGCCTGGGTAGTGCCCCCTCCTCAAAACCTTAATATCTAAGTCCGCACCAATCAGTCTGATGTAATGAAGTATTACGTTCCTCATATAGTCTATAGGCGGGCTCCACGGCACGTCAGTACCTCCGACGACCTCGACCTCGACCTCCCCGGGGGTGAAGAGGAGTATCGGTATTAGTGTTTGGAGGACTAACGTTATAGAGCCAGCCGTACCTATGTCGAAGGAGTACCTCCCAGGCCTAAGCCTCCCCGGCACGTAGGTAATCTCAGTTGACCCTAAGCGTAGCCCCTCCACAACAGCTTCAGATATTTCCGCAGCCGCCTTAACAGCCGTTATGTGTTGGTTCTGAAGTCCTGGGTACCGCCTCTTAGCCCTAATGTTAACCACTTTAATCGGCTTCATAAGTATTGAGGAAAGCGCTACTGAAGTCCTCAGTATCTGACCCCCACCCTCACCTATAGAGCCATCTATAACTACGTAGCCCACTAATCCACACCTACTATCTGCCTAAGCCTCTCAACCCCTTTAATCTCGTCTAAGAACTCAACAACTGACCTAGGGAGTAAGCCCCTCCAGGAAGCGTCATCGGATATCATTAACCTCCTTATCCTCGTAGATGAGTACTTAGTCCTATCGTATGGGGGCGGTATTAATACGTCATAACCTGCCTCCTTAAAAAGCCTTATGACGAGTGGGTTCCTAGCAACGCCGAACTTAAACTTAGGTACGTACATGGCTAGGTAGTGTACCCACGCTGAGTTCATGAGGATGTCCGGAACCGGTATTACGTAGATACGGTTTAAGTCCACGCCAACCTCCTTAAGCGCTAATCTAACCATTAACACCCTCTCACCAGCTGTAAATGGGTTGACGACGGTATGGCTTTCCTGGGCAGTGCCGATGACTACGATTAACTCATCCACCCTCTCTAAAGCCCACCTAACCACGTTTAAATGTCCGTAATGTACTGGTTGGAACCTACCTGCATATACAGCCCTTACAACACCTTCCCAATACGTAGCACATCACCTTCACGTATTCCTAATGCTCTACACGCATCTCCCTTAAAAACACCTACTTCAGCTAGCCCTAAGCTATCCTCATAAATCGCTACGCATCCCTCGCAGACCTCGGCGAAGGTGTGGGTAATCCTAGCCTCAAACACCTTACCCCCACGCTCTACGAGTACGTAATCACCGATGCTAACACCTAATAACTTTAAGATATTACTAAGTGTTTGGTCGAGGACTACGTTTCCGAAACTATCTACGTAGAAAGCCCTCACAAATACGTACTGCCCATCCACCGTAGGGTTCTTAGGGGGTATGTCAACACTTACTAACTCATCAATAGCTATCGGCCTACATATGCTGCTCACCGCTGTTTTAACGCTGATTAAAGCTGCTGTGGGGGCGAATACGTCCCTCCCGTGAAACGTCTTAGAAACCTCCCACATCCTAACCTTACTAACATCTACCTCATACGCAGACTTCAAGCCGTCTTCAAGCGCTGCAGGTAGGAGTAAGCCGTTATTCGGACCTACGAATACGTAGTTCTTAGTGATTAATACTACCCCCTTCCTAGGAGTACCGACTTCAGGGTCTACAACTGCTAGGAATACCGTCCCATCCCTAAAGTACTTATAACTTGCTTTAAGTATGAAGGCCCCAACATCAACCCTATACTTAGGTACTTCATGCGTTATATCTATGACTTCGGCGTCAGGGTTTATACGGTTTATAACTGCCTTAACCATCCCTACGTAAGGGTCTGCCAACCCGAAGTCTGAGAGGAAGGCTACCACGCTACTCCCCACGACCCATCACCTCTACTAACATCTCCGCATACGACTTCCCTACGACTTCATACCCAGCCCCCAACTCCTCTAACAGCTTTCTGAGGTCTTCCTCAGCTGATGTGTCGGCCTCCGCACCCAACTCCACCTCAACATAGCTGCCTAAACCAAGCACATCATCTAAGAATATCTTAAACCCTCTTAATGAGTATACCTCCCTCCTCTTAACTACTTTTAAAACTTTAAAGCTGAGGTTCTTCAGGAAGTCGACTAGTTCCTCAGCCCTCTCCAACCTCACGTTAAACTCATCCCTAACCTTAAATGTACGCATCCACTTCTTAGGCCCCTTAACCGTTAGCTCACCATCCCTAACCCCACCTAAGTCCCTAACCCTCACCCTAAACACTAAATCCCTATACTCAGCTGACACGCATTCCCTGAGGTCTACATAGTAGTCCTCCTCAACATAACTCCCTAAGAGCACCCCGCCTAACTTAACCATGTTTGACCTCACATGGCTTAAGTCCCTAACCCTAACCTTAACCTCGTACTCCTCACCCATAGCCAACACCCTAACATATCATTGTAGGACTAAGCTTTAATTCTTAAGCCCGTATCTCCTCTTGTATGGGTAAACTGCTAGTCCTATCGTTAATTGCTGTGGTGAGCATATCATCAGCATCAGTTATAATTAAGTTAGTTAGTACTGCAGCACCAGCCCTAGCATTCTGGAGGCTTGCTATAACCACCCTACTACTACTCACTACCTCCTTCTGGAGGTTAGACCTCAGATGTGTTAGGGGGGTTAGAACTACTTACGTGTTGGTCAGCGGCCTTATGCTTGGACTACACTTCATCACCTGGATAGAGTCTCTAAGATATGCCTCAATAGCCGTAAGCGTTACCTTAGTCACTACCCACCCAGTATTCACCGCACTCCTCTCATACCTCCTAATGGGGGAGTCTCTGAGGAGGCCTCAATACGTCGGCATGCTTACATGTGTGCTAGGTATATCGATTATGTCTTTAGTAGGTAGTCTAACCATACGTTCGTACTACGGAGTACTACTCGCGTTATGCGGGGCGTTTACAGCCTCAATATACTTCCTAGCCGGTAGGTATTTAAGGCAGTCATGCGGACTCGCAGAATACGTGATCCCAACATACTCAGTAGCCACTCTAACTACCTTAGCACTAGCTGCTGGGTTAGGTGTTGACCTAATTAACTACACCCCAACTACTTGGGGTTTAATAGCGTTACTGGCTGTAGGCCCTATGCTAGGCGGGCATACAGTCCTAAACTACTTGCTGAAGTTTATGAACGCTGCTACCGTAGCTACGGTAGCTGCCTGCGAACCCGTAGGCGCTACGTTACTCGGCGTCGTAGTGCTTAATGAGGTGCCGGACACACATGTCGTCCTAGGCATGCTGATCACCTTATTAGGTGTTTACATGGTTTTAAGATATGAGGGGGTTAGCAGTTGAGGGGAGTTACTTACTACTACGAAGTGTTCTTCGGCGGTAGCCATGCTCTCAGTTAATGACCTAACCAACTCATTCACCTTAGACGTCAGCACGTACGCTAAGACCCTCGCAGGTAGGTATGGGTTTAAGGACTACATGGTTGAGAGGTATTATAAGATCTTCGGTGATTGGGGTGTGGTTGAGGAGTTACTTAAGTCCTTTGACAAACCCCTCCACAGCGTTGTTAGGTGTAATACGCTTAAGGTTAGGGACTGCGGTTACCTAGCTAAGCGGTTAGGGCTTCTTGGGTATTCCTTAAGCCCTATAGGTTGGTGTGACTACGCGTTTAAAGTGTTGAGCAGTGGTTTAATCGCTTTAGGGGCCACACATGAATTCCTAGTAGGTATGTACTACCTGCATAGGGGTTCGGCCACCCTACTCCCACCCCTAATCCTACAGCCTAATGCCGATGATGTCGTGCTGGATGTTGCAGCAGGTCCCGGCGGGAAGACCACGCATATATCTCAAATCATGCGTAATGATGGTGTGGTAGTCGCCGTTGACGTTAATAGGGGTAAGGTCAGGGCCTTAAGAAGTAATTTAGAGCGTTTAGGGGTTTACAACGTAGTGGTTATGAGGGCTGACGGTAGGGAAGTCCTAAAGTTATTTGGTGAGGGCTTCTTCGATAAGGTATTGCTTGACGCGCCGTGTACCGGTGAGGGCTTAATACAAATCGATAAGTCTAGGAAGGTTAGAACTGAGGTCAGGGACTTAGCTAACGCTGCATACCTCCAATACGAATTGCTGATGACCTCTTTAAGATGTGTACGTAGTGGTGGCTACCTACTCTATTCAACCTGCAGCATCGCTCCTGAAGAGGATGAATTCGTAGTAGACGCTGTGATTAGGGATTTCAAGGAGGTTGAAGTCGTCGACATCCCTAAGCTCTTAGACTTCAGCCCAGGGCTCACCGAGTACCACAGGATGAGGTTCTCAGACGAGTTAAGGAGGTGTGTTAGGGTATTCCCACACATACATGGTATGGAGGGCTTCTTCATATGCCTCCTGAGAAGACTGTGAAGTGTTTTGAATGCCCTGAAGACCTCCGAATTAAAATACTTTCCGAACTACATATGCTCTTCCAGAACGACGTCGCCGAGCTGCTGAAACCCTACAGTAGGTTAATCATATGCTCCGCACTATTCGCTGAGTCATACCTGATCAGCGACAAACTGATGAAAGCCGTCACTAAGTTATGGGGTGTTAGTAGGAACCCGTACTGCGCCGGCATCTACTTAGGTAGGTTAAGGAGGAGTAAGCCCTACCTAATACCATCAGCAATGCTAGCCAGCGCGGTCTTCAGCAAGTTAGGAAGCTACGTTAACTCCGTAGTAGTATCTGAGAGCGGCTTAAAGCCGTTCTTATACGGTAAGGACATACTTAAAGCATCTGTGATTAAGACATACCCTAAGATCGTGTCAGGTAACTACACGTTCGTATTAGGCAGTGATGGCTACGTATATGGGGTGGGGATAGCTGAGGTAAGCGGTGAGGAGGTCGGAGGGCTGAAGGACTTAGACTTAGTTGTTAGGAACGTATTCGACGTAGGTTGGTACTTAAGAGGTGGTACAGAACCTAGGGAAAGGAAATTTAAAATTAGAGGTAAACGCCACGCATAGACCTCCTTAACACCCACACCAACCAGCCCAGAAGCTGTCGGCGTCGGGCTATTGGGAGCGGCAGGCTGAACCCCTCGGAAACCCTCAGGGCTTACACCCCCGCCCCATCAAACCCGTCTTCTACGGGTGCCCTCCTCCCGGTAACCCGGGAACGGCCGCCTCTTTTCGGGGAGGAGTTCCCGCTTAGATGCTTTCAGCGGTTACTCCCCACGGCGTGGCTGCCCGGCAATGCCCTGTCGAACAACCGGTAGACCAGAGGCCGCGACGTCCCGTTCCTCTCGTACTGAGGACGTCTTCCCCTCAGGCGGCCCGCACCTCCCGTGGGTAGAGTCCGACCTGTCTCACGACGGTCTAAACCCAGCTCACGTTCCCCTTTAATGGGCGGGCAGCCCCACCCTTGGCGGCTGCTGCACCGCCAGGATGGGAAGAGCCGACGTCGATGTAGCAAACCGCGGGGTCGATGGGAGCTCTCGCCCGCGACGACCCTGTTATCCTCGGGGTAACTTTTCTGTCATGCCCGGCCCCCACCGATAGGGGCACGAGCGTTCGCTAGGCCGCGGTTTCCCGGCCGGACCCCTTACAGTCAAGGGTCCGGTCAGGCTGGCTTTTGCCCTTGCACTCTACGGCGGAGTTCTGACCCGCCTGAGCCAACCTTTGGGCACCCGTGTTACCTTTTTGCGGGTGTGCCGCCCCAGCCGAACCGCCCACCTGACGTTGTCCTCCGGGCAGACCCGGAGTTAGGTCCTCAGGCCCCGATAGGTGGTGTTTCACTTACGGCTCAACCAACCCCGAAAGGCTGATATCAACACCTCCCACCTACTCTACGTACCGAAACCCGAGAACCAGCGTCAGGCTGCGGTAAAGCTCCACGAGGTCTTCTCTCCCTACGGGAGGATGCCGGCCTGTGCACCGGCTCCGTGGGCTTCACGAGGTCCCGGGCTGGGACAGTGGGGCCCTCGTTGATCCATTCATGCGCGCCGGAACTTACCCGGCAAGGCATTTGGCTACCTTAAGCAACACCAACCGCAGCAGTAGCGATTACGGTTGGTGTTGGACCATATCTTCACCGCCACGTGCTTGGAGCATGTCCTCATCATCACGCAGCGGTGCCCGGCGTATGGTCTCTGAGGCGCCCACCCTCCCCTTAATCCGGGATACGATTTCATCTAAGGAATACGTCCTGCTATCAGACATCACATACGCCTTCTCAAGTAGCTTTATAAACCCTTCAAGGCTGCGGTGCTCACCTCTCTCAAGCCCCTCAACGATTTCCTTGAAGGCCTCGAATTCGCTATGCTTAATGATGAGCCTATGCTTAGTGAAGAACGGTATTACCACCTCAATTAGGTGTCGCCGTGAATCAACAACGTATTGAAGCATGGTGTCCTCCTGCCCAGGCTTCGGTACTATGCGTCCGCAGTTAAAAACCCTCCTAATGATTTCCAAGACAGCAGCGCGGTCCTTCCTCTGCGCGATGTGGAAGACTGGGTCAATAACCCATCCAAACCTAGTGTTATCCTGCTCTCTAATAGATACTGAGAAACACCCCTCACCGTCAACGAGGCCTACAATGTAGTAGTACAGGTACTTCCGCCGCCTCGGCAACCTCTCCAGATCTATTTCTGATAGCCCGTATGGCGATGTCCCCACCGAGAACTGTAACCTACTTCCGTAGTATTAAGTTTTACATTCTTTAGGGGGTGGTTCCCTGCGGGTGAGGATCACCGACCCAACCTCTTTTCCCCACTCGGGGGGTCGGATCTCCCCCTTCCCCGCATATAGCCGGGTTTAACGACCCCCTAACTCGAGGGTCAGAGTTACCCCCGGCCTTCAGCGGCGCTTCGCCCGGTTGTACCCGGGTTTAACGTACCGCCAGTGGCCAGGATTCAGCCCCCGTACACACCCTTTCGGGCTTGCGGGGACCTATGTTTTTATTAAACAGTCGGGACCCCCTAGTCACTGCGACCTGCGGTTCCACGGGCTCTCCGCAAAACCGCAGGCACCCCTTATTCCGAAGGTACGGGGCTAATTTGCCGAGTTCCCTAGCCCGGGTTAGACCCCACAGGCCTTGGGCTTCTCACCCAGGGGCACCTGTGTCGGTTCTCGGTACGGTCGTGGAGGATCGTTCCCGAACCCCTTTTCAAGGGCTCCAGGGTCCGGCCGAACCGCCCTATCGGGCGGCCATTCCCCCCTTAAGCCGGTTCTCACCATTACGGTACTCCCCGGCCTTCGGGTAGTTAGCCAGGGCGACTGCCCCGGTCGACCTACCCCGAAGCGTCAGGGTTCGGGCTTGCGTTACCGCACCTACCCCCACGGCACGGGAATATTAACCCGTTTCCCTTTCGGTAGCGCCGAGTTACGGGCTACCTTAGGACCGGCTAACCCTCAGCCGACGACCGTTGCTGAGGAACCCTAGCCCTTTCGGCCGAGGGGATTCTCACCCCTCTTTGCTGTTACTACCGCCGGGATCCGCACTCGAGGCAGGTCCATCGGACCTCACGGCCCGACTTCTACCCTACCTCGACGCCCTCCTACCAGATCACGACTGCATTGCAGTCGTGCTCCAGGGTCTCGGCGGCCGGCTTAAGCCCCGACATATTTTCGGGGCCCGCGGCCTCGGCGAGTGAGCTGTTACGCACTCCTTAGAGGGTGGCTGCTGTTAGGCCCACCTCCCCGCTGTCTTAGGCCGCGGACGCCCTTTAGGCTTGGCACTTAGCCGGCACTTAGGGGCCTTAACCCTGGTCTGGGTTGTTCCCCTCTCGGCCCTCAGGCTTACCCCGAGGAACCCCACTCCCGCCTTCTACGGTGGTTACGGGTTCGGAGTTGGACTGAAGAACCGTAACCTCTCGGCTACGGCATCCCCAATCCGTAGCTCTACCCCGTAACCAACCTCCAGCAGGGCTGCGCTGAGACGCACTTCGGAGGGAACCAGCTATCACCGGGCTAGATTGGTCTTTTGCCCCTAGGCGGAGGTCAGAGGAACGAATTGCACGTCAGAACCCCTTCGGGCCTCCACCGGGGTTTCCCCCGGCTTCGCCCTGCCCCCGCCTAGATCGCCCGGTTTCGGGTCTCACAACCGTGACTACAGGCCCTTTCAGACCCCGCCCCTCGCTGAGGTAATCCTCAGCTGCGGGCTTGTCGGTTTCCCTACGCCTCCGGGGTTAAACCCCTTAAGCTCGCCACGGCTGTGAACTCCCCGGCCCGTGTTTCAAGACGGCCGATGCGACCCTGGTCACCGCCCTTCGTACTCCCCGGTCACCCAGGTTTCCTTCAGGCAGTTCACCCCTTTCAGGCCGCATCGTGATTAACCGCCTGGTTTCAGGCTCTTTTCACCCCCCTTCCGGGGTACTTTTCAGCTTTCCCTCACGGTACTTAGTTCGCTATCGGTCTCGGGACGTATTTAGCCTTGGAGGTCGATGACCCCCAGCTTCCTACGGCAAAACCAAGCCGTAGTACTCTGGAACACCGCCTCGTCCCCCCACAGTTTCGCCTACGGGACTATCACCCTCTACGGTGGGGCGTTCCAACCCACTTCAGCTACCGTGGGTCGGGAACGTCATTGAGCGGTGCCCCAACAACACCACACCCCTACTAACTCATCGTTAGTAGGTTTGGTTTGGGCTTCCCCCCTTTCGGTCGCCCCTACTCAGGGGATCCCAATTGGTTTCTCCTCCTCCCCCTACTAAGATGTTTCCGTTCGGGGGGTTCCCGCTCGTTCCCGAGCACTACGGGTTATTCACCCGTAGTAGGAAGTCCCATTCGGGGATCCCGGGATCGACGGCTGCCTGCGCCTACCCCGGGCATATCGCCGCTTGCCGCGCCCTTCCTCAGCACCCGAGCCTAGCCATCCACCAGACGGTGTGGACCGACAAGCCTGGGACGGGTTAGTGTAGGTCTTGTTGAGGCCTATGCGCGGCGTTCACCTAAATCACGCCCTACACCCGAGAAGACAACCTCCCGGGTTGCATTGAGGGGCCCACCCCAGAAAATCCACGTAGGTCAGGCTCGAACTCAAGGAACAGGAGGTGATCCAGCCGCACCTTCCGGTACGGCTACCTTGTTACGACTTCTCCCCCCTCGCAGAGGAGGAGTTCGACCCACCCCTTCCGAAGTAGGCCTCACTCCTCCTCCGCTCGGATGGAGCGACGGGCGGTGTGTGCAAGGAGCAGGGACGTATTCACCGCACGATGTTGACGTGCGGTTACTAGGGATTCCGCGTTCACGAGGGCGAGTTACAGCCCTCGATCCCAACTACGGCGGGGTTTGAGGGATTACCTTCCTCTTTCGAGGTCGGATCCCGCTGTCCCCACCATTGTAGCCCGCGTGCAGCCCGGAGGATTCGGGGCATGCTGACCTGCCGTGGCCCCCTCCTTCCTCCGCCTTAAACGGCGGCAGTCCCCCTAG
>CALEDH010000011.1 GCA_937949785.1 uncultured Sulfolobales archaeon | reverse complement strand
CTCACTTAAACTTAAAAATGTTAGTCAATATATCAAGAGGATGTGATATGCCGTTAAGTAAGAATGATATGGTCTTAGTTGATTATGTTGTGAGGGTTAAGGAGAGCGGTGAGGTTGTTGAGGTAACTAATGTTGAGAGGGCTAAGGAGTTTAAGGTCTACGATTCTAGTAGGGAGTATGAGCCTTTATTAGTGATAGTAGGTGAGGGTAGGGTTGTGAAGGGGTTTGAGGAGGTGTTAGAGGGTTCTGAGGTCGGTGTGGATGTTGAGGTTGACATACCGCCTGATAAGGGTTACGGTGTTAGAGATCCTAATAAGGTTAGAACTATACCGCTACGTGATTTTGTGAGGGCTAATATTAGGCCTGAGGTAAATAAGGTGGTTGAGGTTGGTGGGCAGTTAGGGACTATAAGGAATGTGAGTGGTGGGAGGGTGGTGGTCGATTTTAACCACCCACTCGCAGGTAAAACCCTAACCTACAGTTTCAGGATTGTTAAGAAGTTGGAGGACGTTGGTGAGAAGGTTAAGTACTTAATTAAGAGGCATGTGAGGGGTGTTAGCTTAGATGATATTAAGATCGAGGTTGATGGGGATAAGGTTAGGGTAGAGCTGCCTAGGACTTCATACCTTAACGAGAACATTCAAATAGCTAAGAGGTTAGCCTCGGAGGACATCCTTAAGTACCTGAATTTTAATGAGGTAGTATTCGTAGAGAGGTATTCGAAGGAGGGTAGTAAGTGAGTGAGGTTAGGCAGCCGGAAATCAACGTAGGCGTTGTCGGACACGTAGACCACGGTAAGACCACGTTAACGCAGTCCTTAACAGGTATTTGGACTTCCAAGCACTCAGAAGAGCTTAAGAGGGCTATGACCATTAAGTTAGGGTACGCCATAGGTAATCTATACGTATGCCCTCAACGACCCGAACCTGAGAGATATTCGACAGAGCCTGAAGTCGTGGAATGCGTATTAAAACGTAGGATATCATACGTTGATGCGCCGGGGCATGAGGTTCTTATGGCTACGATGCTTTCCGGGGCTTCGTTAATGGATGGGGCACTCTTAGTTGTCGCTGCTAATGAGCACTGCCCTCAACCGCAGACTAGGGAACACCTCGCAGCCTTAGACATTATAGGTGTTAAGAACTTAGTCGTAGTTCAGAATAAGGTAGACGTTGTAAGTAGGGAGAAAGCTTTAGAGAACTATAAGCAGATTAGGGAATTCCTTAAGGGTACGTGGGCTGAGTCAGCACCGGTAATACCTATCAGCGCTTTAAATAATGTTAACATAGACGCACTCCTCATGGCAATCGATAAGTACATACTAGTACCTGAACGTGATTTAGCATCACCGCCCCTCCTATTCATAGCTAGGTCATTCGAGGTTAACAGGCCTGGAACACCGCCTGAGGAACTTGTAGGAGGTGTTATAGGCGGCTCACTTATTAGGGGTGTTTTAAGGGTTGGTGATGAGGTTGAGATCAGGCCTGGGATTAGAGTTGAGAGAGGTGGTAAGACCTACTACGAAGAACTTGTGTCTGAGGTGGTTAGCATTAAGTTCGGTGAGGATGAGTTTAATGAGGCGCGTCCAGGCGGCTTAGTAGCCATAGGCACTAAGCTCGACCCCTACCTCACTAAGGCGGATAAGCTTGTTGGAAACGTATGCGGTAAGGCTGGAACGCTGCCAGAACCTGTGTATAACGTCCGTATAGAGTATAACCTTCTTGAAAGGGTTTTAGGTACTAAGGAGTTAATTAAGGTTGAGAAGCTTAAGCCTAATGAGGTTATAATGGTGACGTCCGGCACTGCTGTGACCCTAGCAGACATCACTAAGCTCTCTAAGGACTTCATGGAGGTGAGGTGTAGGAAACCTCTAGTTGTTTTAGAGGGGATGCGGGTAGCTATAAGTAGGCAGGTCCTCGGTAGGTGGAGGCTAATTGGATGGGGGTTCATAAGGTTTTAAGCCGATGTCGTATCAGGTAAGGGATTGTAAGGTCTTATTAGATAGTAGCGTCTTACTTCAAGTATACGAAGGTGTGGATGTAGTGGACTTAATGTATGAGGAGGTAGGTAAGTGTAGTTACTACGTATTAGACAGCGTCGTTAACGAATTATCTAGGATTTCACTAAGCAGTAAAGGCCCTAAGGGTAGGGCGGCTAGACTCGCCTTAGACTACATACAGAGACGTAACGTTGCGGTAATCAGTACCGAGTCGCTGAAAGCATCAGGTGATGAAGCAATACTAAACTTCTTTAGGAGGAACCCATACTTTAGGGATGAATTCGTAGTGGCTACTAACGATGATAACCTTAAGAAGGAGTTACTTAGGTTAGGTGTTAAGGTAATTACATGGTGGTTTGGTAGGTTCAAATACGTTGTCCTAGAAAACCGGGATGGCCATCACCGTGTTTAGGGATGGGCGTAGATCTCTTCATAGCTAAGTCATGTTCTACCCGGAGTTATTGGCTCACGTATTAAACTTTATTATGGTGGATGTATTTAAGTTTTAGGTTTGAGAGCATAGGGTGTGGGTTAGATGTTTAGGTTGTGTAGGATTAAGGACGTTATTAGGATACCTCCAGATAGGTTTGAAGAGTCTTTAGAAGGTGTTGCTATTGATGAGTTGAGGAAGCGTTATGAAGGTAAGGTAGATAATTCTTTGGGGTTGGTGATCGCGATTACCGATGTAGATGTAAGTGATGAGGGATTCATACTGCAGGGTGATGGTGCTACATACCATGACGTCGTAGCAGACCTCCTCACGTATTACCCGGTGTTAAATGAAGTGACTTTAGGTGAGGTAGTGGATATTAAGAAGATCGGTATGTACGTTAATATAGGTCCTATAGATGCTTTCATACATGTCTCCCAACTACTGGATGATAAGGTATTATATGATGAACTCCAGGACGTACTGGTGGGTGAGGAGACTAAGAAGGTCTTCAGGAAGGGTGATGTGGTACGCGGTAGGATAGTTAGCGTCAGCATAAACATACCTACATCAATTAGGGTTTCTATGACTTTAAGGCAGCCCCACCTAGGTAAGGTGGAGGGTTGATGTGTATGCCCTCAGAGAGGTCTAAGAAACCGTTTAAAGCATGTATTAAATGTAAATTCCTAGTAAATCATGAGGAGCAGAGATGCCCTAACTGCGGTTCCGATACGTTCAGCGATGAGTGGTCAGGTGTTATCATAATATTAGACCCGGCTAAGTCGGAGATAGCTAAGATGTTAGGCATAGGTAGGCCGGGTAGGTATGCCCTACGTATTAGGTAGGTTTAATTGGTGTGGTGATGTTGGTAAGGTTTAAATTAACCTAATCTTATTTCTGAAGGATAGGGCTGGGTGTGTTAGCCATGTCTCAGAGGAGGAAGGCAATCAGAATAGATGATAACACATACGTAGAGGTTGTTAGTGAGGGGTATAATAAGGTGGTTAGGAGGTATGAGTTAACGTGTGTAGTCCGCCACGTCGGCCGTAGAACGCCGTCGAGGAAGGAGTTACGTGAGATCTTCTCGAAGCAGTACGGCAAACCTGTTGAGAACGTATACATAAGAAGTATAAGGACTGGGTACGGTGTTAGTAATTCCTTAATTAAGGTGAACTTATACGATGATGGTGGGAGGGCTGAGGCGTTTGAACCGAAGCACGTGGTTAGGAGGCATAGTAGTTGAGGTGGTTTAATGGCTGAGAGGCATAAGCTCTACAGGTTTGACTATTCCACAGGTAAGATAGTCCTTAAGAATAAGAAATGTCCGAGGTGCTCGTCTGTGATGGCATTCCATAAAAGTCCGTTGGGTAGGTGGCAGTGCGGGAAGTGTAATTACGTAGAATTCACTTCTGAGAAGCGTTAGTAGTAGGGTAATGGTTTACCAATGATAGTGTTAGGCATTGAGTCTACAGCCCATACGTTTGGAGTAGGTATTGTTGAGGACAGACCTCCCCACATAATAGTTGATAGGAGGGTTAACTACACCCCGTCTAAGGGCGGGATCCACCCTAGGGAAGCCTCCCTCTTCTTTATGAGTAATGCCAGTAGGGTTCTGAAAGACGCACTTATTGAGGCCGGACTAACTATTAACGACGTTGACGGTATTGCAGTTGCTTTAGGCCCTGGGTTAGGGCCTTGTCTAAGGGTTGGGGCCACGGTTGCCAGGGTATTAGCCTCATACCTTAAAAAACCTTTAATACCTGTTAACCATGCAGTAGCTCATATAGAGGTAGGTAGGTTGTTGACAGGTTTTAAAGACCCATTAGTTGTCTACCTCTCAGGGGGTAATACCATGATCTTAGCCTTCTCTGACGGTAGGTATAGGATATTCGGTGAGACCTTAGACATAGCTCTAGGTAACTTCATCGACACCTTAGTTAGGGAGGTTGGCTTAGCACCTCCCTACGTGGTTGGGGGTACTCATAAGTTAGACCTATGTGCTGAGGTTGGGGGGAGCTTCATTAACCTACCATACGTTGTTAAAGGTTTAGACGTTTCGTTCTCAGGCATACTTACCGCTGCGTTAAGAGCTTTTAGGGAGGGGAAGTACGACTTGAAGGATATTTGCTACTCGGTTAGGGAAGTTGCTTACAGCGCTATAGCTGAGGTAGTTGAACGCGGTTTAATGCATACGAAGAAAGGTGAGTTACTTGTTGTTGGAGGTGTAGCTGCTAGTAAGGCATTACGTAGTAAGTTTGAAGTAGTAAGTAGGTTGAGGGGGGTTAAACTAGGTGTTGTGGATCCCCAATACGCTGTTGATAATGGTGTGATGATTGCTTGGACAGGTCTGCTTATGCTTAGGCATGGAATAACCGTAGAACCTGAGAAGGCGTATATAAGGCAGAGGTGGCGGCCTGACGGAGTTGACGTTCCATGGATGGGTTAACGCTTATAGCGTCCGGTGCTGAGGCCGACCTGTATAGGGGTAGGTTCCTCGGATACGACGTAGTTATTAAGTATAGGGTGCCTAAGGGTTATAGGGACCCTAACTTCGACCGGGCAGTACGTATGGAGAGGACGTTAACTGAGGCTAAGACCATGTTAATAGCTATGGAGTGCGGTGTCCCCGTACCGACAATACTCTACGTAGATGTTGAGAATGCCTTAATAGTTATGGAGTACGTAGACGGTGCCCTGCTAAGGGATGTTATCCCATCAGTTGATGGATCGCTGAGGAGGAGATACTTAGAGTTACTTGGTGGTTACGTAGGTAAGTTACACGTAAGTAACGTGGCGCACGGCGATCTAACCACGTCTAACGTCATGGTAACCTCCGAAGGTATGATGTACTTAATAGACTTCGGACTGTCTAGGGTTTCATACGACGTCGAGGATAAGGCGGTTGATATCCACCTACTTATTAGGTCTTTCGAAAGCACTCACTACAACTTAACTAAGGAGTTAGTAAGGTATTTCTTAAGGGGTTATACATCTGCAGTCGGTGTTGAAGGTGTGAACATCGTAGTTGATAAGGTTAGGGAGATTAGGCTTAGGGGGAGGTATGTGGAGGAGAGGAGGGTGAGGGGGGGTGGGGAAGGTCCTATACGTAGCTACGTCTAATGTCGGGAAGCTTAATGAGTTGAGACTGCTATCTGCTGAGTACGGTTTAGAATTGGTTAGTATTGAGGTGCCTAAGATTGAGGTGCAGGGCGATGATTTGGAGGTCATAGCTTCCTACGCGGCGTTGACAGCCTCTACTTACGTTAATAAAGCGTTAATCGTTGAGGACTCAGGACTCTTCATTAAGGCTTTAAACGGGTTTCCAGGTTGTATGAGCTCATATACCTACAGGAAGTTAGGTGTTAACGGAATTCTTAAGTTAATGGATGGCGTGACTTGTAGGGAGGCGTACTTTAAGTCAGTGATTGCTTACTCAGACCCTACGCACGGTGTTAGGCTTTTTTCCGGGGTGGTTTACGGTGAGATTTCCAGTAGTGCTAGGGGGTCTGGGGGATTCGGTTTCGACCCAATATTCATACCTAAGGGGTGTGGTAAGACTTTCGCGGAGATGAGTATAGATGAGAAGAATAGACTGTCCCATAGGGCTGCAGCGTTTAGGAGGTTCGCGGAGTGGTTTAACAAATATTTTTAAGTAGCATACCTAACTAATTACATTAGGTTGGAGTAGATGAATAAGAGTAAGGAGAAAGGAAGTTCGCATGAAACTAGGCCTGCAGCACTAGTAGCACCTAAGTGGTTGCAGTTCACTCCGGAGGAGGTAGAGTTAATAATAGCTGAACTCGCTAAGAAGGGGTACTCACCATCTATGATTGGCGTTATCCTCAGAGACCAATACGGAATACCGTTAGTGAAGGCCGTGTTGAATATGAAGCTAACTAAGGTATTAAGCAAGTATAACATAACGCTATTAGTTCCTGAAGACCTCTACAACCTAATTAGGAGAGCAGTAAATCTGAGGAAACACCTTGAAGCGCATCCGAGGGATTACCACAGCCAGAGAGGTCTCATCGAAATAGAGTCGAAGATCCGTAGGCTTATAACGTACTATAAGTCTGTAGGTAAGCTACCACCTGAGTGGAAATACGAACCGTCAACAGCTGAAATACTCGTAAGCCAATCCCTCGTTAAGACACCTAAAACTGACTGATATGGACAACTAACCATAACTTCTAAGCAATACATGGTAGGGACTGTGGTGGAGTGAGCCGCTACCAGATAGCTGGCAGGTAAACCACCTACAACCTAAACACTTAAGCCGGACTTAAACCAAACCTTTAAAACCAACCACCTAAGTTATCATATTGGTAGGGCCCGTAGCTCAGCCAGGATAGAGCGCCGGCCTCCTAAAGAATCCTAGTCACCCACTGACGGTCGGGGACGCCGGATGTCGGGGGTTCAAATCCCCTCGGGCCCGCCACATCAACACGGCTTTCCTGATCGGGGGTAGGAAGGCTTAAAGTGGATATGTAATCATCACCCTTCAAATCACTGCTTTAGGTTTGACGTGTTCGGCATAGATGGTCTTCCTATACTTATATACCTCTTAATGAAGAGGGCTGGTACATCGTACTTAGATAAGTCTTCATAGTAAAATTGCTTAAGTCTAAGATTGTGGTTAAGCCATTAAAATTCTTAACTATGTGTGATTAGTGGAAGTGGAGGTCCTATGGCCTTATTGAAGGATATAGTTGATAGTTATATGCGGAGGGTTTCCGGGTTGAGAGATTTTTGTGAGAGGTGTCTTAGGACGGAGAGGTGGGGTGGGAGCGTGGTTTTAATGGTTGTGGATGCAGCCTTCACATCAATCGGCTTAAACTATTTCACTGCGGTTGTTCCGAAGGTTGAGGAATTTAGTAGAGAGTTTGTTGAGAGTGGAAAGATTAAGAGCCTTAAAGATTTAGCTGAGGCTGATGTTAGTGAGTTGAGGAAGGTGTGGAGAAATAGGAGGTCTTGGGTCGTTGCTAAGGGAGTTGCTTCATATCTATCAACGTTAAGCGATGATGATAGGTTAGCTCTGAGGATCTGGGCTAAAAACTCAAGCCTTGAGGGATGGGGGGAAGACCCGGTCGGTAGGATAAGAGGTGTTGGAATAGTTACCTATCAATACCTACGGATGATGGGCGGTATCGATACGGTAATGCCCGATAAGATCGTTAAGAGGGTTATAAACGAGATCTTAGTTATGGCAGGATTAGAACCTACTAACGATGATATCGAGTTCGTAAGGAGGGCTGAGGAAATCGCCTTAGCATGTGGGTATAGACCCATAGAGCTCTGCTGGATGACATGGCTTATACAACCTGAAGGAAGGATGATGAGGATGGAGAAATACTCAGGTATACTCCCAAAAATCTGATCTGGTAATCCATAAGCTTCAGTCCCTATTACCTGGTAATCAAACTATGTCAGTCCCACCCATCAGAACGACGTTATTAGTGTGTAGGCTGAGGACTGCATGTAGTTCCCCCCCTAACATACTGCAATGCTTAACGTCCTAAGCTATAGGTTGGTGGGTTAACATTTAAAAACGCTTAGATATAAGAAAGTTATGGGCGGCGGTCGTCTAGCCTGGATCAGGACGCTGGCCTGCCAAGGACTGGGATCCGTGGAACGCCAGAAATCCCGGGTTCGAATCCCGGCCGCCGCACCTATAGCTTAGGTGTAAGTCCTACCTCCAGCCTTCTATATTTTCACATACCTTGCTGAGCGGTTTTCTAACGTTCTTCCTGGTCTCATTACTAGAATAGGTAGTTCTACGCTAGGCCTAATAGCTACTACTAAGGCTATGAGTGGGTTGGCCGGGTAGGGGTGATTGAAGGATAGAGGTCGGGATGAGGAGATGTTATTAGAGGGGGTATTGTATGGGGGGCTTGTTAAGGAAGATAGACACTATTTTAGCTGTTATCGGCCCTATCATCCTTACCTCAATGTTTACACCTGATTTCATGCGCTATGTTAATCTTAATTTTATCGAACCTACTACTACTGTAGGGGCCGAGTTTACAAATCCGGAGGTTAGGGGGTTTAAGTACTGTCTTTTGGGGGTGGACGTTTTTCCTTGAGGTTTACGGTGGTTTAAATGATTACCTTTCCAGTAGGTCGGCGAGAGATGTTTTCTGCGAACATGACTACTACATTAAGGTAGTAGCTAATGAGAAGCAGAGAGGGGCTTTATTAGGAATGTTAGGGGTTTGGCGGACGGTGAGGACGATCAGGCGGGGATAGCTATATCATTAGTGCAGAAAATCCCATATGATTATGAGAAGATGTATAGGTGTGGGTGGACATGTCAAGGTAGGACCTTCGTCTCCGGCATCCCACCGAGGTATCCATATCAAGTTCTCTACGATGGTAGGGGGGTTTGCGGTGAGAAGTCCTCCCTCCTCGCGTTACTGTTAAAGGAGTTTGGCTTCGGAGTTGTCTTACTTGAGTTTTAAAAAGAGGGTCATATGGCGGTAGGGGTAAAATGTCCTAGGGAATATGCAGACTACCTTTACGGCAATGCTGGTTACTGCTTCATCGAACCAACTGCACCGACGGTAATCACCGATAATAGGAGTGATTACTTAGGGGTTGGGAAACTTCAGTCCCAGCTAAAAGTAATTCCTGTAAGCGATGGTCTATCCCTCAATTCGGTATGGGTTGAGTATGACGACGTAGGGGAGTGGTATAGGCTCTGAGGGAGGTATTCTAAGTCAGTCAGACTACATAAGATGGTGGGAACTAGTTCTAAAGTATTGTATGGAGTTTTGATTAAAATTTAAACCTTACTTAGACCTTACATCTATTACTTCCCTCTAACATTATCTGTTTCTTGTTGGGGGTCAGCGCGATTCCTAACAGTAACTTACCGTAATACCTACGTTACGAACTCTATTAGAAGATTAGGTTTGGGTCTGGTTGTAGGGTTCTGAGCTACGTAGTCTTCGTAGACATGCTTAACGGGTTTAGTTCATAAAGTCCTCGTAGACGCCCTGACCGGAGAGGGTGTTAACCACCCCAAACATATTTCCTACCAACATAACTTAAGGTTATTAAGCCTCACATTCTGAACTGCTGTCCATGGCGCCGGGGGCGGGATTCGAACCCGCGTACCCCGTTGGGGTAGTGGGTCTCTAACCTATGTGCTGGACTCGAGCCCACCGCCTTGGTCCGCTCGGCCACCCCGGCGTTTCTACTTGGTCGTAGGTTCTCCGTCGAATTATTTATGGTTCATTAGCTTATAAGTGTAAGTTGTTTAGGTGTTTCATACTTGTTTTTAGTTTTTAATTAATTCTAATCTGAATACGTACTTGCGTGGTGCGTAGTCTAACACCCTAACTACTTCCCCTACTTTAGGTTTGGATTTAACTGCTGTTTTAAGTGTGTTAAGCGCTTCTACCTTATCTGTGGCTATTAGGTATGTGTAGATGGTCCCGCCTTCCTTAACGGTTCTGTACGTCTCATCTAAGTAGTTTGTGGATTTGTGGGGTAGGTTTAGAACTGCTTTATCGAACGAATTATCTCTGATTGAGTTGAGGACCTCCAACGCATCGCCGTTCACTATGTCTACTACGCCTTTAAGCGCTTTCCTGTTTAACTCTAATGATCTGCGGAGGCATTGGGTGGCGTGGTGGTTTAAGTCGTTAGCAATTATGTAGGCTTTCTTAGTACATGCTATGTGTAGTGTGAAGGGTCCTACACCGGTGAATAGGTCGAGTACTGACTCACCGTCAACTACCTTGTTAGCGACCCTCCTACGCTCCTCTGAGAGTGATGGGTTGTAGTAGGTATTGCTTATGTCTACGTATATCTTAATGCCGTATTCCTTATGTGTTGTTGCGGTTCTTCTCTCACCGGCTATATGTGTTAATTCCCTTACTCTGAACTCGCCTACCGTCATGCCTGCAGCGTAGACCGCCTTAACGTTCTTACTTACTGCTAGTATTGCTTTCCCAACGTATTCCCCGTAGCTAAGTAGTTCTTTAGGTAGGTTGATTATAGCTATATCACCTACTACGTCGTAGGAGCGCGGTATGAGTTTTAAGGTGTTTTCAGGTATTAAGTTTTTTAGGATTGTCTTAAAGTTCCTGACCTCCTCAACGTTTGACCTAATCCCCGACGTACTGCCATCTATGACCTCCCTATCTACACGCATCTAAACATCTATTAGTACGGTTATTTAGAGGTAATAATTTTTCATTATCCTTCATAACCTTTATAAGTTCTGAGTTTAATGGGAGTGGTTGATGGTGGGTTTGAGGTTAGGCCTTGTGGCTAAGCTAGATGATGAGAGGGCGGTTAGACTAGCCGGTGAGATAGTTAATTTCTGTACTTCGTTAGGGCTTGAGTTATTGGTTGATGAGCGCTTACTGAACGTCGTTAAGCTGGATGTTAGGGCCTTTAACTTAGGTAACCCTTCGGTAGACTACTTAATCGTTGTTGGGGGTGATGGGACCGTCTTAACAACCCTTCAGAGATTAGGTGATGAGGTTATCCCACTAATAACTGTTAAGAGCGGTAAGAGGGGTTTCCTATGTGATGTAAGTCCCTACGAGTTTAAGGAGGCTTTAAGCAGGTTTTTAAGCGGTGATTTCGTGGTTAAGGATTATATGAGGTTGGAGTCGTTTATAGGTGATGTTAAGCTGCCTTACGTCTTAAACGAGTACGTCCTAACGACTTCAGGTCTGTTTAGGTCTAAGGTAGCCCACCTTAAGGTTTTTAAGGGGTTCGGAGGTGTTAGGGAGTACGTCTACGAGGTCCTCTCAGACGGGCTTATAATATCGACGTCTACAGGTTCTACGGCGTATAACCTATCTGTTGGCGGACCGTTAGTGGATTCGGACCTAGAGGCCTTAGTACTCACCCCACTAGCCCCTCTCAACCTATGTACTAGGTCTTTAGTGCTCTCACCTAGTTCTGAGGTCTACGTAGAGGTTTTTAAGGGGTCTTACGACGTAGATGTGATTGCTGACGGTAACTACGTAGGGGTTGTTAGGCCTGGTGAGGTCTTAGCTGTTAGGAGGGCTTCAAAGCCCGCTAGGTTTGTTAGGTTTGATAGGGGAGGTATTGATAAGGTGCTTCAGAGGTCTATGTATGAGTTCTGATAGGTGTATGGGTTATATCTACTTATTAGATGCGGCTGCTTTATTTGCATCGTATCAGTTAATGCTCCCACCTAACGTCAGCGCTGTTACTACTTCAGATGTTTTGAGGGAGGTGAGGGATGCGGAGAGCTATAGGTCTGTGGAGCTTTCCTTAAGTGCTGGGAAGTTAGCTATTGTTGAGGTTGATGAAGTACTTATCGATGAGGCTGTTAGGGTTGTCAGCGAGTTAGGTGAGGTCGGTAAGCTCTCTAAGGCTGATCTAAGCTTAGCTGCCTTAATGGTTAAGTATTCTAGGGAGGGGTGTTATACGGTCGTAGTAACTGATGATTACTCCCTTCAAAACGTAGCTGCTTACTTAAACCTCTACGTACTCGGCGTTAAGAGAGGGGTTATAAGTAGGGTTGTTAAGTACTTAGTGGTTTGTGAGGCCTGCGGCTTTAGGGGGGTCTCAGAGGATTACTGCCCTGTATGTGGTGGACGTATGGTCCGTAAACCAATACATGTTAGGGTTGCTGACGTCTTACCTAAGTAGTCGTTCCTACGTTTTAAGGCCTTCTAACCCACGTATCACTGTGTTAGCTGCTTTAAGTACTTCCTCGCTCATCGGCTTGCCCGGTTCGTCGTCCCCTATCTGTACGCCTATTACGTATGTTTTGAATTCATACATGCTTACCTCCTGTAGCAGCTTAACTACGGTGGTTAGCGGGAGTTTATGGGTTGATAGCTGTGTTATTTGCTCTCCGACCTCCTCTAAGTATGCAGTAACTATTGTTCCGGGACTTAACTTTAGGTCTAAGGCATCTATGATTATAAGTGTTGTCGGCTTACCTTCGACTAATATTTCGTATATGCAGGTTATTAGGTCGTCCTCACAGCTCGCTACGTTTTTAAATCCCCTAGCTATGAGCTCCCTATATATGTAGACCCCTACTGAGTCATCCCCTCTTAACTCGTTTCCCAGGCAGATTACTACCGGTCTGCCCTTCCCTACCAGCTCTACCAACCTACGTTTTAACTCTTCCCATGACTTAATTAACTCCATTTACTACCCACCATGTTTACGCATGGATTACCGTCGTCTACGGATATCTTCCTCGCTATGATGTCCGCGTAGTCGTCTGGTAATACTGGTTTCCCGTCTTTGAGTGGGGAGGTGTAGGGCAGTTCTACAATTACTTCAACGTCTTTAATTTGGACGGCGATCTGTGTTCCCTCCCCCACTTCGATGTCTTCTAATTCCTCACCTCCTTCTACCTCCTTAAGTATGTATGCGACTCCAGCTATTGTTAGCCGGCCCTTCCCTAAGTTCCTCGTCTTTAGGTGCTTAGCCTTACTGGTTATTAGTTTTTCAGTCCTACCTCTGGGTGGGTGGTCCCCCATAATCCCCCCAACCACCGCAGCATCTGCCTGGATTAATTCCTCCTTACTCAGCGGCTTACCTGCTCTTAAGTCTTCGTTGAATACCTCACCATAGCGTTTAAGTATTTCAGCATCACCTAAGTTCTCGACGTCTGTGAATATTACCCTACCCTTAAATAGTTTTGATAGGTATGCGTACTCGCTTAACATCCACGGCGATATGCATGGTTCTAAATGCTCTACTACGTAACGCATACATTTAACTCTTACTTCACAGGTTATTAAGTAACTCTACGTATATATTATCGGTATGTTGATGAGGGTGTTGAGATTACCTGACTCTCTGAGGGGCGAGTTACGTAGGTATATGGGCACCGTATTTACGGGTAGTCATAGATCTGTTGCAGCTGCTGTGGTTAGGGCTGTAGGCGATTGTAGTAGGCTTTGGGCTGTAGGTGATGTGGTCTGCTTAAGTATAGTTGATGTCTTCTGCATCCCTAAGGTATGCATCGTTGATGGTAGGACTTTAAGGGGTGTTAGCTTAAACACTTATGACTCTATCCGCAGTATGTTTAGGGAGGTTTTAAGCGTTCGAAACCCTCCTGGATGTATTAGTGAGGAGGCGTTGGAGGCTGTTAAGCGCTGTGTGGGATGTGACGGCGTCTTAATATTAGTTGACGGTGAGGAGGACTTACTTGGACTCCCAGTCCTAGCATACGCTAATTTCGGTGATTACTTAGCTTACGGCGTACCCGGGGTTGGTGTGGACTTAGTTGAGGTCTGTGAGTCAAGTAGGCGTAGGGCTTTAGAGTTAATGTCTAAGTTTGTTGAGGATTTCAGTATTTAAACGTAGCTATGCCTACAACGTACTTAATACAAACTAGTAGGAGGTACTTTAGACAAAATATTACGTTACAATAATTGCTAGGGAAGGTTTTCAAGTACATGTTAAATCCCATTAGCTTAAAAACCCTCTAAACAATAGTTATAATCGGCGCTCAACCTGACATCATGACGCCGCAGATAATCCGGCGGCGTGGCTGGACGCGGAGTGTCTCTCCGTGAGTGAACTGCCGCTCTCCAGCTGCGGCTACAGGTATGGGGGTATGAGAGCGCATTACGATCATATAGATGGGGGCCTGAATAAGTCTGAGCGCTAACTCAGACACATTCAGGTCTTACAGGGGCTTACTCCAGAACCACAACGTAGGTCGGGTTCGACTCCGCGGCCTTGCGGCCGCGATTCCGGTTGATCCTGCCGGACCCGACCGCTATCGGGGTGGGGCTAAGCCATGGGAGTCGTACGTCCCGGAAACCGGGAAGTGGCGGACGGCTGAGTAACACGTGGCTAACCTACCCTCAGGACGGGGATAACTCCGGGAAACTGGAGCTAATCCCCGATAGGTGGTAAGGCCTGGAAGGGTTTACCACCTAATAGGTCTTACGGGGATGTCCGTAGGACTGCCTGAGGATGGGGCCACGGCCCATCATGGTTGTTGGCGGGGTAACGGCCCGCCAAGCCGATAACGGGTAGGGGCCGTGAGAGCGGGAGCCCCCAGATGGGCACTGAGACAAGGGCCCAGGCCCTACGGGGCGCACCAGGCGCGAAAACTCCGCAATGCGGGCAACCGTGACGGGGCCACCCCGAGTGTCCCGAAGAGGGACTTTTCCCCACTGTAAATAGGTGGGGGAATAAGCAGGGGGCAAGTCTGGTGTCAGCCGCCGCGGTAATACCAGCCCTGCGAGTGGTCGGGGTGTTTATTGGGCCTAAAGTGTCCGTAGTCGGCCCGGTAAGTCCTCCCTCAAAGCCTCAGGCCCAACCTGAGGAAGGGGAGGATACTGCCGGGCTAGGGGGCGGGAGAGGCCGGGGGTACTCCCGGGGTAGGGGCGAAATCCGTTAATCCCGGGAGGACCACCAGTGGCGAAGGCGCCCGGCTGGAACGCGCCCGACGATGAGGGACGAAAGCCGGGGGAGCGAACCGGATTAGATACCCGGGTAGTCCCGGCTGTAAACGATGCGGGCTAGGTGTTAGGTGGGCTTAGAGCCCACCTAGTGCCACAGGGAAGCCGTTAAGCCCGCCGCCTGGGGAGTACGGCCGCAAGGCTGAAACTTAAAGGAATTGGCGGGGGAGCACCACAAGGGGTGGAGCCTGCGGCTTAATTGGAGTCAACGCCGGGAATCTCACCGGAGGCGACAGCAGGATGACGGCCAGGCTGACGACCTTGCCTGACACGCTGAGAGGAGGTGCATGGCCGTCGCCAGCTCGTGCTGTGAAGTGTCCGGTTAAGTCCGGCAACGAGCGAGACCCCCGCCCCTAGTTGCTACCCAGCCCTTTGAGGTTGGGGCACTCTAGGGGGACTGCCGCCGTTTAAGGCGGAGGAAGGAGGGGGCCACGGCAGGTCAGCATGCCCCGAATCCTCCGGGCTGCACGCGGGCTACAATGGTGGGGACAGCGGGATCCGACCTCGAAAGAGGAAGGTAATCCCTCAA
>CALEDH010000010.1 GCA_937949785.1 uncultured Sulfolobales archaeon | reverse complement strand
CCAAACCCATTTAAGCTAATAAAGTTTAGTAGGTAGAAGAGATTTACAACTTTGATGAATTTAGAGAGATGGCTATGTAGCCCAGAATCCTCGACGAATCCCTAAGTAGGTTCTTGAGCAGTTTCTACTATCCTTCTTAGCTGACCCTTATACATCTCGACCAGCTCATCAACAGTTGTAGCATCCTCAGCTCTTTTCTCACCCCTCCACCTTAAAAATCTCGGAAACCTTATTGATATTCCAACTCCTTCCTTCACTTTACCCTTACCGCATGTATGTAGCGGTGATAACGTTAACTCAGCACCGATTACTTCAGCAACTAATGCCGGAACCACCCAAATATCTGGTTCTAATTCGGAGTCAACTCTCGGATGTCTGTGTTGTATTATATATGGCTGGAGCAGCGATGACATACCTTCTAAGTCCTCATCCGTAAATCCGGAACCAACCTTACATACGGTTTTAAACGTGTCGGTATCTGGGTCGTAGGCGGCCATGAGCAGCGTTCCGTATTTACCTCCACGTCTACCCTTCCCGTGGAACGCACCAACTACTACTAAGTCTACGGTATCAATCATCTCACTCTTATAATCCCTCTTATACTTAATCCATAACCACCCTCTAGCACCTGCTTGGTATATTGCCTGATCGTGGAGTGCCTTAACAACAACACCCTCACAACCGCTTTCTATAGCCTTCAAGAAGAAGTTCTCTAATTGCCCTGCATCATTAGTTATTATAAAGTCTGCGAGTCTCACAGCATCGCCTTGAACTACGACCTTCTGGAGGTACTCCTTCCTAATAGCTATTGGAGCTGTGGTGAGGTCCTCACCATCTACGTAGAGGATGTCGAAGAGGTATAATCTAACTGGGAACTCCTTAATAACTTCATGTATGTCATGCTTCCTCTTCCTATGCATTAATTCCTGAAAAGCTCTTAATTCATTGGTGCTGGGATCAACAGCTACTATCTCACCCTCAACTATTGCCTCACTACATTTTAAGCTGCTGGGTAGTACTTCAACTATGTCTGGGTATTGATGTGTTATATTTTCAAGTCTTCTGGAGAAGATCTGCACATTGCCGTTATCCTTATGGATTTGAGCCCTCTCGCCATCGTATTTAAACTCAACTAATGCCTTACCACCAACTTTATCTAATATTTCCTTCGGGTCGCTTAACCTCTCAGCAAGCATAGGCCTTATAGGCACACCTACCTTAGGTTTGATGACCTTAAGCGATTCACTACCACCAGACGCTAAGATCTTAGCTATGCTCCCTAAATCAGCCCTAATGTTATATGCCCTCTCAACAAAACCCCTATAGTTCTGAGAGCCAGCATAGCATATCGCTAACGCATCTAAGATCGTCGCATCCCCAACACCTAATCTTAATCTACCTTCGATAAGACGTATTAAGTACTTAGCTTCTATAGGTTCGGAATCCACTAGTAGTCCAGCAATTAACTTAATTTTAATATCCCTACTTCCCTCACCGACCATGGAGGCTACCTTACTCAGCGTTTCGTAAACCCTCTCAACACTTAACCTCACATCATGCTTAGAGGTACTCCTAATGAAATGCGTTAACCCTCCCGCAACACTCCTCTGCCTTAATTGCTCAACGGTCTTCCCAAGATCGCCTAATTGCTTATATAGTCTCTCAACCTCGGACTCACTGACCCTAACAGCTATTGAAGCTGCCTTAACTAGGAATTTCTCACCGACACCTAATTCAGGTAACCCGCTCCACTCAGGCCATAGCCTCCCCTGCATTAAGTATATGACTTTATCTATGACGTCTGAAGGGGTTTTCTTAAATAGCTCTACTAATACATTAGTAAGCTGAATTCTACTAGTAATCCCTTCTAATTTATCAAATGTCTGAGCTAATATTATGAAGTCCACAACTCCCTATAGATTAATTGCTTATAGTTAAATTAAAATTTAAGGTTTTAAAATGTAAATTATTTGATGATGAAAACCGGCAAGAAGATTAGCGATGTCTGCTCAGAGTTAATCTGATACTTCCCTACGTATTGAATTCACTATGTATGTCAGAGCTGCCTCTAATTCAACTAGGAAGTACTCGTTAAAACTACCCTCTATAATTACCTCAGACACATATCTATCGACGTTTTTAATATCATACCTTACAATCCTACTGATCGAAGATGTCTTCTTCTCCTCTAAGAATTTAACTAAGTAGGATTTAATGAGTCGATGATCGCTATCTATCTTAACTAGGGGGACTACCCTAACCCTATTAGGGGTAAACATGATCGTTGCAACAGTATTATCCTCACCGTCCTTTAAAGTGATTACCTCCTCTTTAAGCTTCCTTCCCTCACCCCTCTCAGACACCTTGCCGACCTCCTCTAATACCTTCAACATCGATTCGTAGAACTCTAAATCCTTCCTTAACTCCTTAATCCTCTCTTCAATACTCTTCCTTAACTCCTCATAACTATATTTCGTGTTGATGACGATCACCCACAATAAAGTCTAAGAGAGTTGATGCCTTTCTACCTATTAAGTTTTTAGTAAGACTGATGTATAACTCTTTAATAGCATTGAAGTCGGAGTCTAATACGGATTTGATATTGGGGTTGTAAAGCGCTGTTGCTGGGTGGTATGTTGGGAATAGATAAACATCCTTAAGGCCTAGTAGATCGACTTTAAACCACCTACCCCTCATCCTACTAACACCAACCCATTTAATACCGGCTAATCCGAAAATAAACTTACCAGCATGATTCCCTAAAGTAACTAAGATCCTAGGCGATACTAACTTAATAATCGATAAAGTATAATTGCTGCACGCTAAAACCTCATCATCGTTGGGCTCCCTATTATTAGGCGGCCTACACCTAACAACGTTAGTTATAAATACTTCAGACCTTCTAATACCTCTAACCTCAAGTAACTCTACGAATAACTTACCAGCAGGTCCTACGAAGGGTCTACCCTCCTCATCCTCCTTCTGTCCGGGAGCCTCACCAATAAATAACAACCTACTGTCAATCGGTCCCTCCCCAGGTACGGGCTTAGTCCTATATCTGTGGAGTACGCATCTAGTACATGTGGAAACATCGCTAACTATCTTAGACCACAGAACTTCCTTACCGTCCAAATACCACCAACCACGTAGTAATCCTCTAAAAAGCTAAAAATACTTTTAAAGCCTAAGATGTTAAGTTAGACTAGGTTAAGGCGATGGGGCTGAAGAAGGAGAAATACGTATACGTAGAGGTAGGGAGGGAGAAATACGTTAAGGTTAGAGTACTTAAGGGTAGGGCTGAGGACAACCCCTCGAGATATATCCCGTTAAACATATGTGTTAAAAAGCCCCCTCACACAGCTAAAGTGATTAGAGCTGCTGACCTACCTTCTGAAGTAGTTAATAGGATTTACATGTTTAAGTCTTAGAAATATGTATTATTAAATAATATAAGCTGAAAAGGACATAGCTATATAGGGTTTTAATCTTCGATGATGAGTGTGGCGGTCACGGATGCTGCGATGAAGGCTTAGGAGCCCACTGAGTTTAAATGATCTTTAAGTATCGGTAGTCTAACCCCTCTCTGACCTTGATACTTACCTCTATACGGCTTACTGATAGGTGTTGTCAGCTTTGAAAACACCACATGTAGGAATCTAATCCCAGTCCTTAAGACGACAGGAAATGATGTTGAGAGCAATTCAATGGTTACCTGTCCTTCAAAACCACCGTCAATTATTGTCGGAGGTATCATAAGCCCTAACCTAGCGAACGTAGACCTCAACTCCACAAACCCCATTAACTCGGGTGGTACCGCTATATATTCAAGAGTGTGAAGTAGATACCTCTTATTAGGCTTTAATATTAATTGCTCAGCCTCACCACATTCGTAGTACTTATTTAAGTCATCATGCTTTGACATATCGAAAACTTCACCTGAGTCAACGATTATGCAGTAATTACTTCCTAACCTTAGATCAACTCCGTTCTCTCTAACGATTTCTTCGGAAAATGGGGTTATCTTCAACCTACCGCTATTGAGGTACGCCCTTAAATCGAAGTCTGAGAGTATCAAGAATTATACCTCCTCACAGTATTCCACAACTAACTCGTTAATCTCCGGCAACACCTTACTGACCTCATCAATCATACTGCTGACAAGCTTCCTAATCTCCCATTGAGCGTCTTTAGAAAGTCTTAAACAAGCTATATGAAGTAACTCCCTTAAATTTAAGGTCATTATTAACCTTGTAGTTACTGACTGAGGCAATACGTATCTAGCATCCTCATAGGGAACCCCAGCACTAACTAATTCTTCGTAAAGCTTAAAAGCCTCCTCAACAAACCGCCTATACCTATCGCTAAGCCCAGCCATAACGATAGATTCCGGAGTGACGTAATCCCTACTAACAGCTGAGTACCTCTGAGACTCCTGGGTATATGAAGCCAGTCTATGCCTAATTAACTGATGGCTCGTAACCCTTGAAATACCTTCAATGTAGAACGTAAAAACTACATGTTCAAGAACGGAAGGGTAGTTAACACCTTGAAACATCCAACTACTTAAGCCCTCAGAGTACCCCCTAAGATAGTAATCTATACCCTTCTCCTTAACCTTACCTGAAGAAACCTTAAAACCTAACATAACTAAAGTTCTAACATCTCCATCAACACTATTACAAGCTAATAGCTTAACAAGCATGAAATCCCTTGATCTAAGCTCTATACAGCTAATTAATATAAAGATTTTTACCAAATTAAGTGAGAGCCCCAGCAGAATATCTCTTCATAGGAAATTGGACAATAGATTTAACACGACTTCCGAGCTGTGTAGTCTTTCCTCAACGTTAAGTGAGCCTGGATTTACCGACCTGAAGCCCCTCATAAGCACGTCTAGGGCTTTGGAGGTGGTGTGTAATTCGCCTTAACGGAGGAGGTTGGTGAATGCTCTGATGAACCTATGGAGAGTTTAAGGATTGCAAATCCGAGGACTAAGTACGCCTATCGAAGGCTACGTAGCTCAGAACCCCTACGGCAAGTACGTCTATATTCCTCAAGTAGATCTATCCTTACTACCTCATCGTAAGGTCTTAACTCCTTAAACACTGACGCTGTAAACTTCTGAACCCTGATGTGTGGGTGTAACCAGCAGTCCGGCGGTAATCCCGCTTTTAAACACGTCTCACTTAAGAACGATTCATTATCCCAACAATACTCCACAGGAACTTCCGGGAGTAGTACCCCCTTATTAATTCCATACTCTATTACCAAGCCATCAACACCTATCGCGATCTCGTTAAGTAATTCCTGACCCTTACTCCCCAGAGTCTTAGGCACTGAAAGTATTGAAACCTCAAATATTACATCATCTAACTCATCCTCACCCATTGGGTTAAACCTAGGGTCTTCTACGGCAGCAGCTATGGCTGCATTAATTACGTTAGTAGCTAACGCCTCTACAGGTTGTAAATAGCCTATACAACCTCTTAACTCGTAGTTACTGACCACTAACTTACGTATAGTAACGAAGGACATCCCCTTTAATAATAGTTTTGTAGGTGTGTTAGGCGGAGGCCTTATAACTTCCCCATATCTTAAATACCTCTCAACAGCTTCCCTAGCTAACCTAACTAGGAACCTACCTTCCTCAAGACTTACTTCTGCAGGGTTTATGTACTCAGTTACCGCCATTTTAATGCCCACACCCTACTAACGTATTCGCCTCCTCAAGGATTTTCTCAATAGTACTCCAATGATTACCCTGCCAGAACACCTTTAAACATTTTGGGCATCTCCAAAAAACATCGTACTTCCTACTGACCTCAGGAGATATTAGATGTAATGCTTCCGCCTTAGGAATAATCATAAGTAGTGTATTACATAGAGGACATCTAGTATTATCTCCATCAAATCTTAATCTAATCCCAAGCTTCTTAGCGATTAAAGCGAGGGCCTCAGCAACGTTCGAAGATTCTATGTAAACCGATGTAACGCCCTTCTTAAGGGCCTTCCTATAAAGCGCTAAATCCTTAGTAAGTAAGATCCTCCCATCACCCTTTGCCATCTCAAGTAATTTCCAATCCTCAACATTTCGGAAGTATAGCGTATCATAACCAAGCAATCTCAACCACCTGACCAGATTACCCAGCATAGAGTCCGCGATGAAATTCATTAACCTACTTCCTCAAACTATAAGTAAATTAGTAATACCACTTATAAGCGAAGCACTTTAAACTTTTAAAGCTTAACTAACTATTAACCTACGGTGATTGTTTATGAGTGAGCGTCTGACACTCCCTGTAGGACACGGCGTAGTTGTAAATTATAAGGTCGGCAATGCTAGGCAATACAATAATTACTTGCTGATCAAGGTTATGAGTAGTAAGTACCCTAATGCTGATACCCTAGTAGGGTGTAAGGTTTTAATAAGAGATAGTAACGGTAATGAATACTGTGGTAAGGTAGTTAAAGTTCATAGTAGGAGGAATAACGTAGTAGTAGCTCGTATGAGGAGGAACATCCCAGGACAGCTACTTGGAGTAGATTTAATAATATTTAAGTAGTCTAAGTCTTGAGCTTAACCGCTTAAAAAGATTTAATTGTAATAGATAATCATATGGTGTATTAGTGAGTATGAGCATTACAAGCAATGAGAAGTTTAGAAGTTTAAGTGCTGCTGAGTTCTTCTACCGTAATAAGGAAATCGCAGGATTTTCAAATCCTGTCAGAGCTGTCTACCAAACTGTTAGGGAGTTAGTGGAAAACGCTTTAGATGCTACCGATTCTCACGGCATATTACCGGTAATTAAAGTAGTAATAGAGTCTGACGTAATACCTGAGAGGCCTGACGTATACTTAATTAGCGTTGAGGATAACGGCATAGGTATACCTCCGGACAACATACCTCAAGCCTTCGCCCAACTACTCTACAGTTCTAAGTACACTATTAGGCAGACTAGAGGTATGTTCGGGCTTGGGGCTAAAGTAGCAGTCCTCTACGGACAGCTAACCACAGGTAAGCCTGTTGAGGTAGTATCATCAACTATAAACTCATCGAGGATTTACCTATTCCGACTCTCCATAGATGTTAAGGAGAATAAACCTGTAGTACTTCATAGAACTTCTTTCAAGAAGGAAAGTGGTTGGCATGGAACTATGGTGAAGTTATTTATAGAGGGTGATTGGAATAGAGCTAAGCCGAAGGTTTACGAATATTTGAAAAGAACTGCTATAATAGCTCCTTACGCCTCAATCATATTTAAAGATCCTTCGAACAACGTAGTCTACTTTGAAAGAAGTACTACTTTAATGCCCAGACCTCCACGTGAGGTTAAACCCCATCCGCAGGGAGTAGACATAGAATCACTTAAGATGCTAGTACAGCTAACAAGTACTAAGTCGTTGAAGGACTTCCTAATCGAGGAATTTCAAGGGATAGGTGAATCAACCTCCACAACAATTATCAACATGGTTAAGATCGACTCGAATAGAGACCCGAAAAGCCTGAGTAATGAGGAAATAGAGTTACTGGCTAAGACGTTAAAGGAGTATAACGGCTTTAAGCCTCCGAGAGGTGATCATCTATCATATCTAGGTGAGGAAATCATAAAGGCAGGTTTAAAAAGCGTTTTAAAGCCTGAATTCGTAGCGGCTAAGACGAGGAGGCCAAGCGTTTACGAAGGACATTCATTCATCGTTGAGGCAGGTGTAGCCTACGGCGGTGCCATCCCACTATCTGAGGAACCAATACTCCTCAGATTCGCTAATAAAATACCGTTACTCTACGATGAGAGTTCTGATGTAACTTGGAAGATCGTTGAACCTAAGTCCGGAAGCATTAAATGGGACGCATATGAAGTTAAATGGCCGGCCCCACTAGTTATTCTAGTACATATCTGCAGTACTAAAGTACCTTACAAAGGTGTTGGTAAGGAAAGCATAGCTGATGTGCCTGAAATCGAGAAAGAGATTGAGAACTGTGTGAGGGATGCAGCACGGGAGTTAAAGGCGTATATAATTAAAAAGCGAAAAGAAGTTGAGGAAGCTGAGAAAGCCATAGAAATAATTAAGTACATCCCAGATATAGCTAATTCGCTAGCAGTGATCACCGAGGAAGCATCGTATGACTTACTATCAGATAGTTTAATGAATCTAGTGCTTAAGAAATTTAAAAACATTAAAATCAAAGGAGTGAAAGACGTTGTCTTAAATATCGAGTAGGTGACTCCATGCAGCTAACATCATCAGTTGATAAGCAGATCAGAAATAAGGCAGTAGATATCATAGCAGATAAATTCAAACAACTCGTCAAGGAAATTAGCAGAGGTGAGAACCCAACAATAATACTTCCTAAAAGGACGTTAGGTAATACGATATATGATGCTGGGAGGAAACTCCTACTACTAGGCCCTGATACCTTAAGTAGGAGTTTCCTAGATGTAAGGGAGGCTAAGAAATTCATGCAGCTAACGCTTATGGCTAAGATAATATATGAGTCATTAATTAATGATGAATACCCTACGATCCGTGATCTCTTCTACAGAGGTAAGCATACTATAAGGTATCGGAACGCTAAGGGTAAAGTAGAAGATGAGAATACGTGGGATGAACAGAAAGAATCTGACAGCATTATTAGGGATTTAGAGGTATTTATAAACCTCCTCAGAGAAGAATTGCTAATACTTAGTAAGGAGAAAGGTAAGGTAGTAGGTAATATGAGGATAAGGTCTGGAGATGACATAATAGACCTCAGCAAGATGGGGCACGGCGCATACTCAATAGAACCTACACCCGATTTAATAGACTTCCTAGACTTAGATGCTGAGTTCGTGTTAATTGTGGAGAAAGACGCTGTATTCCAGCAACTCCATAGAGCAGGGTTTTGGAAGAAATATAGGACACTCCTAATAACTAGTGCTGGCCAACCGGATAGAGCTACTAGGAGGTTCGTCAGAAGACTGAACGATGAGTTAAAACTTCCCACCTACATAATAACGGATAGCATACCGGCTGATGAGGTAGTGATTATTAGGGATCCAAGAACAAATGAGGTTAGGATCGGCCCTATAGAGGAATTAATAGGACATCGCTTTAACAATCGTGGTGGGAAAGAGAGGGTCTTCATAGATTTAGAAATCCCTGCATGGAACCCCATATCAGGAGGTATTGAGTGGAGGGGTTTAGGCTATGCTTACAGACATTGGGTGGACAGTAAGGTACTGAGGATTAAGACTGACTGTAGGGGAATTATTAGAGTTACAGGTGGGCACTCCCTCTTTGTACTTATAGGTAATGATGTAGTAGTCTTACCAGCAAAAGACTTAAAGCCTGGGGACTCTGTAGTGGTCGCATCTAGATTACCACAAATATTGCCGGCAGATACCCTACATGAAGGTGGAGATTTATTAGGAAGTAACAGATCCACACCGCCAGGTATGCATGTAAGAGACTTAGGATACACGTTGTCTGAAGGGCTTGGACGTTTACCATCATTGATGAAAGTCCCTACACCTACTACTAATCCACAGTACGGGGTAACGCTAACATATACTAAAGCATTACTAGATAGTGTCAATGCAGACATTGATAGTGGTTACGTAATTGAGGTGGAAGGTCAGGTCACCGCTAAGCAGGTCTTCAACACCTTACTCTCCTTAGGTATAACACCTTACAGCGTTGATGAAGACGATGGCATTGTTAAGATTACCTTACCTCCACTTAAAGCTCTTCGCTTAGAGGACCAACCCTCAAACGACGTAACCTTCGTTAAGGTAGTCGACATAGCAGAGGAGGACTACATAGGTTACGTATATGATTTCATGGTACCTGAATGTAACTCCTTCATAGGTTCTTACGGAGTGGTTTACCATAATAGCGATCCGTATGGATGGTATATCTACAGCGTCTTTAAAATAGGTTCTATAACCCTCTCATATGAAAGTGAGAGATTAGCAACTCCGAATCTAAGGTTCCTAGGCGTGATGCCTTCAGATATATTCGGCGATCAAAATGTTAGGAAAAACCCCTATCTCTCAGAGTCTGAGAGGAGGAACTTCATAATTAAGGCTAAAGAGAGAGATATGAAGAGAGCTAACGAACTAATTAACTATAAATGGTTCCAAACACCTAGGTGGAAGAGCGAGATCGATATATTCATGAAGAAAGGTTCTAAGCTGGAAATAGAAGCACTAACTAGTAAGGGACTTAAGTTCCTGATGGATGAGTACATCCCTAAGAAAATTGAAGTTAAGGATTGGATAGATTAATAGCTTAACATACTTAGATTGTAAGTCAGCTAAAATAAGTTAAACTACTTACTTATCTGCCTCAGCAATATGCTCTACGATTAAGGTATTCCCGATATAATCGCAGTAGTCTTAAAACTTGGTGAAGTAGGAAGAACCACGTCATACGATTTACTGAAGTTTAACACCGCATAGTAGGACCTAGCTATGCTCACTAGATAAGCTGATATTTAAGACATAGCCTGAAGTATTAGCTATGTAGGCGTCCTCATATCTTAACCCGTTGTTTCTTAACCTCTTCCTAATCACAGTGTATAGTAGGAAGCCGTTCCTCCTAACCCTACTGACATACTTTCTAATTATTTTGACTATATTATAATCCTCCTTTAAAACCGTAATCATAGCTACTGTGTCGAATGTAGGCTTCTCTCTCAGAGGTGGGTAGGCAATGTCTGCAACAATGAAATCTACCATACCATCCTTATTAAAAATCTTTGATTTCTTAGAAGCTAATCCTACTGCCTTATCACTAATATCAACACACACATAGTACATTACTTTAAACCCTGACTCAACTAGGTATTCTAATAGAGTTCCAGTACCGCACCCTAGGTCAAGAAAGATCCCTAAGTCCTTACACATATATCTAAAGATCCTTCCATACTTTACCCTCTGCTCTTCACCATATAATTCATCATAACTATTTGATAACGTATTATACCATTCAACACATCTCCTAACCTCACTTAGCTCTATATCTCTCAAGAGGTTAACATCACCGCAACGGCGCTATGTTATAAATTATAACCCAGGTAAGGAAGGATGTCGAGTAGTAAACCGTAATACCTTTAGTTAGGTGTTTTCTGTGGTGGATGTTGAGGGTACGCATTAAGGGAATATACCCTAAGTACAACATGAAGTATACGGCGATTAAGATGTAGTCCACGAATGCTGTGATGCCTAACATGTTTGTAAGAATTGCTGTCAGCATATACAGTAAAGTACCTGAAACCACACCGTAGATAGCCTTAAGCACCACTACATCCATATTATACCCTAATTAACTCTAAACACGTATATTTAAGTAGTACATACCTTCCGTGATAGCAAGATGCGTGATAAGGAACTATCAGTAAAGAAGGTGTTCAGCTCTCTGGATTTAGCGGTTATTATAGGTGAGTTAAAAAACAAACTACTAAATTCATACGTAGATAACGTTTACGTAGATGCTGTCAGCAGCTTAATATTGAAGCTGAGAGACCCTCTTGAAACGCACTACTTACTAATTAAACCTGCTGAGAGAATTCATATAACGAAGAACATATCAAAACTTGAGGCTCACGGTAAAATAACGTTGTTTAGGAAGTTCCTAAACAACTTAAAGATATCTAATATTAGACAGTTAGAGTTTGAGAGAATAGCCGTTATAGAGCTTGAGGGTAAGGGGGACTTATATAATTTATGTGTTGAGTTAATACCGCGTGGGATAATAGCTCTAACCGACTCTAGTAATAAGGTGTTAGTAACGAGTAGGGAGCTTAAGCTTAAGGATAGGCAGGTCGTTATCGGTAAGACATATGTAACACCACCCATCTATAAGGACTTCAGGACATTAGATATAAGTAGTTGGGTTGAAGCTCTTAGTAAACATGATAGCCTACCACGCGGCCTTATAAGAGGGTTGGGGGTCCCGCCTGAAGTCGTTAACGAAGTAGTGAGTGATGAGGTTAAGAAATCGGTGTCTGAGGAAGTTATAATGGAAATTAGGGATAGGATAACACGCTTCATAGGTAAGGTTATTGAAAAACCTGAACCAGCACTAATAACTAGTGAGGATGGGGAATACCTTTCGTTTATGGCGTTCAGACCCTCAAAGCTTACCGGGAAGTTAAATGTGATGTTATTTGAAAGTCTTAACGACGCTGTTGATGAATACTTCATGAAATTAGTTACTAACGAACTCACATCTAGAAGTTCTAAGACGTTAGACGATGAGCTATCTAAGAGCGATAGGTTGCTTAACGAACTTAAGAGAGAGGTAAGTAGCTTAACAGATAAACTCAACGAACTTAAATTAATCCACGACCTCGTAACATCGAACTACAGTAAGTTAGAGAACGTCAGCAACTGTGTTTGGAACGTCATTAAGAAATACGGTTGGGACCACGTAGGTATTTGCGGTATTTCTAACTACGATCGGAGTAAGGGGATCATTAAAATAAGGGTTGACGACACGGCTATAGAGTTAAACGTTAGGGAGGGGGTTAAAAACTATTTAATCATGCTTAAAACCCAGATCGGTGAGTATGAGGATAAGATAAGGAAGGTTAAAGAGGTTATTGAGGAAGTACTTAAAAAGAGGGCTGCGTTAATATCGGAGAGAGAGTCTCTTACATCCCCACCGCTTACTAGAAGGGTTGATTGGTATGATAAGTACCACTGGATCATCACATCTGATGGTTACTTAGCTATAGGTGGTAGAGACTCTGCCCAGAACGAGAAAATAGTGAGGAAGTACTTAAGCGATGATGATGTATTCATCCATGCAGACATCGGCGGTGCTCCAGCATTCGTATTAAAGTCAGGCGGTAAGAAGCCTTCGGAGAGCAGTCTACTTGAAGTAGCTACCCTAGCTGCTTGTTATAGTAAGGGATGGAAGGAAGGTTTCGGAAGCTTAGATGTTTTCTGGGTTTACGGAAGCCAGGTGAGTAAGAAACCACCTGCTGGTGAGTACCTGACTCCAGGTTCTTTTATGATTTACGGGGAGAAGAACTACTTAAAAAAAGTGAAGTTAGAATTAGCTATAGGTGTTCTAGTAATAGATGATGAGCACTATAAATTATTAGTCGGTCCTGAGAGCTACGTTAGTAATAGATGTGCATACTACGCTGTGATCGTTCCAGGCAATGAGAAAAAGGAAGTAATAGCTAGAAAGCTGGTTAACTCCTTCATGAAGAAGGATATGAGGTTAAGGTATATTGACATAAACGAATTAATTCTTAGGATTCCAGGTACTAGCAGGGTTAATAAGCTATCAGTAACTACATCGCATAAACCGAGTCTAACATAGCAAAAACAATTAAATATTTTCTAACTTAATATGGATTAGTACTCGCTGACATTCGGTGATGGTAGTGGTTCCTAAGATATCGTCTTTTATGAGTTCACCCGTAATAACTGCTACTAAAGGTGACCCGCTAATCAGTATAAGGAACTTAATGCTGACACATAGAATTGGGAGGGTCGTAATCGTAGAACACGGTAAGGTGGACGGTATAGTCTGTAAAAGCGACTTTATTAAAATAGTTTTCAACCGTAAAAGATGTCTAAAACCGTTGGATAGCATAGCAGTTGAGGAGATAATGTCAACTCCGGTCTACGCTATATCACCTAATAAGACCTTAAAGTCAGCTGCTCAGTTCATGATTAAACATAAAGTAGGCTCGTTACCAGTCATAGATAACAATGATAAGTTGGCAGGGATAATAACCAAGCATGACATGCTGAAAGCTTTCTCAAGTAAGTTCTACGACATTTTTAAAGTATCGGACTTCATGACTGAAAACCCGGCTGTAGTCTCACCAACGCATAGTATATACTACATCATCGACGTATTACTTCAATCTGAGATGAAAAGAGTTATAGTAGTCGATGAAGGTAGACCTATAGGAATTATAACGAGAAGTGAGATACTCTTCACGATATTAGGTATGAGTGAAAACTTCCCAACCATTAGGTACACATATAAGCATTTCAGAAACATCTACGAATTGCTCGGGACGCATTCCATTTTAACAGCCTCCGACATCATGGTGGAGGACCCCGTCACGATAAATCATGATGAGGACTTAGCTATGGCTTCCGATATTATGGTTAAAAATAGAATTGAGTGTTTACCAGTAGTTAACTCTCAAGGAGTTTTAGTGGGACTCATATCTAAAGACAGCGTAATTAAGGCTTTAAGAGATATTTAGCAAACCCCTTGGTCAGGCCTCGATGCTCTGACCTCCTAAAAATTCTAAGCGTTGACACCACCCTATATGCAGGATGGCAGAAGCGTGTGGAGTAATCCCATCTCTCCTACTCATCGTAGATAAACCATAGCAGATAGTAGCTCATGACATTACCCTCAAAACTTCATACGTAGAGGTTAACAATAACTATATAGACTCCTAAACACATCCTCACATCATGGTTAAGTACTACTCAAGAACTTATAACTATCCAGGAACCGCTGACAAACTCTATATCTTCTTACCAGTACTTAATAAACGCTTCCTTAGAATTTCATCGAAGTCCTTCTTAACCTTCTTAATAGCTTCCTTCGATGCCGTAGGGTCTAACTTATCAATAACAGCCCTTAAAAACTTTACAGCACATCTCTTGCTGTGTAGTGTTACCACTTCATCATCAACTGTTAACACGATCCCCTGACCTTCGGGAAATACTCTGCCACACACATCACATCGGTTCTTAATCTTCGACGTTTCCGCCACCAACTCTCCTAATCCACTCTAAAGTAATAAATTTGACCTTCTGTTCTAACCCTAATGATAACTTTCGTAACGCCAAGCCTTCCCCATCATCGGAGGGCCTTCTGAGTAGACGTATGGATCCCATGATAACTAGAAGAGTGATATGATAAGGTTTACATTAGGTCAGAACCGGCTCAACAGGCTGTTCTAATGGTATGTAATGACATCTACATTTACTTTTCAACGCATTCATCTGTAATTCAGCTATGATCTTCGAATCACCATGTACTATTAAGACATCAATACACTGCGTTCCAATATGGTGGTGAGTGTAAGACAGTACTACATCCTTATATGCATCGATAAAACCCTTAGTTAAGGTGAGGTCATGCCCACGATTAAATAATATTAAAATCCCGGTACATGTATGAGGTTCTTGACTGTGTGTAAATTCTACTAGAAACTCATTAACAGCCTGTTCAATTACTGCAGATCTGCTGATGTTGAAATTCCTAACAACATTATCTAATTCATCTGCTAGCTCTGAAGGTAAAGCAACTCCAAACCTCCTCTTACCTGAACCCATCTGAACCTCATAAAATGTGTTGATATTAAAAATATAAGTATTTTATTTTTAGGGTTTCTGAGCTATGTAGCTTCCCACAACATTAAGCAGCCCTCAAAACCTAAAACCACCACATCCAAACCCCATAAACACTACCTACTTAAGCCCCCCAACCGCAAAACCGCTGCCCACGGCGGACCACTCAAATAGTTTAATACGTAGCAGAATATATAATCAGGAGCGTACCTACTGGTTTAGGTGGTTTCAACTATGGTTAATATGAGTAGACTTACGTGGAGGATTAGCGGGTTTATCGAGATTTTAAGGATCCATAACTTACTGGTATCAGCTATGGCTACTTTCCTAGGTTTTGAAGCTGTGTACGTCTCCGTAGGTAGTAAAGTACTTCCAAATTTCACCACCTTAATACTCCCAATAATTATAGTGGTACTAATTGCTGCTGGAGGGTATGTCATAAATGACTACTACGATGCTGAAATAGATTCAGTTAACAAACCGTTTAGACCTATACCGTCAGGCAGGGTTAGTAGGGCTGAGGCATTAACCTTAAGTCTAATGCTGATATTCCTAGGAGTGATGCTCTCATACTATGTGGGGGTGGTGTCACTCACTTACGCGGTGTTTAACGCTGCCCTCCTAATACTATATTCTAAGAGGTTAAAGAGGGAGGGAGTGATAGGTAATCTAGTAATCAGCATGGCTAGCGCTAATTCGATAATCTTCGGCGGCCTAGCCTTATCTGAGACCTACAGCGACCTAATGTTAACAACGTACACACTAATACCAGCCATATACGCCTTTATCTTCACCCTCATGAGGGAAATAGTTAAGGGTATTGAGGACGTTGCTGGTGATATGAGGATGGGTGTTAAGACGTTAGCTATTACCAAAGGTGTTAAATATTCTTCTAAGGTATCCTTACTGCTAATGATTTCCATAGCGTTGTTCTCACCCTACCCATACCTACTGGGTATATACGGGATTACCTATTTGGTCCTAGTGTTGATAACTGATGCGTTGCTTATTTACTCAATTATTAGGTTAGCTAGAACTACGGAAGAGTTAGAGATAATTAAAACTTCCTCAACGTTGAGGAGCTACACTAAGATAGCTATGCTTATCGGTATAATATCGTTCCTAGCAGATTTAATAGTTAAGTCCCTCTGAGAATTCGACGATCAACTACGATAAAGGAACTTTAATACATGTTACACTTAAAGTTAATGTTAATTCGTATTCGATGATGTCTTTACTTCATAGATGACTTGCCTGCCAAACCTTCTGTAAATAGCCTTAAAAACCAGTCTAGCGCTGACGTCACTAACATTGAAGCGATAGTTTCTACGTAACTCCTCACCAGCTCTTATAGAGTTAATTACATCTCGTACTAGGATATTACTGGCGGAGAGCCCTACAACCATAACGTTCTCACATGTAAGGTCACCCTCATTTCTAATAATTAACGAGAGCCTACACTCATTCCCCTCAAACGTTATGCCATCTAATTTCATAGTGATTTCAGGCCCCTTACAATTTGTCCTATACTTAAGAAGTGAGTAAATACTAACGAACCTTGGGTGGTATGCCTCAGCACTCTCTCTATGCCGAATGGAGAGTATCCCATCATAAGTTAAATTCGGATCAGATAGTTGTACATTACTTAATCCTAGTAAGTTGCTTAAGGTCTTAATGCAATTGCCATTTAAAGTTACATCGATTAAAGCGTTTCTTGACGGTACGTTCATATATAGTGAGAGGTTACAGGGCATTAACCTTGATGGATGTTGTTTAATAGAGTATGACTCAGAAGGGTTTAACAACACGCACCCAGCACTATACGATACCTCAGTAGAGACTTCCACCACCCTTTTCACACCAACTAATTCAATGCCATCTATGGTGACAGGTTTTGATGAATCGCATGAGATGATTAACGTATACGTCTTACCCCCCTTAACGACCTTACTTAAATCAAATACGTGAGCAGTATAAATACTACCTATTGAAGACTCACTAACTACTTGAGGCTTAAACTCCCTCGTAATATTTAACCCGTCAATACCTACCCTCCAAGCAACCTTATTTACAGGTTCGTTAAGCACTGATATAATGGTTAGATATAACTCATCTAACTGAGTCTCATCTACTTCAATGAAGTACTTACCAACCCTAGGGTAACTCCTACCACCTAACTTCATCTCATCCAAGACGTTGTTATGGTATATGATGCCTTTAACTTCAGATCCGATAAACTCTAGTAAATCACCTCTTGGCAACAAACACCACCACAATATCAGGACATTCTAAGTTATTAAATTAAGAGGTAGTTAAGCCGATGAAGTAAGACTCATAGAGATGAGTGTAAGTTAGGTGGGTTCTGAGCTATGTAGCTCCCCACAACATCGTGTCTTTACCTTATTGTTAAGCCTTATTACGATCTTCGAACGTAAAATTGGTTATGGCGTATTCCAAGTAAAGTTTAAGTCCTTGAAATCTTTTGCCTAGGACAGTGTCTAACTGTTTAAATTGATAAACCAGTCAACCTACTTAATGTTCTAAGCGCTTATATCGTATGTGGCGGGCCCGCCGGGATTCGAACCCGGGACTTCCGCCGGTTCTTCCGTCTACGGGTTAAAAGCCCGCCGCTCTGCCTGGCTGAGCTACGGGCCCACCTACATATTTCAGATATAACCTAGGTTTAAAAATACTAGCTTAGCTATTTAAACCTCGGTTTAGATTAAGCGATGTAGTATAAGTGAAAAATTTTTATCCCTAAAGCTTAAAATAATTCAGAACGTCTACTACTTATGAGCTTAACATTTACGTGGGGATGTAGTTAAGATGGGTTGGAAATCGGAGAAGGTGAGAGTCAATATATTAGAGCATGAATTAGTACCTAGGCATGAAGTGTTAAGTGCGGAAGAGGTTGTCGAGTTGTTGAGGAGACTCGGTATTAGGCCTGAGCAGCTCCCATGGATCAGAGCCTCAGATCCTGTTGCTAGGGAGTTAGGGGTTAAGCCAGGTGATATAGTCAGAATAATTAGGAAGTCACCAGTGGCTGGGGAGTCCATAGCTTATAGGTTTGTGATAAGCGGGTAGGGTGGAAGGGATGAGTAGCAACTTATGGGTTTTAATGGAAGCATTTATTAACGAGAAAGGATTAGTTAGACAGCATCTAGATTCTTTTAATACGTTCGTACTAAGAGGTATTAAAGAGATAATTAGAGAGAATAACGTCATCCCTACCTCAGACCCTAACGTTTACGTAGTTATAAAGGATATAGAGATTGGAGAACCTCAATTTAAAGAAGTTGAGGGAACGGTTGTTGAGATAACGCCAGCTCTATGTAGGATTAGAAACCTAACTTATTCAGCTCCGATGTACTTAACTATGAGTTTAGTTGAAAACGGTATTGAGGTATCAGTTCAGAGCGTATTTATCGGTGAACTACCAGTAATGGTTAGGTCGGTTAAGGACCCCCTCTCAAGAAAGAGTAAGGAGGAACTCATAAAATTAGGTGAGGATTGGAGAGATCCCGGAGGGTATTTTATAGTTAACGGTTCTGAGAAAGTCATAGTGATTCAAGAAGACCTAGCGCCGAATAGGGTTTTCGTTGACTACGCTAAGGAAGGAACTAACATTACCCACACCGCTAAGGTTATCTCATCTGCAGCAGGTTATAGGGTCCCCATAATCTTAGATAGGTTGAAGGACTCAACTTTAGTGCTTAACTTCCCACCAGTCCCAGGTAAGATACCCTTCGTCATAATGATGAAGGCGTTAGGACTGGGAAGCGATAGAGACATAATGCTTGCAGTCTCACTCGACCCTGAAATTCAGAAGGAGTTAATACCATCTATAGTTCAAGTATCTGAAATAGCGACGGCTGAAGATGCCTTAGATTACATAGGTTCTAGAATTGCTATTGGTCAGGCCAGAGATGTTAGGATAGAGAGGGCTAGGCAGGTAATAGATACTTACTTCCTACGGCATCTAGGTGGTGCAACACCTGATTCAAGGTTGAAGAAAGCACTTTACCTAGGTTATATGGCAAATAAGTTGTTAGAGCTAGCCTTAGGGAGGAGAGTACCTGATGATAAAGACAACTACTCTAATAGAAGGTTGAGGTTAGCTGGTGAGTTATTAGCCCAACTATTTAGAGTGGCTTTCAAACAGTTCCTCAAAGATTTTAAATATCAGTTAGAGAAGGCTAGGGTTAAGGGTAGGAGGATAAACTTAGCTGCCCTTGTAAGACCTGACTTAATTACTGAGAGGATCAAACAGTCTTTAGCTACTGGCAATTGGGTCGGTGGTAGGACTGGTGTTAGTCAAATAATTGATAGGACTAATTGGATGTCACTTCACAGTCATTTGAGGAGAGTAGTAGCACCGCTAAGTAGAGGTCAACCACATTTTGAAGCCAGAGACCTACATCCTACGCAGTGGGGTAGGATGTGCCCGTTTGAAACTCCTGAAGGACCTAACTGCGGCCTCGTGAAGAACTTAGCTCTAAGTTCGTATATATCAGTAGGTATCGATGGTAATGAGGTTGAAAGACTTCTATATAGCTTAGGGGTACTACCGATAACTAAAGTCTATGAAGAGCTTAGAAATGGTAACCAAGAACTATTGAATGAGGCGTTAGGCTATGCTAAGATCCTCCTGAACGGGACGTTGATAGGGTATTACCCATATAGCGATGCTAGCAGGCTGGTTAATGAGATAAAGAAGAAGAGAAGGGCTGGGTTAGTACACCATGAGGTAAATGTAGCCTACAAACGTACTCAACACATTAACGAGGTCTACATAAACTGTGATTCAGGTAGGGTTAGGAGGCCCTTAATAGTAGTGGAGGATGGGAAGGTTAGGTTAGACTCTGAGGTTATCAACAAGGTCATGAAAGGAAAGTACGGGTTTTCAGATCTAGTTAGGTTAGGTTATATAGAATATTTAGATGCTGAGGAGGAGGACAACTCTTATATAGCTTTAGACATCAATAGCGTAGCTAAGGAGCATACCCATTTAGAATTATGGACGCCTTCAATACTTGGAATAACAGCAACTATTATACCCTACCCAGAACACAACCAATCACCTAGAAACTCATATCAATCAGCTATGGCTAAGCAGGCAGTAGGTATTTACGCAACTAACTTCCAGCTAAGATTTGATAGTAGGGGGCACTTCCTACACTACCCGCAGAAACCTTTAGTACAAACTAAGTTTATGGATGCCATAGGTTATAACGATAGGCCGTCTGGACAGAACTTCGTAGTAGCGGTACTATCATATACTGGTTATAATATGGAGGATGCGTTAATAATCAATAAATCATCCGTAGAGAGGGGCTTAGCTAGGTCCACGTTCTTCAGAGAGTACTCTACTGAGGAGAGGAAGTATTTAGGAGGTCAGGAGGATAAGATTGAAGTACCTGATTCGAATGTTAGAGGGTATAGAGGGAGGGATAATTACTTACTACTTGATGATGATAGCATCATAGCGCCTGAGGTTGAGGTTTTAGGAGGTCATGTCCTAGTGGGTAAGACATCACCGCCTAGATTCTTAGAGGAGTATAAGGAATTCAACATTGCAGGGGGTTCTAGGAGGGATACCTCATTAGCCTTAAGATATGGTGAGAAAGGCATAGTTGATTCCGTTGTGATATCTGTTAGTGCTGAGGGGAATAAGTTAATTAGGGTTAGGGTTAGAGACCTCAGAATTCCCGAAATAGGTGATAAGTTTGCTTCAAGACACGGCCAGAAAGGTGTTATAGGGTTATTAATACCGCAATATGATATGCCGTATACATTTGACGGTGTGACGCCGGACCTCATAATAAATCCACATGCGTTGCCGTCTAGGATGACTATCGGGCAGTTAATGGAGTCCATAGCCGGTAAGGTAGCTGCTTTGAGTGGGAGGTCCATTGATGGGACACCATTCTATGGTGAGAGTATTGAAGATATTAGTAAGGAGTTAGTAGTGAGGGGTCACCCTGCTGATGGAACCGAGCCTATGTACGATGGTAGGACAGGTGAGCTCATACAGACACCAGTATTTATAGGGATTATATACTACCAGAAGCTACATCATATGGTTGTTGATAAAATACATGCTAGGCCGAGGGGGCCTGTTCAGATACTAACTAGACAACCTACTGAGGGTAGAGCTAGGGAAGGTGGTTTGAGGTTCGGTGAGATGGAAAGAGACTGTATAATAGGTCATGGAGCTGCAGCACTACTTAGGGAGAGGCTCACTGAAAGTTCTGATAAGGCTGTTGTTTACGTATGTGAGGAATGCGGTATGATAGGATGGTATGATAGAAGGAAGGGTAGATATCTTTGCCCTGTTCACGGTGAGAAAGGTAAGTTATATCCGGTCACTATTTCCTACGCATTTAAATTATTACTCCAGGAGTTAATGAGTATGTTAATCTACCCTAAGTTAATCCTAGGAAGTAGGTATGAGAGGTGAAGTAGCGGTGAGTGAGGAGAAGGTTGTTAAGGGTATTAAGTTCGGCTTACTTTCTCCGGAATTGATTAGAAAGATATCGGTTACAGCTATTGTGACTGCAGATGTTTACGATGAGGATGGACTACCGTCTGAAGGAGGTATAATGGATCCGCGTCTAGGTGTTATCGAACCAGGTCAAAAATGCGTTACTTGCGGGAATTCGATAGTAGCCTGCCCAGGTCACTTCGGACATTTAGAACTTGCTAGGCCAGTAATCCATGTAGGATTTGTAAAGCATATATATGATATTCTAAGGGCTACATGTAGACACTGCGGTAGGTTGAAGATCCCTGAAGAAGAGTTAAATAGGTACTTCGACCTACTTAAGAGGCTTGAAGGTAGGTGGCCATTACTAGCTAGGGGTCTTACAGACTACGTCAGGAGGAAAGCTATGAAGGCTATGGAATGCCCGCACTGTAAGAGTAGGCAGTTTAAAATTAAGTTAGAAAAGCCTACGTCCTTCTTAGAGGAAGGACCTGGAGGTTCTAGGAAGCTCTGGCCTACAGATATTCGGGCTAGACTAGAAAGAGTTGATAATAGGGACTTAAAGCTTATGGGGCACGACCCAGAATTCGCTAGGCCTGAGTGGATGGTTATAACAGTACTTCCAGTCCCTCCGATAAGTGTTAGACCATCAATACTTCTAGAGACTGGTATTAGGTCTGAGGATGACCTAACCCATAAGCTTGTAGATATTATTAGGACTAACGATAGGTTGAGGGAGAGTATAAATGCTGGAGCTCCTGAGGTAATCATAGAAGATCTATGGGACTTATTCCAATACCACATTACGACGTACTTTGATAACGAAGTTCCTGGGGTCCCACCAGCTAAACATAGGTCTGGGAGGGCTTTAAGGACTTTAGCGCAGAGGCTTAGGGGTAAGGAGGGGAGGTTTAGAGGTAATCTCTCCGGGAAGCGTGTGGACTTCTCAGCTAGGACCGTTATAAGTCCCGACCCCAACTTAAGTATTAATGAGGTCGGAGTTCCTGAGGAGGTAGCTAAAACGTTAACAATACCCGAACGCGTCACACCTTGGAATATAGATGAGCTAAGAACTCATGTCTTAAACGGCCCCTACAGACATCCTGGGGCGAATTACGTAATAGACCCCAGCGGGAGGAGGATAGATTTAAGGTATATTAAGGATTTAAAAGCCATTGCTGAGAACTTAAAGCCTGGTTACATCATTGAGAGGCACTTAAAGGACGGCGATGTTGTTTTATTTAATAGGCAACCTTCATTACATAGAATGTCTATAATGGCACACATAGTTAGAATACTGCCTGGCAGGACCTTCAGGCTGCACTTAGCTGTCTGCCCCCCATATAACGCAGACTTCGACGGTGACGAGATGAACTTACATGTACCTCAGAGTGATGAGGCTAGAGCTGAGGCTAGAGTGCTGCTGCTTGTTCAAGAACATATACTATCACCTAGGTATGGAGGACCTACAATAGGTGGTATCCAGGATTACATAAGTGGCGCGTACTTGCTGTCATCTAAGGCTACGTTACTGACTAAGGAGCAAGTTTCTGAGTTACTTGCTGGTTCTGGTTATGAAGGACCTATACCGGAGCCAGTAGTTCTTTCACCGAAGGTTTTATGGAGTGGTAAGCAAATCATAAGCCTCATCCTACCACCCGACTTCAACTTCAGAGGTAAGGCTAACATGTCTGCAGGTCCTTTAAGATGTGATGATTATGAATGTTTCTGGGACTCCTACGTTGTTGTTAAGAGAGGTAAATTATTGATGGGTGTTTTAGATAAGAAAACCTTAGGTTCGCAGCAGCCGGAAAGCATGTTACATTGGATCACTAAGGAATACGGTAATAGTTTTGGCAGGAAGTTCATGGATAACGCATTTAAGATGTTCTTAAGATTTGTTGAAATGCGTGGCTTCACTATGGCGTTAGACGATGTAAAACCTCCGGCTAAAGCTGTGGAGGAAATCAATGCCGTCGTTGAGGATTCTAAGAAGAAAGTAGCTGAACTTATTGAGCAATATAATGAGGGTAAATTAGAGCCTATTCCCGGAAGGACTATGGATGAATCGCTTGAGATTAGGATAATGGAGGTATTAGCTGATGCTAGGGATAACGCTGGTGAGATAGCTACTAAGTATTTAGATCCGTTTAATAACGTCTTCATTATGGCTAGAACCGGTGCGAGAGGTAACGTATTAAACATGACTCAGATGGCTGCACTCCTCGGGCAGCAATCAGTTAGGGGTGAGAGGATTAGGAGAGGATATGATGGAAGGACGTTACCGCACTTCAAACCAGGTGATGTAGGTCCTGAGGCCAGAGGATTTGTGAGGAACTCCTTCGTTGGCGGGCTATCACCTATAGAACTCTTCTTCCACGCTGCGGGAGGACGTGAAGGATTAGTAGATACTGCGGTGAGGACCTCGCAAAGTGGTTACATGCAGAGAAGGCTGGTCAACGCGTTGCAGGACCTCAGGGTTGATTATGACTTAACGGTGAGAACTCCGAGTAATTCAGTGGTTCAACTTATATACGGAGATGACGGTGTTGACCCAGGTAAATCATCATATGGAAACGCAGTTAACATAGATAGAATTATTGAGAGAGTTGTTGGGTGGAAGTTATGAATATAAGTGATGAGGAATTGCTTAAGTTATTAGAGCCGGCTAAGCAAATACTCCCACCTAAGATATTCAACGAACTTTACGAGAAGGTAAGGGGAATACCCCTCACCAGAGACGAGTTAAGTGAGGTAGTTAACCTAGCAGTTAATGAGTACTTAAATACGTTAATAGAGCCTGGAGAGCCTATAGGTACTGTAGCAGCTCAATCTGTTGGTGAACCAGGCACTCAGATGACGTTACGAACCTTCCACTATGCAGGTGTTAGAGAACTTAACGTCACCTTGGGGTTGCCAAGACTTATCGAACTAGTAGATGCTAGGAAGCTACCTGATACCCCTATAATGGTCATATACTTAGATGAGGGGCATAGGTATGATAGGGAGAAAGCCTTAGAGGTTGCGAGAAGGATAGAAATAACAAGACTTGAAAACGTTATTACCAGAGTTGATATAGACCTCATAACTTCTACTATAATAATAGATTTAGACCTAGAAATGATGAAGGATAAAGGCATTACTACTAACACCGTCGTTAAAGCGTTAGGTAAAATTAAGGCTGTCTCCCAGGGAGTGAGAGTCGATGAAGACGATGAGAACAGGATTTACGTAGAAGTGCCGTCAAATTACGATTTTCTGAAAACCCAGAAATTACGCGATAGGATATTAAAGATTAAGCTAAAAGGTATTAAAGGGATTAATAGAGTTATAGTTCAGCGGAGGGGTAATGAGTACGTGTTAATAACTGATGGCACTAATTTAGAGGCAGTACTTAAGGTAGAAGGAGTTGATGTTAGGAGGGTGTTCACTAATAGTATCTACGAAATCGAGAACGTGCTTGGTGTAGAGGCAGCTAGGCAAGCATTAATTAATGAGATCCACAACGTCCTCGAGGAACAGGGGTTAGACGTTGATATAAGACATGTGATGTTAATCGCTGATATGATGACGTTAACAGGCTCTGTAAAGCAGATTGGTAGGCATGGCATAGCTGGTGAGAAAACCAGCGTCTTAGCTAGGGCATCATTCGAAGTAACTGTCAAACACCTGTTTGAAGCATCTGCTAGAGGGGAAGTAGATGAGCTTAAAGGCGTTGCAGAAAATGTTATAATAGGGCAGCTAATCCCCGTAGGTACAAATTTAGTCAGGTTGGCTATGAATCCAACATTAGCTAGGTCTAGAGGTGATAGGTAGGTGTCATCTATATCAGGAGATTTGGAAAGTGAAATAAAAAACGTATTAAAATCAGGTAAGGTAGTATTAGGTTTTAACAGGTCTTTAAAGACCGTTATGTTAGGTAAGGCTAAGGCAGTCATAATAGCCAGTAAAATACCTAAAAACTTTAGTGATGATGTTAGAAGGTATGCTGACTTAAGCGGTATACCGGTGATAAATTTCCCAGGGAGTAGTAAGGATTTAGGCTTAGTATGCGGTAAGTCATTCCCGCTAACAACTATTGCGGTATTGGACTTAGGTGATAGTAAGTTATTAAGCTTCATACGTTCGGAGTGATATGCTTTGCCTGAGGTTAAAATAACTTCTGAAGAGTTAAGGTATATAGCGTTGCTTCAAGACCTCACAGGAGTTACAGTAAATGACTGCATAGTTGATGAAGAAAATAACTTAATAATATATATGGTCCCGCCTGGACATGCTGGACTAGCAGTAGGTAAGGGAGGTGTTAACGTTAAGAAACTATCTAAAATCTTAGGTAGGAGGGTTGAGATCGTGGAATACGCCGATAACCTCGAAGACCTAGTCCGTAATACGTTCCTACCAGCCAGGGTTTTAAACATTAGATTAGTAACATCATTAAACGGTAAGAAGATGCTATACGTCACAGTAGATCCGAAGGATAAGGGAGTTGCCATAGGTAAGGAAGGTAAGAACGTAGTTAAAGCTAAGTTAGTGTTAAAGAGGTATTACGATATTGAGTCAGTCAGCATCGTCTAGTAATCTTTATTAAAGACATTAGTAAGAAGTCCTAAAGGTAGTTAGGAATGCCAGGTAAGAAGTCGCCAAGCGGTCTGTACGCAGCTAGAAAACTAATTATGAAGAGACTTAAGTTTAGGTGGAGTCAGAGAGAGTTTAGGGTTAGGTTAATGAAGATTAAGGAGAGATACGACCCCCTAGAAGGCTCCCCTATGGCTAGGGGTATAGTCCTAGAGAAGGTTGGTGTGGAATCACGTCAACCAAATTCAGCTCTTAGAAAGTGTGTGAGGGTACAGCTAGTTAAGAACGGTAAGGTAGTGACGGCGTTCGTACCGTATGACGGCGGTATAACCTTCATAGATGAACATGATGAAGTTTTGGTTGCCGGTATAGGAGGTACTAGAGGTAAGTCAATGGGTGACCTACCTGGGGTTAGGTACAAGGTTGTAGCCGTTAACGGTGTTTCCTTAACTGAACTATTAAGAGGTAAGAAGCAAAAGCCTGTTAGGTAATTAGAGGTTTTATCTATGGGTAATCAATTAAATATTACTAACTCACCACCATCACTTCTCACGGTATTCGGTAAGTGGACCTACGAAGGAATCGTAGTTAGAGACCCAAGCCTTAAGAAGTATATATCGTTAAAACCTGCGTATCTACCGCATACAGGGGGGAGACACGAACATAGGAGGTTTGGCAAAGCAGAAATACCTATTGTCGAGAGATTGATTAACAAGCTCATGAGGCCTGGTAGGAATACCGGTAAAAAACACCTAGCTTATAATATAGTTAAAATAGCCTTCGAAATAATAAACCTGAAGACCGGTGAAAACCCTCTTCAAATACTCGTACGGGCAGTAGAGAACGCAGCTCCACGTGAGGAGACGACCAGGCTTATGTACGGAGGTATAATCTACCATGTCGCTGTTGATGTTTCGCCTCAGAGGAGGGTTGACATAGCTTTAAAGAACTTAGTCGACGGCGCTAGGTCAGCATCGTTTAAGAGCCAAAAGCCTGTTGAGGAATGCTTAGCAGATGAGTTAATAGCAGCTGCTAGTAATGATCCTAAGAGCTATGCTATAGCTAAGAAGGAAGAAGTAGAGAGGATAGCGCTGAGTTCTAGGTAAGGAGTTTTTAATAAAACTCTAACTATGTGCTGGTAGTAAGTTATGGGTAACGTTAAGTTCTTAGCCAAAATAGATAGTAAGGGTAGGATAACGATACCACAGCATGTGAGGGAGTCCTTAGGAATAGGTCTAGGCATATACTTCGAAGTCGTAGTTAATTCTGAGAGGAAAGAGATAATATTAAAACCGTTATTTAAAACCAGAGTTGAAGGCGTAACCGTTGAGACTAAGGTCAAACTTAAGGAAATTAAGGACTTACAAGACGTAATAAGAACATGTGTTGACGGCGGCTACGATGTGATATCTTTAAGTTGCGTATATGGTGAGACCTACGAATGCGTTTTAAACATATATGCAATAGATGACGTACAGGCAGGTAAGCTATTAAAACTGCTAAGTAAATGGAGTAATTATTAACTACCATCAAGTAGTTCTTATTTATCCACTGTTATGATCAGGCGTAAACCCCCGCTCAAACCCCCCACAACCACCTCCAAACCCATTTAAGCTAATAAAGTTTAGTAGGTAGAAACTATTTACAACCCAACCTCAACCTTAAAGACCTCGTAGACAGCTTCCGTTGGCGGTGAGGTACTTCAGGAGTTTAAGGCATATCCCTCAAGCCCTAATCAACGTATTACTTTAATATAGTCATACGGGGTAGTGAGCTTAACACCTCTACGTTCTTCACTACTTATCCATAGCTAATACACACCTATCTAATAATATTTATAATCTCATCGGCGTAACTAATAACCCGGGGATTAATCCAATGTACTCAGTCTACAAGTTAATTACGACGCCAACACCGTTTTACATGCCTAAGAGGATTGTGTTTGAGGTTAGTGGAGCTCTAAAACTACACAACGAGCTTCAACTAGTAGGTGTTGAGAAGGGTTCTAAGATCTTCTTAGTATTAGATCCAGCTCTTAAGGGGTTAGAACACGTTATTAAAACCGTTAAGGGTTTAGAGGAAAACGGCTATGTGGTTGATACGTATACGGATGTTGAGTATGAACCTAGCATAGAATGCTTGAGGAGAGCGGTTGAGTATATCAGGAAGGACGATTTTAAGGCTGTAATCGGTATTGGAGGCGGTTCTACGTTAGACATAGCTAAAGTCAGTGCAGCTGCTAAGGATAACCCAGGTAGGGACGTTGAGGAATTCATAGGTATGGATAAAATACCTAAGAGGTTAACACCGGTTATAGCTTTACCAACTACTGCTGGTACGGCTTCCGAGGTAAGTAGGTATACGGTATTCACTAGGGGTGTTGGTAAGGTAGGGATTAACGGGTACAACGTCCTCCCAGATATAGCGGTAGTAGACCCTGTATTCACCTATACATTACCTCCTAAAATTACTGCCGGTACAGGTCTTGACGCATTAAGTCACGCAGTAGAAGGTATGATATCCTTAGACGCATCGCCGATGTCTGATGCGTTAGGATTTCTGTCAATAGAACTCGTATTTAAGTATTTGAGGAGGGCGTATTATAAAGGAAGCGATACTGAAGCTAGGTACTTCATGTCACTAGCAGCTACTTCTGCTGGTGCACCACTAAACATTGGAAGAGCTATACTTGGACACAGCATTTCACAGACTTTCGGACCTCAATTCAAGGTACATCACGGAACGGCTTGCGGTATGGTACTGCCCTACATAATGGAGTTCTACTTAACCGCTGTTCCGGAGAAATTAGCTGCAATGGCTAAGGCTGCTGGCATAGATACGACTAAGTTAAAGGTGAGAGAGGCAGCTGAGGAAGCGGTGAAAGCTGCTTGGAAATTACTTGAAGACTTAGACATACCTCTAAGCCTTAGAGATATAGGTGTTTCAAAGGCAGAATTAGAAACACTTGCAGAGAGGAGTGTTAAAGAGTGGCCAAGACCTAATAGCCCTATAGAACTCACCAAGGAAAGGGTTCTTAAGGTAATTGAAGCGATGTATGAAGGAAGGCTGATGAAGATTAAGAACTAGGAATGACGACCATCATCACTCAGCACCTCAAGCCATACTATTTTTTAACCGTAATAACCTTCCTCAACTAATCGTGCGCTGAGTAAAAAGTTTTAAGACGCTTAATTAATTATGGGTGGGGAAACGCTTTACTAACCCTGATTCCTTCTCTAAATGCTATGTTTAACGCTGCATGTATATCGGTTGTAAACCTCGTCTTATAGCCGCTTAAAATGTTCCACATTTTAGATGACGAACTATTCTCATCTATTACCATGACTTCAAATCCTGATGTAAGTAATTCTCTCATAAGGTAATTAACTTTCAGACCGCCGTTAACTATCGAACTACCTACTTTAACAACAGTCTCACTAGGTGTTAGGAATTCCCTAAGTCTCCTTAAGTCTTCTATTAGGTCTTTAGGACTTAACGCATACCCTGCCTTAAGGAGTAAGCTATCGCAGAGGACGACGTACGCTAACCTCCTACCTATGTCTACCCCCACCTGCAGTACCTTAACGTTTTCAACTCCGAATACTCTAACTACGAATCTATATATCGAGGCATCATCGCTTATTAGGTAGTAGTTAAGACTGTTAATATCTAGGTAGTCCTTCAGGATATCTAACCCTTCACGATCTACTAATAACTCATTGCAGTTCTTAAGAGACTTAACGTCGTCGGGTATGAAAAGCCTTATATCGTAATTCTTCATCACGTCCAACGCACGTACAAGTATCCTAGGATTATATATGAACGCTGCTATTTCTACACTATTTCTACGATGTCCGACTATGTAACCACCGTGATAATTATTTTAAGCGTCTAGTAATAAAGTTTATTGAATCCACTGCTAGTACTTAACGCTTAAGGTGGTATTATTAAAGTAGGTGAACTCGTTAGATTGGTTGAAGGCAGAGTCTCGCTGACTTACGGTGAAGCAGGTGTTGGTAAGACCAATATTGTGTTATGGCTATTAAGCAGCATGTCTACAGCCACAGACCGTAAGGTCTTATACGCAAGTACTGAGGGACCTCTATATTCAGCAATTCTAAATAGATATAGATTTTCAGAGAATGCTTTATTTGTAGATGTATATGATAGTAATAGTTTGCTTCAACTAATACTTAATGTCTACGAGAACTTAAGAAACGATTTAAAAGCTATAGCTATAGATACCGTGAATAATTTCTATAGGGCTGAAGTTAATTACGACCCAAGTGCTAGTAGAGTGCTTAATACGATATTAGCCTTACTTAGCGATATGAGTGTTAACAACGGTATTACCTGCTTACTCGTAGCTCAGGTAAGCGGTTTTTACGATGAAATTAAGATGAGCGGTTTCCACATACTTAAGTACTGGTGTGATAACGTGATTAAGCTTGAGAGGTTTAAAGAAAACGTAAGAAAATTATTTATAGAATTCCCCAGAGAAATTAATCTAGAAATGAAATACGTGATCAGTAGCAACGGTGTTGAGTGGCTTGAGCAATGAACCTTAACGAAATCACCCTAAAGATCGTGTGGTCATTAATACTCTTCCTACCAGCAATGGCTGCCAACGCATTACCAGTACTTGCTAGGGTGTTATTCCGACGTAGACATCCTATAGACTTTAATAGAAACTTCGTAGATGGTAGGAGGATTTTAGGTGATGGGAAGACATGGGAAGGATTTACATTAGGTTTATTGGGTGGTTTATCATTAGGTCTTGGATACACCTACATCTCCAAAGACATCCTATGGGTTCCATATACCTTACTTACAGGTTTAGGAGCTCTGCTAGGTGATTCGGTTAACGCATTCATTAAACGAAGATTAGGAATACGGGAGGGAGGGCCTTTCCCACCGTTCGATCAAGTAGATTACCTACTCGGTTCATACTTCCTTATCAAGGCGTTTAACATAGACTCGTTATTAGTGTTGAGTGATTCGTTAGACCTATGGTCCTTACTGATAGTCATAAGCATATCTCTAATACTTCATCCATTGACAAACTTCATAGCATATACGCTTAGGATTAAAGAAGTGCCTTGGTGATTTAAGACTAGAGTTGAGTAGAAGTTTTTAAGTGTCCTTAACCATAGTCGATGATTGGAAACACGTTAACTTCGATGACGACGTGACCGACGGGGATAGGGACACCTCATAACACCCCACTACAACACCTATGACGCAGCCTCGCAGGGAAGCCCTCGATGAACCCATGATCTGTGAGTGGTTTTGATGGTGGAATCCACGCCAAATCCAATGAATACGAACACCTTGAAACATCCGGAATATCTGAAGAGCTTGGTGCGGGCTACTGCTCATTAATAGTTCTAAGCACTAATCTATGCCTTACATACCTATCCATGGGTGAGAACCTAGGTGGATGGGCGATGAGTGTTTTCCCACCGCATTTAGTACAAATTTCTTGAAGGGTGTAAGACCTGCAACGTGCGCACCTACGTAATAACCACTGCATTTAGTACTTCCTCTCAAAACTGTAGGTAACGTTAGACGTCTTAGCTATGTTCTGCGCCATAGATACGTAGTCATTTAAGACTTTCTCAGCCTGCTTATAATCAGTTGATATTACCTCAACCACATATCTGGGGGCACCTATGGTATAGACCTTAATCAACGTGTTCCTATCTAACTTATTACCCAACATGCTGAGAGGTTTTAGAAGTACTTCCTTAACCTTACTTACTCCGTCCGGGCCAGCTGAAGTTAATACTAGTAAGCCACGTACCTTAACCTTCCTAACCTCTATATGCTTCTTTAACTCATCCATTATAGGACCTATCCATTCTTCAGCTATCCCAACCTTTCTAAGCACTTCCTCACCTTGATATGCTGTAAGCTCTAAACCCTTGAAAATTTCCCCATAAACATCTTCTAATTTCCACCCAACCTCCTCATAGGCGCTGTCTAACGTCTTGCCTAACTTCGAAGCAACGACTTCAAGTAGTTTCTCAGCTCTCTGAGCTCTCTTCCACTCAAGCAACTTCCTCTTCTGCTCGCTATCACTAACCCTCTTAAGTGATATATCGACTTGTTTCTTCTTTCTATCGACTCGAATAACCTTAGCCACGATTTTCTGACCTTCCCTAACAAACTCCTTAACGTCCCTAACCCACTTACTGCTTACCTCACTCCAAGGTAGGTAAGCCTCATAACTTCTGAACTCTTCTAAGCGGACGTACGCACCGTATTCAAAAGTCTTAACGACGTTGCCTATTACTAGATCTCCAACCTCAGGTAGCTCACTTCGTTTCCTTACCATCACATCAACTCATGATCTTAATTAGCTCACCTAATATCTTAGCTTTACTGCCAGATGGAACTACAAGGACAACCCCGCATACTAAGCATCTGGAGGGGAATGTTGCGTGGTCGAATACTACTTGTTCATTACCGCATGACGGACATCTAACCTTTATAAACTTAGATTTAGGTATGGGTATCAATGACTTTCTCTTCTTCAACTACTTTACCACCTCAACTAACTCAGCTTTCTTAATCCTAATACCCCTTCTATGCGTTATGTAGCCGCACTTCGAACATTTAAGCTTAAGAACTACCTTTTTAGTGACCTTAGCAAATCTCTTCTGTTCAGGCTTTCTCTTACTGCCGTAACCTTCTTGCTTACGTGCATACCTCCTCTCACCCTCGGCCAAAGACCTACGTTTACCGTGCTTGTATATAGTAACAGTGTGTTCTGTATGTGTCTTACACCTAGGACAGTAACTATTTAACTTCTTCGGTATGCGCATATTCCCACCTAACTATCTAATGACTTTTCTTTCATCCTCAGATCTAACCTTAATTATACCTAAAAATATTGCACAGCTAATACAGTAGCACTTAGTTATAGGGTACTTAGCAATTATAGCTCCTTTCTTCTCTAACTCATCAGCTAACTGCGGATCTACCGGTGAGTACGTCCTAGTAATACATACCGCTTTATCCTCAGGGATTAGCCTTCCACACTGATCGCAATGTACAGCACCTACAGACCCCTTACCGCCTTTATGTCTACCCCTACTCTCCCTCTTCTTAGGTATGTCCACACACCTCTCTCTATGTTTTATACTTCAGTGTTTTTAATCTTTAACGTCTATACGTTTTAAGCGTTTTACCGATGTTGGGTACAATCTTTAAAACCACTTATTATCACTAGTTGTTGGTGTTAGCCGTTGAGTGAGGTTAACGTATACAGAGATCTTGGCAGGTCGTTTTCCGAGTGGTTTGACTACGTCTTAGAGGTTTCTGAGGTTTACGACTACGGTAGGTACCCAGCTAAAGGTATGGGTGTTTGGCTTCCCTACGGATTTAAAATTAGGGAAAACGCTCTTAGCATCTTAAGAGGGTTACTCAACAGCACTGGACATGAAGAAATACTATTACCACTACTAATACCTGAAAACATAATTAAGAAAGAGTCTGAACATATTAGAGGTTTTGAGGACCAGGTTTACTGGGTTACCCACGGCGGCTTAGAACCGTTAGATATTAAGCTGGCGTTAAGACCTACTAGTGAGACCTCCTTAACATACTTAGAGAGTTTTTGGATTAAGAGCTATAAACAACTGCCTAAGAAGTACTACCAAGTTGTGAGTATATTTAGATATGAGACTAAAGCAACTAGGGCTATGATTAGGGTTAGAGAAGTAAGCACGTTTAAGGAAGCACATACCGTTCATGAGGACTTCAACGATTGTGAGAGACAAGTACTCGAAGCCATAGATGTTTACAGTAAGTTCTTCAACTCCTTAGGCATTCCTTACATCATATCTAAGAGGCCTGAGTGGGATAAGTTTGCAGGGGCCATATACACCATAGCTTTTGATACCTTACTACCTGATGGTAGGGCCTTACAGATTGGGACTGTACATAACCTCGGCCAGAACTTCACCAAGGTCTTCGAAGTAAGAATTCAGAAGAGGGATGGGAGTATAGATTATGCTTGGCAGACAAGTTACGGGATCTCCGAACGCGTATTAGCTTCAATGTTTGCAGTACACGGAGATCGGAGGGGCTTAGTACTCCCCTTCCACATAGCGCCGATACAAATAGTTATAATACCTTTAATAACGGCTGAGACATACGATGATGTACTTAAGTACTCAAGTAAGGTACGTGAAGTACTCATAAGTAAGGGTTATAGAGTCTACGAAGACTTACGTGACGAGTTAAGACCAGGTGAGAAGTTTTACTACTGGGAATTCAGAGGTGTCCCATTAAGAGTTGAGGTAGGGATGAAGGAAGTAGAAGGTAATTACGTAACGGTATTCAGAAGGGATACGTTAGAGAGGATTAAGGTTGAACTTAAAGAACTTTTAAATAAGGTTGAGGAAATAGGTCTTGACTACAACAACACCTTAAGTAGCAGGGCTTGGCAAGTATTTAAATCTAAGACCATGAGATTCACAGATATCAGTAAGGCTAAGGAATTCTTAAACAACAGTAAAGGTATTGTAGAACTGCCGTGGTGCGGTAAACATGAATGCGGATTAAAATTACTTGAGGTATTAGAATGTGATGCCTTAGGCACTCCATTAGACTCAGAAGCTAAAGGCCTCAGCTGCGCTGTGTGCGGAGCTAATGCAAATACTTTTATGAGGTTAACCAGAAAGTACTGAATCAGTAGATCAGTAGACCTCAGCTGGTAGACCTAGGAACATCTTCGAGACATATAGTAAAATAACACGGTAGTCCATCACTCACTTAAATAAATACTTTCAATTAAGGTGAAGTAAAAAGCGATGACCTAGGTTAAGCTACGGCAGTAATTTCAGAGTAAATAAGCTTGAGTAGACATAACTTGTAGTGTAGTTATAGGAAATCCGCTGTTGGGTAGGTTCAGCCTGGCTGAGTGGCTTTAGGTTTTGAGGGCTGCTTAATGTTGTGGGAAGCTACATAGCTCAGAACCTTAGTTATCATTGATACAATTTTAAGTCCTATGCTCATAAATGTTTCAATACGATAATTACCCTCTCTTTCTTCTATCCCTAGCCCTTTTAGAGGACTTAGGCTTAGTTCCTTCTCGTTGTTTTCCTTCACCTACCTGCTTCTCCTCCGATTTAGTCTCAGAAGAAGTCAGTACACCTCTAACCATCTTATCGATTTCCTCGACTCTAGCCAGCATAAGCTCTAAACCCTCTACCGTAAACCCTCTTAAAACTTCTTCAAACTCATCCTCAACAGATCCTCTGCCTCTCTCCTCAACTACTTCTTCTTCTACTTCTACAGGAGCTTCCTCCTCGCTCAACAGTTAAACCCTCAATCTTTACATCATTAAATACATTTAAGCTTTAATGATGTATAAAACTTCTTCATCTCTAATTCTCACTAATGCTTCATGTTTCTTAAGATTAGCTACTAAATCCCTAACTACTTCATACCTAACACCACTACTACATAAGACTTTTGATATGTAATTTAAGTTATTTAATTCTTGAATCGTGAATGAAATTATACATGCGGAGTTAGCTATTATGCTTGCCTCTAAGTCAAGCGGTTGCTGAGTTATTACTATAAGGCTTAACCCGAATTTCCTCCCCTCCATGACTAACTTACTTAGCAATGGCGCGTTCTTGCCGCCCATAAACCTATGGGCTTCATCAACAACGACGAATAATGGTTTACTATAAGTTTTAGCATATATCCCTAATAGGTAAAACAAACTTTCAACATAAATACATGTTAAGGACTCGCTCTCAACTACGCTTAAATCAATAACTGATAACCCGTTTAATAGGTCCTCAAACCGTACAGTCGTCGATGTTAGGTAGGAGCCTCTAAGTAGGTCTAGGTAGGGGATTAACGAGTTAAGAACCTCTTTACTAAGGTGTATTTCCCCTGAATTAGAATTACCTTCAAGGTAGTGTGTTAGGGTTAAGTATACGTCATTAAACGTAGGTGTTAAATTATCCCCTAACCTCTCATACGTACTTAATATTAAAGTGTATAGCGAGTATTTCTGGATGTTACCTAATTTAAACACCCTCCTAATCATATCGCTGACCTCCTCAGCCCTTACGTTCTTAGGCTTACCTAAAGTATCTAAAGGGTTTACCATGCTTTCAATAGGTGTTAAGACCTTACCATTTAATTCTTTAGCTAATTCGACGTACTCACCGTGAGGATCTACGACTAATACTGGGAGTTTCCCAAATAATTGTCTGACAATCTTCATTGCAAGATATGACTTACCACTACCGCTCATACCAACTATTACTAAGTGTTTATTGTCCTTAGCAGTGATGGGTATTTTAACATACTTCCCAAACAGGTATCTAGGTTTTTTCCTACCATCTAATTTCCTGATAACCCTACCTAAGATGAGGTAGTCCTCTCCAAACCCTAGGTAGTTAAAATTGATGAGAATTACAGAAGGTGTTGAAATCCAAGACAATGATATGACGGTTATTAGTAAGACGTATGTGAGGGAAGACTTCAAAGCATTTAATTTAAGTTGGGTTGGAGGCGATGCTATGAATGAGTTAAATATTAGACCACAGACCACTAGGTAGTAGTTCAAACCCGTTAACGACTTACTACTGAGTAGTAACTCATTAATGATAGGCATATAATATATGAAGTACGTAGCTATAAATGAAGATCCTGCAATCATGAGGAAATTACTTAAAGACCGCAGCCCCACAGAAATTTTAAGTTGCGTTAAGTAGAATCTCTTAAGAAATGATGAACCGGTGATAACGCCTAGTAAGTAGGGGAGCACAACGTACGTGAGGAGTGAGATGTTAGGGCCTATGTTAAGCTTCACTAAATATACTATTACTAGGGTAGCTATCTCTGCAGCAACTACTAACACATTACCTAGAAACCCCACTATGACTCCTACTATGAAGATAACCACGTATAACGAGTTGACAATCACTACTAAGAAAATAAGTGATGTAGATAGTTCTAGTAATTTGCTTAGCATTAAGTTTAAGAAGAGTAGGAGTAAAGCTACTGTCAGCCTCTTAAACCCTGATACCTCCATACTAAACATATCCCTGATATTAAAGTATAAGTTTTTTGCTGTTGTATGTTCTTAGATGTGTTAGAATGAGTGATGTTAAGGACGTACTACAACTACTTCATCCGAACCTACTTAAAGTCATGCCTAAATACGGTTATAATGGCTTAACAGAAGTTCAGAGGAGGTCTATACCGTTAATTCTCAGAGGACGTGATGTACTGATAGTAGCTCCTACTGGGTATGGGAAGACAGAAGCAGCTGTGTTCCCGCTAATATCTAAGATGTTAAACAACCGGAGCGAACATCAACCAATTAGTCTAATATACGTGACCCCTTTGAGGGCGTTAAATAGGGATTTGATGAGGAGGTTAGCAGATATATGTTCTGATTTAGGTTTAACAGCGCAGGTACGTCATGGCGATACACCGCAGAGGTTGAGGAAGTCCTTAGAGAAGAACCCCCCACATATAATTATAACTACTCCTGAAACATTTCAATACCTCCTAATAAGTAGTTCTTTACGGGACTACATCGCTAACACTAAATATGTGGTGATTGACGAACTCCATGAATTAATTAGTAGTAAGAGGGGTTCTGAGCTAATAGCTTCTCTCAGCAGGCTTGAGTTAATTGCAGGTAAACCTCAGAGGATAGGCCTATCTGCCAGTATAGGTAATGTCCAACTCGCTAAGAAGTTCTTCTCATATGGTAGAATGGTGGATGAGGTCGTGATATCCGATGTTAGGGAGATGGACATCAAGTTGATAACCCCGTATAGCCCCGACGCCTTAGTTGATAGGGCTTCACTGATTAAGGAGTTGATGAGTAGGCATAACGAGGTAATACTATTCACTAACACGCGGGACGAAGCTGAGTTACTAGGTTTTAAGTTAAGGGAGTTAGGAGTTAACGTATACGTACATCATAGTAGCTTATCGAAGGAGGAAAGAGAGGTTATAGAAGAAAGGTTAAAGAGGGGGGATATTAAAGGTGTTGTTGCAACGTCAAGTCTTGAATTAGGTATTGATGTAGGTAATGTAGATGCTGTCATTCAGTCATCATCACCTAGGCAAGTCGTTAAATTAATTCAGAGGGTTGGTAGGAGCATGCATAGAGCGGGGCTTAAAGCTAGAGGGTACATCATCGCAGACCTTTCTTTAGATGATATTCTGGAGTCGTTAGTAATCATGCGCAGAGCTCTTAATAACGAGTTAGAAGGCTTTTCAGTTTATGAGAACTCCCTCGACGTACTCTCTCATCAGATAGTTGGCTTACTCCTTCAAGAGGGTGGAATGGATATTCGTTCAGCCTATGAAGTGTTAAGGAACTCATACGTATTTAGAGACCTAACCTTTGAGGAGTTCACTAAGGTGGTAGGATTGCTTTCTGAACTCTCCCTAATTAAGTTAGAGGACTTCTTAATTAAAGCTACTGGGAGGGGTAGGATTTACTACTTAACTACTACTATGATTGTTGATTCCCCTCGTTATTCGGTCATCGACCTAGCTACTATGAGTTCTATAGGTTGGTTAGATGAGGAATTCGTAGCTTTAGAGATTAATGAGGGTTCTACTTTAATTTTAGGTGGGAGGTTATGGAGAGTACTTAACATCGAAGAAGAGGAGAGGAAGGTCTACGTCGAGGAGGTAGGTAATGAGGAGTACTTAATTCCATCTTGGGTTGGTGAGACAATACCGGTTGAACATAATGTTGCTAGGGAGGTCTGCGCGTTAAGAAAGTTAATAGCTCTTAACTACTTACCACACCAATATGCTGAGTTAATCTCCGAGGACTCTCTAAAGTACTTAAATGAACTCATCTTGAAACATGTTAGAAGTGGTTACCCGCTACCTACAGAGAGCTTAGCTGTTGTAGAGGTTAGGAAGTCATCCCCTACTACTATCGTCTTACATGTATGTCTGGGAAGTAGAGGTAATAGAGGTTTAAGCAGCTTACTCGGCTACACCTTCAGCAAGTACTTAGGCCTGAATCCGTTAATTAAATCAGACCCTTACAGAGTAGTTATCCAATTACCTAACTACATATCATTAGACGGTATCAAATCCGCAGTGATGTCTGCTCTCATAGATACTAATTTAGAGAAGTTGTTTAGCGATGCCTTAAGGAAATCACCTATGTACAGATATACGCTGATTAACATCCTTAAGCGTTTAGGGGTTATACCGGATAACACACCTTTAAATATAATTAACGTGCTTGCCAGGAAGTTTGAAAATAACGAGTTGATTTCCAAGGAAGTACTTAACGAACTTATGTGTAGATATGTAGACGTCATGACTATTAAGAAATTTGTTAAAAGGATTGTTGAAGGTAAAACCTTAATTAAGTTTATAGAGGTCAGCGAGTTATCGCCTCTAGCCCTTGAAGGCCTTAAAATACCGGGTTTTAGCGGAAGGGCCCTAGCTAAATACGTACCTAAGAACGTCGTATCGGAGATTGTGAGGAGGAGGTTATTAAATAAGAAGGTAAGATTGATATGTATGAGGTGTGGTCACAGCTATGTAAGCGTTATTAAAGACCTACCAGATATTATATCATGCCCTAAATGCGGTGTGAGGTATGTAGGTGTTAGTAAGGACTTAAGTGATAACGTTATTAAGATAGTACATAAGGGCTTAAAATCAGGTAGGAATTACAAGTTCGTATTAGATAACGCTGAAAAAGACGAATTTATTAGGTTGAAAGAATCAGCATACCTCATCCTAAACTACGGTAAGAAAGCCGTGATCGCCCTAGCTGCCTACGGAGTAGGCCCTGAAACAGCTAAGAAAGCCTTAAGCTTTAAGGTTGAAGAAGAATTCTACAACGCTATATATGAACTTGAAAAGAAGTACATCTCCACAAGGAGGTTTTGGGATTAAGACGCAGTATTAAATAGTTAAATTAACTACTTATTCCATCTCAGCCTTAACAACTAGTTCTTCACAGAGATTAAGTTAAGTAAACCTATTTATATTTTGAAACCTATGAAGTGTTTTAGAGGGGATTAGATGCCGTGGAGTATATTAGAGTATTTGAGGAGAGACCCTGAAGTACTTCGTGACTCGCTGAGGAAGAGGTTCATGGAAGTTTCATTAGTTGATGAAGCTATAAGATATGATGTTGAGTGGAGGAGGTTGTTGACAGAGGTTAATAATTTAAGGCATAAACATAATCAGATAAGTCAGCAGGTAGCTAAGTTAAGTGGGGATAGGCGTGAAGCTCTGATAAGCGAGGCTAAAAAACTTCTGAAGAATATAGAAGACCTTGAGAGGAAGTTAGATGAGGTTGAGAGGGCTAGGGATAACATGCTTTCCTTAATGCCTAATATCGTACATCCCTCAGTCCCAGTAGGTCCTGACGACAGATATAACGTTCCTGTAAGGGTTTGGGGTAGGGCTAAGGTGTATAGCGAGTTCTTAGATGAGTTCATGAAGTCTACCGTAGAGCTGGGTATGAATATGGATTATGAAGTAATTGACTGGAAGCCGGTGGGTCATGCAGATATGTTAGAATACGTGCTTAATTTAGGGGATACTCTAAAAGCTGCTGAGGTAGCGTCGTCGAGGTTTTACTACTTATTTGATGATATTGTCTGGCTTGACATAGCATTGCTGACCTACGCAATAGATTATCTGACTAATAAGGGGTTTAAGTTAGTACTCCCCCCATATATGCTTAGGCATCAGTACATGTCCGGCGTTATAGACTTAAACACGTTTAAGGATGCGATATATAAAATTGATGGTGAGGATCTATACTTGATAGCTACTGCCGAACACTCTCTTGCAGCTCTTCATGCAGGTGATGAATTACTTGAAGACAACCTACCAATCCTATATGTAGGTATTAGCCCCTCCTTTAGGAAGGAGGCTGGAGCAGGTAGTAGGGATATTAAAGGGATCTTCAGAGTACATCAATTCCATAAAGTAGAACAATTCGCGTATACCTTACCTGAGCAGAGTTGGGAAGTCTTCGAACAATTAATCAGTAATGCTGAGGAACTATATCGAGGTTTAGAACTACCGTTCAGAGTGGTTAATGTGTCTTCCGGTGAGTTAGGGGCTCCGGCAGCTAAGAAATATGACTTAGAGGTTTGGTACCCAGCTCAAGGTAAGTTCAGAGAGTTGGTTAGCTGTAGTAATTGCACTGACTGGCAATCATATAGACTCCGCATCAGGTATTTAAGACGTAAGGGAGGTGTTAGGGATTACATCTACACATTAAACTCAACAGCTATTGCTAGCACTAGAACCATAACCGCAATACTTGAGAACCACCAAAAAACTGACGGTGCGGTTGAAATACCTAAAGCACTTCGTAAATATTTAGAATGTTACAGCAAAGCACCTAAGGACTATGTACATCCAACTAAGAAGTTTGTCAAATAGTATCAGAGTTCATCGTATCTAAACCCTTCTTGAACCCCTTATACCTATAGTGACCTCCCTACCTTCAAGATCCCACTTAACTAAGTACATATCCTCCTTCTCATCGATTAATGACGTAGCTCTGACTTCGTTAAGTATGAAGTTACGGAACACGCTAATGGCTTCCTTCACATCCTCATCATCTGTGAATATAGCGAGTTCTATAAGCTCATCTACTGCTAAATTTGCCTTATTCCTCATCACTTGGACCCTTCTAATAAGCTCCCTAGCAATTCCTTCGAAATATAACTCCTTATCCACACCCTTACTTACACACACCTTAAATCTGTTGAAGTCCTTAGTTAGGTAGTCCTCACCTAAACACTTACTAGGTAGTTCAGCAGTTACGAAGACATTCTTAGTATTGGCTAAGAATTTAATTATGTCTAAATATTCTAATATCTTCGTAGATAACTCTCCACTTAATTCGATGTTAACCTCTCTAATAGGCCATCTTAACTTAATGCCGAGGAGGTTCCTAAGAGAGTTAACTGAGGTATATAGATCAAAGATTAGCTCGAAAACCTCTTCTAAATCACTTCTTATACAGTCCTCATTAATTTGAGGGAGTGTAGTTAGATGGAGGCTCTCAGCCTCATCAGGTTCATAATACTTAACGAAGCGCTGCCATAAATACTCACTTATATGCGGTATTATAGGTGCAAGCATCTTTAACGACCCCTTCAACACCTCATAAAGTACCGTATACGCGACGAACTTATCATCCCCTTCCTCCCTCCAGACCCTTGGCCTCACAAGCCTTACATACCTATGACTTAAATACTCTATTAGGTATTCAAAGACAGCTCTACTTGATTGATGTAGCTCGTACCTCTCCATGCTTTCCTCATAGGTTTTTAAAGTGCTGTAAAACTTTGAAAGTATCCATAGGTCTTCAGCCTTTGCCGATGTTAACAGTTCACCTAACTTATACGTCTTAGGATCGAACCTATCTAATGACATATACATATGTGCAAATCTGTAGATATTCCACACGATGTTTAACTTATTGATCATCTCCTTAACTTCATCTGGGTCGAAGGAGAACACATCACCTGGTGCAAACTTCGTTAATATGTAGGCCCTAACCGGGTCAACACCGTATTTATCGAATATTTCATGAGCCCAGATGACGTTGCCTTTAGATTTACTCATCTTTTGACCATACTTATCAACCACATGTCCTTGAATCAGTATGTTCTTGTATGGCGGCTTACCGTACATTAAAACTGAAGTAGCAAGTAATGAGTAGAACCAACCCCTAGTCTGGTCTATGGCTTCAGTTACGAAGTCGTATGGGTAAAGCATTTCAAACAGTTCTTTCTTCCTCAGCCCATCAATACTAGCTATCCAGGCTACCCCACTATCTATCCACACATCTACTACGTATGGTTCACGTACCCACTCACGGCATCCTTCAGACAGCAATTTTACACTATCTATCCACGGCCTATGTACTAATCTATCCTTATCTACATCCGGGACCTCTACAGCTAACTTAATGAGTTCCTCAACAGAGCCTACGACCAATAATTTACTGGGGTCCTCCCTACATCTCCATATTGGTAGGGGGGTTCCCCAGATACGCGACCTTGAGATCGTCCAATCCCTAACATTAGCTAACCAATTGTAGAACCTATCGCTGAGTTTCTCAGGGAATATCTTAACACTATCTAAGCTCTTAACTAATTCGTCCTTAATAGCGGTCATCCTTAAAAACCATTGCCTATCAGTCCTATAGATTAACGGAGTCCCACATCTCCAGCAATGTGGGTACATATGGGTTATAGCTCCTTCATATACTAAGAGGTCCTTAGATTTCAGGACCTCAATAACCTTACGTGAGGTCTCCTCAATGTTTAAATTCCTGAAATATCCGCCGAACTCGTTAAAAACCCCGTTGACCTCAACACTATTACTTATCGGCAAGCCATGCTTAATGCCTAGTTCGTAGTCCTCAGGGCCGTGCGCAGGCGCTATGTGAACCAGTCCTGAGCCCTCATTTAAGGATACGAATTCAGCCGTAACCACTGTATGAGAATCTTCATGCTCTTCATGTATTGGGACCTCATCGATTAACGGGTGCCTATATCTCAGACCTCTTAATGCCTCGCCCTTAAATTCTTCAACACAAACTACTTTAACACCTAGGAGTTCTGATATACTAGTAACTAAGTCTTTAGCGATGAATACGTAGTCGTTACCTAGCAATGCTTTACAGTAATCACCGTCCTCCTTCACGGCAACAGCTTCATTATCTACTAACGTCCACGGAGTAGTGGTCCAAACCAGTAGATACGTATTATCATAACCATCTACTTTAAACTTAACGTAAATTGACGGTGATACCTTCTCATCATATCCTTGGTCAACTTCAGCATCACTTAACGCTGTCTCACATCTAGGGCAGTAAGGGAGAACTCTAAACCCTTCGAAGAGTAACCCCTTCTCATACATCTTCTTAATGAAGTGCCATACATGTTCTATATAATGGGCCTTACGGGTTTCATACGCGTTTACCAGGTCAAGCCATAAGCCTAACCTAGATGTACCTATATCTGACCAAACCTCTAAGTAATGGTCTACTAGTTTATTACATTCATATACGAAGTTCTCGTAACCAAGTAGCTCAACATCTTTCTTATTCTTTAAACCTAATTTCCTCTCAACCTCAACTTCAACAGGTAATCCTTGCTCGTCCCAACCCCCCTGAGCCCATACGTTGTATCCTTTAATTCTATAATACCTTAAGACGAAGTCCTTGTACGTCCTACCTCTGATATGCCCCACATGTGGGTAACCGTTAACGGTTGGAGGTCCTTCAAGGAACGTGTAGACCGGCGTATTTTCTCTGAATTCCCTCCACTTAGACGATACATTATTCTCACTCCAGAACTTCCTAACCTCTTCTTCAACACTCTTAACCCTCAAAGTAGCCAAATCAATAGCTGACACCACTACGAAAATAACTCTACGCACTTAAAAGTCTTAAAAATTTAAAATTCGACTAAAGTAAACACTTAAATATGCTTCCCTTAAATTTAAGTTGGTGTTGGTTATGAGTTCGTATAGCGCAGAAGGTATTCCAGAGTATGGAAAAGACCTTATAAATAGGTTTATGAGGTTCTTCAGGCCTAAAAATGTTGCCGTAATCGGTGCTTCGAGAGAGCCGGGCAGAGTTGGTTATGCCGTTATAAAGAACTTATTGGACGGAGGGTATCAGGGGAAGATATACCCAATAAATCCCAGAGCTACGGAGATATTAGGGGTTAAATGCTATCCTGATATTAAGGCGGTACCGGACCCTGAAGTTGATGCCGCATTAATATCGATACCAGCTGCTATGGTGCCTGACGTAATCCCATCATTAAGTGAGAAGAAGGTACCAGTTGCTGTTGTTGTCTCATCAGGGTTTGCTGAGACAGGTAATCCGGAACTACAGGAGAAGTTAGTTAGTACGGCCAGAGAGCATGGCATCAGAATTATAGGTCCTAATACATACGGTATTTACAGCCCTTGGTATAATTTAAGCCTATCGTTCACAATACCTTACGAATATAAGGGTGGTTTAGCAGTCGTAGCTCAGAGCGGCGGCGTCGGTATGGCCGCCTTCGGCTATGCTAGATGGAAGAAGGCTGGAATATCTATAAACGTTGGCTTAGGTAATATGTCTGATATCGACCACTCAGACCTACTCTGGTACTTCTACGCTGATGAAAATACTAAGGCTGTAGCGTTTCACATGGAATCCATAAAGGACGGTAAGAAGTTCATTGAAACCGCTAGGATTGTCTCTAAGAAGAAGCCAATAGTGATCTTGAAGGCTGGTAGGACAGGCTATGGTGAGAAAGCAGCGAAATCACATACAGCGGCGCTCACAGCATCTGATGAAGTGATTAACGCAGCGTTTAGGAAGGCAGGTATTATTAGAGTCTACGCCTTAGACGAGTTATTCGACATTGGTAGGTCATTAGCTATGCTTCCACCACCTAAGGGTGAGAACGTATTCATAATCACTATGGCCGGCGGCTTAGGTGTGTTACTCTGCGATGCCGCAGCAGATAATAACCTATATTTAATGGAGGCCCCTCAAGACCTCGTAGACGAGTTTAAGAAGTTTGTACCCCCATTCGGCGCTTTCGGCAATCCCATGGATATAACGGGTTCATGCACGCCTGACATGGTGCAAAAAGGTATTAAGTTAGCGTTAATGCATCCTAAGACCGATGCGGTAATTATAGGTCATTGGCATACGGTGATAACTCCGCCGATGGAGTTTGCTAAAGCTGTAGTTGAGGGTGTTAGTGAGGCTAGAGCTAACGGAATGGATAAACCTGTAGTTGTATCTATGAGCGGCGATATACCTGAGACCTTACAGGCCGTTGACTATATAGAGACCCATGCAAGTGTCCCCACATTCTTCTGCCAACCTGAGAGAGCTGTGAAGACTCTCGGAGCTCTATATCAGTGGGCTAGATATGCAGGATTTATAAGGAAGTAAGTGCGGTAAACACTAAGTTTTTATCATTTACTAGATAGCTTAAAAATTTCATTAATAGATTTCCTCAACCTAGAGTAGGTCTCGTTAATATCTTCGGGAATTACCTTAACACCAGCGATTAAAGGCATGTAATTCGTATCACCTAACCATCGCGGCACTATATGTAGGTGTAGGTGGTCTTCAATACCAGCGCCAGCTACCCGCCCTAAGTTAGCTCCGATATTATAACCTTGAGGTCTATACTCGCTATCTATGGATTTAAGCACTAATCTCATGAGCTTCATGAGGTCTAGGAGTTCCTCATCGCTTAATAGTTCAAAACTATTAACATGTCTGTAGGGCGCTATCATCACATGCGCCGTATTATATGGGTATAAGTTAAGCATAGCGAACGAATTAGAACTTCTGAAGATCACGTAAGACTCATCATCAGACTTACTTCTAGCATCGCAGAATATGCAAGTTTTACCTTGATGCATAGCTATGTACTTCATACGCCATGGCGCCCATAAGACCTTATAACCCAATCTACCACCCTCAAATACCTAATAGTACTTTGAACACACTGTAAATAAGTTCCTCAGGAGTTATTAACGCTAGTAAGTAACCAATAGTTATGAAGAAAACGTGGGGTAGTGCAGGAGTCACCCAGATATAGTCATCATATTTTAAATAGCCCTTACTTAAGCAAATATTCACATGATTTATATTTTCCTTAAAGTCCTCATTTATGTCGAAGGAAGTCCTACATATAACGTCGTAATCATCGAGGTGACATCGAGGCACGGTCAGCGGGTATAGAAAATTACTTTTAATGAAGGATGAAACCTTCATAGGTCTACCGAGAAATAATAACACCCACTTAGATGCCGTACCGCAGTCCAACATTAAATACGCATCCCAATACCTTACAACATTCACAGCAAAATTATATATGATCATAGCTGAAGGTATTAGCAATGAGTAAAGTAGTGTGAGTAAGGATATGGGCAGTACGTTTAAGTAAGGTGTTGATATCCCTATTAGAAGCATTGCCAGGAAGTCAGCCCCACCTATCAATCCGAACAACATGAAGATCAATAACAGTAACGCAGGTATGAGTGAGAAAATAATTACTAATGTATTTGGTTTTACTGTAAGGTATGTGAGTATAGCTGATATTACTAATGCAGGTATCCATAAGAACTCCGCGATCTCCCTAGTCTTCACATCATAATATGATGCGATAAGTAGTGTAGCTAATGTAATTAATATGGATACTAATCCAGGTATTTCTAAGTTTAAAATCATTCCTCAACATCCTTAATTCCTACTTCAGTTATTGCGAAAACTGCCTCACCTTCCGGTAGGTGTGGAGCATCTACGATTCTAGCAATCCTCCTACTGCCCCTACTCCGCCTTAATTGAACTCTAACCCCAGGTGCGTGTGCTAGTATATGCCCACCTACAGCCTGAGTTGGATCTCCGTAGAAGACGTCTGGCCGTGCCATAACTTGATTAGTTACTACTACTGCGATGTCATACATATCAGCAATCCTATTAAGCTGATGTAGATGTCTATTAAGTTTCTGCTGCCTGAGCGCTAAGTTTTCACGGCCTGGATATTCAGCCCTAAAATGACCTGTAACCGAATCTATAACAAGTAATCTTATGTTCTCCTTAGGTATTAACTCCATAATTTCATCAACTATTGCTATCTGATGGTCACTGTTAACAGCTCTTATATATATGATGTTCTCCATGACTTCATCAGGATTTAAACCAAGCCCCCTTGCCATAGCCTCAACACGCTCCCATCTAAAAGTGCCCTCACTATCTATGTACAATGCCCTACCAGCTAAGCCCCCCTTCTCCATAGGTAGTTGAACGTTTACTGAGAGCTGATGGCATAGCTGGGTGTTATGGAGGATTAAGCCGTTAGGGTCTATGAAGTAGTGGACCTTCGGAACAATTAAATCGTATACATAATCATTATACCTCATAACCTCTATATCCTTAACACTGCGGTACGTTAAGCCGTTAAACAAAGCTATGCTATCTAAACCAACCTCCTTTAAATTATCTACATACCTTAAGTTCCCCAACTCATTAAGCTTAACAGATCTCCTAACACCTACGATGATATCTCCAGGTCTTAGGTATTTCGCAGGACACCACTTTAAATATCCGTCGGTAACCACTAACATTGGATGGCGAGCTGTAATCCTTAAAGTAGTATTATCATCTAATTTTATTTCTAAGAGATCGCTAACCACTTCTTTATAAATACCGCTACTCTTAACAATCGCTAAACTGCCTTCGATTATTGTCGGTACGTATAAGTTACTAACACGTACTAAGAACCCATCATCATATACTTCCTCCTTAGACGAATTACGGTATTTGATGTACATCTCCTCAATAGCTTCTATGTAGATTTCATCACCACTGTAGTAGACTACCTCAGTATCCTTTGCGAAACACTTCCCAGTACCATATTCACCGAATAACTCCGTAATGGTTTTAATTTCAACACCTCCTCCCAGCAGACCGTCTAAATTCCTAGAACCCGTAGTAATTTTCTTAATACCTAATCTCTCCTTCTTAACCTCTAAGGCAGTCTTAAATCTAAGTCCTAAAGCCTCTCTAGCCTGGTTAACTATCCTCTGAGCAGTAGGTAGTGGTATACCAATAACCGTTGCCAATTCATTGATGTTAGCAGCTGCCAACGCTTCTAGAGTCCTATACCCTGCCTCCCTCAACTTACTAACGACAGCAGGGCTAATGCTTAGGTCTTCAAGCCTTTTAATCTTAATGTCGCTCAACCTCCCACTTCCAAACCTATTATAAAGTTCTTAAAATGAAACTATTAAACTTACCGTAAATAGTCAAATTTAAGCGTTCCTCCACTAACAATGCTTAGCTATCCGTGAATACCTCTCTCCTTATTAGATAGCCCGCCAACACAGCATGGAACACGTTAAAAACTAACACCATCTGCAGTGAAGACCTCCACCCAGAGCGCGGGCCGCGGGGAATTTACACTCATCATAAAGTTTGCAGACGCTAGTCTACACCTATTGTCATGTAATTCGTAGTATTGGGAAAGCCCTAACAGGTAATTTAAGTATGCCGTGACCCTCAGAACGATCATTCCTGAATGACTTCAAAACTCATTCCCAACTCTCTTAACACATTAGATAGTAATTCTAATCCAACCCTCTTATCAAGAACTAGTTGCGCTAATTCAATACCATCCTTCTTGAAGAGCTTTATTTTATCAACAGTTACTAAACCCTTAATCAGATCTCCTTCATCCTTCTTAGGCGATATAAAATCCTTAAACTTCCTCCTCATCATATCGTAGAAGAAGTTAAAATTATTTAATATTCGTAAAGCGTCGTTGATATCTGATGTATCCCTACCGTAAACTTCCTTTAGATAGGTAAGTAATTTAATAGCGTCTTCACAGTTGCATTCGACGTATGTATAGCCTGTGAAGTTCCTTACCAACCTAATTTTATACATCTTAAGCAACCTCTCTATAATAACCTACAGCTTTTAAGGTATTAAAGAATAATATTAAGTTGGTCGTAGACCTAGGATTAGGTGGGAGTTTAATGTTCAGAGTTAAATACCCGGTAGGAGCCAGGTTTAAAAGGGTTTTCCAAGGAAGTCTAAAGCCTGTAGATGAAGTACCGATGAGCTTTGACTCTAGTAGGTTTTTAGTACGGTGTTTAAGCCCAGATAAGAACCTATTGGTTGAGGTTATGATACCTCAGACAGCTTTTGAGTTATTCGAGGTCAGTAGGGAGACAACGCTTACTGTCGATAAACTTCAATTATTGAGGAGTTTGAGGAGGGTAACTAAGAAGGACAGCGTTTTAATGGAGTTCAATGAGAGTAGTAGAGTGCTTAAGTTAACGTTAATTAATTTGAAGACAGGGGTTGAAAGGAGTTACACTGCAGATGTGAGGGAAGTCGGCAGCGAGTTAATAGGTTCTATCTCTATCGACTTACCGATAAGGTTTCAAATACCTTCGGAGGATTTTAGGAAGATCATAGCTGATGCTAAGTTAATTGATGAGGAACTAGAGCTTAGGTGTGAGGGGAATAACATACAGGTTGTAAGTATGTTGGAGAATAAGATGTTTAAGCAAACATTAGCTTTAGGCAGCCCTCTATACTCCTTAGAGGTTAAGGAAAGTCAAGCGTCTAGTAAGTATGACTTAGACCTGCTTAGAGTTCTAGTTAACTCGCTAACCTTAACCGATATCACCACAGTAGAGTTCGGCCCATCACTACCGCTTAAAATCTCGGTAGAAATGAGTGACGGCTCAAGAATAACATACTGGGTAGCTTCTAAGGTTTAATTAATGAGGGCTTCTTAAACCGCTACCTACTTCCTTATGAAGCAATCCCTCCCTTACCATATCAGCTATTAAAGTCCTTAACTCAACAGCATCTACTACGATACCTAATACTTCTAACATCTCCTTTAACTCATGAAACCTCATAATACCGTGCTCTGAAAAGAGTTTGATTATTAAATCCCTAATACTTGAACTGTTTAAACTCATTGTTAACCTCCTTAACTACATCCTCAAGTATATCCAATCCCCTATGGGCTAGCTCTTCTGATATTACAAGCGGAGGCGCTATCCTGATCACTGAGTATCCAGCACCTATAACAGCTAACCCCCTCTTAAACGACTCCATTAAAACCTTACTTAATTCCTTATGTGCATATTCCTTCGACTCCTTACTCCTAACTAGTTCTATGCCTATCATTAAGCCCTTACCACGGACATGACCTACTAACTCATACCTATCAATCCATTCTGAAAGTCTCCTCATAATTGATTCCCCAATCCTTAACGCGTTGTCAAGCAATCCCTCCTCCTTTATAACCTTTATTACAGCCCTACTAGCTGTTAACGCTACTGGATTACCGCCAAACGTCGATGCGTGAGTCCCCCTAGGCAATGACATTACTTCAGCCCTACCGGCTATCGCCCCTAGAGGGAGCCCTGAAGCTAATGCCTTAGAAGAAACTATGATATCAGGGTTCACGTTCCAGTGTTCGGCTGCAAACCACTTACCAGTCCTCCCCATACCGGACTGAACCTCATCGAATATTAGTAGTATTCCATAGTTACTACATAGCTTTCTCAGCTTAGGTAGGAAGTCGTTGGGAGGGACAACGTAACCACCCTCACCTAAGATAGGCTCTATAAAAATACCAGCTACGTCATCACCGTCAACCAACCTACTAAATATGTAGTCATCGATAAACGATATGACAGCATCCCCACATTCATCTCCTTCAACGTTTAAAGGACATCTATATGGGTCTGGATAGGGTACGTTAATCACTCCAGGCAGCAATGGCTGGAAGTATTTCCTATGTATAGGTTTACTCCCTGACAACGATAAACTCCCTAAGGTCCTACCGTGGAAAGAACCTACGAATGTGAGGACGTGTTGCCTAGTATTCCTGAAGTATCCCTTAGCAATCTTTAAAGCTCCTTCAATACCCTCCGTACCGCTATTACAGTAGAATACTTTCTTACTACCGTCTATAGGTGTTATTTCTAGGAACTCCTTAGCATGCATCACTACCTCTTCATAAAGGAAGTCGGTCAGCGAATAATGAAGTAGCTTATCAGCTTGTTGTTTAATAGCTTCTACGACCTTGGGATGGTTATGGCCAACGTTCATAACACCTATGCCTGAGTTGAAATCTATATACAGGTTCCCATCTAAATCCTCTACAACCGGGCCGTAACCGCTCTTAATTACTAATGGATACCACCTGCTAAAGGATTGCATAATAAGCTCTTCATCACTCTCTACAACGGTTTTAGACTTCGGACCGGGAGGAGTTACAGTAATTTTAGGTACCTCATCGAAGCGTTTACCGCCATAGCCCATTTTACTGCCCAGCTAATCTACCTGTCTAGATTAAAATAATTTTTGATTTCTATGGAAAATTTTCATTAGAGCCATGAAAAATATTTGATTTACCTTCAGATTTACAGGGGATTTACCGTGTTATTAAAGACGTGATGTTCAGAAGTTTAGAGTCCTCCATAACATTACATATGAGTTGAATACCTACTGGTAATCCCCTAACGTTGAGGGCAGGTATGGAAATAGCTGGGGCTCCTATGTATGAGGCATAGACCGCTTCATAGGTAAGTACACTTCTTATAATTCCGTCCTCCTTACCTAAGACGTCTTCAACTTTAGGAGCTGGTATGGGTGTTGTTGGTGTGATGATGGCGTCGACATCTTTTAAAACCCTGCTGAGTTCGTCTTTAACATGTTCTCGATGAGCCATTGCCTCTAAATAGTCTACCGCGCTATACTCTAGGCCTTTCTCCAACAACTTCCTAACGTCAGGGCTGTACTCACCCCACCTCTCCTTATTACTTAAGTGAGTTACAGTAGCCTCACTATACCTGATTACGGGGAAGTACTTCCAAGCATACTTTTCAGCGATTGGCATGCTGACATCCCTATACTCACAGCCCAAACTAGCAACGTAGTCTAGGAACTTACCTTCAACCTCATCTATGAGATCCTGGTACTCACCTCTTAGGTGATCTGGGACTTTAAACCATGTCGGCACCCCTAACTTCAAATCGCTAAAGTCTATATCTACTAATTCAAACTTTATGAACTCCTTTGAAATCCTATAAACCCAGCTTAAGTCCTTAGCTAGAAAGCCTATAGTGTCTAATGAAGGTGCTAGGGGATATACTCCATACGTACTGATTACACCGTACGTAGGTTTATACCCATATATGCCGCATAACGATGCAGGCATCCTGATAGAGCCCGCTGTATCACTTCCTAAGGCGACTGGTATTAGAGAAGCTGCAACAGCTGCGGCGGAACCACCACTACTACCACCAGAAATCCTACTAGTATCTAACGGATTTCTAGTAGGACCGAATAAGCCTGAAGTAGATGTCGCTCCTGAAGCGAATTCATGCGTGTTAGTCTTACCGACGACCACCCACCCACATTTCTTAAGGACCTTAACTACGTACGCGTCGTAATCAGGTATGAAGTCCTTATAGAGTTTAGAGCCCATCGTAGTTCGAAGTCCTTTAGTATATATGATGTCCTTAACGCCTAAAGGTAATGGCTCTAAGCCAAGCCTTAAAATACGTTCCGCTTCATCCAACGCTCTATCATTATATAGTACAAAAGCGTTAATACTCTCATTAACCCTTCTGGAATCAGTACTTAACGCATACTTAATAAGCTCATAGCCGCTCACGTAAATACCTCAATAATCATCTAGTAACGGAAACTAAAAAGTGTTAACAGTGTATTTCGAGATTCCTATTCCTTAACACCATTAAGCTCTATGATATTTCCTCGCTGAACAGCCTGCAGTTAACTCCTAACATACGTTACGGCATTACAACGCATTCCTTTTTAGTGATTTTCCTTACCTCGCTAGCGAACACATCTGCATATGAACTCCTTACAGAGTTGACGATCACCGTTTTAGGATTTGAATCGATTATATAGTTTATCAGTCCTCTGAAATCTGCATGGTCGCTGAACGCCACTAACCACCTCCTATTACCTAAGTACCTATAAGGCTTCTTAAATTCCCAACCACTTAGAAGTATTTTCGAAGCTTTAAGATCTTTAAGGGTGTGGTTATGAGCGGAGTTCACATGGTCTAGTATTAAGAACCAATTACTTCTCATTACTTCCTTCCCTTCCTCGGAGTTTAAGGGAACGTAATTATCTACGCTTAACCCATATCTTTCAGCGATTTTAGTTAGTCTATATGTCTTAGGTGTTAGTAAGTAGGGTGCGGATACTCCATCAGTTCTGAGTATGTGCATGACTTCCTGAAGTTTTCCATGATAACCCTGGATGACCACAGGTCCCTTACTGAGTAGTTGTTTAGTTATGTCTGCAAGTATGCTCTCTATATGGTCGTCAAATTCTCTAACGTATGAGGGGTTCCCATACACCGCATCAATGATTAGTATATCAGAATCGATTATAGGGGTTTCCTTACCAGGCTTTTTAAAGTCACCTGTATAGACTACCTTCAACCCGTCCCCATCAATAACTACTACTTGAGATGAGCCTGGTATGTGGTGGGCTTTCTCAAGGGTAACTTCTAAACCGCCAACCATAAACTTCGAACCGTAGTTGAGTCTGAGGCAATTACCCCTATTTAATGAGTATCCTAACTCAGCCAGCCAATCTAATGTTAGCGGTGTTGCTGCAATTCCCTTACATTGGGTTAGACTCTTACTTAAATCCCTTATATGATCTGAATGTATATGTGTGACCGTTCTTAAAGAACCATTACTATGTCCGTCAATCGATAAGGATTTGTTGATAAGTATAGCACCTTTTTCATTAATAGTTATTTCAGGCACTAGCAGCCCACCGCAACACCTAAATTATATTAATGTGTTCTTTTTAAAAGGTTGTATGATATCACTTACTGACTTCACACCTTAATTTATTAACCCTTACATCAATTCCATTATGTGTGAGGAGAGTTGCGTTTACTTATAATTCATGCCGAATACTTTAGGTATGAGGTCCGGGAGAAAGCCGTAGAAGGTGCTGAACCAATTACCGATAATAGTGGGGAATTCAATAACGTACTCGTAGTGTTTACGACTGTTGAGGATGGTGATGGGAAAGCAGTTAATGGTTTAGCTGTTAAGGTACTTGAGGATATATCAGATATCTACTCTAAAGTTAACGCATCGCATATAGTATTATATCCGTATGCCCATCTATCATCAAAGTTAGCAAGTGCCGATGAAGCATTGAACGTGTTAAACCGTTTGGAGAGGATGTTTAAGGAGAAAGGATTTAAAGTTCATAAAGCGCCTTTCGGCTGGTATAAGGCTTTCAACATAAAGTGTTACGGGCATCCGCTCTCTGAATTATCTAGGGAGTATAAGGCTGAGGAAGTAGCTAGGCAGGTAATCATTAGTAGGAAGTACTTAATAATCACGCCTGAGGGAGGTGTTTACAGTCCTGATGAGTACGTCTACAGACCGGAGGAGGAAGACCTTAAAATACTGGTTGAGAAGGAGGTCTTTAAGAAGGAACTGCCTGGGGGGGAGTCAAAACTTTTCGATGTCTGCAGGAAGTTTGGGTTTGAATGGGAGCCTATGTCAGATAGCGGCCATATGAGATACGAACCACATGCCACGGTTATGATTGAGGCTGTTAGGGAGTATTCTTGGAGGGTTGCTAAGTCGTTAGGCATCCCCGTACTTAAGGTTATGGGTACTAACATGTTCAACCTTAAATTCAAACCAATCAAGGAACATGCTGACTTATTCGGTGACAGACTATATGAGGTAGAGTCTGAAGGTAGTAAACTCGTTATGAGGTATGCTGCATGTCACCAGCAGTTTGCAATGATTAAAGACTGGGTAATAAGTTATAAGGAATTACCCCTAGGGATCTTCGAAGTTGCTGATAGCTATAGGTTTGAGCAGAAAGGTGAGTTAGTCCTATGCTTTAGGTTAAGGAAGTTCTACATGCCGGACCTACATATACTATTAAGAGATTTGGGTGAGGGTAAGAAGTTCTCATTTAACGTCCAGGATAGGATACTTGAGGAGATGAGGAGGTTGGGGAGGGAGTACATAGCTATATATAATATTACTGAGGACTTCTTCGAAAGCAATAAGGATTACGTGGTAGAACTTATTAGGAGGATGGGTAGGCCAGCGTTAATAACCCTCTACCCATCAGGGATCTACTACTGGGTCATCAACGTCGAGTACAACGTGATTGATGAGCTTAGAAGGCCTAGAGAGGTAGCGACTTTCCAAATAGACGTAGGGAATTCTTTAAGGTTTAACATTAAGTACGTAGATGAAGCAGGTGTTGAGAAATACCCAGTTATAATACATACAGCTATAATAGGCTCTATTGAGAGATATATCTACGCAGTACTAGATAAGGCCGTTCAGGATGAGGAAAGCGGTAAGACCCCCAACTTACCGGTATGGCTTGCACCAATTCAGGTTAGAATAATACCTATCTCAAACGAATTCATAGAATTCGCTAATGAGGTATTGAACACCCTAGTAAAGAACGGTGTTAGAGTGGACATAGATGATAGGGACTTAACTCTTGCTAAGAAGATCAGGGAAGCCGGTATAGAGTGGATACCTTACATAGCGGTCATCGGTATGAGAGAGTTTAAGACTAAGACGGTTAACGTAAGGATAAGAGCGTCCAACATACAGAAAACTATGAGTGTAGATGAGTTAGTAGACTTGGTCAATAAGGACTTAGAGGGTTATCCTAAAATTGATTCAGCTCTACCATCATATCTAACTTTAAGACCAACCCTACATTATATGAAGGAGCTCTCCTAACGAACTACACGTCTTATCTACCTAATAGTTTTAGGAAGGTATTAAAAACTAATATATATGCTACTTTCAAATATTAAGTTAGATGATGAGATCTATCAACTACGATTCGTGACGTCATGAACCTCCGCTGAATCTACAGTTAAGATCGTGTGAAAGGTATTTTTCTTACAAATACTACAGTAGTGATACAGCTTTGAAAACCCGTCAAGACTATAACTAGCCTTAAACTCCCATAAATTACCGCATTCTTCACATTTTAATACATACCTACCCAAGCTCTAACCGCTATACTAATTATAAGTTAAATATATATAAGCTCTAAACTAGATTATTGAATGATGACTTGTGGTGGGCCCGTAGCTCAGCCAGGCAGAGCGGCGGATCGTTAGCCGAAGCTCCAGTTCACTAGCTACGGGTCTAACGACCGTAAGGGATGACATTGGACTGGAGAAGAGACCCGTAGGTCGGGGGTTCGAATCCCCCCGGGCCCACCATAAATTACTACCATGATAGAAACTTTAGGGCTGAGTTAAGCCGTCTTCAGCATGTGTTGGAGAACTCTAACAAAGTAGCTCTTAAACAGGTTTTAGAAATAGGTCTACCACTGCTGGTAGTTTGTAGTTGTTGCTGGACTCAGAGTTTAAGGTATAACCTCAAAACCCGTAAATAAGCATCTAACACTACCTAACCAGCAGTCCCCCCAACAACCATCACCACATAAGTAATTTAAGAAATTACGTAGTTATAACTAG
>CALEDH010000009.1 GCA_937949785.1 uncultured Sulfolobales archaeon | reverse complement strand
ATCCTCTCAATAATTATATCCCACGAATAATTACGTTCTACTACAGCCCTTGCACTCCTCCCTAACTTAAGTCTGAGGCTTTCATCACCTAATACTACTTTAATAGCGTTAGCCAGTTCTTCAGGATCTCCTGGATTTACTAGGATCCCTGATTCACCATGTTTAATAATATCCTTAATCCCCCCAGTTCGTGATGCTATGACCGGCTTACCACTAGCCATAGCTTCTAGAGCTACTATACAGAAACTCTCATTAAATAAGCTTGGAATGACGACGACTTTAGCCTTCTTATATATGTCCGGCTTCTCAGATTCCGGAATAACCCCTAGGAATTTAACCTTGTCCTCAATCCTATAGGCTCTAACTAGAAGTCTTGCAGTTACCTCCATATACCCCTTACCAACTACGTATAGGGCGACATCTCTCTCCTTTACAACCCTTGAGAAAGCATCTAGAAGTACGTGTATACCCTTCCTATTAACTAACCTACCTATAAACAGTATTACGTCGTCTTCAGGTTCGTCCTTAGGCGGTGTGAACTTAGTAACATCAACTCCGTTGGGTATTAAGTACTTCATGACCGGGAAGTCGGAATCTAAGACGTTCTCCATGAAGGTCTCAGCAACCTTACTTACAGATATGAGTGCCTGAGCGTAACGCAGGTAGTACTTAGTAGGTAGTATTACGGATACCGCACTCCATAAAGGCTTAAAATCATATGCTAGGAAGATCGTGTGATTCGTAGCAAGTCTAGGAACACCTAATTCGTTAGCAGCTTTAAGAGCTATGAGAGGAGTTAAAGTAAATATGTGATGGGAATGCACTATATCAGGATTAACATTACTTAGGGTAGCCTTTAAATGTGAAATGCTTGGAGGAACCATAACCACATCTAACGGTATGGCTGGGTTAATTATGTAGTGACCCTCAACCTCCTGAAAACCCCTACCCTCCATACCAATTCTACGAGATATAATACTAACTTTAAACCCCTTCCTTGAGAGCCAATATGCTAGGTCTCTCACATGTGTCTGAACACCTCCAACACTGTTAGGATGCCACTCAATCACCAAGGAAATACTTAAGTCACTCAAAGCGGAAAACCCTAAATAGTTATTCTTACCTAGAAAATTATTTAATTTTAAATAGAAAGCACTACCGAATGTCTAGGTTATTACTTAAATCTAAACCTTCAATAACATACTTAACGTTGAAGTAGTAGTGTATAGATGGTGTTTAGGTAAGCATATGTTTAAGTTAGATTATGACTTAGACCTAATTAACGCGTTGAGGAGGGTGTACGGAGATGACCTCAACGACTTTCTAGTAAGTCTAAGTAGACCTCCACATAGATATTACGTTAGGGTAAACACCTTAAGAACTACCGTCTCTGAGGTTTTGAAGAGGCTTAGGTGTAGGGGTGTTGAGGTGTATAAAGATGAGGTGGTTGATGAGGCTATATACTTCCCTGTTAGAGGTCCTAATGAAGTACCCTCAGCAAGTAGTTACGTCATAGCTGAGAGGAGGGCAGCGGAGTCAGTCATGTTAGGTTCTGACCTATACATCCCAGGTGTTATTAAAGGTGAGTTTAGAAGGGGCTCTGAGGTTAACGTCATCACACCTTACGGCGATGTAGTAGCTTACGGCATCGCTGAGATCGACTCAAAAACTATAGGTAGTGTTAGTAGGGGGGTTGCTGTCAGGGTGGTTAAATCGTTATATGATGTTGTTAAGGTAAGGGAACTGCCTGAGTTTGAGGAGGGTTTAATATACCCTCAATCACTACCCTCAATAATTGTAGGTAGATTAGTGAGCCCACGTAATGGGGAGGTAATCGTAGATATGTGTTCCGCTCCCGGAGGTAAGACAGGGCACTTAGTTGAGCTTTCCTGTGGGAGGGCCTTAATCTACGCATTCGACCACTCTAAGAAGAAGATAGATAATATGGTTGAAGAACTCGGTAGGTTAGGACATCTAAACCACGTTAACATATTAAAAGCTGATAGTAGGTACCTACACCTAGATTATAGTTGGTTAAGAGCTGATAAAGTACTTATAGACCCTCCATGCAGTGCCTTAGGCGTAATACCTAAGATATTAGACTCTAAGAAATACTACGATGTTAGGATATTGGCAGACTACCAATTCCAATTTCTTAAAACAGCAGCTAAGATAGTTAAGGATGGAGGGATGATCTCATACTCAACATGTACAGTGACCTTAGAGGAGAATGAGGAAGTAGTGGAGAAAGCGGTCAGCGGGTTAGGTCTTGAAGTAGTTGAACCTCGTATTAAGGTTGGTAGTGATGGGATTACGTCAATGCCTTGGGGGCAACGTTTAATGAGGTTTCATCCCCACATACATGGGACTCCGGGCTACTTCATAGCACTATTAAGGAGATGTAAGGGTTAGTCTATACCTAGCAGCTTTCCTCAACCTATTCATTATTGCCAGGCCCAACCCAACCTCGTTGAAGCCTTCCGCAATAGCTATGTGGACACCTAAGGAATCACATAACCTTAACACTTTGAATAGGTTATGAGCTACTTCAAATAAGTTGTTCCGCGAACCCAGAACTACTACATCATAACCTCTAACCCTGTAGAACTCCGCGGTTTCAGAGCTGCATATCACCGCAACCCTCAACCCGTTTGATGCGAACTCATCAGCATATCTTAAGACAGCGTTGGCTAACCTACTAATGTCTCCATAGTAATCTAATTCGATAAGGTATAGCGTTGTATTAGGTGAGTAATGTCTATACTTAACACCCGGACTTAATGCAAGGTCTGATTCGGATAGCCCCTTAGCAAATGGTGGGATCCTAACCTCAGTACCGGTAATCCTAATTAAGTCCTCAACAGATATGGGGCCCGGGCGTAGAAGTGTCGGGGGGTCTGTAGTAACATCTACTATAGTTGATTCAACCCCGAAGAACGTCTCACCACCATCTACTATCACATCTACTAAACCCATTAAGTCCTCAATTACGTGGTTAACGTTAGTTGGTGATGGCTTACCGGATATGTTAGCGCTTGGAGCTGCTATAGGCCTCCCCAAAACGTTAATCAGCTCCAACGGTATTGGATGCCCTGGACACCTCACAGCAACCGTCGGTAAGCCAGCGGATACCTCCTTAGGAACCCTCTCAGACTTAGTGACAACCAATGTTAGAGGTCCCGGCCAGGTGAGGCTTATGAGCCTATAAGCTATTTCCGGGACATCGGATGTTAGGTCTTCAAACATCTCCTCAGAACTTACATGCATTATTAATGGGTTGTCAGGAGGTCTCCTCTTAATGTTAAATATCTTAACGACTGCGTCGGGGTTATAACCATCAGCACCTAATCCATATACCGTCTCAGTAGGGAAGGCGCATAACCCACCGCCCCTTAAGATACTAGCTACTTCCTCAACTAAAGTTCTATCAGGTCTTAAAGCATCTAACCTCACCAACTTAGTCATAGCCCACACCTTACCGACTACCGTTTAAAACTACTTTAAAACCCTATTAAGTAGTAAAACCTCCATGTAGGTGAGGTTGTCAAAGCTTCAGAAGGAAGTTGAGAAGTTGAACGAGTAGAGATGTTCTCCTACTAGAACCCCCACCAAGCCGTAGGAGCTCAGAATAACTGCGGGCTTCGTCGATGGATGTAGTACTTTAAAGAGATATGTAGGGTAAATAGCTAATGGGTGAGCCCCACCTAAAAGCTTTGACGTACCTAGAACAGTAGCTTTTAAATCCGCGAGGTCTTTAGCTAAACCACCAAATGTATTTATGGCTAGGTCATGGAAGGCTACATCAATTCCCTTCAGCCATCCGTTCTTACCATGACATCCGCATCACTCCACATACTTATACAGGCTATATCGCTTTAGGACGGTTCTACCACCAGCCCACCACTAGTAACTAGTAAGCACCTAGGATAACTCGGTCTTCTACTGGTCAGGCCGTGACTCAGCTCTATAACGTTAACGTCAAACCACCGTAACCTTCTCCAGAGCTTTCCGCGCCTAAGCCTATAACTCCTTTATCAACTACTACATTAACTCTTTTTAGGATGTGGGTCGATGCGTGTCACCTATCTGAGACTAATTAAGATAGGGAGGGATGTGAAGCTAATCACACTGAAAAACTCTTCGGAAACCTAGGACGTCGGACAGCCTAACATGGTTTTTAAGTTAACATTAATGATGAACCCTACCTTAAACTATTTTCATAAGTGCGTGCAGCCCGTCTAACACGGCATGGGTTGAATAGTTTTAAGGTATGTTAACTATCTGACAGTGGTTTAAGGTTGGTGGGTTTGTTGGTGGATGAGTTGGAGGTTTATGAGGGGTTGATGAGGGCTTACGACTCTATAGCTTATGGTTACTCAGGTTTTAGGGTTAGGGCTTGGGATGTTGTTAAGGAGTTGTCCAGCTGTAGCGGTTGGGTTGTTGATGTTGGCTGCGGTCCGTGCCATAATGGGTTGGCCTACGTATTAGGTTCTAAGTCTAGGTTAGTATGTGTTGATCTATCCTATAGGATGTTGGAGGTAGTTAAGGCGTTAGTAGTTAGGTATGGTGGTAACGAACTCATCTCCTATGTCGATGTAGTTCAAGCTGATATGAGGTACCTCCCCCTCAGGTCTGAATCCATTGATAGGGCTATGTACGTAGCTTCTATAAACCACGTACATCCTAGACATTTAGATATCGTGTTTAGGGAGTGTTTTAGGGTTTTAAGAGTTGGTGGTGAGGGCTTAATAACTATTTGGGCTGCCCTACACCCTACAGTGCTTAGGAGGTTGGCCCGTAACTTTATTGGTTTACTATTAATGCGTAGGAAGTTAAGCGAGTTGTTTGATATTCAAGTTCCTTGGAGGAGTAGGAGTGGTACATACCTAAGATACTATCATATCTACAGACTCTCCGATATAGTTAAGCATTTAAGAAGTATTGGCTTTAAGGTCGTTAAGTCAGGTACTTACAACCCCCATAAAAGGGTGCTGCCTGAAAACTACTACGTAGTTTTAAGTAAGTAGTTTCTCCATGTACGGTGAGTTAGGACGTCTAAAGTAGCCTAACTTCCTATAGTATTCTCTAACACCAACACCTGATAGGATGAGTATCTTACTCCTACCATACTTACTGGAAGCTAATTCCTCAGCCCTCCTAAGCAGTTTAACCCCAACACCTATGTGCTGTGTATCCTGGGGTTCTGGCCTCTCACCTACAGGTAGTTGAGGTCCGTAGACATGTAGCTCCCTAATAATAGCTGTCCTACTATCTACTTCAGGTCTGAAGGCCTTATCAGATGGCATACGAAGTCTTAACAACCCGATAAGCACGTCGTTAACTAGGTCCTCAGCACTTATGAATACCTCTACCCCACCACTTGCCTCATACTCTGTTACAGATAACTCTATGCTCTCTAATTTCCTACCCCTAAATAAGGACCTGCCAACCTCTCTAAACCTAATCTCGTTAATCTTTATACCCTTACTTAAAGCTCTAACCTCTACGAGCTCACGTAAGTTCCCCTTCCTAGGTCCTGCCTCAATATACTTAGCAGGTAGGTCCCTCTGAATCCTCATAACCCTAACCCACTTAGGTATGTAGCGATACATCTCAGATATTAGCTCAACTACTTCATCATCGCTTAACGCCTTATACATACCTCTACTCCACCACTCATAGAGTTTCGTACCCCTAACAACTAATGTTGGGTAGATCTTAAGCATGTCAGGCCTGAAGTCCTCATTACTAAATAACTCCTTAACCATATCTAAATCACGTTGGAAGTCACTCCCAGGAAGTCCAGGCATTATATGGTAGACAACCTTAAAGCCTGAGTCCTTAAGGAGCTGAGTAGCTTTAATGGTTTCCTTAACGGTATGACCTCTCTCAACAACCTTCAACACATCATCGTATATGCTTTGAACACCTAACTCGACCCTAGTCCCACCTAAGTAGAGCATCCTATCTATACTTCCCTCACTTATCTGGTCAGGTCTTGTCTCAAAAGTTAACCCAACCACCCTAATATCAGCAGTCTCATTCCTTAGATGTGCTTCCTCTAAGGACGGTAAGCCCTCAGACCTACTTGCCGGGTACTTATTGAAAGCTTCGAAGATAGATGTGATAAACCATTCCTGATACCAATCCGGTAGGGCTGTGAACGTACCACCCATAACAATTACGTCAACCTTACTAGGCCTATACCCTAATAACACATATTGGTCTAACCTAGCCCTAACCTGCTCGTATGGATCATAATCAACTCTTAAAGCCCTCATCAAAGCAGGTTCCTCACCATAGTAGCTCTGAGGCGTACCTACCTCAGGTCCTCCAGGACAGTAAGCACATCTACCATGAGGACATGGATAAGGCTTAGTCATAACAGCAACTATGGTAACACCTGAAAGTATTCTAGAGGGCTTCCTATACCTCCTCAACCCCTCAATTATAGCACTCATTACCATCTAATTAGTATAAGGGAATTTCAATTAAAAACTAAAACCTTAATAAGTCAACCACCCTCTATACAGTAACGGATGCCGCGGTAGTATAGCCCGGTCAAGTATGCGGGCCTTTCGAGCCCGTGACCCGGGTTCAAATCCCGGCCGCGGCACCACACTACCAATATTTACTGTAAGTCCTATGATTTGCTAAATAAGGTCTTCATCACTCAAATAAAGATTTAAGTTAGACCTCAGATAGGTTCTCGGTGGATTAGTTGCCTGTAGACCCGGTGTGCGGTATGGAGGTTTCAACAACTAAACTTAAGGCTGTCTATAAGGGTAAGTTGTACTACTTCTGCTCCGATTCATGTAAAAGACGTTTTGAAGAAAACCCTGAGTACTACCTAACCCAAGGTCCTAAAGGTCATTAGGTCATTATCACAGCGTACTTAATTAAGACCTAAGGAGTGTTAAGTAGTGTAGAGATTTTAACCTTATAACTATGTTATAGCTTGGTAGGTTAGATGAGTAAGTCAGTTGTGACTGAGAAGCTTAAGATTGTTGGGATGCACTGCGCTACATGTGTGCTTACGATAGAGAGGGTTGTAGGAGGTCTTAACGGTGTTGTCAGCGTTAAGGCTAACCTAGCTTCTAATGAGGCACTAGTATCCTATGACACGTTGAGAACTACCCTTAAAGATATAGTTAGAGCTGTTAGAAATGCTGGCTACGACGTATATAAGAAGGAGGTAGTTCTCAGAGTTGATAACATGACATCCATAGATGATGAGTCTATCGTTGAGTCTAAGCTTAGGAAGATACCAGGTATTATAGATGCCAACGCATCACATCTCAATAAAGTATTACTAGTTTACATTAACCCGGAGACCGTAGGTGTTGAAGACTTGATGAAAGCCCTCACAGGATTAGGCTATAAGGCATCCATAAAGTCTGAGGTTAGTTTAAACGAGTTCAGCACTACGGAGTTAAACTCAATGCTTAGATGGTCTATAACTTCATTATCTATAGGTTTAACGTTAATGATCTTCATGGTCGGCTACATGTTTCTAGACATCGTCCCAGCACACCTACACATATATGCAGGCCTCATAGGTAGCACTATAATCATGTTATTTCCGGGTAGGGGGTTATTTACAGGTGCTTTTAGAGCCTTTAAAAATAGAGTTGCTAATATGGATACCTTAGTTGCCTTAGGTACTGGGTCTATATACATCTACAGTCTTGCAGTGACTGTAGGCCTTATAGTAGGTGAGGTCTACTACGAAGCTGCAGTCCTCATAACAGCCTTCGTAATTACTGGGAGGTACTTAGAGGCTAGGATTAAGTATAGTGCTGGCGAAGCCGTTAAGAAGCTCGTTAACATGAATCCTCAGGAAGCTAACGTTTTAAGGGGGGGACGTGAGGTTAGGGTTAAGGTAAACGATGTAGTGGTTGGTGACCTAGTTATTGTGAGGCAAGGTGAGAGAGTACCAGTAGACGGTATAGTTGTTAAGGGAGGTGCCTACGTTGATGAAAGCATGCTAACCGGGGAGTTAATCCCGAAGGTGAAAAACGTAGGGAGCCCGGTACATGCTGGTTCGTTAGTAGTTGAGGGCTGGCTCCAAGTAATAACTACTAGAGTTGGAGGGGAAACCACCTTAGCTCAGATCGCTAAGCTAGTTTCCCAAGCTCAGGCCGGGAAATTAAGTATTCAAAAAACCGTAGATAGGGTAGCTGGTTGGTTCACCTGGATAACCATCTCAGTAGCACTACTTACGTTTACCTCATGGTACTTAATCGTTGGTAGTAGCTTAGAAACATCTTTAATATACACTGCTTCAGTCTTACTAGTAGCATGTCCATGTGCCTTAGGATTAGCTACTCCGACAGCCGTAGTTGCAGGGGTAAACGTCGCGGTTCGGGAAGGTATAATTGTGAGGAACGTTATAGCTGTTGAGAAAGCCAGTGATGTTGAATTAGTTGCCTTCGATAAGACTGGGACGTTAACTGTTGGGATACCTTACGTTACCTCCACACTACCAGCCCCAGGCTATAGTGAGGACGATGTTATAGGATTAGCTGCTAGGGCTGAGAAGTGGGGTGAACATCCAATAGCTAAGGCTATAGTTGAGGAGTTTAAGAATAGGTTCGGCTCATATCCTAAGGATCCTGAAAGCTTTGAATCCATAGTAGGTATGGGGGTAGTAGCTACGGTTGATGGTGAGAGCGTATGTGTTGGGAACGCTAAACTCATGAAGGGATTTGAAGTTAATACTGATATCCTAGAAGAAAGTGCCTTAAAACTCGTAGGTAACGGTATTACAGTAATATATGTTTCAAAGGGTTCGAAGCTTGTAGGGATTATAGGTGTAGGGGATAGGGTTAAAGAAGGTGTTGAGGAAGCTATAAGAACGCTTAAGGAAATCGGTTTGAAAACAGTTATGCTGACAGGGGATAGGGCAGAAGTAGCTAAGAACATAGCAGCTAGGGTAGGGATTGATGAGGTGTACTACGAGTTAGACCCCGAAGCTAAGAGCGAGTTAATTAAAGAATTTCAGAGGAAGGGTTATAAGGTAATGATGGTTGGAGATGGTATTAACGATGCTCCAAGCATATCAAAAGCAGATATAGGAGTAGCTGTAGGTACGGGAGCGGATATAAGTAAGGAAGCAGGTGATATAATACTAATACAAGGTGATTTAAGGAAAATCCCAGTACTAGTTAGAGTAGCTAAGAAGGTAAGAAATAGGATATACTTCAACCTATTCTGGGCCTTCATATATAACATAACTTTAATCCCCATAGCAGCAGGCATACTAACGCATGCAGGACTAACACTAAGACCTGAAATGGCTGCAGCAGCTATGGCATTAAGCTCTATAACAGTAACGCTAAGCAGTTACCAACTAAGTAAGTGGAGGCCGTAACACAGATAATTCGGGACGGCACGTTAAAGATGGACGTCCAGAAAATAAACCTACTTACCCTACCTGGTCAGAAGTTGAAAAAGATTTAATAAGTTAGTGGTAAGTGATTTTAAGGGCCCGTAGCTCAGCCTGGTTAGAGCACCCGGCTGATAACCGGGGGGTCCGGGGTTCAAATCCCCGCGGGCCCACCATATCTATGGTTACGGATACAGTTCTAATAGTGTTAATTAGTACTTCATCACATCCGTTAAGCGTTAACCCCCCATCATAACGCTTTTAGAAGTTAGTTAGTAACATTAATTATCGATTTTATTTTAACTATTTAAGGTATTGGAACTCTAATATACAGACCTACGTTACATCTTCGTTAGTACCATCCCCTTATTAGGTACTATCTCAACCCTATAAGTACCTCTGAAGTGATTAGTTATCCTCATCTTCTTAACTATTAAGTATCTACGCACCTCTTTAACGTCCTCCACGTTATCCATCCATAGGTGGAGTATTCCATCAGCTATATGTTCTAATCCGAAGCCAAATGTTGAGTTATGAACTACTACACCATTTACGACGTAGTTTTCGTAGGGATCTACTGATAAGTCGTAGACGTATTGCTGTGCATTAGCTATTCGATTAATACCTACAACTCTGATAGGTCTGACATCAACTTCAAGTCCATTACTTAAATCTTTAAGTAGGTCCCCATCACTGCCTACGACAAGGTCTCCAGGCCTTAACATACGTGTTTCAATAGGTTCTACAGAGCCGTTCTTAACTATGTAGAGTGCGTGGTCTCCAGTTAATTCCAACCTACCTCCACCATCTAATACTACCTCATATATTGGGCTATCACACCTCGACCTAATTAAAGAGTAAACCCCGCACCACCTAATTGTTAGGTCATCACCTAATGACGGCGTGTAGATGCCATCCACATTTACGACCTCGTAATTACTAGTGCGTACTAATCCGTTAGACGTTTTAAGTTCTAGGAAGAGGTCACCTACAGGTAGCACTCTTACCTCATTTAAGGTCTTAACAATTACTTTAGAGTCTGCAGTTACTGACTTAGTCGTCATGGCATACTGACTTACCAGTAGTGCGGTGACGTTCTCCCTATGCGTAGCTATTTTAAATTGGTAGGAGTACTTCCTGGCCATCGCAGGTTTATCAGCCCAGAACGCAGATATGCTATCCACAACTAACCTAACGTGTTTTAAAGGTGATTTATGCCTCTCATCTACAAGCCCTAACACCCTATACGCCTCATTAACTGCTGCTATTAGGGTCTCTATATCCAACGCTGCATACCTCCTCTTCCTCTCAAGCTCCTCAGCCTCCGCACTTAACTGCTTAGCAGTCTTAAGTAGGCTGAAGATGTCTATAACTACGAGTTGAGGAGGTTTCTCAGGCCTCTCATCACCTAAGTAGTAACTATTAAATTCCTCGAAGTTAATGTTAAACTGCCTTGCCTGCCTCACCACATCCCTAAACTCCGCCTCAGTGGTTACGTATATGACGGGGTCGCCTACCATCAGACCTGCGTAGGCGTAATGCATGCAGAGTATTGACTTCCCGGTACCTGGCTCACCAGTTATTACTACCCAACTACCCTTAGGCACCCCGCCCTCTAAACCATCATCAAGTAACTTAACACCAGTACCAACCCTGATTAAATCCTTCAACAATTAAACCCTAATAACTTAACACAATAAAATCTTAAAAGGTATGCTATAACCATATTTCAGGCGATACCTATTGTGGAGTTCAGAATAGATCCTTGGTCCCATGTAATGATTAAGGAGTACGAGAAGCTCTTCCAGTACTTCGGTATTAGACCGTTTAGCGAGGTAGTTGACGAACTTAAAAGTGCTGTAGAACCGCACCCACTAATGGTTAGAGGTGTTATATTTGGTCACAGAGACTTCAACAACATTGTAAACGCCTTAAAGAGAGGTGAGGAATTCGCAGTAGTCACTGGGTTAATGCCTAGCGGTAGGATGCACTTCGGCCATAAAATGCTTATAGACCAAATAATCTACTACCAAGGACTTGGCGCTAGGATATTCTTAATAGTAGCTGATGTGGAAGCATATGCCGTGAGGAAGATTGGCAGGAAGGAAAGCATAGAGTTAGCACTATATGACTACGTAACTAACTACATAGCTTTAGGGCTAAGTAAGTCCAACCTACATCTCTACTTCCAATCTAATTACCACCCAAAGTACTACAGATTAATTCAGATGATTTCCAGGAAGTTAACATTCGCCGAGTTAAGGGCTGCATACGGCGATGACCTAGAGGTAGGCAAGGTGATGTCAGTCGTTACGCAGATAGCTGACATACTACACCCACAGCTTAGGGAGTTCGGAGGGTTTAAGGATGTCCTAGTCCCTGTAGGACCTGATCAAGACCCTCATCTAAGGCTGACGAGGGATTTATCGCAAAGGTTTGAGAGCGAGTTCGGATTAAAACCACCAGCATCTACATATCATAGATTTATGTCAGGCCTAGACGGAGGTAAGATGAGTTCGTCAAGACCTGAAAGCTACATAACGTTAAATGAAGACCCAGCGATAGCTTCTCAAAAATTGATGAATGCCTTCACAGGCGGTAGGGCCACTGCTGAGGAGCAGAGAAGGTTAGGCGGTGAACCAGAGAAATGCGTTATCTACGAATTCTATGCATACCACTTAGTACCAGATGATGGTGAGTTAAGTAAGATCTACTACGAATGTAGGACTGGTAGGATATTATGCGGTGAGTGTAAGTTAAGAGCTTCAGATATGCTAGTTAAATTCCTAAACGAGCATAGGAGAAAATATGAGAAGGCAGTTGATAAGGTATACGAATACATCAACCCACCTGATTTCTAACAGCTAGGCAAACCGAACACATCACTACGATTTTAATATGAGTTAAAATCCGAGAACATCCTCACGGGTAATTAATTTTACCCCACCTACGGCTTACCCAGCATCAGAGGGATTCGTAAACATCACCCCTCAGCAAGGACGCTTCACATCATCAAATCATGTCTAAGTAAAGAAGCTTATATTTAATACGCCGCAGTGTTGGAGATATTTAAAACGGTAAGGTGTCATATCATATATGACGGAAATCGCTCCGAAAGCAGAACTCATAGCTACTAATAAGGGCAGTCAGCATTTACGTTGTGGGTAGAAGTTCTGTCAGAGAGCTTACTAACGCTTAGGGAAAACTGCGAGAGGTTTGGCATCCATCCGAACACTCTTAGAAAATTAGGATAGACAGGTAAGTCAAACGTTTTAGAACTCAGAGCGGACTTAGGAGATACTACCATTCGACAATAGTAGACCCCTATTTCTTCCCCTACATACATTTCAAATATTTTTCAAACTGCTCCGCGTACTTATATCCGCTGTCTGGGAAGATGAGGACGTACACACCTTCCTCCTCAGCCATTCTTTCAAAGGCGTGGACCACGGCACCTGAGCTTAACCCTATCAAGAGGCCTTCACTCCTAGCTATTTTTATAGCGGCTTCTATGGCTTCCGACTGTTTGACGTCTACTATTTTGTCAAAGACTGTCCAATGTATCCACTTCATACCTGTTTCAACCCTCCTAATGCCTGGAATTACCTCGTTCGGCGCTGGCTGAGCGCCGATGACCTTAACTCCGTCACCGTATCTGGCTTTGAAGTAAATGGATATAGCGCTCATATGACCGGATGTTCCCACACCGCCGATTATATATGTTGGTTTTAGGTTTAGGCCTGTTAGTTGTCGGTCTAATTCCCTTGCCGTATACTTGAGGTGGACTTTAAGGTTAGCATCATTTTCAAACTGGTTTAGGTGGGTAGCTCCCTGAGCCTTCGCATCCGAATCCACCTGACCTATCGCCTCAACCGTTAGGCTTACAGGTATTCTAACAACTTCGGCTCCGAGGACTTTAAGGTATACATCACTTACTTTCTGTATAGTCATTGGAATGTAAAGCCTTGTCCTTACCCCGAGGATGTTCGCTATCGAGGTTAGAGCTATGCCGGTATTCGTAGACGTTGCCTCATATAAAACCTCCTTAAGACTCCCCAATTCCACAGCTTCTTTAATCATGGACCAGGCTATCCTATCCTTAACGCTGTTGCTGAATGGGTTATAACACTCAAGTTTTGCCCAAACACTTCTATTAACTGTTGATAGAGACTTTAACCTCACAAGTGGTGTGGGCCAGCCTTCATAGAGGAATTCCAAACTACTATTGTAGACTTTTAACGCTTTCCTACTCACTCTTTCCCTTTTAAGCAGCTTTCCCAGCGGGACATCTATCCTAACCTGCTCGACTAGGAGTTTGAAGCTTCTTGGCAGGAGCTTCTCCCCCTTAAGACCTGCTTCCAAGATTTTTTCCTTCACTAAGCTTTCTGCAGTCCTTACCCCTAAGTTATTTATGTTAACTTTAAATGTAGGTGCCTTCCCAACCGAAAGCAGGTCTAACGCTTGAAACGCTTCATAACCATCTAGCAGAACTCCTGTCTCTCTATCTAGAATTAATGGTACGTCAACGACTTCCGTTTTAAGAAATCTTACGTATACCGGTAGTACTTCCTTCAAATCTACCCGCATAGCAGTTTTAATATTTCCTAACGGTATGAGTTCGAGTTCACTCTTTAAAATCTCCAGCGGTACATCCACCCTCTTCTCAATTGATGATATATGCGCTAGGTCATCGCTATTCCTTATCATATGCCGCGATGTTTTCGGAGGAAATCTCCTCCCAGTTAGGGCGGCTTCAACTACGTCCCGTTTAGTCAACTTATAATTACCACCCCATGCCCAGACTTCGATATCAGGTGATTCATAGTCCACATAGATGACAGGTATCCTCCTACAACCTAAATTTATGAGGGCGTTGTAACGATGCTCCCCATCAAGAATGACGTTTGTCTTCCGATCTACGACTATCGCATATTTTAGGATCCTATCATCAGCTATTTGCTGGGTCAACTCCCGTAGATGTTCCGGGTCAACCTCTTCGTGATGACGTAGTTTTTCGAGTTCGACTAGATGTACTTCACCGTAATTCCTAGACATTTTAACACCGTTAAATTAAACCCAACTAAATATATATTTTTAACGGTGTTAAAAATATATAAGGCTTCCATCAAAGATATTAGAGGGACGAGATGAAACCACCATGTGTTGCAGTCGTAAAATACCTTCTACCAGCTATAAGAGTGCTTGTAGCTAAGGAACTCGTAGAGAAGTACAACATGCGTAAGATAGACGCTTCTGAGAAAATGGGGTTAACACCAGCCGCCATAACCCAATACTACAAAGGTGAAAGAGGGGCTATCCTAATCCATAAGATAGAGCAATCTCAAGAAGCCATGAGGATGATTTCAGAGCTAGCTGATATTACAGCCCAAGAAGGGATCACACCAGAAAGCATCGTAGAGAAACTATGTGAGATATGTACAACTATAAGATATGAGAAGACTATATGCTGCCATCAAACCTCACCTAAATGACCTCCTAATAATGAAGGGTTCTGAGCTACGTGGTCTTTAGTGGACTTACGCAGTTCTTAGGATTCACCGGCCTTACCCTGCCATAGTTAACCTCACCATCAACGCCTAAAACCATCTATGACTATTAATCTTAAAACAGCTGAATACACGTTCTCTGCTAAAGATGACTGACGTACTTCTAAATATCTTAATAATATGCTAGCGGAGGTCAACCCTACCTGCGGGCGTAAGGTCCGTCAAGCCCGACGCCATAGGGCTCCCACCGATGCATAGATGTCTTAGCCCGACTTTTATAGATCCGATAAGATCTTTTCTAAGAAGACCTTCTCCGAGGCTAGAGCGCGTTCCTTCAAATCCGCGGTCCGCTCTGCAGTGAGGCGGTATAGGAGAGTCAAGATATGTAAAGTAGTTTTGATGCCCCAAGTAAACCCTAGCCAACTGATTGATTTGTATGTGAGAGGTGTACTGTTGAGGCTTTCCATGTCATTATACCAGCTAATCAGGTTATTCAGAAATTTAACAGATGTTAAATGGTAAGATATAAGAGGGGCATTACTTAGTTACCAGGTTGGACGTCATCTATGATCTCAGAAACCATTTTAATCGGTTCAGCAGCTAGTCTACTGGCAGGACTGGCTACAGGTGCTGGAGCACTACCAGTTTTGTTCGATGGAAACGTCTCAGATAGGTTGTTAGATGCTATGCTTGGATTCTCTGCCGGGGTGATGCTTGCCGCCACATTTTTCAGTCTCCTAATCCCAGCAATAAGCATCAGCAGTATATGGGTCGCAGCCCTCGGAATAGCGTTAGGGGCTGTTACGTTACATCTAGCAGATCGCTTCACCCCCCACCTACATCCAATATTAGGTGCTGAAGGTCCTTCCTCAAGTCTTTCACGAATTTGGCTCTTCGTCTTAGCTGTCACCATCCACAACTTTCCTGAAGGCCTAGCCGTCGGGATAAGTTTTGGAGTTGAAGAAATATCGTTAGGACTTACCGTCACCACAGCTATTGGACTTCAGAACATGCCTGAAGGTCTTGCAATAGCTTTACCGTTGTTAAGGGAGGGGTATAGCAGGCGGAAGTCTCTTTGGTATAGTACGTTAACCGGCTTGGTTGAACCTGTTGGTGGGTTACTGGGAGTCACACTTGTATCTATCTTTCACCAGGTCTTACCTTATGCACTCGCCTTTGCTGCAGGTGCCATGCTCTTCGTTATCAGCGATGAGATAATACCTGAAAGTCATAGGAAGGGCTTCGAAAGAGAGGCAACCTTCGGCTTTATAACAGGTTTCATCTTAATGATGTTACTTGACTTCCTACTTACTTAGTAGGTATGGAGAACTCCGGAAGAGGTTTTGCTGAACATGATGGTAAAACGATGGCAGACCTATATAGCATGGAAAACGTTTGATGCACTTATGTTAGTTCCTACTGGATGTACGTACCCTCCTCATACAGTTCCCACCATCACGATGGCTAAGTAATCAAACATCACAGACCTCCGTTTTACCCTGCTATTGGTCGAGGACTTGGGAAAATCTCGAAAACTAGTCGAACTTACTCTTAGATCTCCACCGCTGTACTAGTATTTTATGTTAGCGGGATTCCGACAATAAGTACCTATATACGGTTATTAAGCCGGCATACTAAAGCTGCTGAGCTGGACGGAGGTTGAGGCTCAGACCGTAATTAAGTTTAAATTAAAATTCTTAATCTTTATTTGAGGATTCAGTAGCGTGGTGGGTTGATTTGGTTGAGAGAACCATAGTTATAGTAAAACCAGATGGTGTTCGTAGGGGTTTGATCGGTGAGATCATCTCTAGGTTTGAGAGGAAGGGCCTTAAGATTAAGGCGCTTAAGATGGTTAGGTTAAGCAGGGAGAGCGCTATGAAGCTCTACGACGTTCATATCGGTAAGTCATTCTTCAATAGCCTAATCGATTATATGTCTTCAAGCCCTGTTGTTGCTATGGTTCTTGAAGGGGATGGCGCTGTTAACGTTGTTAGGTTAATGGTTGGGGAGACTGATGGACGTAGAGCACTGCCTGGAACTATTAGAGGTGATTACTCGCTATCAATTAGTGAAAACGTTGTCCACGCAGCTGATAGTGCTGTGAGGGCAGAATATGAGATAAGCATCATATTCACACCTAATGAGTTAGCTGAGTAAAAACAAGTATTTGATGTAGTGTTTATTAAATCAAATTAATTTATTAAGTTGTCGTAGTACTTACTTCTTAGCGACCTTAGACTTTAACTCTTGGAAAGACTTTAAAAGTTCGTCTAATAGGTCTTTAGCACTACCCACCTCAGTTACTGCAACACTAGCAGCACCTACTTCAATACCAGCACTTTCACCTAATCTCTTCTTACTGGGTACGTATAGGTATGGAACTTTCTTCTCCTCACATAGCAGTGGTAAATGCATAACCACTTCAGGCGGGTCTACGTCCTCAGCAATTAATACTAATTTAGCGATACCCCTCTCAACAGCCTTAGTGGTCTCATTTGTCCCTTTCTTTACCTTCCCACCACTCTCCCTAACCTTCTTTACCATCTCATACGCTTTTTCCGATACCTCAGGAGGTACTTCAAATCTTACATAGGATGGTTTACTCATTCTCATTCACCTGTCGTCATTGAATAGATGTTCAGGGGTACTTAAAAAGCTTATGTATTCCTAACGCTCGACCTGCTTTCTGTATGAGCAGTCAACCCATAGCTGACTACATAGGCGGACCTCATACATGTTTAAGTACCTCCTTAAAACGTCGCAGGCTGCTAGATAGTTACCGCTTTCATGACTGATGAGTTTAAAGAACTTACACTCAGACCTCTCAGGCTTTCTTAACCCGTGAATCATAACGATCGGCCTCCCATACTCCCTCCCTATCTGCTCATGTATAACACCTACACCTGCCTGGGACTCCCTGAAGAACTTACATGATATGAATTCTGAGGGGCTTAAACACCTACTAGTTAAAGTCACATCACTACTCGGCCTATCAAGCGCTGTTGAAGTGCATAAACCGTTTTTATACCATGGGCAAGGCAGCTGAATACCCTGAGATATGCTTTAGGATTAATAAGTTTATAAGTGTTTTTGTAGTTGGAAATATGTAGGAGGTCTGAGTGATGGAGATAGAGGAAGAGGGATTTGAGGATAATTCGAGGAAATTAAAGCTTAAAGTAGTCTACGAAGACCCCGATGTTTTAGTCGTCACAGCACCTAATGAGGATGAATTAGTTAAGATATTGTTAGACCTACTTAAGGATAGGCCTATGAGCGTTAAGGAATTACATGTAATTCTTTCAGGTCTAGCTAGTGAGGATAAGATAAGGCGGGCTTTAATAAGGTTAGTTAATGACGGCGTCGTTTATATGCAGCCTGATGGAAGGTTCATAGTGGCTGGGATTTAACGCTTTCGACATGATATAACCCCAACATCTAAAATTTAAAAATAAGCTTATAAGTAATGACGTCATAGAGAACGTAGGTGATGGCTAATGTCCACAATAACTGAGGACGAGTTGAAGAAGGCTTTATCAACAGCTGTTGTTGAGGGGAAGGATCCTAAGAAACGTTGGTTAGAGAGGATTATGAAGAGTGCTAAGTTTTACCATAAGATATGCCCCTACTACGATAAGAGGTTGGATACCTGCTTTTTAAGAAGGCTAAGCGAGAAGAAGGGTAGGTGTGAGAGGGAGGGTAAATTTGATGGCTGCCCGATCTTTATGGGGTTTCTTGAGCGGAGTTATGATAGGATAGTGAGTGAGGGTAAGCAGCTCCCAATAGATTTTAGAGACCTATCACTAGGAGTTTACTGACGGTGTCATAAAGTTAGGATTTAACTGTTTATAAGTGTATTTGAGGTGGTTGAGGGTTGACTACGGACGTAGTAAATGATTTATACATGTACGCAGCTAATTCTTTAGCATCATCTGTCTACGACGCTATACGTAGTAGGTGTACGGCTATCAAGTTAGATGATGTGTTAGCTATTGTGGAGGAACCTACTAGAAAGGAGTTTGGGGACCTATCGTTACCGCTTCACAGGCTATCAAGGATATGCGGCCTCAATATTAGCGATTTAAAGGAGGTGATTAGTGGTCTACAGCTCAACAACCTCTTCTCTAAATCCTACGTGGCTAACGGATATCTAAACGTATTTATAAATGAGGTTAATTACGCTAAGCTACTAGCAGATATTATTAAGAGTGTGGGCGGGCGGTACGGCTTCATCGAAGATGTAAGTAAGTTGAACATCGTTGTAGAGTTTGTGAGCGCTAATCCAGTACACCCACTTCACATAGGGTCTGGTAGGAACGCTGTCTTAGGTGAGTTTCTTTCAAGGGTTTTCGAAGTTAGAGGTCATAGAGTGCAGAGGAGGTACTACATAAATGACCTAGGACGTCAGGTAGCTGTGTTGGTTTACGGTTACATTAGGTTGGGGAGGCCTGAAATACCTAGCGATGTAAAGCCCGATGAGTGGTTAGGGTTTATCTACGCAGTTACTAATACCGTATTAGACATCGTTGAGTTAAGGGATGAGTTATCAAAGCTCAGCACCGTAGATCAGGATATAGTCTCCGCTAAACGGTTAGAATTAGATGGGTTGATCGCTGTTCTCAACGAGCTTAGAGCTAGGGATGAGTCCTTAGTTGATAAGCTGGTGGAAAGCATAAATGAGGATGTAGACCCTAATAAGAGTGTTGAGGATTTAATGATTAGGTATGAGGAGGGGGACCCAGACGTTAAGGAGGTGTTTAGATATGTAGTTAACATGGTCCTCACCGGTATGAGCTCAACTTTAAGTAGATTAGGCATAGCTTTCGATAAGTGGGATTGGGAGAGCGACTTAGTCTTCTCAGGCCTAGTTAAGGAACTCATTGAGCTTGCTAGGAAGTCAGAATACTTTACGATTCATAAGGGTGCACCAGCATTAGATTTCACCTCATTACAGGGAGAACCCGTTAAGTTGTTACTTAAACTACCTAAAAACGTTGAGATCCCACCGCTAATCCTTATGAGAGATGATGGTACAGCCCTATACGTTACTAAGGATATAGCGTACTCAATTACTAAGTTTAAGGACTTTAACGCAGACTTAGTTGTTAACGTCGTCGGTAACGAACAAACACTTGCTCAGGCACAGCTTAGGTTAGCGCTCTACGCATTAGGCTTTAAGGATGAGGCAAGTAGGTTACTACACTACTCCTACGAATTAGTTATGTTACCAGGTATTAAGATGAGCGGTAGGAGGGGGAGGTATGTAAGCGTTGATCAAGTCCTTGACAACTTAGAGGTTAGGGTAGAGGATATAATGAGGTCTCGCGGTGCGGTTGTAGACGAACATGCTAAGAAGGTTATGAGTGTAGGGGCTTTTAAGTATATGATGCTATCGTCATCACCCACTAAGGTAATAAACTTCGACCCCGAAATAGCTTTAAATCTAAGCAGGAATTCAGCACCCTACCTCCAATACACCTATGCAAGGACTTCCAGTATCTTAAGGAAGTATGGAAAGGACTTAGATTGGGGTCGAATAGACTTCATATCGGCTAGTAAGCCTATGAGGAGGGAAATACTTCAACACCTAAGTAAGTTCCCTCACATAATAACTAAGGTTTCTAAGGACTTAGACCCTGAGTTACTTACAACCTACTTAAATAGATTGGCTGATATGTTTAATTCTTGGTATGATGTCGAACCTATAATCCACGAACCTGATGAGGGGGTCAGACAGTTTAAGCTCTTCCTCACCTACGTGTCAGGCATCGTAATTAAGAACGGTCTCTACGTAATGGGTATAGAGGTTTTAGAGAGGATTTAATTCCTCACCCGTCGCTTCATCGAGTTAATTAAGAATATTTATGCTCTCTGCTATTCTAATTAATAGGTGTGGTTATGAGTAAGGAGAAGGTTATAGAGCTACGTGTTGAAACTGCGGTTCAGAAGGATGTTGGTAGGAAGCTCGGAAGGATAAGTAGGAAGCATATGAGGTTACTGGAAGTCGAAGTTGGCGATTTTATCGAGGTAATAGGTCCTAAGGGCTCTACAGTGCTCCAGGTTTGGCAGCTCTACGATGGTGATGAAGGTAAAGACATAATCAGAATAGATGGTTACGTACGCGAATCTCTAGGAGTTGCGGTCGGTGAGTACGTAAAGGTTAAGAAGGCGAAGATAGAAAGAGGCAGTAAGGTAGTATTAGCTCCTACAGTATTAGCTCCTACAATCTCACTCAGATTCGGTGGGGACTTCGTACATTATGTGAAGAACTTACTGCTATATAAAGCTGTGGTTAGGGGTGAGGCTGTCTTCATACAAATACCTTTCGGAGAGCCTGTGAAGTTTATTGTAACCGCTACTCAGCCATCTCAAGCAGTCTACGTTGATGAAGGTACTGAAGTAGTTATTAGAGAGGAGCCTGTTAGAGAGGAAGCTATTGGTAGGGGTATTCCAAGAGTTACTTGGGAGGATATCGGAGACCTTGAAGATGTTAAGGAGAGGATCCGCGAGATAGTTGAAATACCTATGAGGCATCCAGAACTATTTAAGCATTTAGGCATAGAGCCTCCTAAAGGGGTCCTCCTCCACGGACCTCCAGGCGTTGGTAAGACACTCCTAGCTAAGGCATTAGCTAATGAAATAGGTGCTTACTTCATAGCGATTAACGGGCCTGAAATTATGAGTAAGTTCTACGGGGAAAGCGAGGCTAGGTTAAGAGAGATATTTCAGGAGGCTGAGAGTAACGCCCCCTCAATAGTGTTCATCGACGAGATAGATGCGATAGCCCCTAAGAGGGAGGAGGTAATGGGTGAGGTTGAGAAGAGGGTTGTAGCTCAGTTACTAGCTTTGATGGACGGACTTAAGGAGAGGGGTAGGATTATAGTTATAGGTGCTACTAATAGGATTGATGCTGTAGACCCTGCTTTAAGGAGGCCTGGCAGGTTTGACAGGGAGATAGAAATCCCACCGCCTGATAAGAGAGCACGTAAGGAGATAATCCTAGTACATACTAGGAACGTACCATTATCTGATGATGTCAACATAGATGAGCTCGCTGAGATAACCCATGGCTATACAGGTGCAGATCTAGCCGCATTGGTGAAGGAAGCAGCTATGTCAGCACTTAGGAAATTCTTAAAGAACGAAAACATCGATTTAAATAAGCCTATCCCACCTGAGAAGCTAGCTAACTTAAAGGTAGTTAAGAACGACTTCTCAGAGGCCTTGAAGTTAGTACACCCTACACTCATGAGGGAGGTCTTCGTGGAGGTACCTGAGGTTAGGTGGTCTGATATCGGTGGTTTAGATGATGTTAAACAGCAGTTAAGGGAGACCGTTGAGTGGCCTCTAAGATATTCTATAATCTTTGAGAAGATGGGTATAAAACCTCCTAGAGGTATCCTCCTCTACGGACCTCCTGGCTGTGGTAAGACGTTACTAGCTAAGGCAGTAGCTACCGAGTCTGGAGCTAACTTCATAGCGATTAAAGGCCCTGAAATACTTAGTAAGTGGGTAGGTGAGTCTGAGAGGGCTGTGAGGGAAATATTTAGGAGGGCGAGGCAGGTAGCACCTACAGTTATATTCTTCGATGAAATAGATGCTATCACCCCGGCACGCGGTTATAGACACGATGCTGGGGTCACCGACAGGATCGTAAATCAACTGCTGGCTGAGATGGACGGCATTACCTTGTTGAAGGGGGTAGTAGTCATAGGTGCTACTAATAGGGCGGATATAGTAGACCCTGCTTTATTAAGGCCTGGCAGGTTTGACAGGATAATATATGTACCACCGCCTGATAGGAAGGCTAGAATGGAAATACTTAAAGTGCATATCAGGAAGGTCCCACTAGCAGATGATGTAAGTCTTGAGAGAATAGCTGAGCTGACTGAGGGGTACTCAGGAGCGGATATAGAGGCGTTAGTAAGGGAGGCAGTTATGATTGCTTTGAGGGAGAGGCTTGAGGCAAGACCCATATCGATGGAGTACTTCATGAAGGCTTTGAAGACCGTAAAACCGTCGTTAAGTAAGGATATCACAGATAGGTACGCCAAACTTTATGAGGACTTAAAGAGGTTAATTATTTAGGTGTGCTTCATGTTTAAGGTAATATTAATTGTTGGAGATGGTGTGGCGGATAGACCTGTGAGGGAGTTAGGCGGTAAGACACCTTTAGAGATTGCTGTTAAGCCTAACATCGACGAACTATCTAAGAGGGCAGTCCTCGGTGTTTGGGATCCTATAAGCCCTGGTGTAAGGCCTGGTAGCGATACATCACACCTATCTCTCTTCGGATACGATCCTAGGAGGTACTACTCTGGTAGAGGTCCTTTTGAGGCATTAGGGGTTGGGGCTGATATAAGGCCTGGTGACATCGCTTTAAGAGGTAATTTCGCTACTGTGAATGATGAGTTAGTAGTGTTGGATAGGAGGGCTGGTAGGACTTTACCTGAGAATCGTGAGTTAGTGAAGTACTTAAATGAGGGTATAGGGGTTGTCAACGATTTTGAGGTTAAGTTCTACTCAGCTACAGAGCATAGAGTTGCTGTAGTCATACGGGGTACTACAGTATCAGCTGATGTGAGTGATACAGACCCCCATGAAGTTGGGGTTAAGGTCCTTAAAAGCACTCCCTTATCAAACAACGAAAACGCTGTTAAGACGGCTGATGTCTTAAATAAGCTTACGTTAATGACTTATAAGCTACTTAAAGACCACCCGCTGAATAATGTAAGGGTTGAGAGAGGCTTACCACCGGCTAACATAGTCTTATTAAGAGGTGCTGGTAAGATGGCGTATATCCCTAAACTTCAGGAAAGGGAGGACATCGTATTAGGTAAGTGTTTAGCTGTAAGCGCTACTGCTATGATTAAAGGTATATGTAAGTTAATAGGTTTCGAAGTCATCACACCTCCTGGAGCTACTGGAGGGGTAGACACAAACATAATGTCTAAGGCTGAGGAAGTGCTCAGAGCCTATAGAGACGGTTATGAATTCATATACCTCCATGTTAAGGGTACTGATGCAGCATCACATGACGGTAACTTCAAAGCTAAGGTTAAGGTTATTGAGGAACTTGATAAAGCCGTTGGCCACTTAACTAATAACATTGACTTAGAGTCTACGGTGGTAGTTATAACCTCAGACCACGCAACACCTACCTCAGTTAGAGACCATACAGGAGACCCGGTACCTGTATTGATTTACTCACCTGAATTGATTGGAGACGGCATCAGTAATTTTAACGAACTCAGCGCGCGTAGCGGTTCTCTATGCAGGCTACGCGGAACGGATTTAATGTACGTGACCTTAGACTACGCTAATAGGGTGAGGAAGTTTGGGGCCTAATACTACGCTAGTCATTTTACATCGCTAAGGCCTTTCCACAGCTAGCAGCGGTAATCACCTCCTCACCACCTCTGCAGTGGAGTATATGAGGGCTTACCGTTCAAAACTCCCTGAATTAAGCTATGTTAAGAATAAATTAAATGAAGTAATCACATCAGATTATAGTAAGTTAATTACTATGCTTGATGAGGCTTTCAAAAACTCCATTAGGTGTAGACATAGGTGTTTAGTAGTACTCTCCGGAAGTGATTATTTGAAGTTAGCTGGGGTAGCCTCACAGCTAATACTTAACCATATAAGGCTTAGGAATGAGGTAGGGTTGGCTGGGCAGGTAACAGTACTTCACACATATCATGATGAATTCGAAGATAGCAGGAAGATCGCCAGCATATTAGGGAGGGTTCTTAAGAGGTTTGCCAGCAATGTTAGACGTAAATTACTTAAATATGAGTTATCTGAGAAGGTTTTAGGGACTACCTACCAAGTACTGACGATGGACTTAATACATGATTTAAGGCCTAACGATATTGGTAGATTGTTAGGGACCGTAGAGGGTGGGGGTTTAATAATACTCTTAACCCCACGGTTTGATGAGTGGGTTAACGTCAAAACTTTATTTAGAGGTAATCTAGCCGTTCCCCGATATCCTGAACCTAGGTCTGTTTTTATTAGGTGGTTTATAAGGAAACTGCTTAACCATGAAGGAGTGTACGTGTTTAACGTAGATTCTGGGGTGTTAGCTAAGACATCACAGCTAAGTAAGTGCGTAGAAGGTAGTGGTAAGTTGGAGATACCGGAAAGCAGCATCTTCAGCAGTAACTTATATCGGCTAGCGTTAACCCAAGATCAGATAGCTGTTATTAAGCTTATTGAAGAGAACCTCATCACACCGCCTAGTAGGTATAAGAGGATAGCTGTGATAATAACCGCTGATAGAGGTAGGGGGAAGTCATGTGTTATTGGGATATCTATAGCTGGTTTGATAAGAGAACTACTTAAAGTTAAGAATAGGGTTAGAGTCGGTGTCACAGCTCATAGTCCACTAGCAGTTCAATCACTTATGAAGTTAGCCATGACCTCGTTAGAAACATTAGGTTTTAAGTATAGAGTTATTGAGAGGGCTGGCAACGTAATTGAGATCAAAGGGGATAGGTTCAGCGTTGAGTATTGGAGCCCTATCAACATAGTTAAGTTGAAGTTGGATATCTTAGTTGTTGATGAGGCTTCAGGTATTGCCATACCCCTACTCCACAAGTTGTGGCGTGGGTTTAGGAGAATCATATTTGCTACTACTATTCACGGCTATGAGGGGGTTGGGAGAGGTTTCTCGGTCAGGTTTCTTAAAGAGTTTGAGAAAGACCCTAACACTAAGCTGTTAAAGTATGAGATGGTAGAACCTATTAGATATTCTGCTGGCGACCCTATTGAGAGATTTCAGTTCGATGTCCTCCTCCTAGATGCAGAGCCAAGTGATTTAGACGAGCAGGACCTAAGATATGTTGAGTTGAAGGAGTACGAGTACTTAGAACTAAACCCAGAGTACCTGTTTAGTGAGGATGGTGAGGACTTGCTTAGGTCTTTATTCGGTATCTACGTGTTAGCACACTATAGAAACGAACCTGACGACCTAGGTATCTTAGCTGATGCACCCCACCACGCTATACGGGTTGTTAGACTTAAGTCTGGTAAAGTCATCGCTGCATCGCAATTAGCTGAGGAAGGAGATATTCCAGGTGAGTACGTTGAGGACTTACTTTACGGGGGTGGGATTGCAGGTAATATAATTCCCGATAGGCTTTTAAAACATCTGAGGAGGAGGGAGTTTGGTAATGGGTTGGGTTGGAGGGTTGTGAGGATAGCGGTCCACCCACAACTACATAGAAGAGGTGTGGGTTCCTACTTACTTCAGAAGGTTGTGGAGGAGGCAGGCAGACGCGGTTACTGCTGGGTAGGCAGTAGTTACGGAGTTAACAAGGAACTACTTAAGTTTTGGTTGGTTAACGGGTTTAAGGTAGTCCATATATCGCCAAGTAGGAACCCAGTCAGCGGCGAGTATAGCGTGCTATCCATTTACCCGTTAAGTAGTTTATGGGAGGACCTAATAGGTCAATCAATTAAGGAGTTCACAATAAAGCTTACTGAATCGCTCCACGATGTTTACAGAGATCTTGAGCCAGACGTAGCTTACTTACTCCTCACACAGCTAACATCTAAGGTGGATACCAGCGTCTTAGGGCTGACTGAGACGCAGTTGGAGAGGCTTAAGGCTTACTGTAATGGATTGATGACCTATGAGACTGTATGTGATGCTGTCACACTACTCTCTAAGAAGTTAATCTACGACGGACTTCTAAGATTGTTAGGTGAGAGGGAAGGTTCGTTACTAATTTCTAAGGTGCTTCAAGGAGTTCCCTGGCGATCTCTAGCTGAGGTTCTGAAGGACGGGAAGTCTAGATATGCAAGCACTCTTAGAGGTGTTGTGACTAGATCGCTTGAAATTACATACGGTGTAAGGGTTGAAGGTAGTGCTTAATGAAGACATTAGACGAACATTTTATAGAGCTACTGCCTAGCTAAACGTTTATTTTTACTTAAATTAAAGTGCTAACTCGGGAAGAAAGTAGATGGATCCGTCTATTTCAGCACTATTCAGTCCTAAAAGCATAGCCGTGGTAGGTGCTTCAAGGACTCCTGGTAAGATAGGGTATGAAATTATGGCCAATATTTTAGGGTACGGCTATGGCGGTAGGTTATACCCTGTGAACCCCACAGCAAGTGAGATTCTAGGTGTTAAATGCTATCCTAAGGTCTCATCAATACCTGGTGAGGTTGATATGGTGGTTGTCTCAGTTCCGTCAAAGTCTGTTGTAGAGGTTATTGAGGATGCTGGTAAGGTCGGCGCTAAGGTAGCTTTAGTGATCTCATCCGGGTTTAAGGAGGTAGGGAATGCCTCCCTTGAGGAGGAGGTTGTCAGGAAGGCTAGAAGCTATGGTATGAGGGTATTAGGCCCTAATATATTCGGGGTAGTATACACGCCTAGCAGGTTAAACGCCTCTTTCGGACCTCGCAACGTAATTCCCGGTGGGATAGCTTTTATAACTCAGTCAGGTGCTTTAGGAATAGCTTTAATGGGTATGACGATAGTTGAGAAGATAGGTGTTTCATCAATAGTAAGTGTGGGTAATAAAGCCGACATCGAAGATGCAGACCTCCTAGAGTACTTAGCTGAAGACCCTAATACTAAGGTCATCCTAATATACTTAGAGGGTGTTAACGATGGTAGGAGGTTCATTAAAGTAGCTTCAGAAGTTGTGACTAAGAAGCCTATAGTAGTTATTAAGGCTGGTAGGACTGAAGTAGGTGCTAAGGCGGTTGCCAGCCATACCGGATCGTTAGCTGGGAACGTCATCGTATATAAGGTAGCGTTCAGCCAGGCAGGCATACTCCAAGCCAATGACGTTGAGGAAGCATTCGATATCTCCAGGACTCTTGCAAACATACCTCCTCCAACCAGTGAGAGGTTAGTAGTCGTTACCAATGGCGGTGGGGCCGGCGTATTAGTAACTGATACGTTGGCAGAGCATGGCATTAGCTTAACAACACCGCCTCCGCCGTTAGCCGAGCAAATTAGAAAGTTAGTACCGCCATTTGCCTCACTCGCCAATCCTATAGATGTTACCGGGATGATAAGTAATGAGAACTACGTTAACTCGCTTTTACTAGCCTTAAACGATCCTGAGGTAGGGGCTGTCCTAGGGGTTTACTGTCAAACAGCTGTTACAGACCCAACAATGATTGCAGGTATACTCATAAGTAAGATTAGAGAGGTTGGAGGTTTAAGTAAGCCTTTAGCGTTAGCATTCATCGGTGGTGAGGAGACCTACATGGCTATAAGGAGGTTAAACGACTTCGGCATACCTACCTTCCCAACACCTGAGAGGGCTGCAGCAGCTATTGCCTCAATGTACAGTTACATGAGGATGCGTAATAACGTCATGTTAAGACTGAAGGAGGTCTTAAACGCTTAAATATCCTGCATAAGATTAAGAGGTAGGTGTGTAGTAGGTATGGAGTACATATATGCCTCACTCTTACTGCATTCAGCTAAGAAGGAGATAAGTGAAGACAGCCTTAAGAAAGTGTTAAGTGCGGCTGGGTTAGAAGCCGATGATGTGAAGGTTAAGATGGTTGTAGCAGCGCTTAAGGAGGTAAATATAGATGAGGTATTGAGGACTGCTGCAGTAACACCTATGGCCGTTACACCTGCAACTGCCCCCGCAGCCCAACCACAACCTGTAGTTGAGAGTAAGGAGGTTGAGGGGAAGAAAGAGGAGAAGAAAGAGGTTAGTGAGGAAGAGTTATCTGAAGGTCTTTCATCGCTATTCGGCTAACTTAATAAATTACCCGGCTATGTCTAAGGCCCTTTTTACCAGTATCTACGAGAGTAGTAGGTTGTAAGTAGAGGCGTAACATATTTGAGCTTTACTGGGTTGGTTGGTTATGACCCAGTTAAGGTTTCATTGAACGTATACTCCGAGGTTTCTAAGCTTTCGAACGGTGTAGAGTTAAGGAAGTACTATAGGTTCCGCGGTGGTAGGTGGTATGGAGGTATAGCTACTGCGGATGTGATAGGGTGTAATTTAGCCTGTAAGTTCTGCTGGTCATGGAGGTTCAGAAATAACTTCAAGGCAGGTAAGTTATATACCCCGGAGCAAGTCTACGTGAAGCTAGTTAGCATTGCGAAGAACTCTAACTATAGGTATGTAAGGTTAAGTGGTGCTGAACCAACGATTTCTAAGGAGCACTTACTTAAACTTCTTAAGATGTTTGAAGGAAGTAACTACATCTTTATCTTAGAGACTAACGGAATTTTACTGGGTTATGACGTATGCTATGCTAGGGAGTTAAGTAGGTACGGCAACTTAATAATTAGGGTGTCATTCAAAGGCACCTCCCCTGAGGAGTTCAACATGCTTACCGGAGCTGACCCTCAGTTCTTCGAATTACAGGTTAAAGCGCTTGAAAACCTCATCCTCTCCGGGTTTAAGGCCGGTAGTGAGGTATACCCAGCGGCAATGATAGGCTTTAGTAGCGATAAGTCTATCGTAGATTTTGTTAGGATGTTGAAGAACATAGACCCCAGATTAGTTAACGTCGATTGGGAGTACGTCATAATGTATAAGCATGTTGAGGAGTTATTAGAGAAACACGGTTTGAAGCCTTTAAGATATGTAAGGCCTGATGAAATACCTAAGGAAATGATATAATTAGGTTACTTCCTAACATACTTTATCTTTATGAAGTGTGTTGAGCATGATATGCATGGGTCGTAATTTCTTATCGTAAGTTCGGCCAGATGTTGCGCATCTTTTACATCCCTCCTCACTAACTCGTCGCCTAGTAGTAGTAAGTCGTATTCGATGTGAGCTAAGTTCTGAGCTGTAGGCGGTATTATATTAGCATTAACCACATACCCCTTCTCATTTAACTCATATCTATGGTAGAGTATCCCTCTAGGCGCTTCAGTTATTGCGCTGCCTACCCCACCTTTAACCACACCCTCCACATATGGCTTAAGAGGTTCTCCGTAGTTTTTAAGTAGTTCTTCAAGTTCTAGTACTGCGTGGTACGTCTCAGCCGCCCTAGCTATAATGCTTTGAAAACTATTGTGCAGCGTTGATGAGTGACCATGTGCTTCAACGACATCCCTAACCTCCGGTTTAAGCAAGTCGTAGTTGTTATTATACCTAGCCAGCGGTCCGACGAGGTAGTAACCTCTCCCCCTCATCCTATACCTAAGCGTGGTTGAGTACTTCACCTGCTCACTCACTATGTTTTCCTCAAATTCATCCTCAGATATGCATAAGCCCTTATTTGAGACTACCTTACCGTAGAGTATTGGGTATTCCTTATCCCCCCTTAATGATACGTATTCGAAGTCTGATTTAAAGTCAGGTATTGGTAGGTTAAGTACCCACTCAAGTATCTGCTTAGCATGTTCCTTCATCTCATCAACATGTTTGATGAGGTGGTTTAATTCATCCTTCCTAATCACCCTGTAAAACCCTCCTACCCTACATGAAACCGGATGTACTGAACGCCCTCCAATAACCTTCATCACCTCGTTACCCCAACTCTTAAGCCTTAAACCCCTCTTAACGATTTCAGGGTTTACCTTAGCGATCTCCAGGACGGATTCGTAGTTTAGGAAGTCAGGTGCGTGTAGCATTAGCATGTGGAGTAAGTGGCTCTCAATCCACTCTCCTAAGTAGATAATCCTCCGAAGTTTGCTGATGTGTTCATCAACCTCTATGTCGAGGACTTTCTCAATAGCCCTACTTGAACTCATTATATATGCTATCGGGCATATACCGCAAATCCTAGCAGTTATGTCGGGGACCTCACTATACTTTCTGTTTCTTAGGAAGGATTCAAAGAATCTCGGGGCTTCGAAGATCCCCACCTCAACACGGGTCAACCTATCGTTCTCGATTTCTAGGTATAGGTTCCCCTCACCTTCAACCCTACTTAAGTAGTCAACCCTAATTATCTTACTCATACTCCTCAACCACCTCCTTAAATCCCTTAGCCCAATTCACAAACTGCTTAAACAATAGTTGGATATCCTTAGGTTTTAGGTCTAACTCCTTAAACAGCCTATTCATTGCCGGTGCCTGGGGGTCTACTGCAGGTCCGTAACATCCGTAGCAACCCCTCCCATATGATGGACATATAGCACCGCATCCACCCATGGTGATAGGGCCTAAGCATGGAGTGCCGCTAACTACCAATACGCAGACGTTGCCAGCGACCTTACACTCTATGCATAACGGACTTACAGGTAGTGTAGGTATCTTACCTCTCATGTATTGAAGTATGAATGACAGTAGCTGCTCTTTACTTACCGGACAGCCACGTATTTCGTAGTCAACCTTTATGAATTTTGATGGAGGTTCAGCGTTCTTCAGCACTTCAATCCACTCAGGTCTTGGGTAAACGTAACTCTTAAACTCATCTAAGTTAGCCCAATTTCTTAGAGCCTGTATCCCGCCTGACGTCGCACACGCACCTATAGCTACTACGATTTTCGACTCTCTCCTAACGTTATTGATGAGTTCAACCTCATGCGGTGTTGAAATAGAGCCTTCTACGAAGCTAATATCGTAGGGACCCGGCTCTACGGAACTCCTGGCTTCGTAGAACAACGCGAAGTCAACTACTTCAGTAAGTTGTAGTAGTTCTTCCTCTAAGTTGAGGAACTGTAATTGACAGCCATCACAACTAGAGAACTTAAACACAGCTACTTTCAACTTACTCATATCTGATCAACCCAGAAATACTTACTTATAAACCATAAGGGGAATACGGGGCCGTGTTTACATACGAAGTAAGGACCCATTTGACAGTGGCCACATAACCCAACACCGCACTTCATCCTCCGCTCTAATGATAGGAATATCCTATTTGATTTAAAACCTTTCTTAAGTAATTCCTTCACCGAGAACTTCATCATTATCTCAGGCCCGCAGACAAATGCATACGTATTGTTAGGGTCTACGTCTACCGTCCTTATCAAGTTAGTGACAACGCCTACATTACCTCTCCACTCATTAGTTGGGTTATCTACGGTTAGATGTAGTTCTGTGTTAGGAATTGACGTATACTCATCGTACTCATACGTGTAGAGTAGGTCTTCAGGTGTTCTAGCCCCGTAGAGTATTACTAACCTCCCGTAGAGTTCTCTAGCACTCCTAACCTCATCTATCACAGGTCTTAGAGGTGGTAGGCCCACACCACCACCAATTAATAGTATGTCATTCCCAACAGCTAGATCTAAAGGCCAGCCAACACCGTAGGGACCTCTAAAACCTATGTGATCCCCTTCCTTTAACGTCGAGAAGGCATTCGTAACTGAACCAACAAACCTCACTGCATGAGCAATAACTCTATCCTCATATGAAATACTACTAACTGATATAGGTACCTCACCCACACCGTGGATGTAGAGCATGTTAAACTGCCCTGGCTTAGGTAATTCAACACCATCAGGTAATTTCACATAGTATGTTACTACGTTCCGTGTCTCAGGCCTGATTTTAACTACGGCTGATTTTAATGGGATTAGAGCTTTGTATGACTCCTTCCTCATATAACACCACCCTTAAGCACTCTCAGCAGCGAGTCCCTTATGTCTATACCTGCAGGACACCAAGTAATACATCGCCCACAACCCACACACCCAAAAGTACCGAATTGTTTTATCCAGTAAGTAAACTTATGAAGTATGAAGTGTCTGTACCTAGCCCATAGGTCAGGTCTGAAATGACCTCCAGCGACCTGAGCGTAGGTGTAGTTTAGGCAGCCGTCCCAGACTCTAACCCTCTCAGCAGACCCGTCTATCCGGAGGACGTCTAAGACGTCGAAACAGAAACACGTAGGACATACAAGATTGCAGTTCGCACAGCCTAAACACCTCTTAACTACTTCCTTATACGCGTTACTCTCCAATCTTAACTCAAGTAGTTCAGGTAGGTTTTCGGTTTCGAAGTTAGCTCTAGCTTTTAAAGCAGCTTTAGTCATAACGCTTTCAAACTCACTGTACGTGGAGTCGTCTATAGGTTCAACCGCTAATCGATTAATAATCTTCAGCCCTAAATCGCTTCCAGCCTCTACAACTAATTTACTGCCTAATCTAGTGTAGGCTATATCGAATGAGTCCCTTGCCCTAGGCCCTGCACCCATGGTGTTGCAGAAACACGTGTTTCCGGGTTGTGTGCAGTTCTCGACTACGATTACTGAATTACCCCTAATACTTACATAGGTCTCATCAACATCACTTACAACCCTATCAAGTACTTTAATAGAAGTTAGGTCGCAGGACTTAATACCGAAGAACGCTAGTCTTAGGTCTTTAGAGTAGTCCTTAACTACTACACCCCACTCTGGGGAAACTTCAAATAAAGGTAGCCTCGGGGGGTAGAGGAAATTCTTAGGTGAGTCAGGTCCGTGTCTGTGGAAATTACCGGGTATTAAGTAATACCTACCTGGGTTTTGAACGTCTTCAACACCAGTAGCGACTTCCTCAAAAGTGTTTAACCTATCTAGCCTTAAAACGTTGTTAACGACCTTATAGCCAACTACTGTGTAGTTAAGTCTCTGCAGCTCCGTAAAGATCTTTGGCAACGCATCTAACCGACTCACATATAGACCGGTTATTGACATTCATCCAACCATTACTATTTCAAGCGCTACGTATAAATATGTTACTAATCCTTACTAACCCAACATCGTTGACTGTATATTAATTTATATTGTATAATATTATCGAGGTATGGCTATGAAGTTAGAAGACCTTGAGAGGGTCTTGCTAGGTAATTTAGATGAATTCTTCAATTCCTGTAGGGGTATTTGCAGGTCTGACATCCCCTTCACACCGTCTCTAAGTGAGTACAGCGTCTTAGACGGGTGTGATTACTGCTTGATGAGGAATTTAATGGATACTATAGACGTCTATTCTATTAACATAGTATTAAGAGATGGTAGCTACTTAGAGTTCTTCAGGTTAGATGATGCTGTCGTGGAGATAGGAGGAGACGCAGCACTCATAATACCTTTAGACGAATTTCCTAATAGGGTTAATGAGTTAAGGGAGTTTAACCTAGTTTCCGATGAGGACTTAGAATCGCTTCTTAATTGGTTTAACAGTTAATTACGGATTAAAAAGTTAAATATTTAGGGCTGTTAAGTAAGTTACGGTAATAGTGATGAAGTTATATACAGCGTCTGAGAATGATATACTAAGCGGTAGAGTCACCGATATATACTTCGCTAGGACTAAGGAAATTCTAATTAAGAAGGGTTTATCAGATGTTGAGGTTAGATTAGAGTTCCACGTTAACGGAGTTCCTAAGAACTACGAGTGGGTGGTATATACAGGTTTAGAAGAAGCTCTTAAGGTCTTATCTCAGAGGCCTGTGAACGTCTACTCAATACCTGAAGGCACGATATTACCCCCTAATTCCATGATACCGATAATGGTTGTTGAGGGAAGGTATGTAGATTTCGTTGAGTTAGAGACCGCGGTGTTAGGTATTTTAAGGCATTCTAGCGCTGTTGCTACTAAGGCGGCTAGGATTAAGAGATTAGGCATTAATAATAAGTTCATATTCTTTGGGTTGAGAGCGGCTTACCCATCAATAGCTCCAATGCTTGATAGGTCTGCCTATATAGGCGGTTTTGAAGGGGTTTCAGGTATATTAAGTGAGGAGTTCTTAGACATTAAGCCTTCAGGCACCATGCCCCACTCACTAATAGTTGTCTTCGGAGATAGCATTAAGGCTTGGAAGGCGTTTGACGAAGTTATCCCGGAGGAAGTCCCCAGAATAGCCTTAGTAGATACGTTTGAGGATGAGAGGGTGGAGGCAGTTAAAGCTGCTAATGCCTTAGGCAAGAAGTTATCCGGGGTTAGATTAGATACCCCGAGCAGTAGGAGGGGGAACTTTAAGGAGATAATTAAGGAGGTGAGGTGGACCTTAGACCTACTTGGATATGAACATGTTAGGATAGTTGCTAGTGGGGGGATTAACGAGAGGTCAGTACAGCAGCTAAGAGACGTAGTAGACATATTTGGTGTTGGAACCTCAGTAGCCTTCCCCCAATCAGTTGATATAGGTGCTGACATAGTTGAGGTTAGGAAGGATGGTAGGTGGATACCTATATCGAAGAGAGGTAAGGCACCCGGCGCCAAGAAACTATACAGGTGTTCATTACTAGACTATGAAGTAGTGCCGTGGAACTTAACACCGAAGAAATGCCCCAACAACGTATTAGAACTATACTTAGATGAGGGTAAGTTAGTTAAAGAATTACCGAAACCGCATGAAATTAGAGAATACGTATTAAGCCAGCTTAAAGAGCTGCCAGAACCGACACCAACCGACTAATCAGAACATTTAACCATTGTAAGAACGCTACCTCTACCACCACGTAAGCAGATGGTTAACTGCTTAGAGAATAAACCACCTAGAAGTTATAGCTAATCATTTACAGGTAAATTAATAAATTTAAAACCCTAATACAAGTTACTTATATGGTGCGGGGGTGCCCGAGCTAGGTCAAAGGGGTCGGGCTTAAGACCTGTTTCCAACTATCAGTAGGAGACCCGATGGTGTAGGCCTGCGTGGGTTCGAATCCCACCCCCCGCACCAACCTACAAGTAAAACGCTTGAATACCGCTTTACACACCGGATATAGTCGCTGAAACTTAATATTCAACTGTTTCAAGATAAAAATAATATTGATGGAAGGCTTTACACCCTTAAAGTTACTACGTGAACTACCAGAGATGGGGAGGGTTCATCCTGAGATGTTGTAAGGCTGATGAGGGCTTCGAAGAATCCCTGAGGGGTTAAGGCTGGTGAATCCGAGTGCTACGTAAGCCTACTAAAGACCATTTAACCCATCCGTTTAAAGTTAATTACGATGAGACCTAAACCTTCAAGCTTAATACGACCTCCTAGACCGATTTTAACCTAATTTAAGAGCTATCTAAACTTCAATTAATGTTGGACACTATGCTAGGAGGGTGTTTGATACTTGATCACTTACCATTTCTAAGTATGTGTTTAATTGGTCTACTGAACGTACCTCCTCACGCCTTATCTTACCCCCATCTACGTATTCAACCATTATAGAAGGCAGCGTTACTTCTGTTAAGGTACTCTCATCAGAGTCTGGGATATGTATTAGCTCTAGGTCAAAGTCTAAGCTAACAAATCTTAGCTTCCGTACTAATTCGTAACTACTACTATTATATCCGACAAATACTACTACCTTCTTAACCATCTCCACAACCACTTTGCTCTATACCTCTCCTAACTTCTTAAAAAGTCGGTGGTTCATTGAGATTAGTTAGAGTTTTAAGCAGCTCGACGTACTATAATGTACTGGTGAGATGTATTTAGTGAATATAGCATTGATAGGGATCGGTTAAGGCAGATTGTGAAGGAGTTGAAGAGGTGGAAATCTCATGCGACAACCCTACTCTCACTATACGTACCTCCCGGTAGGCCTGTAAGCGATATCATCACTATGCTAAGGCAGGAACTAGCTATTACTGACAACATAAAACTCAAGAGAACTAAGGATAGAGTTCAAAGAGCTTTAACAGCAGCTATAGATAGGTTAAGCAGCGTATCTAAGGTCCCGTCAAACGGTTTAGTACTATTCTCCGGGGAGGATGAGAATATGGAGGAATTTATCTGCCTACTTTTCTCACCGCCCGAGCCAGTTACGATATACTTCTACAGGACTGATAAGCACTTCCACACAGAATTCCTTGAAGGTATGGTTGAGGAATCAGATGTTTACGGCTTAATCGTCGTAGAACGTGATGAGGCAACCATAGGTTTGCTGAAGGGCACTTCATTAATAGTTTTAGAGGAGGTTGAGGGGTACGTACCTGGTAAGCATGGTAAGGGTGGTCAGTCTCAGAGACGTTACGATAGGATTATTGAGGAGTTGGTTGAGGAGTTCTATAAAAAGGTTGGTGAGGTCGTCAATAAGAACTTCCTACCGTACCTAGACTACGGCAAGCTTAGAGGTATTTTAGTAGGAGGTCCTGGCTACGCGAAAAACGATTTCCTGAAGGGTGATTACGTAGACTATAGGTTGAGGGATAAGGTGATAAATTCATTAATAGATGTTAGTTCTCAGGGAGAGCCAGGCCTTAAAGAACTTGTTATGAGGGCTTCTGAAATCATTAAGGGTCATAAGTATGTTGAGGCGGTAAACGCTATTGAGGAGTTTAAATTCCACCTAGCTAAAGATGACGGCCTAGCACTATACGGTGTTAACGAAATAGTTAGTAACTTAAACTCAGGTATGGTTAAAGTCTTAATAGTGGTTGAGGACCACTCAGATATTGAGACGCTCTTAGACCTAGCTAGGAAATCAGGTGCTGTAACATATGTGATACCGGAGTCAATACCTGAGTATGCATGGATTAAAGGAACCTTCAACGGCGTAGTAGCGATTTTAAGGTATAAGACATCTTAATTCTGGGGAGTTAGCAATTGCTGAGAGGAGGTTAAGGCAACCTATAGTAGTGGTCTTAGGCCATGTAGACCACGGTAAGACATCATTATTAGATAAGATTAGAGGTACGGCTGTAATAAAGAAAGAACCTGGTGAGATGACCCAACATATAGGTGCTAGCCTAGTTCCATCATCAGTTATTAATGAGTTAGTGAGGCCTTTGAGGTTCATGTTTAATATACAGCTTAAAATACCGGGACTGCTATTCATAGACACCCCAGGACATGAAGCATTCAGTAATTTGAGGAGGAGGGGTGGTAGCATCGCTGACTTCTCTATACTGGTTATCGATGTAAATGAAGGAGTTAAGAAGCAGACCTTAGAATGTGTTGATATACTGAAGAGTAGGAAGGTACCCTTCATAATCGCAGCAAATAAGATAGATAAAGTGCCTGGCTGGAAGGAATGTTCTGGGGAGCCCTTCTTAATCTCAGTTAAGAAGCAGCATCAGCAAGTAGTGGAAGAGTTAGATAGGAGACTATATATGATCGTCAGCGAGTTAAGTAACTTAGGCTTTAACGCAGAGAGGTTTGACAGGGTTAAAGACTTCACTAAGACGTTAGCTATAGTTCCAGTATCGGCTAGGACAGGTGAGGGGATAGCGGAACTACTGGCTATGCTTGCTGGGCTAGCGCAGAGATACCTAACACACCAACTGATGTTTGCTGAAGGTCCGGCAAGCGGCGTCGTACTTGAGGTTAAGGAGGTAGTGGGTTTAGGCACATGCGTAGATGTCATAGTATACAACGGCGTTTTGAGGAAGGGTAATGAAATAGTAGTCGGTGGGTTAAATAAGCCTATAGTAACTAAGGTGAGGTCATTGCTAATGCCTAAACCCTTAGATGAGATGAGAGCCCCCGACGATGTTTTTACCTCTGTAGATGAGGTCGTAGCCGCTAGCGGTGTTAGAATCAGCGCTCCAGGTCTTGATGAAGCCTTAGCCGGCGCTCCAGTATATGCAGTGCCTGAAGGCGATTTAGTAGAGGATTACGTGAGGAAGGTCTTAGAGGAGGTTGCTCAGATTAGAGTTAGAAAGGAAGTAGATGGTGTTATAGTTAAGAGCGATGCCTTAGGCACCCTAGAAGCTATAGTGAATTCCCTGGAGAGTAGGGGGGTACCGGTGAGGATTGCTGATGTAGGCCCTCTAACTAAGAGGGAGGTTGTAGAGGCATCAGTAGTAGCTAAGAAGAACAGATATTTAGGTGTTATCCTACTCTTCAATGTTAAGGCCTTACCTGATGCTGAGGAACTAGCATTTAAGGAGGGGATTAAGATCTTAAGCGATAACCTCATATATAAGTTATTAGAGTCCTACGATGAGTGGGTTAATAGCTTAAGAGAGGAGGAGAGGAGGCGTGAGTTACTTAAGGTAGTATTCCCAGGTAAGTTTAAGGTCTTACCTGGATGCGTGTTTAGGAGGAGTGACCCAGCTATAGTTGGGGTAGAGGTCTTAGAGGGTGTCATTAGGCCTGGATACCCTGTCATGAGGTTTGATGGGAGGGAGTTAGGAGTTATAAAGCAGATCCAGGATAAAGGTAAGAACGTATATGAGGCTAGGAGGGGTTCTACAGTAGCCATCTCTATTAAGGGAAATGCTATGGTTGGAAGACATTTCGACGAAAACGACGTGCTGTACACTAACCCAAGTGAGGATGATATAAAGACAGTGATTACGAAGTACTCTGAAACCATAGATGACGGTGTCTTAGAGCTTATCAAAGAAGTCATAAGGATTAAACAGAAAACCAATCAGACATTCGGACTATCGATCAATCCACTGCTTAAGAACCTTCAGGTAAAGTAAGTTTATTAACTACCTACGAGCTACTAACTTCCTAGCCTCCCTCTCCGTCTCCCTAAGTATAACTATATCACCAACTCTGACAGGGCCTTTCACATTCCTGGTTATTATCCTACCCTTATCCCTCCCCTCTAAAACCCTAACACGAACTTGAGTTATCTCACCGGTCACTCCAGTACGTCCGATGATCTGAAGCACCTCAGCTGGGAAGCCAAACTCCTCTACCACATTAACTTCAGGCTGGTTAACCACTACCCTCTCCTCCTCACCCATAGTACATCCTCCTCAAATAATTACCTCAGGTCCTTATAAGCTCTTCCGAGACGGTAGCATTTAATGTGTGATTACTTAGTCACTACGTATTTCAAAGTCCATGGCAGCTTCCTAGGCTTTCTATTTAATCTGAAGTTCTTTAAGCATTTACTTGAGCAGAACCACATAATGCTACCGTCATTTCTTACGTACATCAACCCGCTTCCCACCCCTACGTCATCACCGCAAAACGAACACTTAAAGGTCTTAGGCATCTTAACACCTACTACATTTACGTAATAATATAGATATAAAAGCTATTAGGTTGTTTTCAACATACCTACAATAACGTTTTGGTAAGTACTTACTGAAAAGTTAGTGATTAGATGGTAGTCCCCAAGACATACGATCCTCAGCTAGGCTGGACCTCACAAACACTATTTAAAACCTTTCAAGCCTTCCCACCCTGAAATCTTTGATAAAGGCATTATCGTAGTGATGATGAGTAGTTAGGCAGTAGACCACTTAATAAAAGTAATTATGACAGCGTTCGTAACAGCCACATACATTATGATAAACGCAATACTACACCGCACATGTACACATACGTAAATACCGTATTGGAAGCGCTGGCAAACTTGAGTGACTAGATAGGAGGGGGGATATTGAATAGGTAGAGCTTCAGACAACGATCGAGTATAAGGCTGAGGGCACTTCAAGCCTACGACTAAGATGTAGGGTTAGGCTAAGCCCGGGCTGGTATAGACTGATGGAGTGCCGAAGATGTGGGTTGGAGGAGGGACAGAGACGTGATAGCTATGAGAAACCTCCTTCAAAAACAAATATATGTGCTGTCTTCACCGTTCACGGTGAAAGCCTCCCATGAAAAGAGGAGGAAAGACCTAGTATGAGGGAAGTTTACGCTAGGTCAGAACTGATATCGCTAAATACTCATAGTCATTAGGATTTTAATACCCTTACCATATTAATTATAACTAGCTTGGGGTGATTTCATGACTAGCTTAGATGACGTGCAGAGTAGCTTAGAACCCTCTATTAGGGGTAAGTTTACTAGGTTAGTCAGCATATTAAAATCTTTTGAAGCACCTATCGCAGTGCTCTTCTCAGGAGGTCTTGATAGTTCGGTAGTAGCTACTGTATCAACGATGGCTTTAGGTCCTGAGAACGTCATAGCACTCACAGCCCTATCCCCAACATACCCGGAGGAAGATCTTAAGTGGGCTAAGGAAATAGCTTCAATCTTTAACTTCCGCCACGTCATTATTGAAAGCGATGAAATTAACGACCATAATTTCATTAGCAACCCCCCAAATAGGTGTTACTTCTGTAAGAAAAACCTGTTAATTAAGGCTGTAGAAGTTGTTAGGAAGTACGGTGCTAAGGTAATTGTTGATGGGACTAACGCGTCAGACCTCTACGGGCATAGGCCAGGCTATTTAGCCCTCATAGAATTTAACGTTAGGAGTCCGCTGGTAGAAGCCGGTCTCTCTAAGGAGGAAGTGAGGCTTCTAGCTAAGGCTTTAGGACTCCCAAATTGGTGTAAACCGCCTGCAGCATGCTTAGCTTCTAGAATACCTTATGGAGAACCTATAACTATTGAAAGATTGAGAAGGATAGCTAGTGCGGAATCGCTGATTAAATCACTTACAGGCATAGAACTTGTAAGGGTCCGAGACCATAACTACATTGCTAGGATTGAAGTAGGTCCTGGGGAGAGACGTAAACTCTTTAATGAGGAAATAATGGATAGGATATCTGAGGAGCTTAAGAAATTAGGTTATAAATACGTAGCATTAGAGCTCTCCGGATATAGAAGTGGGAGTTTAGATGAATTACTAGCAGAGAAGGACATACCTAAACGGCATAACCTTAAGTAGAGGTAATAATTACTTAGTGAAGTCTGTAGCATGTTTGAATTAACGGTCAGCTCCGATCTAATGTAAATTTTCACTACGTCAGGTCCTCCCATCCCATCATAGAGAGGCTTTCACCGTGAGCGGATGAGTCATCATATCTGAGGTTTAGGGTATGCCTACCCAGCTTACTTAATTCGCTGTATGTTGAGCACGTCCTAGTCAGCATCCTCTGCAGTATTCACCGCTAAGTAGGTAGAGGAATACTAGGGCTAATGCTACTTAGGAATTCCCCCACCTCCAATCTTATGTATTAAACGTTTCTTATAATTATATGCTTTTAAATGTTTAAATTAACATAGTTATAGGTGATGGTATGAGTACTAGAATACCACTACCATACAGTTCTAAGGTATTAGAGATCTTCAGTAATCCTAAGAACTTAGGACCTATGAGCGATGCTACAGTTGTTGAGAGTGCTGGGAGTCTTGCTTGCGGTGATATGATTAAACTTTACCTTAAGATAATTAAGGTCGGTGAAGTCGACGTCGTCGAGAAGGCTACTTTTGAGAGTTACGGGTGTGCAGCTAATATTGCAGCTGCAAGCATATTAACAGAGTTAATCATTAATAAGAGCTTAGCCGATGCGTGGAGAATTTCTTGGAAAGCCGTATCTGACGTGCTTGGCGGGTTACCGCCGATAAAATATCACTGCAGCATCCTAGCTGTCGGTGCTTTAAAAAGAGCTATAAGGACCTACTATAAGAAAGGTAACGTAATGCCTGAATGGCTTCCTAAAGACTTGACCGTTGAGGAGAGGCAGGTACTTGAAGAGGAGGAGATGCTTGAGAGGTATTCCAAGTTTATGAGGGAGGGAATACAGGGTGGGAGTAAGTGATGGAACTTCTAATCTTAGACCTAGCTAGGAGCTTACATACATGTACAGACCACACAGTAGTTAGGCCTCATAGAAAAATACGCCGACTTACTGATAAAGGTACTAGGAAACTTAAAACTGTGTTTAAACCTGATGATATCCCCGGAGACGCTTTAAAGCACTTCCTACTAGAATTCAGATATAGAGCCATTAGAGTAGGGAGTATGGTCGGGAATAACTTTTAGCAGTAATTGTAGGGGTCATAGCTATGAGTTCTTATACAAAGATTAGAGAACTCTTAAAGGCCCATGGAACTCCTAATAGAGAGGTTTACTTCGACCTTGAAAACAGCGGATGGGTCCCTAGAGAAGTTGTAGATGCTATGCTTCCCTACTATAACTTAGTAGGTTACGGACATCCATCAATAACACATAAGGTTGGTTGGGAAGCTCTTGAAGCCGTTTACGAAGCAAAAGAGTTTATAGTTAGTACTATTGGGGCTTACAGTTCTGAGGAATTAGTTTTCACTCACAGCGGTACAGAAGCAAATAACCTTGCTGTGTTAGGCTACCTCCTTAAAAATAGGGGGAAGAGGGGGAAGGTAATAGTCTCAGCTATTGAGCATTTAAGCGTCGTATTCCCAGCCGAACTTGCCTCAGAGATGCTCGGGTTTAAAGTGCAGAGAGTACCGGTAGATCTTGAAGGATTTGTAGATCCTGAACTTTTAAAACTCTACGTAGATAAGGACACTGCCTTAGTTAGCGTTCAAATGGTTAACCATGAAATCGGCACTAAACAAAATTTAAAGGAGCTCGTAGACGTTGTGAAAAGTGTAAATCCTAACACGGTATTCCATACAGACGCTGCAGATGCTTACGGGTGGGTTCCAATAGATGTGAGGAAAATCGGGGTTGATATGATGACGTTAAGCAGTCATAAGGTACATGGTCCTAAAGGTGTGGGAGCTCTCTACATAAGAAATGGGATCGAGGTGGAGTCCCCGTTGAGAGGGCAGCTTAGCGTTGAGAGGTTATGGCCGGGTGTTGAAAACGTACCAGCTATAGCTGGTTTTAAGAAAGCAGCTGAGATGATGTTCACCAACTTTGATGGTAGGGTAGCTTATGTGAAGGCCTTAAGAGATAAGTTGGTTAACGGCATAATTAACGCTGTCCCACATGTTAAGGTTAACGGCCCCCTAGGAGATAGGAGAGCTCCGAACAACGCTAACATTTCATTTCTGTTTATTGAGGGTGAAGCCCTAACAGTAGAACTCAGTATGAACGGTATTTACGTCTCCAGCGGGAGTGCATGTACAAGTAGGGTTTTAGAGCCAAGCCATGTATTACTAGCTATCGGGAGAAAACATGAGGAAGCGCATGGAAGCATACTCTTTAAAGTCTCTCACTACCATAAAGAAGAAGACGTAGAGTACACGTTATCCACCATTCCAAGAGCTGTGGGGAGGCTTAGAACGATAAGTCCGGTGAGGCCTTACAGCTAAGATTAAATCTCTGACTAAAGATCTCAATGAAGGGCTGATTAAACTGGGGGGCCTCATGACTTCCAAGACTTCACATCCTCTAAACTGCTGGGAGGTGGGGCTGAGTGAAATATGAAGTCACCGTAAGTCATACTTAAAGGACTTTCAGATAATATAATAGATGTAGGTTTAGAATATGGTTCCACTACTAAGATCTCCTTGTGAGAAGTTCATGAAGAGGTTCTCGACCTCGATAAGAATTGCCTTAGCTTTAGAACTCATAAACAACTACAATAAAACACAGCTCGAAGCTGCGAGGCTATTAGACATACCGCAACCACTTATAAATTACGTAGTAACTGGTAGGAGGAAGGTGTTAGGACTTGATAGGATAAGGAGTTACGATGAAGCCATGAAAATTATAGAGGATGTTGCGAAGAAGTTGGTTAGCGGTGAAGTTATCTCTATGTGCAGTATATGCAGTAAGATGAAAGATATGTTATGTGAGACCTAATAAAACTAGATGAGTTAATGAGGTAGGAAGCTGTAAGTTGACTTAGATATTACGTCTTTAAGGTGTTTAAAGTCCCTGTCAGTAATTTCAGGTCATCCATCATAGATGTGAGATGTTACCGTTCTTAAAACGACCTCCTATAATGGTGAGTTAGTGTGATGCAGCAATTCTAGACGTTCAGACATGCTGGTCTGAGCTGCCTAGAAATGATGTGGGCAATAATAACTACTTACTTCTAACTAGGGGTGAGGGGACGATGAGTAAACATACATGTTTCAAATACCTTACGACGCCTGACTGCTAGCATAGATGTTTAAAGGTGAGTACTGTTAGTCATGTATGTAAATAGCCTTAATGATTTTCCCACCAGATTTAACAACTTTGATAAAACCGTAACGTACTAGCTGTACGACCTCGCCAACCATTAAGGTTTTCATGTACGCCTCACCGTATCCAGCAACCTTAATTAGTTTAAGGCCTTCAGGCTTAACTATAAGTACTTTTACGTATCCGCCATACGGTACCCACTGAATTATAGGTGCTCTAAATTTCTTAGCATCACTTAAGTCAGTGCTGATGAACTCACCTAATACTTTACCATCACCTTCACTAACATACTTAACATTCATAAACTCCATCAACCTAATAACACCTACATCCTTAAAGGTCTGGACATCGCGACTGTCTAGGAGGACAGTGAGGTTACCGTTATCTATGTTGACTCTTACCTCCCTACCCCCTAATCTCTTATTAGTTGGGTGTAAAGGAATTGTAACACTACTTAGCCTTTCTGGTACATGCCTCACTAACACTTCAACTGGATGTGCCACGAACATCAACCTCTTCACCTCTAAATCTAATAACTTCCTATTAATAGCTGCTATATTATCCCAACTAATAGTTGCGTCGGAGACCTTAACACCTACTTCTAGGATGACCTTCCTAATAGTTTCTGATAGTATACCCCTATTTCTGAGTGAGGCTATGGTTCCAAACCTAATATCATCGGCTGACTTAAAGACTTTAGGATGTCTAACCATTAACTCCTTAATCTTAGACTTACTTAGTATGAATCCCTCTAACTTAAGCCTACCTAAGTTAATTACCTCCGGATACTCCCAACCGAGATGGTCGTAGAGGTATTTCTGCTTTAAAGTATTTACTGAGTGTTCCTTACCCCTCAATATGTGGGTTATAGACATTAAGTGGTCGTCAACCCCTGCTGCGTAATTATATGTAGGCCATACAACATACTTCGAACCTACTATAGGATGCGGGTTTACCTCAGTGTTAATTATTCTGAATGCAACCCAATCCCTTAAGGAGGGGTCCGGATGCGATAGATCTGTCTTAACCCTTAGGACCGCGTCCCCCTCCTCAAAGTAATTACTAACCATCTTATCCCAGAGTTCTAAATTTATCTCAGTAGCTGTATTCCTATGCGGACAGGGCTTCATACCTATCTTATACTTTAAGAATTCCTTCTTATCGCAGAGGTCTACGTAAGCCCCCCTAACACCTATTAACTCCCTAGCTATTGAGTAGTATATTTCCATCCTCAGCGACTGAATATATTCTTCATCCCACCTAATCCCCAACCATCTTAGGTCTTCCTTAATCGCTGAGTAGGCCTCGGGGAGCGGCGGCTTTGTCTTAGGATCCGTATCCTCAAACCTTAAGATAAACTTACCCTTATACATCTTAGCGTATTCGTAGCTAAGTATTGACGGCCTAGCATTCCCTAGATGTATTAGGAAGTCAGGATTTGGTGCGAAACGGGTTCTCACATCCTTATACTTCTCGACGTTAGGTAGTGGGGGTAAGACCTTTGATTGGGTAACTTCCTTCTCAACAAGTATGTCTGGGTATTTATCCTTAGCCAACTTAATCTGATCTTCTAAACCCATATTGTTAATCTCAGCAACTATTTCAGCGACTAAGCCCTCTAACTCTCTAGCAAGGCTTCTTAACTCCGGCATAGCACCGAGTACTTTACCTAATACAGGCCTTACAGACGCCCTACCTTCATGTTCGATGGAGTTCTTCAAAGCCAGCTTAAATATTAAATCCCTAACATCACTGCTTAACTCCTTAGACATACCCGCCACCAACTACATATATCACGCAGTCCTCCTGTAAGGATTTAAGACAGCTTTTATAAAGTAATGACCTCACAGTTTAAGAGCATTAGTATAACCTCTTAGTTAGGAATGATGCGAAATCCTTTAATAATTTCTTAGCCTTTAAATCCTGAGTCTCTATCTCATCAAGAGCTTTAAGACCTCTCTGCGAGTAGTCCTCAGCCACCCTGTCACTGAATTCTAAAGCCCCTGAATCAATTACTATCTTAGCAACTTGCCTGAGGTCAGCCTCACATGCCTGAGCATTACCTAGGTTCCTAAGTATTAATTCCCTCCTATGACTATCTACGTTATTCAACGCGTAAATAATTAGTAACGTCTTCTTACCTTCCCTAATATCGCTGAATACGGGCTTACCCAACACCTTCTCATCACCTACCAGCCCTAACTCATCATCTCTTATTTGAAATGCTATACCGATATTCTTAGCGAACTCGCAGAGCTTCGCTAAGTCCTCATCACTAGCACCGGCAACAACACCTCCGATATATGCGCAGGCCTTAAATAGCGCTGCTGTCTTCTTAAACACCATCGTGAGGTACTCCCCTATCTTAACGTCATCCCTCCTCTCAAATTCCATATCTAACGACTGCCCCTCAGCAACGGTCACCGCAGCCCATGTAAGCTCTCTCACAGCCTTAATAATTAAATCGTTTGGGACCATGCCAACTAACCTTAACATAGCTTCGTAAGACTTAGAGAAGAGTAAGTCCCCAGCTAATATGGCCATAGCCTCACCGTATACCTTATGGACCGTTGGGACACCTCTCCTAAAGTCATCCCTATCCATTATGTCGTCATGAATTAAGGTGAAATTGTGCAGTAATTCGACGGAAGTTGCCGGGTAGAGTGCTAGGCCCTCATCTAACCCGAAGAGCCTGGCTGATAGCACTGTGAGTAAAGGCCTTAACCGCTTACCACCTGCCTTAAGTAGGTGTAATGATGCGTTATATAGGTGTTTCTCATCCCCTCTAACAACTTCATCTATGATCGAATTAACCTTTACAGCTATCTCAGCTGCGTAGCTCAATAACTCCTCAACCATTAAACCACCAAATTAGAAGTTATTAAGGTATTTTTAAACCGCGTTGAACTACCCACTCCTTAAGCGGGTCGTAGATGACTATAGGTTTCCTCCTTAAGTCATCAACGTTTCTAGAACCTGAAAGCAGCATTAACGCCTTAATAGAATTAGATAAGCCCATCAAATAGGTTGTGAGCGTGCCGGAGTAGTAGGCCTTAAGGATTGGTAGGGCTATACCTACTAACTCAGCACCTAGTCTAAGAGCCTTAACAACATCTAACGCCGTTCTAATACCCCCACTAGCTATGACTACCGAGTTAGGCGCGCTGTTCCTCACCTCAATAATAGAGGCTGCTGTCGGGATGCCCCAGCCTAGGAGTTCTGACGCTATTCTCTCCTTAGCCCTATCATTCCTAAGCTTAGCTCTAAACATCTCGATCTTAACCCAGTTAGTCCCGCCAGCCCCTGCTACGTCGAAGTACTTAACCCCAACATCACTAAGTGCTTCAGCTACTTCCTTAGATATGCCGAACCCAACCTCCTTAACTACTATTGGTACTGGGAGCTCCTTCAACACCGCCTCAAGCTTCTTAGTAAAACCCTTAAAGGAGTGTGAGCCCTCAGGCTGTGTAAGTTCTTGAGCTACGTTTAAGTGGACGGCCAGCGCATCAGCAACAACCATATCAACTAACTTACCTATTAATGATATGTCGTAACGAATAAATTCTGAAATACCTATATTAGCGAGTACTAAGGAATTAGGCGCGTACTCCCTAACCACTGAGTAGGTATGCCTTAATGAACCGTTTTCTAGAGCTGCTCTCTGACTTCCAACCCCTAAACCAATGCCTAAGGACTCAGCTACCTTCGCTAACTCAGCATTAATGCCCTCAGTTCCAGACGCCCCCCCAGTCATACCGCTAATTACTAGAGGTAGGTTTAACCTCCTACCGAAAAGCGTTAGTGATAGGTCTAAGTCGTTGAGATCTAACTCAGGCACCGCGTTATGGATTAGGTGAACGCATTCAAACCATGTCTTCAGAGGTCCTTCAACATCCTCCCTTAACGATATTTCAATATGTTCTAATTTACGGTTAGAGCTATCGTAGCTCAATATTCCACCACCGTACCCACAGTAGAACCACCTACTAATGACTTATATAAATTCCCCCTAATCAGCCCGTTAACCACCCTCACCTTAACACCCCTAACATCATACTTTAAACCCTCTACAAGCTTCAACCCCATAGAACCTGTGACGTCGTACTCGTTTGTCGAGAACGTTAACTCAGCTAAACTACTAGCATGTATGAAATCTATGAGTTTAGCGTCCGCGTATTTCTTAGGGTCTTTATCGAATAGACCGTCAACATCTGTTACGAATATCAGTTCCCCAACGCTTAAGTCCTTAGCTAGTAGCCAAGCTATCGTATCCCCCGAAATGACTTCAAACGACCCGTTACTCAATATCACATCACCGTATAACACCGGTGTAAGTCCTCTCATCAAATACTTCCTTATCAAATCCGATTCGTAGGTAAGTCGTCCTACCTCCCTCCTGAAGATAGTGTGGGGCGGTATTGAAACCGATTTAATCCCTACATCGTTAAGTTCCTTAATTAGATAAGTATTTAATGACATCATCGTGTATGAAGTCTTAGAGAAACATTCGACATCTATCTCACCCCTCGTTTCTAAGCATTCATGTACTACCGGATGTCCGAAACTCCCACCGCCATGTATTAACACTAACCGCGTATCAGGATATCCGCTTAGGAAGTAAGCTAGCTCTGACGCTAAGTACCTAACCACATCATACCTAATGCTCATAGGTCTGTCTTTAAACGTTATAACGCTACCGCCTAACTTAACAATCTTATAAGTATAGTTCGACCTCAAGCAGTAATACCCTCCCTATATCCTGAACGTATATGTAGTTACCGCCGGAATTAAGCCTACGGCATTTAATGTAATCACTAAATACGTTGGTACCCTCCCATAAACCGTTAAGTAGGTTTACGTAGTCATATAACTTACCGATGCTCCCCTCAGATATAGCTTCATACACACCTATTATTGTCAGACCGATTAGGTGTGTTAAAATGTTATTCACCCTACTATCATTTAAAACGCTATTCCTAAGTGTTGGATTATCAACACCTAAGGACTGCCTAACACAACACTTAGCCCTACCTACCCTCACCACCTCATCCCCATACCTCCATATATACGCCTCTCTAACCTTTTCGTAGTACCTGAGAGCCGTTATACATTGATTGATACCAAGCCTACCATCAATTAATTTGAAGAAGTCGTATACGTTCTCATCTAACCTACCGGCAAGCGCTTTAGTTAAAGTGTTAGTTATGACTACGTATGTGAAGCCTCTGTGGATGGCCTCACCTTCAACGCTCACTCTAAACCCGTAGTTAACCCCTAACTCATCACATATGAATTGGTAGAAGTCCAGTACATACTTCTCTAACATGCTGTCCACCTCTACTAGCTCCAATCCCCGCTCACGCGTTAATTCAACGCTGACCCCGATCTCATTGTTCCTCACAGGTAAGACTACTACTGGATTATGTTTCTGCGGTAAAGGCACGTAGAACAAAGGTAAGTACTCAGCAGTTCTTACGTTAATAACTCCATTAACGACGGACAAGAAAAAACCCTAACTATAATGTCCTAACAGCTGCGTATCCAACTACAGCATCTAGGTCGCCTGTAACATCCCCAGACGTAGCGTATTTAAGGACCTCCCCCTTACTACCTCCAACCATATTAGAATAGTAGAGTAACGTCATAATAGGTCCAACACCGCACACACTGATGTTTCTATTAATAATAGCGTCGAATACCTCCTCAGGCTTTAACTTAGCTATGAGGTCTAATACATATATGTCATTTTCATAGGCTATATGCTGTGGTTCGTAATGACTCATATCACTTGAAGCAAGGACCACTACATCTCTACCCAACTTACTAGAAGCGTTAACTATAGATCTAGCTAAGTCCTTAGATATTTCAGGTACTTGATACGACATTACGATGGGCACTATCTTAAAGTCCCTAAAAAGGTATTGGAGGAAAGGTAGTTGTACTTCGACAGAGTGTTCGTATCTATGGGCCTCATAATTTACGTCAACATAGTTAGAATGCTTTAAAATTTCCGACGCTAAATCTGAATCAACTTCAACATCCCCTAACGGCGTATTCCACATACCCCTATCATATATGGATACAGCCGTACCTATACCTGTGTGATTAGGTCCTACTATAACGAAGACTTCAGGCCTACCCTCCGCAGCAATTTTATAGTATGCGTGAGCTGCTACTGGACCGCTGTACATGTACCCCGCATGAGGTACTACATAGCCAATACTCTCCTTACTCCTCATACCAACTCTAGGTAACTCCCCAGGACCTAATTCATGTGTAAAACACCACTTAATCCTGTCGTTAAGCTTGTCAGGAGGGTATTCGTAGAAAGAACCTGCAACTGCTGGGTTCCTTCTCAAAATCCTCATTGACCCACCTTAGTTTCGAAATCCTCATAACTTACTTGTAGCTCACCATTAGGCGGTAAAACACCTTTCTCCCTTAATAACTGCCTAGTTAGCAACCAATAAACTACAGCCAACGATTTCCTACCCTTATTATTCCCAGGTATTACTAAGTCAACACCTGATAACTTATTATCAGTGCTTGATATGGCAATAACCGGTATTCCAATCTTTGACGCTTCATTTAATGCTTGGATATCAGCCCTCGGATCAGTTACCACCACTACATCAGCCTCTATGAACGAGCTTAACCTCGGGTTTGTAAGGGTTCCAGGCGTAAACCTACCCTTCAAACACTTATTACCTGTTAGCTGTGCGAACTTACTGACTGGTTCGAACCCGTACTGACGTGCTGATACAGCCAGTATTGAACCGGTTTCAAATCTAGATAGGAACTTAGCAGCAATTCTAATACGCTCATCTATTAATCTAACGTTAAGTATGTATAGGCCGTCAGGCCTTAACTTATATACGAATCCCTCCATATGCTTACTACATATATGGGTACCTATATGAACTCCAGCAGCTAGGTAGACGTCTAAAGGCACTAAGAGTTCTATGGTTTCCTTCCCACTAGCTAACGCTTTTTCAAACTCCCTCTTCTCATCTGCTGAGTAGTACATAGTCAGACCTTCCTCGAATACATTACTATCTCATTTATTAGGTCTACATGAGAGATTAACGTCCTCCTACAACAGTATCTAGTAATCCTTAGGTCGTCTAACACCTTCTCAGGCTCCTCACCGCTACTTACCCTCCTGGCGAACTCATCCCACTTATCTGCGATTAACGCACCGCAGGTAAAGCATCTAATCGGTACTATCACCATTTCAATCACCTATACGACTTCTGCCTCCACCTCCTAGCACTATACCTCATCCACTTCTCAGGTTCTGTCTGCCTCGGATCGCTTGCTAACAACGCCCTACCATACTCCTTAAAACGTTGTTTAAGCTCCTCACTCCCCGTGTAGAGGAGTAAAGCCCTAGCTATAGCAGTTCTAACAGCCTCAGCCTGAGACATAAAACCACCACCCTCTACAGTGACCCTAATATCAACACTGTTACGAATGCCGTCCCCAGCAATTAGCAGCGGTTCCATAATCTTCAAACGAGCCATCTCAATAGGGTATACCTCCAGCGGAGTTCCATTAATCCATACCCTACCCTTACCAGGCTTAAGGGTAACCCTAGCAATCGCTGTTTTCCTCTTACTTGATGCCATAACCATTCTTAACTGATGCTTACTCAATACCTCCACCCAAGCATCTTAGCTATCTCACCAACCGTTATAAACCCTCTGCTAAGCCTTGCGGATGATGCTTCAGCAAACCTAACCACCTCATACTTCTTCAAGTATTCAGGATATCCTACATAGACCTTTAAATTCTTAAGCAAGCATACCCCCCTCCAATTATCCTTAGGTAACATACCCTTAACAGCCTTCTTAACTATTGCCATAGGGGTTCTAGGCCTCTTAGGGGACCACCTATACGGATTTCTTAAGGTCTTAATCTCCAACCAAGTCTTATAAGAATTAACCACCATTTGAGGATCCCCGCTCACCACAGCCTTCTCAGAATTAACCACGAAGACTTTATAACCGCTTAACAACGCCTTCGATACCGCTGTCGCTAACCTACCTAAGACAGCGTTCTCAGCGTCAACTACCAATACCCTACCATCGCTCATGTTATCACCTTCACACCACTGCCCTCAGGTTTCTCATAAATTAAATCCTTAATGTGTACTAACCTACTACCAGATGCTTTAACCTTCCCAAACGCGTTGAGCGATATAGATACCACCGCCAACGTTATCTTCTTGTCGAGATCCCCCATACCCAATACCTTACCAGGCACTACTACTACGTCCCCATCTTTAACATATCTATTCAGCCTACTTAAGTTAACTGCAACTCTCTTCCTACTAGGCCTTGAAAGCAGCTCTGCTACATATCCCCACACAGGGGCGTTATAATTCTTTGACACCCTCTCTAACTCCCTAACCAACTTTCTTAGCATTATATTTGTAGGACCTGTCCTCCTCATATTAGCTTCCCCCCACATAACCTCCTAACTTACTTACCTCTTCGTAGAGGTTACGAAGTTTATTAGCAATTATTTTAAGAGCTTCTAAAAATATTCTTTCCGGTGCTAAAGCACCGCTACTCTCTATGTAGAGCATGTACTTATCGTCATACCAACCTAAGTTTATTGCCTCATAATCGCAAACCTTAACACACTGCTTACATAATATACATTTACTTTCATCGACTTCAATACCATTAGAAGCTACGCTAAAAACCTTTCTAGGACATACATCAACACATTTACCGCATAGAACACATCTACTTCTATCAACGCCTACCTTAGCTAGGTAGGTAACGTTAGCAACTGTAGCAGGACTCCACTTAATGTGTTCCTTACCCCTACCTAATCTAGCCCTTGCCTCAAAAGCTAGTCTCTGACCCGGAGCTAATACCACTATCGGTATTTTAGGACTTACAGGCCTTACGTCGGGATCTTGAGATATGAGGTCACCTGAGTAAACAGTCGTTACTTCCTCCTTAGCCGTTACGTCGAGCGTGATTATCGTGTAACATCCTTCACATCCCTCAACCTCACCGCATTCAACGCATTCCTCAGGCAGTCTATACTTGCTAAGCGCCTCATCAGAAGTAAGCGGTATTAGACCTAACCTATGCGCTATTATCTCATCATACAGTGCTGAGGTATTATCTATGAAGAGAACGTCGGCTATAGCGATCGATGGGACCTCGGTCAATGCAGCCCTCCTAATAGCGTTAACTAACTGCAGTGGTACACCATCAAATAATATCTTAATGTAGTTATCTCCCCTCTCCACAACGCTAACGTTAAAACTCATTAAACCCACCTAGACTCTACGCCCGCGCCTACCGCCAGGCCTTCTCGTAGTGTCATGAGGTATTGGTGTGACGTCCTCTATCCTACCTATTATGAAGCCAACCCTAGCTAAAGCTCTTATAGCTGCTTGAGCTCCGGGACCAGGTATTTTAAGTCCATGTTCTCCCGGACCTCTAACCTTAATGTGAATAGCACCTATACCTTTATCCATAGCGTCCTGAGCGGCTCTATAAGCAATCATCATAGCTGTATATGGTGATGGTTTCTCCCTATCAGCCTTCACAGCCATGCCGCCAGAAGCTTTCGAGATTGTTTCAGCACCGCTTAAATCGGTTATGTTAATTATTGTATTATTGAAGGAACTGAAGACATGCGCTATACCCCATTTAATCTCCCGGACTGAGAACATATTTACGCTCACCTACCCTTAGCGGTTACCTGAGGAGCTTTCAAAGTCGACGTAATTAAGTTTTCCTCACTCCTAGGAACTAAATAACCAGGCGATGTAACCCTACGACCACCTATAGCTATGTGTCCGTGAGTTATTAACTGCCTTGCATGGTAGACGCTCTTAGAAAGTCCTTTCTTAAAAACTATTGTCTGAAGTCTTCTCTCCAATACGTGCTCAACATCTAAACTGAGGATATTCTCTAACACGGAATTCTCGGATTCAAGAAAGCCCATATTATACAGCTTTACTACCAACCTCTTCTCCTCAACAGACCTTGCATCAGGGGGCAGTGAAAGCAGTGCCTTAGCCCTCCTCCTCAACTCTCTAAGAATTGTTTGAGCCCTCCATACCTCCCTCTTATTTCTTAACCCGTACTTACCAACTAGTTCTAACTCCCTGGCTAACCTCTCTTTAATCCAAGGATGTCCAGGCCTCTCCCACTTCTTACGAGGTTTTTTAGGGTCTCCCATAGACCATCACTTCTTCTTACTCACACCTAATGTACGGCCTAACCTCCCAGTAGTATGAGTTCTCTGACCCCTCACCTTAAGTCCCAACGCATGTCTAATACCTCTCCAAGACTTAATACCTTTCTCCCTCTCAATATCCTCCCTAGCCACATACATGAGGTCAGCGCCGATGAAATGTAAATCAGAACCTGAAGCACGGTCCTTCCTCCTATTCAAAACCCATACCGGCATTCCATAACTTAACGGATTAGCTAGAACACCTTCTATATTCTTAACATCACTATCTGATAGGTAACCAACCCTCAAATCAGGACTTAAACCTAAAGCCCTAATTATAAACGTAGCGAGTTGATATCCTACACCCTTAATCCTCAACAAACCATACTGTAGTTTAAGGTTACCATTCAAATCGGTACCAGCCACTCTAACTATATGTTTAAACATGGCCTCAGGCATTAGTGTCTACCACCATACGTCTTATGAGTACCTTATGAGTATACATTAAAAGATATATAAGCTTTAAAATAAAGCCATGGTTAGTTAGTTAGGCAGCTTACTCATGTTACTATCAATCCATGAATACTGACATGACTAAGGGATTAGGTTTTAGGTAGGCAGTCTTAGGCTTTATGAAATCTATAACTAAATCGTCATTAAAACTACGAATTACTACGAATTTAACCCAATTAACATCATCTCTGAACGGGTAGTCAGCTCTGTAATGACCTCCCCTACTCTCCTCCCTACTTAACATGGCTTTAAGCATAGCTGCTGAGACATCAACGATATTCCTCAACTCAAGAGCTATGACTAAATTCTTACTGTTAACCCTTAAACGATTAAAAATGATATCCCTGAACCTGCCTACACTTTCAATAGCCTCTAAGAGTGATGCCTTAGTCCTCACAACAGTTGCGTTATACCATAAAACCCTCTTCAACTCCTCCTTAACAATAGTCGGTTCATAAATACCGTTAAATTCCGCTATCCTATTAATGTTACCTACGATTCCTTCTGAAACGTTACGCCACTCATATCCTAAGGTTGAGTTCTTAGCAAGTTCTGCTGCGTACCTCCCAGCCCTAGCTCCAAACACCTGACAATCCGCTAGGGAATTCCCCCCAGGCCTATCAGCTCCGTGCTGACCCCCTGCTACCTCACCAGCAGCATATAAACCCTTAACATCGGTTTCAGCTCTTTCATTAATTAAAACTCCGCCGTTAAGATGTTGAACTGCTGGCGCTATCTTTATAGGTTGTTCCCTGAGGTCAAGTCCATGCTCTGACAGGAACTTCCAGGCGTAGGGCGCTTTCTCAACGATCTCATCACCAACATGGGTTAGGTCGAAGTATACGTAGCCGTCCGGAGTTCCCCGACCCTCAGAGATCTCAGTAAAGCAAGCCACATCTACTAACCCGGAAGGGTTCCTAATGGTGAAGGGGAACGTGACGGACTTCCATCTATACACATCATCAATACTTATATTATTAGGTAAGTAACGTTTAAGGAACTCCTCACCATCTCTATTATATAGCTTAGGCTTTAACCGCCAGAGAGGACCTCCAACATCAAACTTAACGTTAGAGGTGATGCAAGGCCCGATCTGCATGAACTCCATATTAATCAACCTAGCCCCAGCTCTTAAAGCCATAGCATACCCATCACCTGACATCCCACTTGGATAAACGCTATGCATGAAAATATCACCTAACCCACCAGTAGTTAAAACTGTAGACTTAGCTACGAAGACCTGCGGTTCTAAATTAGTAAGGTTTATACCGACAGCGCCATAGGCACGGCCGTGCTCAACTATAAGGTCTACTGCCATAACATTTTCGTAAATCTCTATATCAGAATCACTTACAATGCTGGCAAGCGCTTCTACGATCCTCTTACCTGTATCAGCGCCTGTACCGCAGGCCCTTGGATAGGTAGCTCCGTCAGACATTAGTTGTAAGAACTTCCCATTAACATCCTTTAAAAACGGTACACCGTATCCAACCAGATCATAAAACCTATCTACAGCTTCATAAGCAATGATCCTAGCCAATTCTTGATCTAGGACGTATGCGCCAGTAGTAACTATGTCTTTAAAATGTTCTTCCGGGCTATCCTTAACATCGCCGAAACCTAAGGCAACCGAGTACGCCATCCACTCAGATGCGGAATTAGGTGTACATCCACTAATTCCTAACTCCCCCCTACATATCAACGTCACATCAACTCCTAACTTCTTAGCTTCAATTGCTGCCCTACACCCAGCACCTCCGCAACCGATTACAAGGACGTCAGTCTTCCTGACTTCCACCTACTAACACCTCATGTACTGACTAACTTAACCCCTAATGAGGTTAAGAACTTTGAAATGCTCTCTAAATATTCTTTAGATGGTATGAATACCTTCCAAATCGGATTGCTTAACGCGTATTCCCTACCTAAGGCTTCATACTTATGTTTTCCAAGTTCGTGATATGGTAGTAGTTCTACAGAGACCTCATGTTTAAGAGACCTAATGAACTCAGCGATACCTCGAAGACTTCCGTAGTCATCGTTTACACTCGGTATTATCGGTATCCTTATTACGAAGCTACTTACATCGACTAACGATTCACTAAGAACGTACCTTATATTACTAAGTATCAACTCGTTTGATACCCCGGTCAACTCTAAATGTTTGGTGGGGTCTACATGTTTAATATCAACGAATAGATAATCGGTATGCCTTAGTACTTCCTTAACTATGTGAGGACCTGCATACAGGCTTGTCTCAACTGCTGTATGTATTGCGTACTCCTTAGCCCTCCTTAACAACTCTTTAACGAATTCATGTTGAGTGAGCGGCTCACCACCACCTACTGTTAAACCACCACCGCTTCTAACATAGAACTTCATATCCTTAAGGACTTCAGATAAAACTTCATCAACGGTTACGTACTTACCTACTAACTTCCTAGCACCTGTAGGACATACCCTAACACACGCACCACAACTAGTACATAACTCTCTATTATATACTACGCTGTTATCTCTAAATACAGAGGCACCTCTAGGACATACCTTAGTACACATACCACAACTAACGCATAAATTCCTGTAGTACATGATCTCTGGCTGAGGGGTTTGACCCTCAGGATTACAACACCATAGACATCTTAGAGGACATCCCTTAACGAATACTAAGGTCCTTATACCAGGACCATCATGTATCGAATACTTCTGTATGTTGAATATAAGCCCTTTAATCTGCATGAAATCACTCTAAGACCTAACCAATTAAACAGTTTCATACTCAGTTCTAGCTATTATATGTTCTTGAACTTCCCTACCTAATTCAACGAAGTAAGCGCAGTAACCAGCAACTCTTACTAATAGGCTACGATACCTCTCAGGATACCTCTGAGCTTCCCTCAAAGTATTAGCTGATATTATATTGAACTGTGCGTGGAATATACCGTAGTCAAGTAAAGATCTAATAAACGATATAAATCTCCCGATCTTAGCGTCATCGCTAAGTATTATTGGAGAGAACTTCAAATTAAAGATATACCCTTGAGGAAGTAATTGGGAGTCAATACGTGATAACGACCTTATAACTGCTGTAGGCCCTCTTAAATCTCTACCAACAGTTGGTGATACGTTGTCATTTAACGGATCACCACCTCTCCGACCATCAGGTGTTGGTCCGGTACGCCATCCATAACTTACGTTACCGGTCAACGAGTAAATACTAGCAACGAAGAACCCCCCTCTAGGATTTTCATACATACTTATCTCATCGACGTAGGCCTTCACAGTATCTGCAGCAATGTTATCTACGTAAGGGTCGTCGTTACCAAACTTAGGGGCCTCATGTATTAACCTTAATCTTAGGTACTCACCTTCACTTCCTTCAAAGTTATTACGTAAATGCCTAACGAGTTCCCTCATACTGATAGCCTTCTTATCGAAGACTAAATACTTAACAGCTGCTAAAGAGTCAGCTACCGTTATAGCTCCTATGGCTATTGGAGCTGTGAAGTTGTATACAGCACCACCTCTAGTGAAGTCTAACCCGCTCTCTACACATCCATCGGTGACTAGGGAGAACAACGGATGAGGTGTTAACTCTCCTTGAACCTTATCAATTATATTCACCGTAGTCACTAGTAGTTTAACAGCATGTGATAGCTGAGCTCTAAACGCATTCCATAAATCCTCATATGTTTTAAACGATTCAACATCGCCTGTCGGTAATCCAACGTTTTCTCCCTCCGGATTTAAATGGAATTTCTCACCGTCGAAGTACCACATAACCTTACCGTTATTTAAAGTTAATTCTAAACATTTAGCTAAGTTTATCTGGCCGAAATTACCTCCACTACATGTTTTACCTGGAATCGTAGCTTCAGAACAACCTAAAAGCGCGTAATCCCTAGCATCTTCTAAGGGAACTCCGACATTGATGAGCGCTGGGATAACTACTGAGTCGTTAAATAACTTGATCTTAGATGGATTCTTAGCTATGTGCTTAGCTAGGAAGACTAAGAATTCCTCAGATATCTTCGGGTGGAGTCTTACAGCGAAGTCGGGCTGCATGAGGCCTACCTCAGCATCTGCCCTAAGGCAGAGGTAAGTCAGCTCGTTGACGGCGTCATCCCCATCCCTAGTAACCCCACCTAACGTGATTACCTGACCTAATGCTGGGCCAGCATTTATTACAGCCCCCTCGTTATCGTAAACCTTGTTTATGACGTTCGTCTTCACGTAGAAGGATTCGACTAACTCTAAAGCAGCCTCCTCATCTAAAACGCCTTTCTCGACATCAGCCTTATAGTAAGGATATATGTACTGATCGAATCTCCCAAGCGCTACTGCTAAGCCGTTCTGCTCTATTTGAGCAGTAAGCAGTATAAACCAAACTGATTGAAGTGCCTCCCAAAAATTCCTAGCCGGGTTTGCCGGAACGTTATCGCATACCTCCGCTATCATCTCCAACTCCATCTTACGTCGCTGGTCTGATTCCTTAGCAGCTAATTCCCTAGCAAGTGAAGCATACCTCTTAGCAAAGTGTATCACAGCATCGGCAGTTATAAGTAAAGACCTGTAAAATACGACCTTATCGTAATAGTCAGGCTCAGTCCAATCTAACTCATTTAACCTTCTAATAACTTCTTCTTTAACACCGTTAAGACCGTGCTTAAGTACCTTCTCATAGTTAGGAATGAAGTGACCGTGTCCGGAAGTCATATAGTTATAAACACTGAAGACCCCGTACTTCATAGCCCTCCTACACGTGTCAGGGAGAATTGAAAACACCCTATCCATCACTGTTTTACCTCTCCAATAACTTAAAACCTCCCTCAACTGCCGTACCTGCTCATCACTTATCTTAAATTTATCGCCTGGACGTACAGGCCATGTATGCATCTCGTTTAATGTTCTATCTACCTGCCATTCAGGGAAAAGAGGACCTGCCCTAGGTTTAAAGCTCTGATTACCAACGATCAACTCACCGTCCATTATGTATATAGGCATCTCAGATAGAATTTTACTGAGTGCTTTAGCCCTCCTTATAGGAGGCGGCTCTCCCTCTGTTTCTCTGTAGGACTCGGTAACTAGCAGAGCCCTACTTACATCGACTTCACGGTCTATTAATACTTGCTTCTTGAGCAAGCTAATACGTAAAGACCTTAAATCCTTATCCGACTTAAGCAGCATACGCTTAACACTGACTAATAATATGATAGCATACTAATATTTCTATATTACGTCGCTCGCTCTAATTAATAACTTAACCAGAAAACCTTCTATGAAACTACTAAAGCAGATGCTCAGTCCTAAGTATTATTTGATCTTGTAATTTCCTGTCCAACGAGGTGAAATACGCACTATACCCAGCGACCTTCACGACTAAGTTAGCATGTTTTAACGGCTCCTTCTGAGCCTCTCTAAGGACTTCAGCAGATACTATATTGAATTGTACTTGAAATCCCTTCAGATCTATTAGGAATGTCTCTAACATCTTCACAAAGCGTAAGACCTTACCCTCATCAATACCTCCGAAGCCATCTGTTAAAACGCTTGGATGAAACCTAATATTCAGTATATTCCCATTAATAAATAATGAATGGTCTACTTTAGAGACACTTTTAAGAATTGCTGTAACTCCATTCCTATCGGTTCCTGGGTGAGGTGATACGTTATCTGCGAGTGCCTCACCAGATAGTCTGCCATCCGGGGTTGCACCGGTGGCCTCGCCCTCCGGGACATTAGCTGTTAAACCCTGAAGTGATAATCCGAAGACGGCACCGCGTAGAGGTCTGTACTTCATTACCTCATCGTAGAAGAGCTTTGAAATAATCTTAGCGTACCTATCCACATCATCTACGTCGTTACCGTATTTAGGTATGTTCAGAGCTAATTTCCTTAACTCCTTTCCTCGAACCCCACCCCAATTACTTAGTAGGATTTCCCTAAACTCCTTCAAAGTAAGTAACTTCTCTCTAAACACTAATTCCTCAATAACGTATAATGAGTTAGCAACATTCGCTATTCCATGTCCCTGAATTATCGTATGCGAGTACTTATTGTTAGGACCTCCTCCCTCACTAATATCTAAGCCTAGTTCTATCCTATGATCCATTAGAGAAGAGGCGAACGGCGTCGGATTTAAATCGGCATCTGTAGCAGATGTTATAGAGGTTAGCGGGACTATGAACTTAGTATAGAATGCTAGCTGATTCTTAAATTCCTCAATAAGCTCATCCACAGATCTTAACTCATCAATCTCTCTCGTAGTGTTAAATAAACATAAGTCATTTCTAGGGTTACACCCATCGTTTAAAGTTATTTCAAGCAATTTCAGTAGGTTGAAGTAACAAACACCGCCGGTAAATGATAAGCTCTTCCCAGGTATTACTGCTTCAGAACACCCAGCTATCGCATATTCCCTAGCTTCATATACCGTAATACCCATATTCATCAAAGCCGGTATTATGACCTCATCGGAGAAGAATGCTGGTAGCCCACCACCATGCCTTATTAAGACCTTAACAGCGTGGACTAATAACTTTTCAGGAGTCTTAGAGTGAACTCTCAATACGATCGTTGGCTGTGGGAGTTTAACTTCAGCCAACGCATCTAAGAATAGGTATGTGAGCTCATTAGTTGCATCCTGCCCATCAGGTGTTTGACCGCCTAAAGTTATTGTCATAAATAACGGATATCCACTTTTATATCTTGTCTCACTCCAAGGCCTTACCTTATTTAAGGTGTTCATCTTAATTAAGAAGCATTTAATGAGTTCTAAAGCTTCTTCCTTAGTAATCCTACCTTCACGTACGTCTGCCTCATAGTACGGGTAGAGGTACTGATCTGACCTACCCAAAGATACTGAATGACCGTTAGACTCTATCTGAAGTATTAAATGTGCGAACCAAATTAGTTGGAGAGCCTCCCTAAACGTCTTAGGCGGCCCTATAAGTAAGTTACTACATACCTCAGCAATCCTCAGTAACTCATCTCTCCAATCATCATCAACATCACCGTCGGCCATTTCCCTAGCTAAGACGTAATAGCGTTTTATGAAGCTTAAAACACCCTCGTAAACTATCCTAACAGCTTCTAGGAATAACGCCTTCTTAAATGATTGGGTATCGGTAAGGTCTAATTTGCTTATCTCATCCTCAACATTCTTAAGTATGCCGGGGAAGCCTAAACGTAGTAACGTCTGGTAATTCGGTATTATATGCCCATCACCTGAGGCCTTCCTAACCCCTGCATATATTACATCATTAAGTACGAAGCTATTGATGTTAAAAGATCTTAAGGCTTCATCCGGTAATACAAGCGATATGAGATACGTAACTCTATCCTCATGTGTTTTCCCGAACCAGTAAGTAGATATCTTATCTATGACGTTCTTGACCTCAACGCCTACATCAAACGAGTCGAAAGGTCTCCTAGGAATTTCATTTAACTCGTTAACCAGGAATGATATCGAGAATTCGGGGAATAGAGGTGCTGCCTTAGGTCTTGATGCTTGATTACCAACTATTAACTCGCCCTTCAGAATATATACGCTCATCCCCTCAAGAACTTCTCTAATAGCCTTAGCCCTCCTAATTATTTGAGGTAAGCCCTCAGACGTCCTGTAGGACTCAGTAAGTATCATTGCCCTTTCATGGCAGAGTGAAGGCTTAAACATCATTACGTTTTTGTAAAATTCGTTAACTAACTTAGACAAACTGTAAGAAGCCATATTCCCAGATAAAAAATCATCTGAACTTTAAATGTTTTAATTCATATAGAGAGCCCTAAAAGTCTAGGGAACCACAGCACTGTCTCCGGAATTAACGTTATGATTAAGTATACAATAATGTATGCTACTAGGAATGGTAATAAGGCTTTGAAGACTTTCTCCATCTTCTCGTTTAAGGACTGCAGTGATATGAAGAGTACTGTCCCAACCGGTGGAGTTACATTACCTATTAAATTGCCAGCTAGGAATAAAGCGTTAATATGGTACGGGTTTATTCCTAAAGGCATCAAAGCTATGACAGCTAATGGTGCCATAGCTATACATAAAACTATGACATCTATAAAGCAACCCATGGCTAATAGGATTGCAACCAACGCTAGAAGTGCTAGATAAGGAGTTGTTAAGGACATAGATCTAAGCATGTCTATAAACGCTTTATTCAGTCCTGTAAGGCTCATCGTATAGCTCATAAGATATGAAGTACCTACTAATAGCATTACCATCCCTGTAGTCACAGCTGAGTCAACCATAACATCGCGTAGGAGTTTAAGGTTAATCCTTCTATATGTCACAGCTAGTAATAGAGCTGCTAAACACCCAGCCGCACCACCTTCAGTAACTGAGAAGACCCCGAAATATATCCCACCAAGAACTACTAGCGGCATGAGAAGAAGCGGGAACGCCTTAGCAACCCTTATGATTACTTCCTTCTTCGTATATCTGCTTCCAACTGTAGTTATTGTTCCCCCTACAAATTTATACGAAATTGTCAGGATTGTTATGAAGAGGAAGATTATTACTAAGAAGCCTATAGCCGCACCAACCATAAAGTTAGTTAGTACTGAGGTATTCGTCGCTACAGATAATACTATACCTGTTATTGATGGTGGTATGAAAGAGCCTAGAGGAGCTGAAGCAGCTATTATTGAGACTGCAAAAGGTTTCGGATAACCCCTCTTCACCATTTCAGGACCTACTAAACGTGAGAAAGTCGCAGCAGTCGCGTTAGCTGAGCCAGTTAAAGTGCCGAAGAAAGCGCTGGCTAGAACCGTAACTAAGGCTAGACCTCCTTTAACCCTACCCACCAACGGTTCTAACGCGTCAATTAGCAAAGCCGCCAGCCCAGTCTTTTGGAATATAATTCCCATAAACGTAAATAGGTAAATAGCTAGCATAGTGAATGACGCGTACGGCATGAAAATAGCTTTGAAAGCTAATGATAGCTTAGCACCGCCAAGTAATAAGGATATTAGACCGCTAAGCCCTAATGAGAAGGTCACCGGTATTCCTAAGAATATAAATAAGAAGAAGAACATGAAGAATAAACTCATTACGACTCCTGGATCGACTACCACCTTACTCACCCATAACAAAATATGCTGCCTTCATGAGATACCGTAAAATCATGAACAATATACCTATAATCCCTGCATAGTAGTAGTACACCATAGGAATTCTTAGGACTGCGGTGTAGTAGTTATAGTAGAGTGGGAGGTTCTCAATGGTTGCGTAGAGAATAGTAGTTAAAAACATTATTATCGCTAAGTATATCATCGTCTGATACGTCTTACTAATTCGTCCCCTCCTAACTATAATTCTATCACTAATTAATGAGACTGTTGGATGCTCTCCGAATCGTAGTAGGTAGCTCGCACCAAGCAATGAGAGCCAAGTAAAAAATAGTCTTGAGAGCTCATCCTCATATGGAACACCTACATGGAAGAAATACCTACCTAAAGCAGCGTATAGTAATAAACCTATTAGTAAGGTGCCGCAGACTAATAAGACAGGTACCTCAACAATGGTTAGCGCCTTATCTACTATTTTTAAAAAATAACTTAATTTATTCTTCATTAATACCGCCTACTTTGACGCTCTAAACTTCTCTAACCACTGAATAACGTCTAATCCTATCTTCTCCTTATTGGCCTCTACGAACTGCTTAAGTCTCTCAAACATCGGGGTTGGGTCGGGCTTAGTTATATTTGCCCCTCTCTCCTTAACAATTTCTATGGCCTTCTCCTCGAATTTCATGACAAATTCAGTCTTATAGTCGGTTGCTTTTACAGCCGCATTCATCACCACTTTTTGAACCTCTGGGTGTAACTGATCGTATTGTTTCTTACTAATTAGTGTAATATGCTGAATTATAAACCATGGTAGGAGGGCGTAGTTAGGTGCGACCTCGTAAAACCTCATAGATAGATATGAAGGCGGTTCGTTCTCTAAGCCATCAATAGCACGTGTCTGCAGTGCTGTATATACCTCGGTGTAGGGCATTGATATCGGTGAAGCGCCTAAATACTTAAGGGCTTCTATGTGTACTGGTGTGGGCATCACCCTAATCTTCATTCCCTTTAAATCATCAACAGAGTTTATGGGCTTACCTGGGACTGTGATGAAATATCTAGTACCGCCAACGCTGAATCCAGCACCAATAAGTCCTAATCCCTCAAGCTTCTTAAGCCTTGCAGCGGCAATATCCGACTTACTGAATTTAAATACCTCCTCTAAGCTCCTGAAGAGTCCTGGATAATCTGCGAAGAGCACAGCATCTGTAAAACCTGACAACCTAGAAGTCGCTACCGGAGCCATAAAAAGGTCGCCGGTGCGAAGCATCTCAATCATATCTAGCTCATCACCTAATTCACCAGCTGGATGGATCACTACCTCAACAGCTCCACCAGTAGCTTTCTCAACCTCATTTTTGAATACCTTAAGCGTTAATGTGTGAGGATCGCACTCGCCATAGGGATTCAAATCACATGGATTTGGAGCAGTAACACATCCGACATGTAATGTATACTTAACACCTGGAGGTATGGTTGGGGTAAGAGTCGGCGTTGGAGTTACTGTAACGGTCACAGTTACCTTCTCAGTTATCTTAGTAGTTATAGTTGTAGTTACAGTTACTGGAGTACCTCCAACAATCGTAGTAGTAACAGTCTTAGGCGGTGGTACTGCTGAAGAACCTGCGAAATAACCACCAACACCAGCAACGATTACAAGGATGACTAGAACTCCAACTAAAGATTTTTGCATGCTCACTTATTAAAACACCTCTAACGTACCTAATAACCTAAACTTATAAGTTTTAATGAAAACGATGATAGCAGTAAGCATTCCGGGTTAAATATTGATATGCGATGAAACCGATGCTTAGCTCTTAAACCTCATAGCCTTCAACTCCCTCAAATAACTATCGATGCTTTTCCCTACATACCGATCATTGAGTCTCTATTATAGTACCAGCATCTGAGGCAGAATATCCTACTACGCTACACATAATAACGTTTATTCTACCTTGAAACTACTGGTAGAGGCGCCGGGGGCGGGATTCGAACCCGCGTGGGCGAGATGCCCACTGGCTCTCAAGGCCAGCCCCTTAGACCGCTCGGGCACCCCGGCTAGTCCTAATTAGTTTGAAGTGTATAAGTTAAATATGTTTTAGACATCCTTCTTATATTTTCCCCACATCCTCGGGTACGTCCCGTCCTTCATTATCACCCTCACATTCTTTACTGCGTACCCTCTCTCGTTTTCCACCATTTCCTCAGACGTCATCAACGCTCTGCCCAGAGCTACTAACTCACCCTTCAGGGTTAGGACTGCTACTTTATCGTCCTTCATTATTTTATCGTGTAGCTTAACTATTCCAGGTATTGCTAGGTCTGCCCCATGGGCTAGTGCGTCGACAGCTCCATCAGAGATGGTTATTTTAGGCATATGGGATATTACAAACTCAACCGGCATTATGTACTTCATGAGTAACGTCTCATCTTTCAACTCCTTATAAAGATGGATAGCCTCAGACAACCTATGCATTGTAATTAGGTTTTCATCCTCTCTAAACGGTCCCGTCTTAATCCTCCTCAACTCACGCATATGAGCTCCGACACCTAATACCTCACCGATGTCATGGATTAGCTTCCTAACATATGTTCCATGTTCACAGCTAATCCTCATTAAGACGTGCGGATGTTTAACCTCTAATACCTCGATGTCGTAGATCTTCTTAACCCTGAGGACCCTCTTAACAGAAGACCTCACAGGCGGTTTCTGATATATATCCCCTACGAACTCGTTTATAACGTCCATCAACCTTTCTAAGTCTACCTCACCATGTAACTGCATTACAGCTACGTAATCCTTATTAGCCAGCATTAACACGCCGACTACCTTAGTCCCATATCCTAAAGTTACTGGTAGTACTCCACTGACTTTCGGATATCCCCGCCCAACCACCTAACGTGGAGGGCTCTAGGGTACCGCCATGACCGGCCCTAGGAATGCCTAACATCTCCTTAACCCATGAAACCACTTCATGACTACTAGGTCCAGGAGGTTTATCAATAATTACTACTCCGTAGTTAAGTCGTTGTGTTAGGGGCCTTAACAGCGGGAGGTAACCGTACCTCTCATTAGTACTCTCATCTCTCTTAACTAACCAACTCCTACTAACTCCACCATACGAGTCTAAACTCATTATAAACTTAAAACCCTCAGAAGTTAAATCCATAAAAACACCGTTGAAGGGGTTGTAGGTAGTAGGGTTCTCAGCTAACACCCTCTCTCATAGCCTTAACCTTAAGCACTAATTCCCTACTAACCTTAAGTCCTTCCTTCATGAACCCTACTAGGTCTGAAGCCTCTAAAGCTTTAATTACTTCCTCGTCAGAGGCTCCTTTACCTACCTCAACCCTTCTATCCAGAGGCTCTACATGACGTACATTAACACGTCTCCTCTTAACCCCTGTCAACGTCTTAGGACCTGTAACTAATACATGGTTATTATCAATTATATCAACTATGACGCATTTCTTACCGGCCTCCCTACCACGTAGTTTAACACATATACGACCTACCTCTACAGCAGGCATTCAAACCACCTCCTCACTACTTTTAAATGATCCTCATAAACTTTCTGATGCACATCTATTTAAGACTTCATTAAGCGCGCTCAAAGCTATATTTAAACACTCTCTAGGTGTGAACGTATACGTGTTAATGATGAGGTCGAAGACGGTGTTGTCGTTGATGTCCAAGCCGTATATCGCTTTAAACCTACGGCTCTCAGATTCCTCAACCCTCTTAATCATGTTCAAAGCCTCCTCAAAACTTAGTGAGTCCCTACTAGCAATCCTGCTTGCCCTAACCTCAATTGGCGCAACTACTGAGATCTTAATATGCGCTATATCTTTTAAAACCCATGCAGCGATATGCCCGTCAATAACCACACCCCCCTTTAAAGCCTCATTTCTAGCCTCCTCATCTATATACCTATCTACACTGTGGTCGTCCTCAGCAATCCTAGACATATCCATTAGGGAGACCCCTAACCTCTCAGCCATCCTCCTGAAGAGACTGCCGGAGGAGACGTATCGGAGTCCTAAGTAACTAGCTAGGTCTCTAGCTAACGTTGTCTTACCGCTGCCCGGCTTACCGCTCACCGCTATCACTAAGGACTCCTTACCGCAGTCCTTCAAAAGCCGCACCTACTAAGCCCTAACACTCAACTTTATCAGCGTTTCAAGACATCTATGGCATATGCTACCACCGTAAGGTCTTTCAACGCTTTTCTCAGACTTAGAAGTCCTAATCACTCCCTTAGAACTTAAAGTAATGCCGCTTAAGTAAGACCCGCATATACCACATCTCGGCGTACCATCTTTAAACTCACTATAACGTACCCTAGTAATACCTCCAGGCGTTCTCACATACCTCTTACGCCTACTACCAGATTTCAAACCGTAAACCACCTTAAAACACACCGGGAATAACTTAAGGTACGGGCTTAAAACTCTAATCTCTTTAATAAAAGCTAACCTACAGTTAGAGTTAAACCTACATTACTAGGTCTCATAAATCTTTTGCATCATAGATAGCTTATTATGTATTGGTTGGTAAGCCATTACAATAGCTAAGAGAACTAATATGATGTTTAATTGCCCCTCACCCATCACTAAACCGGGAATCCTTAAAGGACTTCTAAACGTTATGGTTATCCCGTAATTAGCCTCTAAGGTAATTAGTACTAGATTAGATACTGTAATCGCAGTAAATATAGCGATCCATAAGGTAAACAGGTTTATTAATAAAACGTTTCTAAGCCTCCTCCTAAGCATCTCATACCTACCCCTAACCATCCTCATCTTCTTATCCTTAGGGCTTATCTTAGAGGCCTTCTCAGCTAACTCCCTAATCTCCTGAAGCGCTGAATTAACACCTAACTTAATTAATACGAATCTCAGCAGTATTGAAAAAGGTAGGAATAAGATGAATATCAGTAAGACGTATAAGACTAGAAGCATCTTAACCCCTTAAACTAATTACTAAGTTAACTAATTCTAAGGCAGCGTCACGGGCCCTACCCTCCCTATTACGTAATATGTATACTGGAGCGCCAACTAGGCTAGCACTTGATATGGCGAACACCCTATTCAGAAGCAGTAACTCGCTCAGTAAGCCTACATCGCTGTAATCATTTCTCCTCCTCCCAACGTCCTTAGCCTGCCTCGCGATTATCTCATTAACATCCGCCTCAACAACCACTATGGAGTCCGGCAACAACTGAGCGATAACATGGCTAGGAAGTCCTGGCCAATAACCCGTATTCGTCCTCACTACAGCGTGTGTATCGATAATAGCTATATGTACTCCTCCACTACCTGATTTTTTAATACTACTTAATTCATACCCTAATTTCTCAGCTACTTCCCTCTGAACCTCACGTTGTGTGCTAAGCGGTAGATTCCTAATATCATCTCTAGACTGCACTAACCCACGCTGCTTTAAAGCCTCAAACATTAAGTCGCCGAAGTTTACCGATATTACTGAACACCCCCTCGCCCTCAACTCATCTATAGCTATGCTGAGGACTGTGGACTTACCTACGCCTGGAATCCCGACAACTATAAGTGTTTTAAGCACGTTACCTCACTCACCTATGAATCTCTTAAGCAGTGGGTATGCTTCTAACGCTCTCTCATACGCTATAGTTGAGTAATACTGCTGTAGAATACCTACGGCTAGGAGTATGCCTGTCCCAGTGCCGAAAGCACTGAATATATCTGCGGTGAACGCTACTAACGCAACTATGATGGAGCTAAGGACCGTTAATGGGTAGATATACCTAGCTAGCAGCGATTCTAAGACTTTAGGATTCCTCCTAATCCCAGGTATCTCAAGACCTGATTTTATCAGGTTCTCAGCCTGCGCTGCCGGGTTTAACCCAGCTATTTCAACCCACATGTAACCGAATAACACGGCAAGACCTACTAATAGGACGGAGTATATGAGGATCCTAAACGGGTTTACGTAGATTTCTAATAGCGAGTTCGGCGGTGCTAAGTAGGTAATCATCACCGATAATATTTGGGAAAGCCATGGTACCGAATCATCTAGGTGTGCAGACGTTATATTGTAGAACAGTATTAGGTCTGAGAAAAGTATGCCGACTAGTAATATGGGGATGTTAGTCACATATATGAATTGCAGCGGGACTTTAGTCCTAATACCAGGCGCTCTCTGAGTCGTTACAGGTATGTTCACCTTAACGCTTTGTAGGTAAACAAGAATTATAGATAGTATTAAAACAGCTATGAATCCGGTTAACGAGGGTAAAGTCCTATTCACCCCTTCACTAAGACCGTAGAATAACCTCTCATTACTTAACCTACCTTCAAACAGTCCTTGAATTAAATAAGGTATGAATCCGTGGTATTCATCAGTTCCCGGAATCCTCACCGGTGCGAACATGTCCCATGTAATAGTCCTAGCGACTCCTGCTAAGATGAATAAGCTAACACCGCTCCCTATACCCCAACCCTTCTGTATTGCTTCATCAATAGATAGTAATATCAACGCGCCTAAGAAGAACTGCATGAAAATAGCTAAGGTGAAGGGTAGGTTCAACCTATAATATATTGCGAAGCCTAAGCCTTCAACAACAGCTATTATGATGGCTAAGCCTTTCTGAGATTGAGTGAATAACCTACGTCCGGTAGGGTCGCTCATATCTATGTTAAGTATCTTAGCACCCGCCAATATTTGAAGGATTAAACCAGCAGTAACTATAGGTCCTATACCTAGCTGTGCGAGAGTTCCCTGCTGTGAGGCGAAGACGACGTTTATCAACGTAGGCAGTTGAATTCCTTGAATGTTATAATTAGCTAGTGGGTAAGCCATCACGCTTGCCATAGCGAAGTAGATGGCTAGGGCAGCGAACGTAAATAGTAACCTGAATTTTAAGTCAGGCCTTCTAGGCGGTTTAGGCGGTGATGGAATGTAATCCCCAAACACCGCAAAAAACTTTAAGATGTTAACCATCCACTCCTTACCTCTCCGAGGTTAGAACCACCTCACCGCCAAGCTCCTTAACCTTATTTAAAGCGTTTTCAGTAGCTTTATACACTATGACCTTAACCTTGCTGTCTAGAAAACCCCTACCAAGTAACTTATTAAACCCTAAAGCCCCTAAATCAACAACTACCTTATCACCTTCGTAGATAGCCTTACCTTCACCTACTAACTTACACACCAATTCATTAAGCTGGTCTAAGTTAATCGTATTATATTTAACTGCCAGTGGAGGCGGCCTAGTAAATCCATGCTTCCCATACCAATCTGGGAAGTACTTAATAAGCCATGACCACTTATGCTTATGAAAACCTACAGCCCCTCTACCACCTCTACTTCCGCTCTTTCTATGCTGTCCTATACTACCATATCCTTGATTCCTATAACCCCTATACTTCCTACTCCTCCTACCTCTCCTAACAACCATTCTAAATCATCCTCCTAACCAATTCATTAATATCTGAGCCTCTATAACCTAACTCACCTTGCGACTTATAAGGCCTCTTAATACTATTCTTAAAACCTCCTTTAGGAGGTCTTAACCTGAAAACAGGCTTAACACCTAATACCTTATGCCATAAGACCTTACCGCTGATTAGAGCGTCAACCAACTCATCAAAGCTTAACATGTTAAATAACTTCTTCAAATCGTCCTGAGTGATAGGCTTATCACCTACTAACCTCCCCCTACACATTATTACCTCCTTAAGGACTTCAGGACTTACCTCACCCCAAGCAACCCAGTCCTTAACAACCTCCAACATACCTCTAATACTCTCACTTTCCGGGTATATGACTGCGTGGAACTTCCTAGTAAGCCTTAGCAGTTCTAAAGCCGTCCTAACATTAGGTGATGTGCCTGACCTCCCCCTCAACCTAACTATCAACAGTAACGTCATAACACTTACTACCCTCTCATCCACTCATATGTTGTTACGAACTTATAGGTATTCTTAAGCGCTTCATAGGTAGCTAATACGAAGTTTAAGGTTGTTCTGGTCTCACCTTTAGACCAGGTCCAAGCATCCTTAATGCCTGCGTATCTTAACACTACCTTAGCAGCCTCACCGGCAACTAATCCAGTACCCTTCGGAGCTGGTATTATCTTAATTAAAACGCTGCCTGCCTTCCCAGCAGTGTAGAAAGGTGTTGTATGTGGGTCACCGCATAAGCATTCCCAACTACCGCAACCCCTCCTAACCGGAACTATATTCAACTTAGCATCAGTTAATGCTTTCTCAATAGCCTGCCTTAACTGCTTAGCCTTCCCGAAACCAACCCCTACATACCCGTCTAAATTCCCGACAACTACAAGTGTTCTAAACCTAGTTAACTCACCGGCGTCAGTCTGCTTCTGAACTATCGACACATCAACTATTTCATACTTCAGGTCTGGCAGTAAGTAATCAACGATCTCAGGTTCCTGTATAACCATGTTATTATTAAATATTTCTCTAATACTGACTATCTTACCTGACTTCACCATCTTACCTAACCTCGTCCTCGGAATCCACTCCTCTAATGATTGGGAACTCATCACCGATCACCTAACTAAGCATTTTAACTATGTTTTCTTTAACCTCATTAAAGTGTTTCGGAAGTTCTAATATGTTTAAACCAGTGCTTAAGACTCTTGAAAACCTACTCTTAAATAATTCCTCATCAGCACTCTGCAGCATCTTCGCGTAGTCAGCTATGTGCTTACCACATATCCTATCCTCAGATGGTAGTACTTCATCAGACACTGGGACCTTAATACCAGCATCTAAGCATCCCTTAATAGCTGCGAAAACCCTTGAACCCTCAACAGGTCTGTGGAGTCCGATATCAGGTACGGCGTAACTCACACCTAACTTCCTCGCCTTTAAACCAGCTATTAGTCCGACTAAGTAAACAGCTGGGGTGTTATTAGGATATCCCCTCCAACCGAACTTAAACAAAGTCTTACTACTAACACCTACTAAGGTCTTATCAGCCTTAGGGGAGAACTTTATGAATTGAACCACTACGTGCTTATTAGATATCCTAACCACTAACCTAACGTCCCTACCTGACTTAAGCATCGTATACCTCCTATAGTAATTAGTCTTACCCTCCATCCTACGTTTCCTCGGTACCCTATACCTAGGTCCTCTAGCCATAATAAGCACCCTACTTAATACCGCTCACTCCCATGTTTTGTAAATACCTCTTAAGGTCTGATAGGGTTTTAAAAGCGCCTCCCTTCGCCAATACGTAAGCCCTCCTATACGTCTTAGAGTCTATAACTTCATGCTCCCTCAACCACCTCAAGTACCTTCTTAACTTCCTTATAGTGCTAACCCACATTAATTTCTCATCAACTCTCGCACCATGAGTGCCCTTACGCTTTCCTTGACCCCTCCTATGACCGGCCTTCCTCTTCCCATGCCTCTCCTTCCACCTACCCCTAGAATTCCCTTCCTCATACTCTGCCCATATAACTCCGTCCTTAATTAATTTCCTAATACCATCTCTAGTTATAACGCCTGAAACATCCTCCACCTTACTGGGATCTATTTTAATCCTGGAAACACCTACCCCTAAGATCTCAGCAGCAAGTCTTTTCTGGAGACTTAAATCAACCATCCTACCTAACCCCCTCATTAGCTACTAAGAAACCTATCTCCCTCGCCTTACTTACGATCTCCAACTTCTTACGGAGGCTGACAGCACTACCTACATACACTATGACCTCGTCTGGTTTATACTTACTTAGGTCTGCAACACTGTTGACGATTACCGGTTTAAGACCCTTAGGATGTAAACCCCTAATAATGAGCGGAGTTCTATAACCTACTGTGACTACTGCTGGGTGTCCTTTAAGCTTTAACCTCATAGGGTTGTCCTTACCCTTAGGCTTCCTCCACGTGGGCTCATTACTGAACTTAGCGAACTTCCACCACACATTCCTGTAGAAGGTTAAGTCTCTCTTCTTCCTAATCGCCCTAGCTAAGACCTTCCTACTAACCCTAACATCACTCACCATCTCCATACCCCCTCTCATAGATGAATATACCATCACTGAAGACACGCCTATCTAACTCCCTAATCTTAGTAGCCCTCTCAATACTAGCAGCTGTTTGAGCCACATCATCTACATCTATACCCTCCACGATGACATCATCACCTACAACTGAAACCTTAACTTTACCCATAATCCTAGCAACCCTTGGCGAACGCTCGCCTAGGAAATTCTCTATAAGTACTTTATCCCCGCTAACCCTTACGGTGACGGGGAAGTGTGAGTACACCACCTTAAGCTTATACCTATAACCCCTAGTAACACCGTCTATCATATTCTTAATATGTGAGGCTATAGTATAGGTAATTGATTTAACCCTCCTATTCGGGAAGAACGAGTACACTACTAACCTACCGTTACTTACTGAGATCTTAACGTTCCTAACATTATTGAAATCCCTTAACAACTCCCCCTTAGGACCCTTAACACGTACCTTCATACCCTCACAGAATACCTCAACACCATCGGGGATTGAGATTACCTCCTTAACAATTACATCCCTAACCATCTAAACCAACCTCAGCACACATACGCAAGTAACACACCGCCTATCTTCATATCTAAGGCTTCCTTATGTGAAATAACGCCCTTAGGAGTGCTAAGCACTAGAATACCTATATCCCTAGACGGTAAGTACTTCCTTAACCAGTAGGGCATCTGCCTCAATTCATCGTAGGTCACGGATTGCCTAGGCTTTATCACCCCTGACTTATTAATCCTCCCAAGGAGCTGTACCTTTATCTTACCCCACCTACCATCATCTATGTACTCGAACTCACCTACATATCCCTGCTTCTGCATCACTCTGAGGACCATAGCTATTAACTTCGATGCCGGCCATAAGACCGCCTCTCTATGACGTCTCATCTCACAGTTAACCAACGTCGATAGGGCGTTAGCCAAAGGATCTATGGTTACCGTACATACCACCTCATGAGAACTTCTTAAACCCTAATGAATAAGCTACCTCCCTGAAACACTGCCTACATAGATATAATCCGTACTTCTGAATAACTGCGTCTTTAGACCCGCATCTAATGCATTTCTGAGTTCCCCGACCATATCTCTTAACAATAGACTGCCTATACTTACCCATCTCAAACCACCCTTACGTTGAGGAAATGCTCAAAGAAAATCCATGCCTCCTCCCTTGAAACTCTATGCCTAAGTGGAATTCTAGACTTCATCCTACGCCTACGTATAACCCTATAGCCAGGCCTTTCTAACGTGATCGCTACATCCATCCCGAAGATACCTAACTCAGGGTCATACTTAACTCCTGGAAGCATTATGTGTTCCTTAATACCTATTGATACGTTCCCAACACCATCAAAGCTATCCTTCTTAACACGCCGACCAATACCTTCTAAGACTAAGTTAAGGAACTTCATAGCTTTCTCCCCTCTAAGTGTGACGGCAACACCTATAGGCTCACCTTTACGTACTCCGAACTCCTTAATCGTTCGCTTAGCCTTCCTAAAAGATGGTTTCTGACCGGTCAACATTTCCAGAATTCTCGCTGCCCTCTGCAACCTTTCACCGCCCTCACCAACACCGATATTTACAGTTACCTTAGCAACCCTAGGTTTATACATATTGTTTTCCCCCCACAACCTAATAATATCTTCCTTCGACCTAACCACACCCATTTAGAAAACACCCTTAGGCATCTTTATCTCAGCTGATTCAACACCTATGACGAACACCTTATCTAACGTTGTATGTATTACCTTACCCTTATCTTTAATGCTTTCTATCCTAACTAACTTCCTATAACTACGCATACCCTCTGAAACACTCAATAATCTACCTACCCTACCAATGCTATGTCCGCCGGTAACAACTACGAGGACACCGCTCTGAAGGGGTAGGTATTTAACTACTTCCTGATTAGGAATTGTTATCTTTAAAGAACTCATAGTCTTATATACGTCTTCTTCAGGCTTTGATGGGTCTAAAACCCTAAGCAATACGTTCCTACCATCATGTAGGTTTAACTGTACGTGCCCTCCCTTAACAGTTGTTTTGTTTTCAATGCGGCATAGCTTGAACTTCCCCTCCTCCCTATCTACCTGGATTAAGGTCATGTACGTTGTCGGTGCTGGGACAACCCTGAAGAACTCACCAGTATCCACCACCTCAATAACATCCATCAAACCCACCGGGAACTTATAATCTCTTCTAATAACTCCGTCGACTTTGAAATGGCCCTCAGCTATCAACTTCCTAGCTTCATCCCCCCTCTCAACATACTTAAGCATATCCCTAACTATAACTAGTAGAGGTAACGACCTACTTACCGGGTGTGGGCCGGGTGACGGTTTAACCGCCCATTTAAATTCCTTCCTAGTTAAAGGCCAAAACACCGGCGTTACATACCTCTTCATATGCCTCGACATACCCATCCTACCCATATATCATCACCTACCTCCCTTAAGCCTATTAATAATTTTCTCCCTCCACTTATCGCTGACATCTAACTTAGTTACCATGACCTTAGACGGATGTATTGGGTAGTAGACTGGGGTGCCATCGGCTTTCTTAACGGTGACACCCTCCACATGTATCCTACCCATCTTCAAATCAACCTTAACTACCTTACCTTCATGTCCTACCCAATCACCCCTTAAGATTTTAACCGTATCACCGACCCTCAAACCGATGCGTCTAACACCATACTTACTGACCATCTCCTCAGAAAGCTTAGCTGTTAGTAACTTACGTTTCTTATGAAGCGGTGCTTTAACTAATGAAATCCTCTGCTTATTAGGTTTCGACGACATCATCTGAGAACCCCTAAACAATTATTGTTGCTATATTAGCTATTGGCGGCCATCTCTCAGCAGCTTCCCTTGCTATAGGGCCTCTAACCTCACTTCCCTTAGGTGTTCCTTCAGGTGTTACGATAACACATGCGTTATCCTCGAAGACTATCCATGTGCCGTCAAGCCTTCTAAACGGCTTCTTCTGCCTAACAACCACTGCACGTATTACCTGCCCCACTAACTCCGTAGTACCCTTCTTAACCGTCACAACAACTAGATCACCAACAGTAGCTGCTGGCACCCTCCTCAACCTAGTCTTAAAGCCTGGGATGCCTACCACCATTGCTTCCTTAGCACCGCTGTTATCAGTTACCTTCAACCTAGTACCGATGCAGATACCTGCTGTATAACCCCTCCTACCGAACGCTGCACCTAACTTAGCCCTCTTAGCACCCACTAACCCTCACCCCTCTTCGAAATCACTCCGAGAACTACCTTAGAAATCGATTTAGATATAGGCCTGGTCTCACCGATTACCACTACATCACCTTCCTTAGCGTCAATACATGGCGGGTTATAGGCATGAATCCTAGACCTCCTCCTCTCATACCTCATGTACTTCCTACTATAGACTGTGTACTCCCTCTCAACAACAACTGCTTTATCCATTTTAGACTTAATCACAACACCTTCAAGTATTAAACCCCTAACCTTTATGTGACCGTGCCAAGGGCATGTAGGGTCATTACATGTGTTTTGAGGGGGGTTTAACCCCTGATACTTAACACCTACATTGTTAATCTTATGTATGGATGTCATTACCTAGTAACACCTCTACACCTCTTAACCCTATCCTCAGGCCTGCCTACTAACATCTCCCCGAATACCTCTACATCTTTATCAGGTAGCTTAAAAATAATTCTCGCCCCTAACTTAGGGATTTTAACGTATTTGCCGTCCTTCCCTACCGTTAAGGTATTCATAGATTCATCAACGACGGCTCCCTCACATCCCCTTAAAGTTCTATCTGTGTGGTCAGCAATCACTGCGTGAAGACCTATTAACTCATGATAGATTAAGTTCTTAACGTCTCTTCTCACTTCTCATCTCCTCCTCACGCTGTATTGTTAGTATCCTAGCTATGTTCTTACGGATTAACTTAATCTTCCCTACATTAGTTAAAGTACCCATAGCTGCCTGAGCTCTTAACTTCATGAGCTCTAACTTCAACTCGTTAAGCTGCTTTAACCTATCTTCACCGGTCATCCTCCTAATATCATCAGCTGATAAGCTCATACCACCACCTAAGCCGTCCACCTCTCATCCGATGAGGATACCTGACCCTCCGCCTGAGGGGTTACCGGTACTGCCCCACCAATTACTTCAATCCTATCAGCTGGTTCCTGCGGCTTAACTATTGAGACCTCAATACCGTAAATACCAGGCTTCTGTAGTAAGTGAACAACAGCCCTATCTACTAATTGATAAGCATGATCACCTGTTTTGTAAACCTTCCCAGCCCTGATTTTCTCATACTTAGCCCTCTCACTAATCAACTTACCGCTTATGACGATCTCAACACCTAAAGCTCCTGCCCCTAAAGCTCTCCTCAAAGCTACGAACGCAGCCCTCCTGAAGTGGTAGCCCTTCTCTATAGCCAGGGCTAACCTAGCCGCAACAACCCTAGCATTTAACTCAGGGTTCTCAACCTGCGTTACAGTGACTTGAGGGTTCTCAACCTTAAAGTACTTCTCCAATAAGTCTGTTAACTGCTTAATCATCTGACCCTTCTTACCGATTATAAGTGCCGGCCTATCCGCGTAGATAACAACCCTAGTACCTAGAGGTGTTTTCACTAAGTCAACCTTAGCATACCCAGCCTTCATAAACGTCTTAGCTAAGTACTCATCAATCTTCACCTTAATTAGGTTTAACTTAATAAAATGTGATTTTATGTCTACCAAAACACTACACCTCACTGACCACAACTTCTATATGTGTTAACGACCTGAACTTAGGGGTAGCCCTTCCGAAAGCCCTAGGCATCCACCTCTTCAGATACGGACCTCTATGAGCGGCTGCATGAATGATTACTAATTTCTCAGTATTTAAGCCTTTATTCGAGGCGTTGTTCTCCACGTTGTTAAGGAGTTTTAAAATATACTTACACGCTTTAATGGGGTACCTACCAGTAGGGGATTTCCACTTAGGGAATAACTTCGGTAAACCCCTCTTATGAGCTATGGATAACTTATGACGTGTGTACGGTATCGGCACCTTATAATCAATCACCTCATTTAATAGGTTCTTAGCACTAGCTAATCTCATACCCCTCACAACTTTGAAGATTTCATAAGCTTCCTTCCTAGAAATAGGTACGTCCCACATCACAGCCTTAGCACTCCTCACCTCATCAACTACTACCGAGTAACGCCATATAGGCAACTACCGTACACCCCTATTGCTACCAAAAACAATATTCTTAAGGTTAATAAGCTCATACTATTTTGTTTATGAGGGTATTATTAAAAGGTTTAAAGATCCTGATTTAGAAACTTAAAAATCCTACTACTATTATTAACTAGATACGGTGATATTAAGATGTCGCATAAAGTCCAGCTTAAGAAGGTAGCCGATTACATCTGGGTAATACCGAAGGAGAGTAAAGATTGTATGAGGGTTGATTCAATAGTATTCGCTGATGAATACCTCCTCAAAAAGATGGAGGAAGACCTAACCTTAGTTCAAGCAGCTAATGTAGCATGTCTAAATGGTGTTGTGAAATCCGTATACGTTATGCCTGACGGCCACCAAGGATATGGTTTCCCGATAGGTGGTGTTGCAGCTATGGACTATGACGAAGGTGTTATATCACCTGGCGGTGTGGGGTATGACATCAACTGCGGCGTTAGGTTGTTAAGGACTGACCTAACCTACAGCGATGTTAAGGATAAGATTAAAGATCTAGTGAACGAGGTCTTTAGGAACGTCCCAAGCGGTGTTGGTAGTACTGGAAAGGTCAGACTAACTACGGCAGAATTAGATAGGGTTTTAGAGGAAGGTGTTAGATGGGCTGTTGAGAAAGGGTTCGGATGGTATGAAGACGTAGACCATGTTGAGGAGGGAGGAGCTATGAAAGAAGCAGACGCCAGTAAAGTTAGTAGAGTAGCTAAGGAGAGGGGATCTCCCCAACTAGGTACTTTAGGCGCTGGAAATCACTTCCTAGAAATCCAAGTAGTTGATAAAATATATGCGCCGAATATAGCTAAGAAGTTAGGCATAGGGGGTGAGGGACAGGTAACTGTTATGGTTCACACAGGCTCTAGAGGCCTAGGACATCAAGTAGCTAGTGACTACTTACTGATTATGGAGAAAGCTATGAGGAGGTACGGTATAACGCCCCCTGACAGAGAGCTGGCTTCAGTACCTGTGAAGTCACGTGAGGGTGAGGACTACTTCGCAGCTATGGCTGCTGCAGCTAACTATGCCTGGACTAACAGGCAGTTAATTACCCACTGGGTTAGGGAGAGCTTCGGTAGGGTTTTAAGGACTGACCCAAGTAAATTAGGTCTTGAGACGGTATATGACGTAGCACATAACATCGCTAAGATCGAAGAACATGCTGTAGACTCTAAGAACATGAGGTTAGTAGTCCATAGGAAGGGGGCCACTAGGGCTTTCCCACCAGGACATCCTGAAATTCCTAAAGATCACCGTGATGTCGGGCAAGTAGTTTTAATTCCCGGGTCTATGGGGAGTGCTAGCTACGTAATGGTTGGTATACATGAAGGGTCTCAAACATTTTACTCAGCAGCCCACGGTGCTGGTAGGTGGTTATCGAGAGAAGCTGCTATCAGGAAATACCGACCGGCCGAAGTTGAAAGCGAATTAAGTAAGTCCGGCATATACTTAAGGGCTGCAACCAGGGACGTGGTCTCAGAGGAGGCCCCAGGCGCTTATAAAGACGTTGATAGAGTTGCGATAGTATCACATAAAGTTAAGATTGCTGCGTTAGTAGCTAGGTTAAGACCTGTAGGTGTTGCTAAAGGTTAACTTTAACAACTAACCTTCAACTATAGTAATAAAATTCGATAATATGTGGTGTAGAACTTCCTAGGTAAAAATCACTTCATAGCAACAAATAACGTACTCTTCGTAGCCTTTAACCCAGGCTCTCCATGCTCAACCTTCTTACATGTCGGCGAGAACTCACCTAAGAAGTGCCCTACCATATCAGGAGATATTTTAACCGGTATATACTCCTTACCATTATACACTGCTATGGTTAACCCAACCATTACAGGCAGCACCACCATATCCCTCACATGGGTCTTTATTACGACGTTCCTACCCTCACTTAATTGTTTATGAGCCTTCATCACTTTCTCCAATAACTTCATTCTAGGGGAGTCCCTATACCCTGCTTGAATCCTACGTGTCCTAACACCGGAGTCGGACTCCCTCAGTAAGGACCTCCTAGCCCTGGACGGAAGTAGTTTTATTAACTCGTCCATCGACATGTTCATAAGTTCTTCTAGAGTCTTACCCCTATATCTGAATGACCTCCACTCAGGCGGTATATTAGTACTTATACCTACGCTAGTCATACCGCTCACTAAGTAAAACTAATTAAACTACTTATAAATCTTAAATATACCTACACCTAATCACTAATCTCTACATAACGCGTTAACTCGTTAACCAGTGCTAACGTCGCGTACACCGCCTCAACAGTTCTAACCGTCCGAACACCTTGAAGAGGTATTGTATTGATGTTTGCCTTAACAACACTGCTTAAGATGTTTGAAGCATCCCTACCAACTAATTCGTTGAAGTCCTTCCTGTAGTTCCCGAATAATACTAAGATACACTCCACATCCCTACCACAGCTCAGCAGCTTAGATACGTCATCGCCATACTTAGTCGTCATCAAACCGAATACCCTAGGTCTCTTCAACATCTTAATGATGGAATTCACATGGTAGACAACGTTAACTTTAAAGCCTAAGTACCAAGGTATATCACGCTCAGCGACTACCACACCTCTTAAAGACCTCTCCTCAACCATCTTAACGAACACCCTACCACCAACCCGTAACTCAACCTCCCCGGCAACATCTTTTGGAACTTCAGCAACTACGTTACTCCTCAACCCGATATCCACCTTAACATACCTACCTCTAACATTAACTACGATTCCCTCTCTAATCGGTAGTGCGTTAGGTCTTTCATCACTACTAGGATGTGTTGGGATGTTAAGAGGGGGTAGTACCCCAGCATATCTTAAAGTTTCTTTCCTACTGATTAACTTTTTCCTCATATGCGGAGGTGTTAACATATAATTCATAACGTCTGTGATCACGTTTAAGTCACTTTCCCTACACTCATCATCTACGAATATTAAGACCTCACTAACCCTGAATATTGCTAGAGCCCTAGCTAGGAAACCTAAGATAATTGTTTTCTCATACAAGCTCTGCTCTACTGCTAGGATAGAACAGGGTACCACCACGATGAGTCCTACCCTACGCTTAGGTGGTGGCCAGATGAAGAGATTTGACATCAATTAAACCTTAAGTAAGGTGTTTAAAACGTATTCCCGAATAAAACGTTATTAAGTATTACTTCTTACTTTTCTTAGGTGTTTTAGGTGTTTTCTCCCCTTCCTTAGCAGTGGTTTCCTTGATAGAGCTCGTCTCAGTCATAAATAAAGTGGTTCTCTGCCTACCTCCCACTTAAATCACCTAATAAGAATTTATACTTACTAATTTATAAAAGTATTAGATGATGTGTTTGCCGAGTACTGAAGTGTTTGATGAGGTCAGATATCTGATACTAGAGACGGTTAAGTATATTTAAACTGAAAAACTTTTAAGAAGGTGAAAGTACTCTAATACTTAGCGTGGTGTGGATTGAATGGCGCGTAGGAAGACCTCAGCACCCCGTAGAGGTAGTTTAGCGTTTAGGCCTAGGAAGAAGGCTAGTAGATTAGTTCCTAGGATTAAAACATGGCCTGAAGTAGGTTTAGACACCCCTAAAATATTAGCATTCATAGGTTATAAGGCTGGTATGACTCACACAGCAATCATTGATGACTCGCCGAGCAGTCTGACCAGCGGTAGGGAGATAATCATCCCCGTAACCGTCTTAGAAGCACCACCACTGATCCCCCTAGCAATTAGGGCTTATACCGCTAGGGATTTCAGCGGACTTCAAACTTTTTATGAGTGTTGGATAGAACCTCCTAAGGAACTCGAACTCCAGAGGAAGATACCTAATCTAAGGGCAGGTGACTTAGATAAGAAGCTCTCACATATTAACGACCACCTAGAATTAATTAAGAGTATTTCACTGATAGTTGCTTCTCAACCGAAACTTGCTGGGGGTTTAAGTAAGAAGAAGCCTGACCTACTTGAGGTTAAGGTAGGAGGTGGTGATATGAACTCACAGTTAAACTATGCAACATCAATCCTCGGTAAGGAGGTAAGAATCTCAGACGTATTTAGTGAGGGGCAGTTCATAGACATCATAGGCGTTACAAAGGGGAAAGGGTTCCAAGGCGTTATAAAGAGATTCGGTGTTAAGGAATTGCCTAGATGGCATAAACACCGTAAGGGGAGTCGAAGAATCGGTTCTAGAAGTCCAACATTAGGTGCGTTAAGCACCGTACCCCAAGCAGGTCAGCTAGGCTTTCATAGGAGGACGGAGTTTAATAAGAGGATTATTAAGATAGGTAGTAATTGGTACGAGATAGTGCCTTCAGGAGGTTTCCCCCACTACGGCCTCATCCGCTCTGACTACGTATTAATTAAAGGAAGTGTTGCGGGGGTACCTAAAAGGCCTATCATCTTAAGATATCCTATCAGACCTCCTACATGGGTTCCATCAGGTGCACCGCTAATTACGTATATAAGTTTAGATAGTAAGATGTAGGTGTTTAAAATGACTTATAAAATACTTCTAACAACTGATGTGAGGCCTAAGAAGTTAAACGTTTATGACTTAAACGGTAACGTCGTTAGTGAGGTTGAGCTACCGTACATATTCAACTACCCGGTTAGGAAGGACATCATTAGAAGGGCTTTTATATCATCCCTAACCGCTAGAATCCAACCGAAGGGTAGGGACCTCTTAGCCGGTAAGAGGAGGGTTGGGGAGAGTTGGGGGATTAACCGCAGTTTAGCCAGGGTCCCTAGGCTAGATAACAGTAGGGCCGTAATAGCACCTATGACTAGAGGTGGTAGGTTAGCACACCCACCTAGGGTTAACGCTAAAATACGTGAGGAGGTGAATGATAAGGAGAGGGTATTAGCTATTATTTCAGCACTTTCAGCAGTTTCTGAAGTATCCATGGTTAGGGGTAGGGGGCATATCACTGACCACGAACAGCTACCGGTATTAGTCGTAGATAAGTTTGAGGACTTAAACATCACATCAGATGTTAAGAAGGCTTTAATGGCCCTTAAACTATGGGATGACGTAGTCAGGGCTAAGGACAGCGTTAAAATAGTCTCCGGTAAGGGTAAAATGAGGGGTAGGAAGTATAGGAATCCTAAGTCCTTACTAGCAGTGGTGTCCAGTAGTGATGTACCGGTAGTAAAGGCTCTTAGAAATCTACCCGGTGTTGACGTAGTGCCAGCAAACTCGATAAGCGTTGAGGCCCTAGCCCCTGGAGGAATTCCAGGAAGGCTAACCTTAATTACCCTGAAAGCGTTAGACATAATTAGCAAGAAGTATGAGGTGATAAAGCTGTGAAAGACCCGACTAAGGTTTTAGTGAGACCGGTGACATCGGAGAAATCCTTAAACTACATCGAGAAGTATAACACTTTAACATTCATAGTGAGTATTAACTCCACTAAAAAGGAGGTTAGATACGCTGTAGAGAAGTTATTCAACGTTAAGGTTGATAATGTGAGGACGTTGATAACGACTAAAGGTGAGAAGAAGGCGTATGTAAGACTGATGCCTGAGTTTAAAGCTTCAGAAATCGCTACCAGGTTAGGTATTCTATAGGGGTGTTACTTATGGGTAAGAAAATACTAGTACAGAGGGCTGGGAGGGGGTCACAGACATTCCTCAGTCCATCACATATAAAGGTAGCCCCTGCAAAATACCCAACACCAAGCAATGAAACGTTAAATGGTGTTGTATTAGAACTCGTACACGACCCAGGTAGGGGCGTACCCCTAGCTCGTATCAGACTTACGAACGGGGCTGAGTACTACATACCTGCAGCTACTGGTATGTATGTAGGGCAGGAGGTTAGCATAGGTCCTCAAGCCCCTATCAACGTTGGGAATACGTTGCCTTTAAGCGTCATACCTGAAGGCACTAGAATCTATAACATCGAGTTAAATCCAGGTGATGGCGGTAAGTTAGCAAGGCAGGCAGGAAGTTATGCTACGATATTAGGTAGGTCTGGGACTAATGTTATCATACAGCTACCAAGCGGTAGTATTAAAAGCGTGTTAGGTACGGCTAGAGCCACTATAGGTATGCCGGCAGGCGCTGGAAGAACTGAAAAACCTCTTCTTAAGGCTGGGGCCTCCTACCATAAGTGGAGGGTTAAGGCTAGGAAATGGCCTAAGGTTAGAGGTGTTGCTATGAACGTTGTATCGCATCCGCATGGAGGAGGTTCACATCAAAGTGTTTCCAGACCGTCTACGGTGCCGAGGACAGCGCCTCCCGGGAGGAAGGTCGGGCATATAGCGTCTAAGAGGACTGGGAGAAAGAAGGGAAGTAGAGTAGCAACTCGGTCAAAGTAATCATTACAACCATTACTTCCAAACAACTTCTACTTACAGTAAAGTTCTAAGATCCTGCTAATTATTTTTGAGGTACTTGCTACCTCAGCCTTATACTTAGTCGGCAGCCTTAATACTTCAGTACCCATACCCCTACTTGAAACGTATTTAGTCAGCGTTCCTTCATCTATGGGTTGGTCAGGACCTAATAACACCGCATCAGGCCTCACAACATCTACGCTTTTGAAGATATCCTCCCTATCACCTAGTACGGCTTTATATACATACTTTAAAGAACTCACTACTTCTAATCTACTCACTTCATCGTTGATCGGTTCTCTACCCTTAACACTCTTAACTGTTGAATCCCTAGCGACTACGGCATAGACTAATCCCAACTTCGATGCCTCGTTAAGATAGTATATATGTCCGGGATGTATTATGTCGAATGTACCGCCAACAAGTACACGTCTCACCTTAGTATACTCCCAACTAAAGTCAACTATGTTAAGCATCCTTAACGCGTCTAGAAGGCCTTCAGCATATGCTATACATGAGAGCGATGTTACGTAGTCACCCACACCTAAGTAATACTTAGAATCGCTAACATATGCGTTGACTAATTTAAGTATCTCATTAGCCTCAGGTATTCTTACATCATCCTCCCTAACCTTACTTAAAACTTTTTCAACAACCATGATGTACTTCAATACCCTGCTGACCAGACCTTCATCTACAGTAGATATCTTTAATCACCCCTAACGCTTCCTCCTCAATAAAATGTAGTTTAGGTGAGGTTATTATTAATGTATGTGGAGGTCCGTTAAAATCCGTATTCATGAGTTTCCCCAACCTATCTGGACAGACCTTCATCTGCGTATCACCTAACCTACTAATACCTACTGCTAATCTGTCATGATTTATAACACCTTCCCCCCTTAACATTTCTAATTCGGAGAGAATCTCAATAGCCTCCCTCACCGTCATGAAGACGTTCCTTTCAACATCTATCTCAAGTAGGAGTAATGTATGTAAATTCCTAGCTGAGTTCTCCTTAATCACATCGTAAGGGTATTCATATATAATACCATCCTTCGGATACGTGATGGTTGCCACCTTACCTAACTTATATATCATCAAACCTGAGATACTGATAGAAGAGGAAATTACGCTGACTCCCGGTATGACCTCAACATCATACCCCCTCCTCCTCGCCTCAATCAATAAGTTCACATGAGTTGTTGCTATTAAAGCATCGCCAGGTGATATTAAAGCGACGTCACCATCATCGAGAGCTTCGAAAACTAACCTACCGTTAAATTCTTCAAGGTCCTTCCTACCTAAAACCCTATACTCCCTCCCAATAATCTCTGTAAGTCTAATCCCGTCACCGAGTAAGATACTGGTATAGCCGTCCAGGAAGACTTTATTAACACTTCTTAAAACCCTTAAAGCCTTAAGCGTTAAGTAATCCAACGATATGCCAACCCCGACGATATATAACTTACCCTTCACTATATGCTAACACCTCATAGCCCTCACTAATTAATTGGAAGTCAGACTTTAATGCGTCTTTCAACGAGTTAATTACCTCAAAAATAACATCTAATTTAGAGACCGGTATACTGAAAACCACCTTAACCACATCCCTGCTTAACTCAAAATCACCTTTAAACCTACTTACGAGTTTACTCAAATCACCGAAGAACGTACCTACGGTTAACTCAGGGCTGAGGTAGATTTCTAAGAACACCTTAAAGATCAAGTCATTCACGTAATCATACTTAATTACGATCTTCAACTTAGTTATAAAACATCTGCTAGAGGAAAGACACTTAACTGCAAACCGGAACACAACATCGTTAGATAGGAGGACCTCAGCATCGCTAAAAGCGCTTACCATCACATCATAAGGAACTAAATGGGTTAACACGTTGAGGAACTGATTTAATTTAACCTGCATCCCCCAGCGCCCAAAGTAACTACCTCAGAAATAGATAACGTCTAAATACTTTTTAGCTTTTATAGCTATGCTATTCTTAAATACTTGAAGCTTGCTTAATCGTAGAATCACGTAGTGAGTACGGTAGGCTGATGAAATGCCTGAGATGTGGTTTTGAAGAGAGTAGAATCTCCTAAAAGATAGATGTGGAGAGGTTGAGCAGGAGTTTACGTTAGATCAGAACGGTAACCATCTGTATGAGGGCTCCCCACGATAGAGGGAGGTCTGACAGTAGAGGTTACGATACATCAGGCAGTTCACCAACTTTTAAAAGATTGTTAGGACTTAGATTTTATGTTTTTAAGGTTTTAAATCCCTTAGAATGTGGTTACCGGTATGTTTGATTATTTAGAGTTGTGGCTTGAGAGGGTGTCTAGGCTGGCCTTAATCAGTATCAGAGATGAGGAGAGGGAGGTAGTCCTCAGAGATATGAAGAAGATTATAGAATTCTTTAACAGCATTAACGTGTTAGACCTAGCTGATGTTGAGCCTTTATTTATGGTTTTAAATGAAAGACCTGTTCTTAGGGATGATGTCGTCGGCACTAGTTTAAGTATTGATGATGTGCTAGCAAATGTTAAGGAGACTTCTGAAGGCTATGTTAAGGGTCCGAGAACTGCTTAGGTGATTTATCTGATGAAGCTATTACGTAATGACGCAGTTGAGTTAGTTAAGCTATTTCAGTCAGATCCGAACCTCATCGATGAATACGTGATGGAGACTTACGAAGTAATCGATGAGGTTGAGGACTTAATAAAGTCCTACATAACGCTTAGACCTTTAGATGATGTCTTAAGGGATTGTAGGGAGGTCCGTGAGAGGGTTAGAAAGGGGTTTAAAGGTAGGTTAGCAGGACTTCTAATAGCTGTGAAGGACGTTATAGTGACTAAGAACTTACGGACAACATGCGCTTCTAAGACTTTAATTGACTTCCTACCCCCCTATAACGCTACCGTTATTGATAGGATTACTGCAGAAGGAGGTATAATAGTCGGTAAGACTAACATGGATGAATTCGCTATGGGTTCTACGACGGAGAATAGTTTCTTCTTCCCTACCCACAATCCCTGGGACTTAAGTAGGGTGCCAGGCGGGTCTTCAGGAGGTAGCGCTACAGCTGTATCAGCATACGAAGCAACAATGGCTTTAGGAAGCGATACCGGTGGTTCTATTAGACTTCCAGCCGCTTACACCGGTATCTCAGGTTTAAAACCTACGTACGGTCTAGTAAGTAGATACGGCTTAATATCCTACGGTACTAGTTTAGAGCAGATAGGGCCTATGGCCAGGAATGTTGGCGACCTAGCCTTACTTTTAAGCGTTATAGCCGGCCATGACCCACGTGATAGTACCTCACTATACGTTGATGAGGTAGACTATACGAGGTTTTTAAGATTAACACCTATTAAGAACTATAAGATAGCTGTTATAAGGGAATGTATTGAGGAGGGAGTTGATAAGGCGGTCCTAACATCACTTAATAGAAGTATTTACTTGTTGGAAAGCGAAGGATTTGAGATCTCAGAGGTAAGTATTCCAGCAATTAAATACGCATTACCTACCTACTATATAATAGCTATGGCTGAGGCTAGTTCAAATCTAGCCAGGTATGACGGGGTTAGGTATGGATACCATGTAAGGGTTGAGGACAGGTTATGGGATGAGGCCTACTCTGAGGTACGTAGTAACGGTTTCGGTATTGAAGTTAAGAAGAGGATCTTATTAGGTACCTTCGTATTAAGCGCTGGCTACTACGACCAATACTACTTAAAGGCGTCGAAGGTTAGGAAGTTACTATACGATGAGTTCCTAAAGATTTTTAACCAGTACGACGTAGTCCTCACACCGACAGCCCCTTCACTACCACCTAAGATTGGGGAGGTAATAACAGACCCGATGAAGCTCTACCTATCAGATATTTACGTATGTACTGCTAACTTAGTTGGCTTACCCGCCATATCAATACCTGCAGGCATCGTAGACGACATGCCTGTAGGGATACAACTCATAGGGCCTAAATTAGGGGAGGGTACGTTAATAAATATCGCGTATATCCATGAGTTTAAGACAGGTTTGAAGAATTTAACTCCAACCGTGGTGAGGCCTTATGTCCAGTCATAACGTTAAGATCGGTTTGGAAGTCCACGTGCAGGTAACGTCCTTAAAAACTAAGCTATTCTGTTCATGCTCATCTGATTACAGGGGGAAACCTCCGAACACTAACGTATGTCCAACATGCTTAGGCCTGCCAGGTTCTTTACCGGTCCTCAACGCTGAGGCCGTGAAGGCTGGTTTAATGGTGGCTTTAGCCCTTAAATGCTCTATAAGCGACCTACTCATCTTCTCACGTAAGCATTACTTCTACCCAGACCTAGTTAAAAACTACCAGATATCGCAATATGACGGTGTAGGTGGTGCGGCAATCGCTAAGAACGGATTCATCACAATAAACTTTAACGGAGGTCCTAAAGTAGTTAGGATACGTAGGATTAACGTTGAAGAAGACCCAGGGAAGATAATCTATCCGACAGGATCTTTGCTAACAAGTAAGTACACGTTAATAGACTATAATAGGTCGGGGATAGCCCTACTTGAAATAGTTACCGAACCTGACCTAACAAGCCCTAAGGAGGCTAGAATATTCGTAGATACCCTAAGATCTATGTTAGAGCATATGGGGTTAGTCAACACCGAGTTAGAGGGTTCCTTAAGAGTTGATGCTAACATCTCATTAGCCGGAGGCTCTAGAGTTGAGATCAAGAACATCAGTTCATCTAAAGATGTTGAGAAGGCGTTAGCTTATGAGATCATCAGGCAGAGTAAGGCTTTAGAGCATGGGGAGAGTATTAGAAGGGAGACCAGGCACTGGGATGATGTGAAGAAAGTGACAGTACCTGCTAGGATTAAGGAGGTTGAGGAGGACTACAGGTATTTCCCAGATCCTGACCTACCGCCAATCAAGCTATCAGCAACCGTTATTGAGGAGGTAAAATCTAAAATACCTGAACTACCTGATCAACGCGTCGAGAGATTCATAAGGACATACGGATTAAGCGAGTACTTAGCCAACGTATTAGTGGCTAGGAAGGTGTTAGCCGATTACTTCGAGGAATGCGTTAAGACCTGTAAGGAACCTGAGCTCATAGGCAACATAATTGTAAACGACTTCAAAAGGTGGGTTGAGGAACTAGACTTAAGTATGAATGCTGCTATAAACATGTTACCACCAACAGATTTATGCCGGCTAATACATCTATTGAATGGAAATGTGATTAACATTAAGATCTTAAAGGGGGTTATTCCTAAAGTCTTAAAATCAGGTAAGAATGTGGAAACCGTAATTTATGAGGACGGCTATGCGGACATATCAGATGAATCAGTATTGATGAGAATCGTTGATGAGGTAATTCAGGAGAATCCTAAGGCCGTTAGCGATGCTCTAGTAAACCCGAAGGCTATTAACTACTTAGTCGGTCAAGTAATGAAGAAGAGTAGGGGGAGGGCTAATCCAGACCTGACGAACAAGCTACTAATTAAAAAGCTTAACGAGATCGGCAGGGCTTCAGGCAGTGCTGGTTGACACCATTAACGACTTAATAAGCAACAAGGTATACTCAGCAGATTACGTAGGGAAGTTAATAGGTGATGTTTCTGAGGTTCTTAAGGAGGAATATAGGGCATGTAATGGCCTTATACGGATGTTCAAACCGCTAAATAAATTCTTAGTTGTCGGGGACCTACATGGGGACCTACAATCATTGATGTACATTCTGAAATTCGCTGATAGATCGGGTATTCATAGCGTAGTGTTCCTAGGTGATTACGTAGACCGTGGAGAAAGACAGGTTGAGACATTCCTCATCCCATTATACCTTAAGTTAAGGTATCCTGAGAACGTGTTCTTATTGAGGGGTAATCACGAACCACCGGACTCCCTTCCGGTTTACCCGCATGACTTCCCAATAGAACTCAGACGTAGGTATGGGAGTATAAACGGTGTTAAACTATACTTAAGCTTTAAGGAGGTTTTCCAATTAATACCTCATGCGATGATAGTTGAGAATAACGTATTGCTACTTCACGGCGGCCCTCCAACAAATAACGTCTATAGTTCTACTAACGCCGATGATTATTTAGTGGGGAGAGGTATGGATGAACACCTTAAAATTCTTGAGGAAGTGCTCTGGAATGACCCTATAGAGGAAGTACCCTATGCTGAACCGTCCTACCGAGGCGCTGGCTACTTATTCGGCTATAGGGTTACTGAGGCAGCTTTAAACATAACCAAAACCAAAGCGATTATTAGGGGTCATGAACCATGCTTCAACGGATTTAAGACAAACCATAAAGGCAGGGTGATAACTATTTTCAGTCGCCTAGGCCCTCCATACGATAACGCCTACGCATCCTTTATGATACTAACATCTAAGCTAAGGCTTGATGAATTAACCTCTGAGAAGGTAGTAATGAGATTTACCTCACACGATATATGATAACTACATCGGCTGTGATTAATTAGTCATTGCTAATCCGTAAGTTAATTAAGCGGTGTAGAAACCTAAAAACGTTAAGTATTCGGTTAGGGTTTTAGAATTTATCAAAACTTATTAGTTACTTCACACCTCTAATATATTGGTGTTAATGGTATGGAGTACGATATTAGAGAGATATTTGAAGTAAGTTTTTCAAAGGAGGACTTAGAAGTGCTTAGAAACGTGTTAAGCGGTATGAAGAACCCGGTAGATGTGCTGACATTTGTAGGTGATATATGTACCTTCTGCAGCGATACTGTCAGGTTAATCGACATACTGTCATCGCTAAGCCCTGAAAGCGGTGAAAATAGACTAATACGTCACCACGTATTCCACTATAAAAAAGACGGTGCTGAAACGTTTAGAAGGTATGGCGTTACTAGGGTGCCATCTGTAGTGTTATTAGACGGTCAGATCAGATATAGTGGGATGCCTGCCGGTGAGGAAATCAGAGGCTTTATTGAAACTATATTAAGGATAAGTAATGGTAATAGCGGACTCTCTGAGAAGGTAGTAGGTTTACTTAATAAGATTGCTGGGAAAGTACTCATGGAAGTCATAGTAACTCCGACATGTCCCTACTGCCCCTACGCAGCTTTCCTCACCAACATGTTCGCGTTTGAAGCCTATAAAGGGAATAACAAGAGCATAATATCAGACGTTATTGAAGCCTATGAAAACCCGGACATCGCTGATAAATACGGAGTTACAAGTGTTCCAGCCATAGTAATTAACGGGGAATTAGAATTTGTAGGGGTTCCAGACGAAACAGAACTACTAAGTAAGATTTATGAGAAGTCTCAGAGAGCCCCCAGATATAGACACTATTAAATGTGGTTAAATTGTTGGTAGGAGTTCCACTCATACACTACTATTAATGTTAATTTAATATTCGCAGGAACGGCAGTCGCCGGCCTCCCCCTCACGAAGTACTGGCTCTCTATAAGTCCTAAACCTCTCCCTAACAGCTTTCTTCTCCTGCTTACCGACCTCCACTAATTCCTCAGGTTCTCTAAAACTCTTACCTAACTCACGTTCTACTTCCTCCTTAGCCAATCTCTCAGCAATCTTTAGGCCGAACTGAATTACTTGCTTACTCTTACTCTTATCCCTGTAAACTGTTATTCCCTTACATCCAAGTTTCCACGCCATAATGTATACGTTCCTCACATCATCTATGGTTGCCTCAGCCCTCATGTTTATAGTCTTACTAACACCTTGGTCAGTCCACTGCTGCCAAACCGCCTGATGTAGAAGATGCCACAGCGGCTCTATATCATGAGCTGTTACAAATATCTTCCTAATGTTCTTAGGTATGAATGGGTTATGCACCACACTACCTGACTCTGCTATACTTCTAATGACCTCAGGCTCGTCAAGGCCTATATCCTTTAAGTAGCTTAAAAATAGGTTGTTAACCTCTATGAAAGTACCTACAGTTACCTGCCTAATGAAGGCTAATGCGAAGAGCGGCTCAATACTTGATGAAGTACCTGCGATTATTGATATAGTCCCAGTAGGCGCTATACTGGTTACTGTGGCGTTACGCAGTCCGTACCTAAGCATTTCCCCTTCAAGTTCGTTCCAATCAACTTTAGGCCTACTAGACACTAAGAGCTTAACGTGTTCCGACGGCGACTCAGAAATACCTGCTAACTTCAATATGTCTTCTAACCGATTAACGTCTACCCATATAGGTCTGTAGAGCTTAGGATTCCATGCTGGGAAAGGACCTCTCTCCTTAGCTAATTCAATACTAGATAGATATGCGTTATAGAGGATCCACTCAGATATGTGGTAGGCAAGGCATAAAGCATCCACCGAGTTGTAAGGTATGTTTAACTTCACCAACATATGTGCCCAACCCATAACACCTAAACCTATCTTCCTAGTCTTCTTAGTCTCCCTCTCTATTTGAGGGATTTGATACTTATTTAAGTCTATAACGTTATCTAAGAACCTAATGGATAGTTTAATATCCTCAGCTAATTCATCCCATAAAATAACTGGCTTACCATTAACGTACTTCACATACATTTCAAGGTTTATAGAACCTAAATTACATGACTCCCACTCACGTGCTGGGACCTCCCCACATGGGTTGGTAGCACCTATCTTCCCTAAGTACCATACCGGATGCCTCCTATTTATGGTGTCTACGAAGAGGAGGCCTGGATCGCCTGACTCCCAAGCACATCTAACTATTTCATTAAATAATTCAACAGCACTTACAGTGTTAACTACAGCGTTTTCCTTCCTAGCAATCTCCATCACCTCATCATATGTTATTATTAACGAGGTGTCTAGCGGGGTAGAACCTCCTGCCGACTCAAGCTCGTCTATCAAGTATTCTTGAACCCATTCCTCACTCATATAATGCCTAGCCATCACTATAGCGTAATATCTAGAGTTGTTCACATTAGGATTTAACGAGGTAAGCCGTGGATTAACTAACTCCCATAGCAACCCCTCCTCAACAGCCTTCATAAATGAGTCGTAAACACCTACTGATATGTTAAAGTTCTGCAGGTTTACATCTTTTAACTCACCTGATTTACTCCTAATGAATTTAAGTATGTCAGGATGCCATACATGTAGTACCCCCATATTAGCACCCCTCCTCCTACCGCCCTGCTTAATAACTTCGGTAGCAGCATCGTACATCTTCATAAATGATACAGGGCCTGACGCAACCCCAGCAGTACTAGCTACGACGTCGCCTTCAGGTCTTAACTCAGAGAACGAGTACCCAGTACCACCTCCCTGCTGATGTATAAGCGCTGAAGCCCTTAAAGAATCCATGATACCGTCCCCATCCGGCGTTACTAACGAGTCCCTCACAGCTAAGACGAAGCAGGCTGACAGCAAGCCAAGCTTAGTTTTAGAATTCATTAAAGTAGGGCTGTTGGGCGTAAACCTACGGTTAATCATTAAATCAAAGAACTTCTTCGTATATAGTTGTTGATCCTCCTCCCTACTGGCGATGTACTCCGCAACCCTCATAAAGAGCATTTTAGGTGTCTCTAAGTACCTCAACGTCTTAGGGTCTTTGAGTAGGTAGCGGGACTCCAAAACCTTTAAAGCCTGGAAAGTGAAGTTAAGGTCTTCCTGAACTAAAGATCCCCACTTACCCTTCCCAAACACGTCATTGTATATCCTAGCTAATACGTACCTCCTAGCAGCTAATTCAAAGGATACGTCAATTACCACCCTACTTGAAAACGCCTTCTCAATGAGGTCTGAGATATGCTTAGAAGTAACTGTTTCCCTACCCTTAATACCCTCTAATACCTCATCTAAGATCTCATCTACATAGCTACTTAAGTTATTAGGGGTAAGCGCCCTAACTACCGACTCCCTTAACTTAATAATGCTTAAACTCTCTACCCTACCGTCCTTCTTCAACACCTTCACCTGAGATGCTAGTGAAGTAATGCTATACCCACCTCCACATACTTGTATCTGTTATAGCTGCTATAAAATTATGCCAGTACTGTAGAAACTCTGCTTTATTGGTCTGAAGTAATACCCTAACACGATGATCCCCATATCCTACAGAGCTTTAAATTTCTCATACCATGATTCGTAAACCTTAACGGCTTCCCTAGTAACGCTTGGCTTCCTAATCTTAATAACGTTAATGAAATCTCCTAAGCTCACCTCTCTCGGACTTCCTGACCTACCGTACTTCTCAAATAACTCTTTAATAGTCCTTAGATGAGCTGCCATAACTATATCCTTAATATCACTACTCGTATAACCATCTAACATATCAGCAAGTTTTTCGATGTCCACATCATCTGAGAGCTTTAAACTATTAGTATATAATTTGAGGAGTTCCCTCCTAGCCTCCTTATCAGGTAGTGGGACAAATATTCTTTTCTGAAACCTACGTATGAATGCCTCATCAAGCCTCCACGGTTTATTAGTAGCAGCTATTACATATATGAAGAACTTGAAAGACTTATCTAGGAGTCCATCCATTTCCTTGAGGAATTGATTCCTAACCCTGACCTCACCGCCTACCTCACTATTATACATACCTAAGATGGAGTCAACCTCATCGATGAATATTATGACTGGCTTACCGTTCTGAGAGAGTTCTCTAGCCTTCCTAAATATCTTAGCAACATTCTTTTCTGCCTCGCCAAGCCATTTAGACATAACTGAGGCAGCATCTAAGTGTATGAACACGCCATCGATTTCCGTAGCTACAGCAGCGGCTAATAAGGTCTTACCACATCCAGGCGGTCCGAAGAGTAATATCCCTCTATGCCATCCTAACGGGAATAAATCAGGCCTTAAAGTAGGGTATATTATAGCCTCCTTAATTGCCTCCTTAACGTCAATCAGATCAGCTATGTCGTTGAAGGTTACTCCAGGCTTCTCCTTAAATACAACCTCATTAAATATGTCATCACCGTTTGAAGTATGCGGATACTGCGAGGTTATCGTTAACTTCATCGACTCAAGGTCTTTAACCCTTTTCTCATACTCTTTAATCCATTGTTTATAGATGTTGTTTAAACTGTTTTCAGGATATAACGCAATTATATTCCTAAGAATTTCAGTAGCTTTCTTATAGTTTTTTATAGCGTCATCAAACTTACCCTCCTTATCATGTCTCACTGCCTGGATAGCGTACTGCCTTGCCATTCCCTCAAGATATTCATATGAGTGACTCAATTAAACCCACCTTAAACTAAGTTATTATATATTAAGTTATCCGGGTTGAAAACTAAAACGTAATTTTATTTTTCTCCTTGAGAGATTTAAGTGCTTGAATCACCTCATCTTTACTCACGTTAAACTGCTTAGCAGCGTCTGAGACATCAATAAACCCGCCGTGCGTTAGGATATACTCAAGTACCTTATTCTCTAAGGACTCCGTAGAGTGGTGGGGGACTTCTACCCCTTTAACACCTACCTTACTAGACGTAGGCTGCGGACTCTCGCTCACCACTACTTTAAGCTCCCTTGCACCACTAGCTGATGTCCTAATCAGTTCCTCAGGTATTTGAGGTAGTGATTTATTGATCTTCGCCTCAGCTACCTCTTTAACCTCCTGGAATACCTTCTGAGCCTCATCAGATAGGTCTAACATCTTATCTTGAGACACCGTAGTACCTGATGTTGATGATATTAAATTCCTAATCTCACTGGTTAAGACATCTATACCTGTCGCAACCTCAGGTACAACGTTACTTACCTGTCCTTTAAGGACGTTCAGTATAGCTAGTACCGAACCTAACGCCGAGCTAATATTACTAATCTCCTTAATAGTCTCAATACGTATTATAGCTCTCTCCAATGCGAGTACAGACGTGTAGATGTTAGTTATTATCTTCCTTATCTCAGCTAATTCGTTTACGTATATAGCGGCTTTCGCCTTATCTCCCCTAACGTAGGCTGTAATCGCCGATCTGAAGAGTTCGTCATGCCTACTCTTCAACCTACCTACAGTTTCCTCTAACATATCCCTATATTCTCTAAGCTTAATAACTATCTCTAGGATAGACCTCCTTAAACTCCTCTTACTGCTCCAAGCACCTACATCGGTGAATATCCTTAAGATCTTATGGAAGCCGCTAGTGGGGTTATTAGCTGCAACACTCACCACTACTCCCTCTCTTAATGATCTACGACCTGGACTTGAATCGGAGCATCAGACTTCGATATTAGCGGTAACTGCGGAGATGTTGTAGCCAGCGGTGTCTTAGTTTCTGTTGGCTCACTCTCCAACTTCTCAATTATATCTAAGTGCTTCTCAATATCTTTCTTCTCATCCTGCGCTTTAGACTTAGACTGCCTTAGGTAATCTATCGATGCCTTATATGAGGCCTCACTAACTTCGTTAGACATATAGAGGACCATTAAGTTGGAGGACGCTTTTTCCAGCCTTATGATGTGGTCTTCGAGGTCGTTAACCTTCTGCCTTAACTTAAACTTAACCTCCTTAACCTTCTCTTTAATCCTGTTAAACTCCTTGTCTAACCTCCCCTTCATCTCCTCATATGCATGGCCTGGTATGCTGCCCTTCCTATACAATTCTTCAATAGCCCTCATCCTCTTCCTAACCCTATCTAATTGATTCTCGATGTTAATTGCGTCAACCTTCCACTCCTGAATCACCACGATACCGTCCGGAGTTAATTTCAGCCTATCACTATGTACTTGCCTATAATTATCCTCGTTCAAAGCTATCTCAACAGATTCAACATTACCTGAGACATCAGCATAAATACTTAGAAGAGATCCGACAAACCTACCGTACTCATCCTTAATCTTCTGACCTAAATACCTTTCAATTTGATCGATCGTAATCACCATTACCTACACCGTAAAATATCTTCCTGAACATCTAAGCTTAAAAAACCTCGGTCTTTTAACCCCAACCACATCAACTCTTTATCGGTTAAGGGATGTAATACCTAACCCACTAAGGGATTTAACATCGGAGATTCGTTCTAGGGAAACCACCACCTACGCAGGTAGGATAACAAGCATTACAAGGATCTAACCTACGTGAAATAATATTTATACATAAAACTTAAATAAAATAATGTGTTGAGGCGCCGGGGGCGGGATTCGAACCCGCGTGGGCGAGATGCCCACCGGCTCTCCAGGCCGGCCCCTTAGACCGCTCGGGCACCCCGGCCTTAATAATACTACCTGACAAACGATTCTAAACCCTTACTACTCTGCTAAACTTACTTAACTATCTCAGCACCTCTATCTCTATGTAGACGTCGTCCGGCACTCTAACCCTCATTAACTGCCTCATAACTCTTTCATCAGCGCTAACATCTACTATTCTCTTATGTATCCTCATCTCCCACTTCTCATACACCTTCGTCCCCTCACCATGTGGGGGAACCAGTGTAGGTACTAACATCTTCTTAGTAGGTAGTGGTATAGGTCCCCTCACATCAACGCCTGACTTCTTAGCAATACTAACTATCTGAGTTACTACATAGTTTAAGTTGTTGATGTTAACGCTCCATAGCCTTATTCTTACTTTATTAGCCATTAAATTGCACCGCTTAAAGATGTAGTTCAGCCTTTAATTTCTACCTTAGCAGGTTTTAAGTCTACTATAACCCCTATCCCTACGGTCTTACCCATATCCCTCATGGCAAATCTCCCTAATTGCGGGAAGTCGCTGAATTTCTCAGCAACCATAGGCTTAATCGGCTTAAACTTAACTAGAGCTGAATCACCTACTTTAATTAACTGCGGGTTCTTCTCGACTATCTGACCTGTCCTCGGATCTAACCTACCGACCATCTCCGTAATCCTAGCTGCTACACTTGCTGTATGGGCGTGGATTACTGGAGTATAACCTACTGAAATCGCTGTTGGATGCCATATTACAAAGATCCTAGCGGTGAATTCCTCAGCAACTGTTGGTGGGTTAGCTGTATGACCAGCAACATCCCCTCTCTTAATATCATCCTTAGAAACACCTCTTACGTTAAACCCTATGTTATCACCCGGTAATGCCTCCTCTAACCTCTCATGATGCATTTCTATGGTCCTAACATCACCTATCTTACCAGGAGGCATAAATACTATCTTATCACCTACTTTCAGCTTACCGGTCTCCACCCTACCGACCGGTACCGTACCAACTCCTGAAATACTGTAGACTTCTTGTATAGGAAGTCTTAACGGTTTATCAATAGGTTTTGCAGGCTCTTTAACACTGTCTAAAGCCTCTACTAGAGTGGCCCCACCATACCATGGCATATTAGCAGATCTTTCAATTATGTTATCACCTAACCAGCCGGAGACAGGTATGAACGGTATAGTATCTACTCTATATCCCAAACCTTTCATGAACTTAATGAGCACTGAGACCACTTCTTTATACCTAGCCTCACTCCAAGCCGGCTCCGCTATATCCATCTTATTCACAGCTACTATTAATTGATCTAACCCCATAGTCTTAGCAAGTATTATGTGTTCACGTGTCTGACCTTCCGGACTCATACCAGCTTCAAACTCACCCTTCTTAGCAGATACTACGAGTATTGCCGTATCAGCCTGACTAGCACCGGTAATCATGTTCTTAACGAAGTCTCTATGCCCTGGAGCATCAATTATAGTCCAATAATATTTAGGCGTCTCAAACCTCATGAAGGATAGAGCTATAGTTAAACCCCTCTCACGCTCCTCCTTAAGTCTGTCTAAGAACCAAGCATATTTCTCAGATTCCTTACCAGCTTTCTTAGCCTGCTCTTCAACCTCCTTACGGGTCTTCTCATCAATGAAGCCTAACTTAAGCAGTAAGTGACCTGTTAAAGTACTCTTACCATGGTCTACATGACCGATTATTACCAGATTTAGATGCGGCTTCTTAGCCCTACTCATACTATCACCTCTACCATGTCATTGTAGTATTACAACTAGACTTTTAAAAATTTTTACAAAAATACGTACATCACCTCACCAAAAAGCTCCAAAGTAGAAAGACTTAAAGAGGTAAAACAACCAACGTGGATTGAAATGATGAGGGATGGGTTAGCTCTTCAAAAACCTCTCAGATCACTTCGTCTCACCGCTAAGTCCATAAGAAATAACTTCACGCAACTACTCATATAGCAACTTCTACAGCAATGTGTTGAGATAAAGATGTCGGACTCCCTAACAGTTTTCACGTATTTATTGTGGCGGGCCCGCCGGGATTTGAACCCGGGACCACCGGCTTAGAAGGCCGGCACTCTATCCTAGCTGAGCTACGGGCCCTCCACACCACCAGAACATCTATATGTTCCCCCTCATTTATATGTTTCTCCCTCCTCTATTCTAACGTTTTAGAGTGAAAAGGTTTATGTAGGTGTAGTCGTAGTAGCTGATGATGTCTGCAGTAGGTTGGTGTAGGGGGCTACTCCTCTGGAAGCCTGACTTCCTATGAGGTGGAGCAGATAGTTATAAGATGTTAACTATCTGGTAAAAGTCTATAGTTAGTTTAATCATCTACAGTAAACCTAGAACGTGTCTAGCCTAACACGAACTTTCGCTACGTTAGATCTTCCCACTATGTTATGGAGGGCTTTCAGGTAGAGCTGATGCATCTACCTTTCAGGAATTACTTCGTCAACCCACACCCCTCATACCTAAACACGTTTAAGCATATTGAAGTAGCCTAAGTCAGTAAATTTACGTAAGAGAGAGGCTGCCTCGATATTTAACTGCTATGATGGTAGTTTTCATTTCATCATTAAACGTCTAAAATATTTTAAACAATACTATTTGATTAAGGTTATTTGGTGTACGTATGAATGTTTTAGTGTTAATCGCAGTCGTAGTGCTCGTATTTACACTTCTATCATATAATTATCTACTAGCTATTAAGGCTTCTAAAAGTGTTGGTAGGAAGGTAGGTTCTGATGAGGTGTATGGAGATGCGGGGAGGTCTCAGGAGATGAGCGTTAGGGCTGTTAAGGCTTACGCATTAGGTGATTACATCGTAGTCACTACAGTTATTCAGAGGGGCGGTAGTAGGAGGAGTATAGGGGAAGTAGTAATTGATGAACCATCACTGCTCATACCGCTAACTCAGTCATTACCTAGAGATGAAGACCTGAATGGCGGTAGTAATGAAGCGTCTAACAACGTTAAATAGTTTAAATATTTTCTATTACTAGCTTATTGTTGGGCTTAAATTATGGTGATCCATAAGATTTTAACTAATGAGTTACTCAGTAAGGAACTTCTACCACTTAATGTCGAGGAAGTCTCCGAGATCAGTAAGTATGTTACCAATATGTTAGCCTGGTGTTCAAACTTTAACCCATCTATATGTACAGAGTTCGTAAACTCCTTAGAGAAGTTCATAGAATCCCTAACCAAGCTACGGTTTACGAAGTACTTACTATATGGCGGTAAGCAGGGAGACTCTATCGACGTACCTATAATGAACGAGTTAACGTCTATAATCAACGACTACTATAGAAGCATGGCCTACGGGTTAGTAGATAATAACGGTAACGTAATGGTCAGAGTGCTTAAGAGCTTTGAATACAATGAGATCTTATATAGTAGGGCTTCAGTTACCTCCGTACCGCTTAAAGACGCGTTACTACTTTCTAGGATTGGTTATGTTGAACTGCTAAACGAGTTAATTACGCATTCACGTTAAGTACCTCTAAGCAATGCGGACATATCGATGTAAACAAATAAGTCGTCATTCCGCCCCTCAGACGTAGGTTATTATTCAACCTTAATTTAAGGATGTGGGGTACTGATATACGTAGGTAGTGATGTGAGAACGTTAACGTATTTCTCCACGCCCTTTACCTCTTTTCCCTATGATTAGGAGGGACGTTATCCCGTATATGATTAGAATTAACCCGAAGATAGATATAGCATAACTGATAAGTGATATCGGTATGTCATGTGGTAATATGTGTATAACCATGAAGAAGGAGATACACCAACCAACCATAAGCATTAAGACCCCAACAGTTAATTCTAACTTAACTCCCATAAAGCCAACACTTCACAAACCTTAATTCGTTAACTTTAATCATCGGCGGTTCCACAGTCCTACACTTCTCCATTACGTACGGGCATCTGGGCACTAACCTACAACCCGGCGGAGGCCTCACTAAATTAGGTGGTTCTCCAGTTAACGTTTTACGTATAATGAGTCTATTCCTGGGGTCCGGGTCTGGTATGACGTTTATAAGTGCTTCTGTATACGGATGCATCGCCTTTTTAATGATGTCCTTAGCATTACCTATCTCAACAAGTTGACCTGCATACATTACTACTATTCTATCCGAGAAGTACTTAGCTGTGGCGAGATCATGTGTTATGTAGATTATTGCTAGCCCGTATTTCACCCGTAACTCATTAATGAGGGATAATATCTCAACGCGTAGGGATGCGTCCAACATCGACACAGGTTCGTCAGCAAGTACTAACTTAGGTCTTAGTATGAGGGCCCTAGCAATAGCGACTCTCTGAAGCTGCCCACCACTTAACATGTGGGGGTATTTATTAACGTAGTCTTCAGGAGGTGTTAGGCCTACATCGGTAAGCGCAGTGTAAACCTCCTTACCATACGCTTCCCTCCCAATCCTATGTATCTTTAATGGTTCTCCAAGAATTGCCCTAATGGTCATGAAGGGTGGCATGGCACCGTACGGGTCCTGCTGTATTAAACCAACCTTCCTAGAGTACCATTCCCTAATAGTACGTCCGGGAAGTCTAGTAATATCAACCCCCTCAAATATTATGTTACCGCTTGTTATTGGTACTAACCCTGTAACCGCCTTAGCCAGCGTTGTCTTACCGCACCCGCTCTCACCTACTATAGCGACTACCTCACCTTCTCTAACAGTAAATGACACACCATCTACGGCCTTAACATACCCTACAATTGAGAACAACTTCCTTATCGGATACCATACCTTAAGCTCATTAACTACTAATAAGTCTGACATACCACTAATAGATGAAGTACTACCTACTTCCATAAAGCCAGCACCTCACATATCCCTCTGAACCAAGTGTAATGTGCGGTGGTTCCTCCTCACAAACAGGTTTAACGTACGGACACCTAGGTCTGAACCTACAGCCCTTAGGAGGGTTGATGAGGCTTGGAGCACTTCCTGGAATGGGGGTTAATGACGTATCTGTCCTAAGCCTAGGGATACTGCTTAGCAATCCCTTACTATACGGGTGGAGTGGATCAACGTAAACCTTCTCCGCAGGACCGTATTCGACAAGTTGACCTGCATACATCACCGCTACCTTATCAGCTAACTCACTGGAAGTCGCTATATCATGGGTTATGAATATATACGAAACACTTAAACCTTCTTTAAGTTCTTTAAGGAGGTTCATAATGTTTGCCTGAGTCATTACATCTAAGGCTGAAGTAGGCTCATCTAAGATAACTATCCTAGGGTTGGAAATCAACGAAAGCGCTATAACTACTCTTTGCTTCATACCACCGCTAAGTTCGAATGAATATCTATACAGGAAGTCCTCGGATATGCCGACCTTCACTATGATGTCCCTAGCTTTCTCGACGGCTACCTCCCTACGCATACCGTAGTGAAGTACTAAAGGCTCTATTAAGTGGTCTACGACCTTCATTACGTAATTTAAAGAGTTTAAAGCTGCTTGAGATACGTAGGTTATCTTCCTCCACCTAATTTTCCTATCAAACTCCGAATCATCCATATCTAAAACTTCAATACCGTCTACCTTAATGCTCCCAGAGAGTTCTGCTACGTTCCTCGGCAGAAATCTCATCAAGGCCCTAGCTAATGACGTCTTACCACAGCCTGATTCACCGACTAATGCTAGGGTTTCCTTCTCACCTACTGTAAAGCTTACATTATCTACAGCCCTCACAACTCCAGCTATAGTTCTGTAGAAGAACTTAAGATTCGTAACTTCAAGTACTGAAGGCATCTACATACTTACCTCTTCAAACATCTTTGAAGTAACATGTAATTCATCCCTACACCTCCCTCAACTTAGGGTTGAATATCTTATCTAGGGTGAACCCTATAAGCGCGAAACCTAATGCCATAACGACCAAGCATAGAGAAGGCGCTAAGATCCAGTGGTAATACCCTCTATACACAGCACCACCTGTAAACGCCTCCTCCAACACCTTACCCCACGTAATAGCTGCTGGGTCCCCAACCCCTAAGAGAGCTAAAACAGCTTCTAAAAATACGTATGAGGGAACAGAGAGCACTATGTTAGGGATTGATGTAGGAAGTACTTTAGGAATCATATAACGGAAAACTATTCTAGAGTTACTAGCTCCGTAAGCCCTAGCCGCCTCTATATACGGCATCTCCTTAATTTGAAGGAACATAGCTCTGTAAACCTTTATACCGCTACCGAAAATACTTAATACAACCACTACGATGAGTAATGTCCATATAGTCAGTCGGTAGAAGTACGATATCATGAGTAGGATTGGTAGGAATGGTAATACTAACATAACATCATTAATTCTCTGAATTAGGTGGTCGACCAATCCGCCGTACCACGCACTTAAAGCAGCTACGATCATCTCCAGGAAAACCGTAACTACCGAAGCTATAACACCGAAAGCTAAAGCTATAGGTGTTCCCCATATAACTGCTAACCATAAGTCCCTCCTCTTATGGTCGGTTCCCACCAAGCCGAAAACCTTACCGTAGATGCTTAACTTCACATCTACGTCGGCCTCACTATTACTAGACCTAAAGATCAGGACAGCCCTATACCTCCCTTTTAAAACCTCTTTAGTGTCTGGGGAGAGGATGCTTCTACCCTCATTTGCGAATAAGGCTATTTCCGGACTTATATCGTAGGAGGGACTCTCACCAAGCTTTTCAGTAACATACTTAATATACTGTGTTTGGAAGCGCCTATCGGCTGAGATAGAGTAATACCTATACTCACTGCTTATCGTCTCCTCATACACTATAAACTCCCCCCCATCAGGTTTAATCCAAGTCAAAGATACTAAAGCTGTTCGGAGGTTACTTGCATAGAGCCTTAAAACTACCTCTGACGGAAAGTCATCGTACTCGTAGTTGAAGGAAATCTCAACCCTTATATAAACACCACCTCCAAACGGTAGTAACTGCCTCACCTTCACACCTCCATCCGTAGAACTAAGTATTACTGTCTCAGGGAGTTTCTTGCTGAGGAAAGCGTTTAACCATGAGGGGAAAGCTAACTTCGGATTATCCTCCCAGTAATCTAAGGTATTCCACATCCTAACAGCTTCACTATAAGGTATTCCGACAACAGCGTAAATCGATATGAATATGAAAGCAGTAATTATTGATGTCCCAGCTAGTAAGGACTTATGACGAAGCATAGTCCTTCTAATAGCTATAGCACTACTCATCTAATCACTCACCTACCCTAATCCTCGGATCGACTACTGCGTAGATTATATCGAGGACTATTACGCTTATTCCAAGCAGGTATGCGAATATCGTAACAACGCCTATCACTACTGGGGCGTCATTTATAGCTATAGCTCCAACCATAAGGGTCCCCACCCCAGGCCAATTAAACACACTCTCAGTTACTATGGCACCCATCCACGAAGATATTAACACGAGGACGAAATCGGTTATTATCGGTGGGAGGACCGGTCTAAGAATATACCTACGTTCTATTATCCTTGAGGGAACACCCCGTGCCCTAGCGTAATCTACGTAATCCTCCATAGAGAACATTAGAAAGAAGGTTCTCATACGGTATACCCCTATCGGTATGTAAGCTATAGCCCATGAAAGCAACGGCAGTACCATATGCTTTAACACGCTTAATGCGTAAGACAGAGGCTCCTTAGGAGGTGGTGCATCAACTAAACCACCATAAGGCAGTGCTCCAAGCCATGACGCAAAGATAAGTATCAGGAATATACCGTAGAACCATCCAGGCATAGATGATAGAGGGGCTAACGATACTGCTAACTTATCCACCCTACTTCCATATACTCTTGAAAGATAAAGCCCTATGAAGAGCTCGCATAAAAATATTAACACGTTAGCAGTAGTGAAGAGTAAAACCGTTGTAGGTAACCTCTCACCTATGATATCCCACACTCTATTAGAACCGCTAGAGCTGAAAATCCTCATCGCCCTACCTAAATTCAACGTAAGCGCGTCGTATAGGTAGTTAAAACTTCTAATCATAAAATGCTGGTCTAATCCTAACCTCTTAATCTCAGATTCAATCCTCTCCTCCGCAATCTTCTTAACCTCCTCCGGAGAGTACCCCTTATAAGCAGGGTTTATACGGATGCTTTCATAAACATTAAATCTAATCTCACTAACTATGATCTCATCGACATAACCTCCAATATTGGCTACTATAATAGTTAAGTATACAGCCACTACAACCGCTACTGCCACCATACCTGCCCTAATCGAGACGTAACGCGCAATCCTAACTACCGAAGACTTCCTTATATGCACTGGAGTCGTCCTAGAATTAATCTTAACATCTTACCTTTTAAAACGTTCATTAAATTTAATTTAAAAGTAATTAGTTTAAAAATTTGAAAGTTTTAAATTACCCTACGTCCTAGGTCTTCTACCTATGAAGACAGTCACCATAGCAACTATTAAGCTTACCAAACTAATTCCAACCGCTACATACACAACCGTTGATAGCGTGCCTACATCTTCTCGAAGGCCTTTAACCTGAGAACTCATCTTCTCTATTTTAGATTCTATGCTGTCTACCCTAGCTCCTAAGCCGCCTATCTCACCCTTCACACCAGCTACTTGCTCACCTACATAACCTATTAAACTCTTCACCGTGAAGGCTGTTTTAGCTATCGTCGGTATACCGACGAGCTTAGATACTGTTATGGTGATGAGTTCAGCAACTCCCTCTTCTAACGCACCAGTTATATCAGGCCCTAATCTAATCTCGTATAAACCATCCTCAACAGCCTCAGCGTATCCAACTAACTTCCCGCCAGGATGTACTAGGAGATATTTAACGTAGAGAATATCACCTACGCTATACGGCTTTCCATGGACGTTTATATTTAAGGTTACGGTAACCGGCTGCGTCTGTATTATCGTTCCTACCGGTTTTAGAGAAACTTCAGCGATCATGGGCTCAGCGAACTTAAGCCATTTATCAGCTGTGTCGATGTGTTCTCTATATGCCTTTATCACTAACTGCTTCGCAATAACATCTACCTTCTCGAGGTAGAAGGGGCCATTACCAACCCAGAAATGTCCTTTACTATTATACCAACTCATCAAGTTTTGATACCTCTTTAAAGCATCATCTACTGTTAAATACTTCCCTAGAACCTCTTGGAAAGGTACGAACCTACTGTTAATAGCTTCCTGAAGCTTACTTCTAAGTATGTCTAAGGACGGACCGGCTATATAATTCATCCAGTCAATCTTTAACTCCTTCGCCTTATCAGCGCTAAAAGCCAACTTCCTATCTGCCTCAGCTAAATACCCTACCGCGAGGGTGTGCCAAGCACCTGGACCCTGCGAATAGTAAGGCCAGAAGTCGTCAGCAGCTACTTCAGCAATCCACTCAGCATCGCCATACCACGTATCTGTGTAATACTCTATTACTAGTGGGTCCTTACTCAATATCTTAAATCCTTTGAAGGTCTCCATATATGAGCTGTAATCTGGGACGTATGCCTTATCGTATATCGGACTTGCTGGGTCGGCTCTTTCATGTGTTATTATGAAGTTAAAGATTATGTCAGCAATGCTGAACGGGCTGCCGTCATGCCACTTATACTTACCGGAGAAGAGGTCTTTACCATAATGTACTACGACCTTCGCTAACGCCTTAACGCTATCGCCAAGAGCTTCACCAACAGTAACTATCTTCTGCTGCGATGTATCCCACTTATACCACGCGTCTTTAGGTACTGTTATATCACCAACTTTTATCAACGTCACCCAATCTAACGTCTTACGTACCGGTAACTCCTCCTTCACATAAACCTCAGCCTTCTCAACCCTGTGCGGCCAGAAGAGCCCTGTATACGGATCTGGCAATGCTGCTGTCTCACCAGTAGCTCGTACTATCGATTGGTCGAATATCCAGTTAGTACCTGCTATTGGGTTCCAAGGCTCTACTAAGAGATCGGGTGTTAGAATCTTTACTTGGCCGCCAACCCTATCCTTATACCTTAAGGTCCAAGGCCATAGCCACGAACCTGAATACCCTCCAGCAAGGTCGTAGGCAATACTGACCTCCGGCCTGCTAACCCATAACGAAGTTAGATGTACTAACCATACTCTTTGAGACTCTTTTATCGACAACCTTAAAGCCTTAGACATTAACTCATCTCTTTCCTCTGCGGACTTGTAATTCCTGTAATACAATTTCTGCGCAATGCTGTAGAATTCAGGGTCGTTTTCATATGCCTGCCATAGAGGTTCAGGCCTCCCTAACTTAGTGTAGAAGTAACCGAAGTTATCTGCCTCATCCCTAACTACTAACGTTGTTATCCATCCCCCAGTATATACGTGCCATTCACCCTTAGCTGGATCACCTCTTATCCAGAGTGGGGAGAGCTCACCTGACCTGCCATACCTCCTCTCAACGGTAAATCCTAACTTTTCTAGCTGGTCTGACACGTAATCACCTATGCTTTTTCTAGCGTCTTCTATCCTGATTAAGAACTTAACCACTACAGGCTCATCCTTATAATACCACTTACCATTTCTATACTCAGCACCCATCTTCCGCATTTCCTCAAATATCATCGCCCTACCCTTATCGAGGTTATATTTATACCAAGACTCTATCTCATACATTACATCAGCGTACCGTGCGTAGTCCGGGAAGCTCGGCGTTAACGCAGTATATCTAGGAACGGCTAAACCGCCTAAAATCTCACCGGCTATGTAGCTTCTATCGATAATGTAGTTCATAGCCTCTCTAATCCTCGCGTTGCTGAATGGGTTAAGCTTCCCAGTAGCTGGGAACTCAGGACCTACTGGATTGAAGGTTAGTTCGTAGTAAAGTCCATATGAGAACGCGTATGATAGACCTCTCTCCTTAACGAGTTTAAGGATGTGTGGATAGGTGACGTCGTCGAAGTATATCTGCGCCTCATTCTTAAGAATCATCTCAACAGCCTTATCAGGATCTACTTCGGTGAAGAAGACTGCTTCATCAATCCACGGCCCTCTCGGCGTTTGCTGAGCTTTTAAAGGTAGTGGAGCTACGAATAGCATATTTAAGGTTAGAATCGATATTAGGAATAGAGCAACTAACCTATTCATTAGATATACCCTAGAAAGAAATTATACCATAATTTAAAAACGTTTAGAACATATTAGCAACCCATATATGCGGCTTAGCTAAAGACTTCCGCCACGGTCTATAAGTTGGCTTTACTCCCTACTTCCATAATGTTAATCACCCTATCTCTAAATTCCCTCATTATTACATATCCAGCAACATCGAATAACTTACTAGCTCTCTTAAGTATGATGAAATCACTTGATGCCGCTACCCCCTCCTCGGCAAGTACCGCTATATCCGCCTTAGATGCTAGTAATATCTTAGAGCTGCGTAGGATTTCAGATAGTTCGTTTTTAAGCTCACCGCTCTTACTCACCTGCTTATCTAGAACCACTACAACATCTAATGGATTTAAAGCGTTCATATGCTTCATAAGCATAGATGCTGAGTCCTTAATGCTTGCAACCTCGAATTCCTTAACCTTAGCACTTCTCAGATCTCGTATAAAGCTATCATCACATAAGAATACGTAATCCCCCTCAAGGACTGAGGTAATAGTTAATAGGGTGTTAAATCCGTCAACCACTAACTTATGTTTAGATATCTCCGATGGGTTAACGACCTTCTTACTTACCTCAACTACATCTGAATCGCTGTGAACACATCTAAAGAGTATCATCCTTTCAAACTTACTCAACCTGTAGTGCGAGGTAACTATATCTAAAGATGGTTTCTGATTATAACCCCTATTAAGTAGGTATTTGTAATCTAATACAGCTTTAAATACCTCATCTCTAAGAGCTCCAACCATCTCTAAGTACTTCTCCTCTTAATGAAATCTCTGACCACATCCTTAATGTCATTAAGGACTTTATTCAAATCATCCTCAACTCTTAAGTACCCACTGACGTGGTCGTGTTTGCCACCGCCCTTACCGCTATAAAACCTCGAAATCTCCTCAAATAACTCAACGGCGTTAACCAAATGTAGAACTTTAGAACTTACCGATATTTCAGTGAAGACCCTACCACCTTCCTCAGGAACTAACACAACTACTACTATGGGGTTAGCACTAATTAATTTCCTAAGTAATTCCCTTATGACCTCCTTATCATTAACCTTAAATAATATGACGTTGAACAAAACCTTATTTACTTCCTCAGCACTACTCAGCACATCCCCGTAAGTATGCTCTAACCACATACCTCTGTAGATGTTTAAAAGATTTCTCATATGTGTAAACTCATCGGTAAGGGATTTCACCCTCTTAATGACCTCGCCCCCACCAATTAATGAGGAGACCTCGCTCACCAACCCTTCCAAGCTCCTCGCATATCCTACTAACTGCGTACCAGCTACGAATTCAAGCCTAATAACTCCGTCCTGTATTCTCTGAACGTTAATTAACTTAATCCCACCTACCTCACAGGTATTCCTTAGATGTGTGCCGAAACATGCTTGAGCATCTACGTCATGAATCTCCACAACTCTAATGATCGGCCCTTCAGGAACTCCACCCTGATATAACGTGATGCCATACTTACTTTCTGCCTCATATCTAGGCATGTAAGCGGTGTTTACAGCTAAGCATCTTAGAACTACTTCATTAGCTATATCTTCAATACGTGTTATTTCCTCCCTACTTAACCCTCTATAATGAGTGATATCCAACCTACTCCTACTCTCACTCTTCTCAGCCCCTGCCTGCCATACATGATTGCCTAAGACCTTCCTAGCTGAGGCTAAGACTACGTGGGTGGCTGTATGATGTCTCATCAGGGAATACCTCCTAGGCCAGTCAACCTCACCGACCACCTCAACACCTAGTAGGTTAAGAGGTAGGTCCTCATCAACTACATGTACTACTACATCCCCTACCTTCTGAACATCAACTACCTTAACTGACTTACTGCCCAACCTCACCATACCTACATCGCTTTCCTGACCCCCTCCCTCAGGGTAGAAAGCACTCTGATCTAAAACTAAATACCTACCTAGAACTCCTAACACTCTACCGTTAAACCTCTTAATATAGGGGTCCTCATGGAATAACTTTCTAGTAGGTGGTAACCTACTAAAACTCTCTAAGACCTCCTGAGGCAGTTTCACAGCCCTAACAGGTTTTATAGGAGGTCTGCTATGCTTTGAAGCTATCAACGAATAGAAATTAGCTGGTACTTCAACCCTAATCCCGAGCTTCCTACACTCATCAACAACTAAATCCGGTGACAACCCGTAACTATCATATAATTCTACTAACTCATCAACACTTAACTCCCTATCGGAGGTATACCTTCTTAAAATAGTTGAGGACTTCCTTAAAACATCATTAAACTTGTCTAACTCACTCTCAACTACTTCAAATACGTATTCTGCAGCCCTACTTACGTTTGGATATAGTACCCTCCAAAAACTTATCTGCTCTGCGAATAAGTCCTTAACTACGTCAAACCTATTAAAAGTTCTGAGGAGTCTGAATATCCTCCTAAGAACTAACCTAGCTAAGTAGCCCTCACCAGCATTTGAAGGTACAACACCGTCGGATAGGAGGAGTAATGAAGTCTTAACATGGTCTAATAACGTGAATATCCTAACGATGTTATCTAAGTACGTGTGAACTTCATCAACACTTAACCCTAGGTCTTCGGCGATTAACGACTTAAATACGGCATAGTTCCTTCTAATATCATACCTACCAACTAAATTGATAGCCTCCCATAGAACCTCTTTAGGTACTTCATCAACACCTAAGAGTTTTCTATAACTACCTACTAAGTCACCGTAGACAGCGTGGAAAGCCGTAGGGGTTTTAGATGTTAACCAAGCAATCCTCTCAATACCGTACCCGGTGTCAACTATCTTAAGGGGTAGCTCAACATACCCGCCACCATCTAAACTCTTAAACATCATGAATACTAACGTAGCTACTTCAAGACCTCCTACACATACCTCTAGACACGGACCTGCATTACCGCCGCCCTCCCACCATGACTCCTTAAAAGTTAACTCTTCTTCAGGAACTCCAATATCATCTACAAAGAACTTCCTAGCATATTCAATAGTTTCATCAGCGAAGTATATGTATTTGTCCGGGTAGTTGAATGCATGGTGCCCGCCCATAATGAAATTAGTTAAATGCCTGCCTAACGTATATCCAACATCATCTATATCTTCGAGTCTAATACATGGCTGAGCTATGACTAACGGGTTGGCAGGAGGTGGGACCGAGCCCGAAGTCACATGGGGTTGGAAGACAACTATACTAGCAATAGTTAAGTATAGGTCTTCCCTCCACCTAGCCACTACAGGTTTGGGTTCGACTACCATATGGTTAAGGCTTTCGAAAAATTTTAGGAATCTATCCCTAACCTGAAGCGGTGTTAGGTTACGTGATTTAAGGTTAACGTTAAAGAAGTTGTAGTCATTGCATGGCACGTCATTACACGTATCTCTCGGAGTTAGAGACCAGAAATAGGCCCCGCATGATTTACACCTATATCTCCTATAACCATTAGCTGAGAGGAAATCAACCCGAAAACTCCTCCACCGATCCTCCATAGCTACCTAACCGAAAAGCGATGATAGACCTTCAGATAACTCTTCCTCTGAGACCTCCTTCTTCTCCTCACCACCAGTATCACTGACTTCCTTATCCCTCTGAGGTGGTTTACCGGTATCAGGACTTAAAGGCTGTGTTACAGCTAACGCGGTAGTTATACCGAGTTCGGGGACCTTAGCACCTATAACTGATGCTAGTGCCGCCGCCTTAGATATAGCCCTACCTAACGTTAATTGAATGGTTTCGCTTGTAAGCATTCCGGTTTCAGCTGATATTGTTAACGCGTTAAGATATGCCTTAGATAGTAGTGCAGGAAGTACTTCCGGTACTGGTATTACAGCTTCGATTGCTAGACTAACGGCCGCCCTAACAGAGTTCAACATATCCTCTCTAAATGACTCTACATCTAATTCTAACTCATCGGCCTTAGTGAATATAAGACCTCCATCATAGACCATCTTAACTTTGAAACCTACATCTACTGCTTTAATGCCCAACTTCCTTAGTAGAGACGCTAATTCGTTACTAATTTTATCACCTGGCTTAGCTACAGTTACATCCTTAACAACCCAGATAAAACCCTCTCTAACCTGAGTGGGTATCCTCAACTTACCGAATACTGAGAGCGAGGGCCCTGGAGGTATATTGGTAGGGCCTGACGGTATGACTACCTCAGATAGTACTATATCACCTGGTTTAGCAAACTTTTTACTCTTAAACTTACGGCAAAGAGCAGCTACTTCAAAAGCATTTAAATTTGTTAGGAAAACACAGTTTGAACCACTCAAATTCTTAGTAACTTCCTCATAATTCTTCAACTTTAAGTTATTCAACGCCTTAATCAGCAGGTTATTCTTAACAACCTTAATCACACCGTAATCGCTAAAAACCCTCTTTAACTCCTTAAATTGCGGGGTTGGAGTATTACTTAGGTCAATTAAGCATATAGTCCTATACTTAGGTATTAACTCACATAACTCCTTAACTACTAATTCTTTATTGGTTCTGACCTTCAACTTCCTAAAGACCTCACCCCTCCGCAGCATCTCATTAAGTAGCTTTACGTAATATGAATAAGTACGTGACCTCACCCTACTACCACCTCCACTGTCGGGCCCATAGTAGTTTTAACGTATACCTTACAGCTAGTTTCTAACGGCCTCTTAATCTTCGACTCTACGTGTTCTAGAATCGCTGATATGTTATCGGCTAAGTCCTTAGGATTCATATCCTCAGTACCTACACGACATCCAACCCATGCCTGCTCCTTATTCCTCAACCTAGTACTCATGCTATACTGTTTAATCACTGCCTCTAAATTGGCTGAAGGTTGTAAAGGTATTGGGAACTTACCTCTAGGACCTAGTGCAGGTCCTAACACCCTACCAACAATAGTCATTAGGTCAGACTTAACTAAGAACCAATCATAAATACGGGCAAACTTCTTAGCGCCTCTCTTATCTAATTTCTGAAGGTCATCCTTACTTAAAACATCAACACCTAGGCTCTTAGCCTTTACTAACATATCACCATCAGCTATTAACAATATCTTAGGTGTCTTACCTAAACCTTTAGGTAAGTAAATAACATCTCTGAACTTTACGTCAGGTGATTTAGGGTCTAACCCCTTAAAAACAACTATTAACTCTACTGATTGCTTAAACCTCTTCCCACTACCTAATTTAATGGCTTCCAACACGCTTTTCTCAATAGCAGTCTTAACCGCAGGCATTTAGCAACACCTTAAGCTACCCACTCACTCTCATACTTCTTAAGAATTTCATCATATAAGCCTTTATTAACCTCTTCTAAAACCTGTTTAAAGTCCTTACCGTCTATAGTGAGACCTATGCTGCCAGCCGTAGATATGACTGACTTAACAGCGGATTTGAGGGTCTTAGCTGTTAATTCGCTCTTCTTAAGTATTGATATCCTAATAACGTTTTCAAAGCCTATGTCGCCAACCTTCTTATGTGCTGGATCGCCTGAAGGTTGTTGAACCCCCGCAAACTTAAGGAGAAGTGATGATGTAGTAGGTGTTTTAACCTCTATTCTATAATTCCTAGTTACCGGGTTAACGTATATGTTAACGTTAACCTCCATTCCATCAAAACCTTTAGTTAACTCGTTAATCTTACTTACAACTTCACTCACGTTTAAACCTAACTGACTTAATGTAGGACCTAACGGAGGTGCCTGCGACGCCTTCCCTCCCTGAACCTTAACCCTAACTAACTTCTCACTCATATCACATCACTTCTTAACAGGTTTTACGTAATCACCTGGTAGTGTCGCTTCAAGTTTATAAGACGCCTCTAATATATTTAAAGTTACTTCATTTTTCTGAGCGTTAACAGATATTACTGAGGCCTTCAAACCTTTGAAAGGTCCTGAGATGATCTCAACCACATCACCTGGTTTTAACTCGCTTATGACCGACTCAACTAACATCAACCTCTTAAGCTCTTCAACACTTATAGAGCCTGTTGCACGCCCTCTAACATGTTTTATATCTTTTATCAAACCATACACTAAGTGAAGACCCTTAACCTCAAGTATTAAGTACCCCTTAACATCTGGCGGGATTATTATGGAGTAGAAACCCTCACCCATCCCCCTAGCCCTAGCCTCTAGTAGTAGAGCTGCATTCAACTCCTGACGCGCCGTAGTCCTAACTATGAAGAACTTAGATTGCTCAGCCACCATAACCACCTTGAATAAAGTAGAATAGTAGATGTATGAGTAAACCAACAATTCCCACTAGGAATAACCCTGAGATAACCACACGTAACATTAATGAGTACTCCTGAGGCTCCGGCTTCTCAGCTATCGTTAATATCTTCCTCCAAGCCTCTATCAAACCCTTAAGGTCCATCTTAACACCTTACTACATCTTCTTAACAATTTTTAAGTACTTATGCATTTAATCAAACATCCTCCTCAACAACACCTCTGAATTATAAGGCATTAAGTCCTCATACCTTTGACCTACTCCTAAGTAAAGTATTGGCTTACCTAGAGACATGATTATGCTTAAAGCTGAACCACCTTTAACATCGGCATCTGCCTTAGTAAGTATTACAGCATCAACGCCTACCTGGCCATCAAACCACGTAACCTGGTTTACCGCATCATTGCCTGTTAAAGCATCTAAGATCAGTATCTTCATATTCGGCCTAACAACTCTAACAACCTTCTTGACCTCGTTCATCAGATCTACATCTGTATGCATCCTACCAGCGGTGTCCACTAATACTACATCGACGTTATTCCTAACGGCATGTATGACGCCGTCCTTAGCCACTGCCGCTGGATCAGACCTATATTTACCGCCTATAAATGTTACCCCCAACCTCTTAGAGTGAAGTTCTAATTGCTCCTGAGCCCCAGCCCTAAAAGTATCTGAAGCCACCACCACAGAGTTCAAGCCATTACTCCTCAGTAGGTATGCAAACTTAGCTATCGTTGTGGTCTTACCGACACCGTTAACACCCATAAAGACTATTACGTAGGGCTTCGGCGCAGACTTAATTTCAGCTATGATGTCACCTCTATAAACACCCCTATCAAGCAATTCCTTAAGCGATTTAAAGAAGACAGACCTAACATATTCTGCCGGGTCTGAGAACCTACTAATCCTCTTACCAACGATTTCATCAGCTAAGGACTTCCTAACCAGCTGTACTATATCGTAAGCTACGTCAGCCTCAAGCAATGATAGTTCAAATTCCTGAAATATTTCCTCGAACTCCCTATGGCTTAACTCCTTAGTAGATAAGGTCTCGGCAAACTTCCCAATCGCTTCACTAAATACTTGCTTAAGCCTTCGGAACATGATGATCAGCTACTAACAAATCCTACCTAAAACTTATTTGACCTTCTCCTGCTGCTCCTTTAAAACCTTACCTAAGGTTTCCTGGAGCTGTTGATAGTATGCTAAAACTTTATTTAACTCACCTTCCGCCATACGTAATGCCTTCATAACATCGCCCTCCTTATCATTCAACAGTTTAATAGCTAGCTCACCACTCACTTCAGCATAATAATTACTGCCTATATGCGCTATAACTGATTTAACGTTGCTAACAACCCCCCTCACATATGTATGGCCCCTCCTATCAAGCGATATTAAGGTCTCTAAACCCTCCTTACTCACTAGTTCCTCAATAGCCCCCCTACTCAACCTAATTTCCTGTAGCTCAGAAATTAACTGCGATACAGTGTCCTGCAATCTCTCAACGTACTTCCTAACCTCACCTAACTCTAATACAAGTGAGTCAACTTCAGCCTTCCTACTCAACAGACCACCCTTCGAAAGAGTCTAAATTCCTGATGAACTTATACTTACTGTCCTTAGGACTTATTTCCCTAATGTTAAGTATCTTTACATGAGCCCTCTTAAGCTTATGCCTACCACCCATATCAGAATAAAGCTTCTCAACAGCTTCCTCGACCTTTAAAGCCCTCACATCATATGTGAAGGGCTGCCACCTCCTACTTTTATTAGGGCTGAAGAGCGCTAACCCCTCAACCCTGTAGACCTTAACCCTACCTACATCACCCATTAAATACCACCTACACCCCTATGTTAAGTGCTTTAATTATCCTCATGATTTCGGGTCCGGTAGTCCTCTCCCCGACTACTGCCCCATAATTATTAGCTACTAATCCGGCCTTAATAAACGCAACTCCAAAATTCACAGTACCTATATCAAGCCTTATGTTAAGTATCTTAGACACCTCCCTAACATCATCATCACTAACATCAGGATGTATTAAACCGCCGACATCATTCACCACCGCAATAGAACCTACCGTAGTGAACCTACCTATATCCCTCCTAACAACGTTACTTACACCTAAGACCTTCTTAACCACCTCAACATCCCTCTCATTCATCTCAGGATGAATCACAGCACCTTTATTATTACTTAAGATCACGTTACCCAAAGCGGTGAAGTTAGTATATAACACCTTAACATTTATCCCTAAACGCTGAAGAACCTCAACTTCTTCATCCCTAGCAATCCTAGGGAGTAGTAAACCGTTATCATTACCAGCCACTAAAATACCTATGAGGTTAGTATCAGCTATCCTACATTCGATGACCTCCACACCTAAATTACTTATTAACTTATTCTTAACATCGGAATCACTTAAGGGAGGTATTAAGGCTATCTTATTATTTACGTATATGTACACACCTATATTGGGGTTTCCGAAGATCCTCATTCTCTCTAGGGTCATTGCGACCTACCGTGGACCTAGGAACTAGCTTCTAAGGCGAGTGATGCCTTAACAACTCCCTCATCAACCTTAGTAATCTTAATAGCTACTCTCCTAGGCGGTTTATCATAGGCTCTACTGAAGATATACTCATTTATAGACCTATCTACGATCACCTTATTAGCTTTAGTATACCTCCTCACGAATTCCTTAACAGCTTTAACAGCCCTAGCTAGCCTCTTATACCTATCCGTCCGATATACCTTACGTAAATTGACTACGTATATCCCCTCACTCACCAACTACCACCTCACACGTTACCTATCTTAGACCTCCTCCAAGACCTCCTCTTAGGTCTAAAACGTAATTCCCTTAAAGTCTTCGGAATCACCCACAGAGGTATTGCTGAATTCGATTTAAACTCCTTGCAAAGCCTTAACTTCTTAGCCAGAGGTTTATTCCTAGCCATAGTACCGTCAACCCTTCCTCCTAACAGTTATTCTAATATCCCTCCTACTCCTCTCATCGATCTGCCTTAATATTTCCTTCAATTCCTCATCACCTATCACCTTATTTAACCTGCCGCTTAAGCTCAGACCCACTAAATAGTCTTCAAGAGACTTAGCCAGCTCCGGCTTAACTAATTTAATATTAGATAACCTCTCACGGGCTTCCGGTGTTAACACCCTCCTTAAGATCTCCTGCTTCTGAAGCTCCTTCGCCAGCTCCTCCTCCCTCTCCCTAGCCTCCTCAGACCTCCGCATAATCTCCGCTAGACGTCTCCTCTTAATCGCCTCTAACTCCTCATCACTATACTCTCCCATCTCCACCACCTCTACCTATACTTAGCTAGGTCAGGTATTAACTTAACTGATTCCTGAAAAACCTCATTAGCTATACGTGTGAGTAGCGAAGTAGCCCTCGGAGTCAGGACCCTGCCCTTACCACGGACCTTAACAACATAGCCAGCAGTCTCCAACTGCTGAATCATATGCCTAATATGCGAGCCGGAAGCCTCCTTAAAATGAGGTGGTGCGGAGCCCCTACGCTTCAACCCACCGTACACAACTTTTAATGCGCCTACCCCTACCGGAGTCCCACTTACGTATAACTTCCTCAGAAGGCTTGCAGCTCTGAAGTACCACCAGTCAGGATTTTCAGGGACCCCCGTCTTAAAGCTACCTGTCTTCACATATGAAGCCCAACTTGGAGGTTTCACAGCAGGTACGCTACTCTTTAAATAGTTAGCTAAGTATTTAATGAACATGTCAGCCGGTACTTCCCTAACGTCAACCATCATACCACACCTTAATTACTACTGATGACTTACTTATAGGTCTTAATTAACTTTATGAATAATAAGCTTTTTACCAATACCTCGCTTTAATCATATGGTTGTTAAGTTAATCTAAGCGTTGAGGTGGTGGTTAAGTGGGGAAAGCACTGGTAGTGATATTAAATAAGGATAATGCTGAAGGACTTAAAAACGTGTTGAATAGCTTGGTTAATCAGACACCGGATTACGGGATATGTAAATATTTTGATGTGTTAGTCGTAGACGGCGGTTCTAAAGACCCCTCATCAGATGTTGTTAAGTTATTTCGAGACACGTACCCATGTATCGAGTTTAAGGTTCAAGAAGTGTTAGGTGGTGTAGGCCCAGCACGTCTGGAAGCTATTAAATACGCCTTAAACAACGGGTATGAGTACATAATATGGGGGGACTCTGAAAACATCTATAAAGATGACTACGTATCTAAGATCTTATCATCACCGAAGGACTGCGAGGTAGTTTCAGGGAAACCTCTGATAATATGTGAGAACCTATTTGAGAAGCTCTTCTACTGGTACCATGCATACCACGTCATCTTTAGCTATGTGAGGAAGAGGCATGCACCAGGGAATAACAAATTAGTTAAGACCTCAGCATATTCGAAGTCGTTATACCCACCAATTTCTAGAAGCGATGATTTCTACTTCAGCGTCATAGCTTTGAAGAAAGGTGTTAAGTTCTGCTATAACGAAGATGCGTTAGTCACGGTAGCACTGCCAAATAATTGGGGAGGTGTTAAGTCGTGGCAGAGGGCTAGGATGTTAGGCTCGCTTCAAGGCGCTGCCTTCCTGAACATGAGGTTCCCGCCAGACTTCATGCCTTGGTTTCTCTTCTCCCTCTACCCAGCATACATGCTGACTTCATGCGTATTAATGCTTACGTCGAATTTACTTGGGTACTTACTGATTTTACCTATCTTAACGGCAACACTGTACTTAATCCTAAAGCTGTTTAGACTGTCCAAAAAAGTATGTCTGAAGAATTGCCTAATTAACCCTATAGCTGCCTTCATAGGTATGTACCTACATTCGCTGTTTACAACGTATTACACATTAAGGTACTCCTTAAAATTTTCTAGAAGTGAGGTTAGGAAGGAATTACTAGAGCGTATATCGGCGATTATGGGGAACTATAACTTAAAGTTGTTTCACTTCCATCCATCCTCAAAACATTTCAAGAAGGATTGATGGGCACTATTAAAGAACTCCTCAGCATTTCCAGCTTTAATCACAGACCTCATTAGACCCTCTTCTCATCACTTACTAGATCTCCTCTTATAGGGGTTATAAAGCTATGGCCGAATTACTTAAATATTAGAACCGGGAAACTACTCTACTCATAATCACTTTTAAGAAACTTACGACGATATCTAAATCAGGTAGGTCGTAATTAAGGAGGTGTTTTAACTGACTACGCAGTGTAGTAGACAGCGTAGTAAATGGGGTGAGGCGTCATACGTAAAAGCCTTAGCTATCTACTTAACATCTTTAATTGTATTATCATACGTATTGACGTTATCCACACATACCTCACTAACCTACCTATACCATGTATATATGTACGGCTCCCTCTACGCAACTTACACGAACTTCTACACTACGGCGTTATTACTCTTTATTGCCTACTCGTTAACATATATGTTCTTTCAGAAATCTAGGGTAGTTCAAAACACCATGGTCTTAGCTTCGATAACCTTAATATTCATTAACTACTCCTACCTGACGTTATACTCGATCATTAAGGATGTATCACTAAGTATTTACCCATTACTACTTATGTTAACATCAAACCACGCTGAGGCCTCAGTAATTAGCTTCGATTGGGGTCAACTAGCTATAACCTCTCTAACCTACTACGTAATACGTTCACATATTAGTAGGAAGGTGCGGTTAAACACTTAAGCCGTCTATAACACGATGTTCGCAATTGGTTATCGGTCTCAAGCACTCGAACACAGGGGTTATAGGTTCTAGAAGGGCGAACTCGGAGCTTCGCTGTGGGTAATGGTGTGGTCTAAGAACTACGTAGTCCGGAACCAGTAGGCACTGCAAGGATTACTCAGTCATAAGGCAGTACTTACCACTGGATATAAGTCATAAACATTTTAAAGCTATGTTTAATAAGTTTGTAAAGGTGCCGCGGTAGTATAGCCCGGTCAAGTATGCGGGCCTCTCGAGCTCGGAGTCCTGTGTGGATAGCCCGTGACCCGGGTTCAAATCCCGGCCGCGGCACCACACCAACTTAATTACGGTTATTCTACATAATACCTAACACTTTTTCGCACGCACCTAATATTCTTGACATAACTACCCACATATCGAGTGGTTTTCTATATATGGAGAAAACGTACTTACTGCTTTCATATACCTCACTTCTAAAATCACCGTGTGGGAAGCCACCAACAACTATTGGTAACCCCTCGTCTAAAGCCACACTGCAGATAGTTTCACAGTCTCTAAGCTCGCCACCCTCACTAAGTGTTAACGCCTCCCTTACGTTTAAGCTCTTAAGGAGGTTTCTGAAATCGAGGTTTACAACCCTCATAAGAGGTTTTGACTCCTTAGGCGGTACCTGCCCATATTTAAATAATTGCTCCATAAGCCCTACAAACCTCATATAATTCCTCGGTATTCTAATTGTCGGGTCTACTAATATTGTGTAATCATTTACCGTGTGAATATATGTATTGAGATATCCCTCAATATTCAGCGGACTTGAAAGCATTTCTAGGAGGGCTACGTGGATTATATCCGGCCTCCCACGCTTTAACATGTTCGGAAGTCTCTTCATAGCGGCGTAGTGGAGTGATATATCTAATAATACATCGCTCCAACGCTTACCCCTCAACCTAGCTGAATTAACCACTGCTGGATGCCCTGAAATCTCAGGAGGTATTGTCTCTAAAGCCGCCTCAGCTATTATTACATTTATTACCTTCACCACAACCCTACATATATAGGGATTTAACATTAAAAATCAGATTAAGGATATAGCACTTCAGAGAGTTAAGGTCCTCTACTCAGAGGCTTTATCCGCTACTAGGTCATACAATGTTGCAAAGGCTAGGAGGTATGTAGAGTTAGCGTTGAAGGTAGTTAGTAAAGCTAATGTCAGAAAACCTAAATATTTAAGGAGAGGTATATGTAAGAAGTGCTTAATCCCTCTAATACCTGGTATCACAGCTAGGTATAGGATTAGAGGACTACGTAAATACGTTATAATCTCCAGAACATGTCTAATGTGTGGATGGGTGAGTAGGCTACAGTGCAGAAAAGTAAGAGAGTAGTAGATGTGATATTAGGTAAGCCTCAAGTATACTTAGGTAGGGGAGGTATTAACGAGAACGTATTAGATAGTATTAGGAAATACCTTAAGAAGGGTGGTGCTGTTAAAGTCAGGGTTATGAAGTCGTTTCAGGTATTAAGAGCTGTAGATACAGAGGTAATAGCGCATGATATTGCTGAATTAGTTAACGGTGAGGTTATTGATGTAAGGGGGTTAACCTTCGTAATAGTTAGGAGAAGAGGTAGTGCCGCCGGGGGGACTTGAACCCCCGACATCCCGGTCTTCAGCTACGCCTGAGCCCACCGCTCATCGGGCGCTCTCCCAGGCTGAGCTACGGCGGCACCATAATTATTGGGTACTGAAGGGTAATAAGCTTTAATAATTAATTAAATATCTAAAACTACGTAAACCCTCCAACAATTATCTACGTTTTCAACGTTCATTAAGGAATACGTAACAGCCTTAACAACCAATCTAGGCTCATGTTTATTAAGATTAAAAAACTCACCACACGCCCTACCAATAAATCTATATTCACCACTAAGTTCAATAAACTTAAATTCGAAATCCTTAAAGATTAAGTTACGGCTATCATGGAGAATTAGTAAGTCTTCTAACCACCTATAAACACAGTTAAGTAAGTCGTAACATGAATCACTAACATCAAGACATACGTCTACATCAATCTTAGAAGTATCGGTAATAGTCTCAAACATAGCTTTAGCCGCGTTACAGAGAGCTTCCTCAAGAGAACTACCACTTGCTACGAAGTAAACATCAGCTGTATGTTCTAAGAATTTAAAACCCTCACATCCCACTTAAACCACCTAAAACTAATTACTAGTAAAAAACTTAAACTCTAAAGGAATAATACATCCGGCGGCGGTCGTCTAGCCTGGATTAGGACGCCGGCCTTCCACGCCGGAAATCCCGGGTTCGAATCCCGGCCGCCGCATTAACTTCTAACTTAACTTAACTAATATTCTACTTAAACTAAAACTCTGAAAACTCCATAACCTCCTAGATGTGAAGACCGTGCTGTATTATTGGAGAGGTGGTATTACAGCTAACTACTTAGTTACCTTCCTAACATACTCTTTGAGGACTTCTACCATTGCGTCAACTTCATCTAAGGTGTTATATATGTAAAAACTTACTCTAACAGTCCCTTCATCAGCTCTGATTCTCTGATGAAGCGGATGTGCGCAGTGGTAACCGCTCCTCACAGCTATGTTATAGGTATCAAGAAATGATGCAACTATATGTGGGTTAGAATTAACCACGTTGAACGATATGATACCGCCTCTATCCTCAAGTGTTTGAGGACCGTAAGTAGTTAGCTTCCCTGCAAGTACTTCATCATTCTTTATCCTACTAATCATGTAGCCAACTAATTCTCTCTCATGACTTACGACGCTATCCATCCCTAACCGCCTTAAATACCTAACAGCTTCTGCTAAGCCTATAGCCCCAGATATATCAGGTGTTCCCGGTTCAAACCTCCACGGCGATTCTAGTAATTTAACCGTAAACCCGTTGCCATCATATAAAACGCTTTCTACGATACCTCCACCTGTAAAAGACGGCTTTAACAACTCCTGAACATCCTTCCTAATATACAGAACTCCTATTCCAGTAGGGCCTAACATCTTATGACCGCTAAACGCCATAAAATCTACATCCAGGTCTACAACCGATATAGGCATGTGCGGTACGCTCTGCGCTCCATCAACCACTAGTAAAGCATCGCTCTCACGCACTATCTTAGACACCCTCTTAATATCAACCTTAGTTCCTAAGACATTACTCATTTGAGTTAGCGCTACGACCTTAGTGTTACGGTCAATTAATTCTGATAGGATTTCATAATTTAATGTATAATCATCTCTAATGTCTACAATCCTCACTTTAAAACCTCTTAGCTGTGAGAGGGTGATCCAAGGCAGTAAATTACTGTGGTGCTCCATAACCGAGATGACGACGTTATCCCTCTCACTAAGCTTTAACCCCAACATGTAAGCAGCTAAATTTAACGACTGAGTAGTCCCACTCGTAAATACTACTTCCTCTAAGTACTTAGCGTTAATAAACCTGCGGACCTCTTCATGAGCCTCCTCATACAACCTACTGGCCTCCATAGATAGTCTGTGAACACCTCTATGCACATTACTACTCATACGTTCATAGTAATTCTTAACAGCATCTATAACTTGAACAGGTTTGAGCGATGTAGCAGCGTTATCAAAATAAATTACCTTCTCATACCTAAGCACTGGGAAATCATCCCTAACAAACCTAAGATCCGTCAGTAAACCCACCTACAATTACTTCGTCATATAGAAATAAAAGCTTAAGATAATATCATCATATTCTCCTGTAATTAAACCCCCAACCTAAGCCGTCGACAACACTTTCAGAGTAGAGGTTTAAGTAGGCTTCCCCACAACATTAAGCAGCCCTCAAAACCTAAAACCACCACATCCAAACCCCATAAACACTACCTACTTAAGCCCCCCAACCACAAAACCGCTGAAGTCAGTAGATCTACAATAGCCATTTTCCTTGAGGAAGTAATTATGTTTCAGACGGCTGAATACGGAGCTTTCCTACCTAGCGTTATGGAAGTTAACGCTGGGCTGTCC